>SVMR01000006.1 GCA_015067315.1 Oscillospiraceae bacterium | reverse complement strand
GCAAAAGATATCAGAAATATCGCACTTGCCGGTCACGGCGGCGACGGCAAAACCAGCCTTGCTGAGGCTCTTCTTTATATGGCCGGCGCTACCGACAGACTCGGTTCCGTTCCGGAAGGAAATACCGTTTGCGACTTCGACCCCGAAGAAACCAAACGCCACATTTCCGTAAGCTCCGCAGTAGCTCCTTTTGAGTATGACGGTGTAAAA
This sequence comes from Oscillospiraceae bacterium, assembly GCA_015067315.1. Classification (GTDB taxonomy): domain Bacteria; phylum Bacillota; class Clostridia; order Oscillospirales; family Ruminococcaceae; genus UMGS1668. The sequence continues at coordinate 110,880 of SVMR01000006.1, read as the reverse complement.
GTAAACATCATCGACACTCCCGGACTCTTCGACTTCGCAGGCGGCTTCTATGAAGGCGTTCGCGCAGCTGACGCAGTCATCATCACTCTTTCTGCAAAATCCGGCGTTCTTGTCGGTACCGAAAAAGCTTGGAAACTTGCAACCGCACAGAAAAAAGCAAAAGCATTCTATGTTTCCAAAATGGATCTTGAAAACGCAGACTTCAACAAAGTTCTTGCAGCTCTCAAAGAAAAATTCGGTAACGCAGTATGTCCCGCAGTAATTCCTGTCGGCGACGTTTACGTTGACCTTATCACCAAAAAAGCATTTACCTTCGACGCAAAAGGCAAGAGCACCAAAGTTGATCTTCCCGATGACCCGATGATCGAAGAACTTGAAGACGCAATCAACGAAGCAATCGCAGAAGCAGACGACGAACTTATGGAAAAATTCTTCGACGGCGAAGAATTCACCGAAGAAGAACGTTTCCGCGGCTTTGAAGAAGGCGTTGCGGCAGGCATCATCGCTCCCGTATATTGCGGCGACTCCGTAACTCTTCGCGGAATCGAAATGCTTCTCCACGAATTCAAAAAAATCTTCCCCTCCGCAGAAGAAGTTGCTTCCGAAACCGCAACCGATGCTGACGGAAAAGAAGTTAAACTTAACTGCACCGAAGACGAACCTCTTGCAGCATACGTTTTCAAAACCGTTGCAGACCCGTTCGTAGGAAAACTTTCCTTCGTAAAAGTTGTTTCCGGCGTTCTCAACGCAGCTTCCGCAGTTACCAACGCAAGAACCGGCAACCCCGAAAGACTCGGCAAACTTGTTCTTATGCACGGAAAAACCCAGGAACCCGTTGATGAAGTAAACGCAGGCGATATCTGCGCAATCACCAAACTTGCAGACGCAGAAACCGGCGATACCCTTTGCGATCCGAAACGCGTTGTTTCCTGCAAAAAAACCGAATTCCCCTATGCCTGCTACAGAATGGCAATGTATCCCAAGGGCAAAACCGACGATTCCAAAATCGCTGGCGCTCTTGCTCGTATCATGGAAGAGGATGCAACCGTTGCTTACGAAAACAACGCAGAAACCAAACAGCAGATCCTTGCAGGTCTCGGCGAACAGCATCTTGACGTAATCTGCAGCAAACTCAAATCCAAATTCGGCGTTGAACTCGGTCTTGAAAAACCCCGCGTACCTTATCGTGAAACCATCCGCAAAAAGGTTAAAGTTCAGGGTAAACATAAGAAACAGTCCGGCGGCCACGGCCAGTACGGTGACGTTTGGATCGAATTCGAGCCTACCGAATCCGAAGAAATGGTATTCGAAGAAGCAGTATTCGGCGGTTCCGTTCCGAGAAACTTCTTCCCCGCAGTTGAAAAAGGTCTCCGCGAAGCATGCAAAACCGGTATGCTCGCAGGCTATCCCATGGTCGGCGTTCTCGGCAGACTTGTTGACGGTTCCTACCATCCCGTTGACTCCAACGATATGTCCTTCCAGATGGCTGCAAGGCTTGCTTACAAAGCAGGTATTCCCCAGGCAGGTCCCGCAATCCTTGAACCTATCGGCTCCCTCAAAGTCATCGTTCCGGATGACCACACCGGCGATATCATCGGCGACGTAAACAAACGCCGCGGCCGTGTTCTCGGTATGAACCCCGTTGACGGCGAAGACGGTTATTCCGAAGTTGAAGCAGAAGTTCCCATGAGCGAAATGCACGATTTCACAACTTCTCTCCGTTCCTCCACCCAGGGCAGAGGTTCCTTCACCTTTGCATTCGACCACTATGAAGAACTTCGCGACGAAACCCTTAAACAGGCTGTAATCGAAGAAGCAAAACAGTGGATGACCGAAGAAAAAGAATAATTTTTCCGAATAGTTAAAAAAGCCCCGTCATATTATTGACGGGGCTTTTTTTGTTTTGCAAAGTTCCTGAAAAAGCCTTCCAAAAACTGCAATTCCGGAGATGATTCAATGCTTACCGCTTCAATAAAAACAACAAGAACAAAAATCCTCGGAACAGCCTGCGTCGTTCTTGCGGCTGTGATCGCCGTTATACTTTTCTTTGCCGGAGAAAGCGGCAAAAACGCCGCAGAATCAATTTCCCTGCGGGTAACGAATAACGAAGAACGAACGGGATACATCGCCTCAAAAGGCTTTAAAACGGCGGAGGAACCCTCCCTTGTTGAAGAAATTCTTCTTCCGGAAGAATTTGACGAAATCCTTTCGGAATATAACGAAATCCAAAAAGAATCCGGCTTCGATCTTTCGCCGTATCTTGGAAAAAAGGTAAAAAAATACGTCTATCCGATAGAGGGCAAAGAGGAAGTTTTTGCAACGCTCTATGTTTACGAAAACAAGGTTATCGCCGCGGATATAGCTTCCCATACGGAAGACTGGCAAAGACCTATTGACGGGGCGGGAAATATGGGATAAAATATTTTTATCAATTTAAGGAAAAGGTAAGACAATGGATTACAGAAAAATCACAATCGAAGATTTGCCCGAACTTGCAAGGATATATGCCGAAACATTCAATTCCGACCCCTGGTACGATAAATGGACCCAAAAAACCGCCGAAAAACGCCTTTCCCAAATGATAAAAAACGGCGGTTTTTACGGAATCGTTTCATATAACGAAGAAGGAATAACCGGAATGATTCTTGGAGAAGAGGAACAGTATTTCGACGGAGTTATTTTTAACATCAAGGAATTCTGCGTAAAAAACGAACTCCGGGGAAAGGGAATCGGAACGGAACTTCTTGCGGAATTTGAAAGGGAACTCAAAGGAATGGGAATCCGCGAAACGGTTTTAATGACCAATCTTGAAGACGAGGATTTTTATAAAAAGCGCGGTTTCCGCCGAAGCCGCGGCGTTATTTATATGGGAAAAGAAATGTGAAAAAAAGCCGTGCTCAAAATTAAGCACGGCTTTTTCGTTTGTTATTCGGTTTTATTTTTCTTCGGGATTTTCGTTTTCCGCTTTTGCTTTTTCGGCAAGTTTCTGCGCTTTTTTATATTCTTTTCTTGCTTTTCTTGCGGCTTTGCGTTCCTGCCATTTCGGGTTTTTTCTGAGGCAGAATTTAATAACAAAAACGATTGCCGCAATAACTATTGCCCAGATGATGAAATAGGGGATGCTCGCAATGAACCATACGAAGAAATCCTGCGCGTCAATCCAGATATCGTAGATGTTGTCTTCGAAATCCGCGGAAATTCTTTCCCAAACGGTTTTGGGTTCGGAAGGAGTAACCCTTTTAACTTCCATAAGGTTGAGATAAACGGTGCTGTAATCAACAAGATTATCGTAAGTGCGAAGCTGGCTTTCATAACTTTCGAGCTCATAGCGGACGTCGGTTATGCGCTGCTGGAGAAGAATAATTGTGTCGATGTTTTCCGCATCCGCAAGAAGTTCAAGAAGCTGATCATATTCGGTACGGAGAGATTTTATTCTTGCTTCGGTGTCAACGTAGCTGAGGGTGATATCGGAAACGTCCTCATAGCTGTATGTTATATTTCCGAGACCGTCAATGGCGTTTATGAATTCGTCAAGTTTTTCGGAAGGAATGCGGCAGGTGAAGTTTGCGCTGCGGTTGGAAGTATAGTTATAGGAATTTCCGCTTACGCTCGAACTTTCGATATAACCGCCGAGGGAATTGACTTTTGTTTTAAGGTCGGAAACAAATTTGTCGAATTCAAGGGTTTCAACGTCAAGATTGAATTTGCGGATAAGTTTTCTGTTTCCGGCGGGTTTTGCTTCGGAAACGCCTGCGGAAGTGGAATTGTCAAGAAGGGAATCTTCGGTAACGTAATCTGTTTCCGCTTCAAGTTCCGGCATTTCCATGGGTGATTCGGGGAAAACCGCGGAACTGTTTTCGCTTTCCTCAATCCAAAAACCGCCGTCCATGGATTCATATTTTGAATCATAGACAAGGTCATTGGAAGCGCTGCAGCCGCCGAGAACAAGAACAAGGGCAATCAAAAGGGCGAAAATTCTGATTTTTTTCATGGTATCAAACCTCCTTACACTATATAAGTGCGAAAAAATTCCGTTTTTGTTGCATTATTTTTCAAAGTTCAGGAAAAATTTTCTCCTGTGGGCCTTTGTATTCGCGATAGGGAGGAACGTCTGCGGGATTCCTTACGATTGTAAGGTCCTCTTCGGGGGAAAGTTCCTTTTCGGAAGTATCCTTTTCGCCGAGATATTCGGTCATAAGGTTGTAATCGTCGATTCTGCGTTTTTGTTCAAAACGGAAGAAGAACCAATAAACCGCAAGGGCAATAAGGGAAATTCCACTTATAACCGCGCCGGCTTTAAGTCCGGGAGTTTCATAAACAAAAACGATCTCGTTGAATCCGCTTTCGGCAAAAACAGCCATGAATCCAACGTCAACTTTTTCAATAACCGTTTCTTTTCCGTTTACGTAAGCGGTCCAGCCTTTTTCATAAGGAACAGAGAAGAAAACAAGGTTATCCTTCGTAAGATAGATTTTTGAAGTGAATCCGTTTTCGTCATAAGTGAATTTATAGGAGGAAGAGATGTTTCTGTAACGCACCTCCTGCCGGAAATCCTCATAATAGAAGGGTTTTTCCGGCGAAAGTTCGTGTTCAAGATACTGTCCGTAAAGTTTTGCCTGGCTTTCGTCAAGAACAAGACAACTGATAAGAACTTCGCTCCGGAGGCTTTCGTGTATTGAATAATACTGGTCTTCGGTTATGTATTTTGTAAAGGTGAAACCCATGGGGATATAGTTTGTGTTTTCAAAAATATGATATCCGTTTTCGGTTTTGAGATATTCAAAACCTTCGCAGAGATTTGAATTTTCCGTGGTTTCCTCCGCGTCGGAATAAATATATTTTACGGAAAGAAGCGCCCGGAGAGCATAGTGGCTGAATTCCGGCTTGCTCGAAACGTCCCTTTTAACGTCAACGGTGGGATAAAATTCCATAATGGAAGGGGTTACAACGCTGTGGAAGCATCTTATTGAAGGAATGTTCCAGTAAAGCCCCATGTTTTCAAAACATTCGTAAAAATCCGCCCTTGCAAATTCGTTTTCGGAAGAGGGGATTTCCATTTCCTCCGCAAGACCGACCGCGTCGTTTATGATTTCCTCATGGTCGCCGGCAAAGGTGTAACCGAGGTTTATATAGGCAAAACCGTAGATTCCGCAGATGCAGGCGGTGAGAAGAACAAGAAGATTCCGGTAATATTTTTTCTTTTGCAGGAACCAGAGAAGCGTTGCAAGGAAGGAACACACAACGGCAAATCCTGCGCTCAGGAAGAACCAGGAATCGTTATAAAGAAGACCGAGTTCCCAGTTTCCGTCGCTGTAATGAACCGGAGTGAGGAAAAGGATGAGGATAAGTCCGACGATTACGCATATCGAAGGAATAAGACCTTTCCGGAGATCAACGGAATTTTCGCCGCCTTCCGCGGAGGATTCAAGCGCCTTTGCCGTTGCAAGAACAAGCATAAGGATGAACATATAGTACCATCTTGCGTAGAAAGAATGGTTGAAAAGAATGAAAAGCGAATTGAGAACCGGAACAAGCGCAAAAATGCAGCAGGCGATTATCATCTTTTTCAGCCAATCGTTTTTTACGCAGCGGCAATAGGCAATAACCCCGCTCATTCCGAAAAGGGGAAGCCAGCCGGCCATTGAAGCCCATTGGGCTCCCTGTCCGGTGAACATATTCTGCTTAGAGGGCATATCCGGAGGGAAGAAGAAGCTTGCGATAATTGCGGGAACCCTCTGTTCGCTGTAATAAAGCCAAAGATTCCAGCCGTTTATGAAGTTGTCCGCTCCGGTTCGCGGGTTATCAAGAATTGCAAGGACGGAAGGAAGAACAACAACCGCCGCCGCAAGAAGTCCCATAACCGATTCCGCGCCGACAAAAATAAATTTTTTGAATTTATCGGAAACGTTTTTGTCGGTGATTCTTATGAAAAAATAAAGAACGGTGAAAACAACTTCGCCTATGAAGAACCAATAGTTGACAATGGCGTTAAGCGCAACGGCAAGGGCAAAAGGTCCGTGCCTGTCTTCGGTGATAAGTATTTCAAGCCCTATCAGGATAAGCGGGAAAAACGCAACTACGTCAAGAAAATGGTTGAAGAAAAGGTTATAAATGCAGTATCCGCTGAAAGCATAAAGAAGTCCGCCGATTACCGCAAAACGTCTGTCCTTAATAAAACGGATGATATAAAAATACGAAGTTGCGGCGCAGGTCATGAATTTAAGCACAAAAAGAGGCGCCATAAGATAGGGAACCGCCGAAGTTTCAAAAGGCAGGGTAAGCCAGAAGAAAGGGCTGAAAAGAAGATAGAACGAATATGAACCGATGAAGTTCACTCCGAGATCCGTGTTCCAGTCCCAACCGATCTGTCCGGTTTTCACAAGTTCATGGGCGTGCATGTAAAACGCTATCTGCTGGCAGTTGTAATCCCCGTAATATGTAAAAATTCCGCCGTTGCGGTAAACAACAAGCCCGACAGTTACAATCGCGCAGATTGCCGAAAGAAGCAAAAGCCACCAAAAATGGCTTTTATTATATTTTTTGATTTCGTTAAGCATATTTTGTCCTCGACTTTGCTATATAAATAATTTTTTGTTTAAATATAAATTTCCAATATACAGTATATATCTTTTCAAGGCATTTTTAAAGTCAAAAATAAAAAAATAACCCGCAAAAGATCGGAAGATACAAAAAAAGACTGTTATTTTGATGAAAAAAGTCTTATAATATTTTATGTAAACTCCGTTTGGTGGTGGCTTTTGCGGATTATTGAAAAATGGAGGGAACTTTTTGTTCCATAATATAAGTGCGTTTTTTTCGCGATTTTGTTGCATAGGGAGGAAAAAATTTTGAAGGAAAGCAGATTTTATGCATATATTTCAAGAATGAAGCATATTTTCCGCTGGTCGCTTATGAAAAACAGCCAGCAGGAATCCCTTTCTGTTCATACGCTTGATACCGCGGTGATTGCCCATTGCCTCGGTCTTTTGCGAAACCGCCGCTTCGGCGGAAGCTGCAACGTCGAAAGACTTGTGATGCTTGCGATGTATCACGATTGCAGCGAAATTTTAACCGGCGATATGCCGACCCCGATTAAATATTACAATCCGGAAATTAAGGAAGCATATAAGGAAGTTGAAGCCGTTGCGAACAAAAAACTCCTCGAAATGCTTCCGGAAGATCTTCGCCCGGATTACAAACCTTTTTTTGACCATTCGGACGAAGACCCGGAACTTTTAAAGCTTCTTAAAGCGGCGGATAAAATTTCCGCTCTGATAAAATGCGTCGAGGAAGAAAATTCCGGAAACCGCGAATTTTCAAAAGCGAAAATCAGCATTCTCGATTCCATTAACGAAATGGAAGTTCCGGAAGCAAAGGTTTTTGTTGAAGAATTTCTTCCAAGCTACGGCCTTACAATCGACGAACTTAATTAACGCATAATTCCCGAAATTCCGTTGGCAATGCTGCCGACAGCCTTAACGGTTTTTGCGGCGTTTTTCCGCATTTTACGCATATTGCTGTTTCTGCTTCCGTTCATCATATAAACCGCTGTTCCGACAGCGGCCGCGGCGGCGGCGCCGGACATTATTGCGGAAACTGTTTTGTTCATTAAAAAATCCCTCCAATCAATGTTTTGTAAAAATATTTTCTGCGGATTTTTAAAACAGATACCCGGAATTTTTTGAAAAAATTATTTTTTAAGAGGTACAAAAATGGAAAAAAGACCGGCAAGAGTTGCCGCAATACATGATCTTTCCGGTTTCGGAAGATGTTCGATATCCGTAATCCTTCCCGTTCTTTCCGCAATGGGAAACCAGGTCTGCCCGGTTCTGACAGCGGTTCTTTCAACCCATACCGGCGGCTTCGGCGAAGTTGTTTTCCGCGATCTTACGGATTATATAAAACCCGCCCTTGAACATTACAAAAATCTGAATATCGATTTTGAGGCGGTATATTCCGGCTTTCTCGGAAGCGAGGAACAGGTTGGTTCCTGCCTTGAATTTTTCAAAAGCTATCCGGATTCGCTTAAAATCGTCGATCCGGTTATGGGCGACAACGGAAAAGCCTATAAAACCTGCACAAAAAGCCTGCAAAACCGAATGAAGGAACTGGTTGCCGTTGCGGACGTGATAACTCCGAACATGACCGAAGCGGCAATGCTCCTCGGCGAAAATTTCAGAACCGAACCCCTTACCGTTACCGAGGCAAGAAGCCTTCTTCTGAAGCTCCATAATCTCGGTCCCCAAAAAATCGTTGTTACAGGGGTTGAACTTGCCTCCGGAATCCTTGCGAATATCGGTTACGACGGGGAACAGGGTTCGTTCTGGTATTCTCCCTGCGAATATATTCCGGTTCATTATCCCGGCTGCGGCGATATTTTTGCGTCCGTCCTTATCGGCGCAATGCTTGGCGGAGCAAGCCTTCCGATTGCCATCGGAAAAGCGACGGATTTTGCGGAACTTTGCGTAAAAACAACTTTCAGCTACGGAAGCGACCCCCGCCATGGAGTGATGCTCGAATCCGTGCTCGGAAGCTTGATTCGCGGCGATATAATCCCGAAATACAAAACCTTATAAAAAAATAAGGACGGCTCCGCCGTCCTTATTTTTTTTTGTTTTTTCGCATGAGCATCGGATTTTTTGCGCTGTGCTCAAATTTACGCAAACTGGGAATTATAAAGCGCGCTGTAAAATCCTCCGAGTTCAAGAAGCTCTTCGTGGGTGCCCTGTTCCGTAACCGCTCCGTCCCGGACAACAAGAATGTTGTCCGCGTTCTGAATGGTCGAAAGTCTGTGGGCAATTACAAAACAGGTTCTTCCTTTCATAAGCTCGTTCATCGCCTCCTGGATTTTTATTTCCGTTCTGGAGTCAACGTTCGAGGTTGCCTCGTCAAGAATAAGCATCGGCGCTTTTGAAAGAAAAGCCCTCGCAATGGTGATAAGCTGGCGCTGACCTTTTGAAATATTGACGCCGTCATCCGAAAGAACGGTATCGTAACCTTCCGGAAGGCTTTCGATATATTCGTCGATTCTTGCGGCCTTTGCGGCGGCTTTTACTTCCTCAAAAGTTGCGTTTTCCCTTCCGTAAACGATGTTTTCAAAAATCGTTCCGTGGAAAAGCCATGTGTCCTGCAAAACCATGGTGAAAGCCTTCCGGAGGTCGGTTCTCTTTATGTCCTTTGCCGGAATTCCCTCAAGGCGGATTTCGCCGGAATCGACGTCATAAAAACGCATCAGAAGATTGATTATTGTCGTTTTTCCCGCGCCGGTGGGACCGACTATCGCAATGGTCTTTCCCGGTTCGGCTTTTACGGAAACGTTTTTGAGGATCGGTTTTTCCGGAACGTAACCGAAGGAAACATCATCTACCTCAACAAAACCGGAAACTGTTTCAAGATTTTTTGCGTCCGGTTTGTCTGCGGGTTCCGGTTCTTCGTCAATGATTCGGAAAACCCTTTCCGCCGCGGAAAAAGCGGATTGGAATTCGTGAAGAATGTTCGCGAATTCGTTGATGGGTCCCGCAAATTTTCTGGAATACTGAACGAATTGGGCAACGCCGCCGAGGGTGATGAAGAAAACCGACGTTTCCTCAACTTTTCCGCCGAAGGAAAGCATATAAAGGATTCCGCCGAGCATTGCAACAAGGGACATTGAAAGATTGTTGATGAAGTTTACGGAAGGACCGAGGGTCGCGCCGTGGTATTCTGCTCTGTAATAAGCTTCCATTGCGGTTTCGTTTCTCCGGTTGAATCTTCCGGAAATAACGTCCTGTTTTCCGTAAGCTTCAATGCTTCTTGTTCCGGAAAGCATTTCTTCCGCAAATCCGTTAAGTTCGCCGAGTTTTCTGGAACGTTCGCTGAAAAGTGGACGGACTTTTTTTGAACGGTAACGGGTGAAAAGAATCGAAGCGGGAACGGTGAATGCAAAAATAAGGATCATCGGTTTCGATATATTCCACATGAAAGCAAGAGAGCCGATTACGGTATAAACGCTTGTCAGAACCTGAACAAGGTCATGGGAAAGGGAAGTGTTGATGGTGTCGATATCGTAGGAAATCCTGCTTATGATATCGCCGGTTGGGTGGGTATCAAAATATCCCACAGGAAGGGTGTTCAGCTTTTCAAAAAGCTGTTTTCTCATCCGGTAAACGATTTTCTGGCTTAAATGCACCATAATCACCGCAAGGAAATATGCAAGAATTGCCGAAAGAGCATAGCAGACTGCCATTCTTATTACGTTTTCCCAAACGGCGGCAAGGTCGCTTCCGCCGGAAAGGCTTATTGCGTCGATTGCCGCGCCGGAATATTTCGGTCCGATAAGCGAAAGCTGGTTTGAAAGAAGGGTGAAAATCACCGCGGAAAAGAAAAGCGGCCATTCGTTAAGAACGTATTTTCCAAGCCGGATGAGGATTCCTTTTGTGTTTTTCGGTTTGTTTTCAGTCAACAAAAGCACCTCCCATCTGTGAATCGCTGATTTCCTTATATTCGGGGCAGTTTTCAAGAAGTTCCTCGTGGGTTCCTCTTCCGATAACTTTTCCGTTATCAAGAACAAGAATTTCGCCGCAGTTTTTGACGGAGCTTACCCTTTGGGCAACGGTTATAACGGTGGAACCGGAAAGTTCGGAATCAAGAGCCTTCCGAAGCGCCGCGTCGGTTTTATAGTCCAATGCGGAGGAGGAATCGTCAAGGATTATGATATCCGGTTTTGCCGCAACCGCCCTTGCGATAAGAAGGCGCTGGCGCTGGCCGCCGGAAAGATTTGTTCCTTTCGGCGCAATAACGTGGCCGTATTTTTCCGGAAGTTCCTCAATAAAATCTTCCGCCTGGGCAATTTTTGCCGCTCTTCTGATCTGTTCTTCGGAAAGATTCCGCCCGAAGGAGATATTTTCCCCGATGGTATCCGCATAGAGAAAATCGTTCTGAAGCGCAACGCCGAACATGGAAGTAAGTTCCTCGCGGGTATAGGAAGTTATATCCCTTCCGTTGATTTTGATTTTTCCGGAATTCGCCTCATAGGAACGCATAAGAAGCTTCGCAAAGGTGGATTTTCCGCTTCCGGTGGCGCCGATTATTCCAAGAGCTCCGCCCTTCGGAACGGAAACGGAAAGATTGTCGATGTTGTTTTTCTTTCCAAGATAGGAAAAAGAAACGTTTTCGAAAGAAATAAAATTTTCGTTGTCCGGTTTGGAAGAATCCTCCGTGACGAAGAATCTGTCCGGGGTTTCAAGAACTTCCGCAATTCGCTTTGCGGAAGCGGCGCATTTTGTGTACATTACAAAAATTCTCGAAATAACCATCATCGCCATGGAAATAAGGGTGAAATACTGAACAAAAGCGATAACGGTTGCCGGGGTCGAAATTCCTTTCTGAACGGTGAAGGCGCTTACCGCAACAACGGCGGTTATTCCAAGGTTCATAAGAACAGTCATAATGGGGTTCACCGAACCCATTATCGTTCCCGCTTTCCGTTCCTCTTTTGAAAGAGCGAAGTTAACTTCGTCATAGCGGCGGTTTTCATAATCGTTTTTTGAAAGAGCCTTTATAACCCGGATTCCCTGGGTATCTTCCCGGACAACCCGCACCATGCTGTCAACTTTTTCCTGAACTTTTGCGTAAAGGGGAACGCCGTTCCGGGAAATGGAATAAACCGTGATGAAGATGAACGGAAGGGTCGCAAGCATGATAAGCGCAAGGCTCGGGTCCATAAAAAAGCTTATGGCAAGTCCGCCTATTAAAAGAATCGGCGCGCGCACGCCCATTCTCTGCATCATGCTTACGAAGTTATGGACGTTGTAAGTATCGGTTGTGATTCTTGATTCAAGAGAGGGAATTGTGAATCTGTCCGTGTCGGATTCGGAAAGATAAAGGGTCTTTTCAAAAAGATCCTTCCTCATTTTTTTCGAAAAATCCTTCGAGGTTTTTGCCGCCATTCTGTTGGCGATTATGTTTCCGGCGCAGGCAAGCCCCGCGCAGATTATCATCACGATTCCCCAGAAAACAACTTTTTCGACCAAAAGCGTTCCGATTACGTTGTCAAGAATATGGGTCATTATATAGGGGAGAAAAAGTTCCGCAACCGTTCCGGAAACTTTTATTGAAAAACCTACAAGCATCCGGTTTTTAAAAGGTTCAAGATATTTCAGGAGAAAATTCATTTTTCCGGCTTCGCCTCCTCGTTTTCAATAATTTTTCTTGCGTTTTTCTCAATCCGGAAAAGAACGGACTGAAAAACCGCAAATTCCTCTTCCGAAATCCCTTCGGAAACAAGTTTGTTCCAATCCGCCGTTATCTTCCGGACGGAAGAAATTTTTTCAAGAAGCTTTTCCGTCGGAAAAACAAGGGTTTTTCGCTTGTTTTCCGGGTCGGTTTTTCTTTCAACAAATCCCTTTTCCTCAAGGGAGGCAAGAGCCCTTGCAACGCCGCTTTTGTCAATGCAGATATCTTTTGCAAGTTCGTCCTGGCTGCGTCCCGGTTCCCGGCAGATTGCAAGAACAAGGGAATGGTGGAGCGGGCTCAGTTCGCCTTCGGAATTTTTTGAACGGTATGCAAACTGGCACCGGCTTATTATATTAAGGCTTTTCATGAATTTCGGCATAAAATCTTCCTCCTTTTCGCTTAAAATGGAAAATTGTTGCAAAAGCAACTGTTGCTTACGCAACAATTATACCATATTTTTCCCCCTAAGTCAACAAAATCCCCCGCATCCTCGGATGCGGGGGATTTTCCGTTTTAATTTTATTAAATTACGACCCTTATTATGAAATTTTTTTCCGCCGCGGAAAACTGGCAGTTTCCGCCGAGGGATTCAGTAAGATAAATAATGCTCTGGGTACCGAATCCGTGACCCTCTTTTGTCGAAACGGGAACTCCGTCGGAAAAAACCGGTTCCGTAAGATAGGGATTTTTTATCGACAGAAGGATTTTTTCGTCCATGCTGCAAAGCATCAGCTCAACCTGCCTTTTTTCTTCCGGAAGTTCAAGCTGGGCGTTGTATGCGTTTTCAAGGGCGTTTGAAATTATTGAAGAAAAGCTTATTTCGTCAACGTCAATATCATCGAGCTTTATGGAATATCTGAACCGGATATTCTTTTCCCTGAATTTTTCCGCAAAGGACGAAATTACGTAATTTACCGTGCTGTTGCCGCAAAAGCGCAAAACCGCGGTGCTTTCGATTTTTTCCGAGAAAGCGGAAATCATCTCAAGAGCTTCCTCAACGTTTCCTTCGGAAAGGCAAAGCCGCAGATTCCGGAAAAAATGCCGCATATCGTGCCGGAGGAATTTTGCTTCCTTTTCTTTGTTTTTAATGGTTTCAATTTCTTTTGCGCCCTGTTCGGAAACAATCCGGATTATCTGTTCCTTATGAACAGCTTCCGTTTTCTGCTCATATTCCCGATAATAAACAAGGCAGAAAGTGAAATAAACAAAACAGAAAAGAAGCGGAAGAAATTCAATTACAACACGGACGTTGTTGTGCAAAAGGTCCGTATAAATCGCCATGCTGTAATCGTAAAGATAATAAATCATCGGAATTACGCCGAAGATGAAAACGCTTTTGTCGTTTTTGTTATAAATTTTTGAAGAATATGGCGTGACGGTTTTTATAAAAAGAATCCAGCATAGGCCAAGGCTTGCGATATAAAGATAATCGGAAAAAGTTTCGTTTTCAAAAAATTCAAGATAAAAAAGTTCCGTCCATTTTGCCGGCTGGCAGCAAAGATATGCGGATGAAATTGAAGCAAGAATCGTCGAAATCCGTTTTTTATAAAAGAAGAAAAGCAAAAGCGCAATGGGAAGATGTGCAAGAAAAGGATATGCCTTCCAGACAAAATCTTCGCCGAAGAGCAAAAAACCAAGAACCTGAAGAACCGTGCTCAAAAGCAAAACCGAAAATTCAAGAAGAATATTCCTTTTGCTGAAGTTTATTCCCGCAAAAGAAAAAGAAAGGGTGATTCCGAAAATAAGAAGCGAGATATACCGCAGGAAGAAAATCTGCGTCATTTAAAATCCCCCGCCTTTCCGAAAAGTACCTCAAAATAAGTTTCCTCAAAAACCTTTTTGCAGCTTCGCGAAAGCGGAACGGTTTTTCCGTTTCGCATGAAAATATCCTTCGGGTCAAAAGAAGCGATTCTGTGGATGTTTACGATATAGCTTCGGTGGCATTTGAAAAAATTCGGAAAAGGAAGAAGTTTTTCCTCAAAAATATAAAAAGGTTCGGAAGATTCGATAGTCTTTTTGTCGCAAAGATATACGATAACCTTTTTGTTCATCGCCTCAACGTATTCGATGTTGTGGAAAGGGATATTGTAAATTGCCGAAAAGCTTTTGACCGCAATTCCCGAAAAATCTTCCGCAAAATCGGAATATAAATCGTCAAGACATTCAAAAAGCGCGCTTTTTTCAATGGGCTTCAAAAGATAGTTGCTTGCCTTCACCGAATATGAATCCAAAGCAAATTCCGGGGAGGAGGTCAAAAAAACGATTTTCGCCTTTTTATCAAAAGCGCGGATTTCCCTCGCCGTTTCAATTCCGTCAATAAAAGGCATCACAACGTCAAGAAAAATAAAATCGAAGTTTTCGCTGTGATGGGCGGAAACAAGGCTGTCGCCGTTTTCAAAAGTTTTTATAACTGCGTTTTCCGGAAGGGATTTCCAGCTTTTTATCAATTCTTCAATTTCCCGGATGAATTCGGAAGAATCGTCGCAGATTCCGATTTTGAGCAAAACAACCACCGCCCCCATGAAAAAATCTTTCCTGCAAATAAGTATATCACAAAATTGGAAAAATTTTTTGCATTTCGCGCTTTTTATAATACATCCTGCGCCTTTTTTTGAAAAATTCTTCAAAAAAAGATATAATTTCCGGTGAAACACCGGTTTTGCGGCGACAAAAGCCGCCATATTTTCCCATGTCTTGACTTTACTTAAATAAAGTGCTACATTATAATTAACTTTAAGTTTAAATTAAGTATCAAAAGGCGCCTTTTGTATTGTCCGCTCCGCGGACAATAAAGAGTCCTGTCGGATCTTTGCAGAAAGGTTCCTTTGAAGAAAGTTTTTGCCGAAAGAGAGGAAACAAAAATGGAAAAAGAAAAAGCCTCGTTGACGCACAACATACTTACCGTTGTCGGAACAGTTCTGTGCGTGATTCTTGTTCCGATTCTTATCATCAACCTCGTTCTTATTGTAAAAAGCTTCACCAATAAGGACGAAGTTCCGAGCATAGGCGGAATTTTTCCGCTTATCGTCCTTACCGATTCAATGTATCCGGAAATCGAAGCGGGCGACCTTATAATCAACAAAACCATCGATCCGGAGGAAGTTAAGGTCGGCGACGTAATTTCCTTCTTTGACCCTGCCGGAAACGGTACAACAATCGTAACCCACAGAGTCACCGAAATTGTTTCCGAAAACGGCGGAATCGCCTTCAGAACAAAGGGTGATTACAACAACACGGAAGATAAACTTTCCGTTCCGGGCGAAGACCTTGTCGGAATTTACAAAAGCAGAATTCCCGGCGCGGGAAACGTCGCAATGTTCATGCAGACCACAACCGGACTTATCGTCTGCGTCGTTCTTCCGATTGTTCTTCTGATTTCCTATGACGTGATAAGACGCCGTATCTATGAAAAGAACAAACAGGCGGATACCGATGCTCTTCTTGCGGAACTTGAAGCACTCCGCGCGGAAAAAGCAAAAGCCGCCGCAGTTTCCGCCGAAAACGGCGAAAACGAAAATTAATTTGTCGATTTATTCTTCCCTCGGAAGCCACGTAACCCGGGGATGATAAAAAGACTTTCCGGAGGAAACGCCGGAAGGATATATTTTCCCCGGAAACGGGGAAGAATTAAAAATTTTTCAATTGTTCCCTTTGGAAAGGAACAATACGAAAGGAGAATTTACGAAAATGCGTAAAAACAGAATGATGAGAGCAGCTTCCGCTCTCCTGGTAGCGGTTCTTCTTACCACCAGCACCATCAGCGGCACCTTCGCAAAATATGTAACCACCAGCGAAGCCAAAGATGAAGCAAGAGTTGCAAAATGGGGAGTTGAACTCCAGGTTGTAGGTAACCTTTTCGGTGATACTTACTCTAAAAAAGATGCTAACACAATCACTGTAAACAATGATGCAGAAGCAACTGTTCGTTCTTACAACACTACTGACGCAGTTGATGGTGATGATGTTCTTGCTCCCGGCACTAAAAATGATGACGGCTTTACTTTCTCTATCAATGGTACTCCTGAAGTATCCGGTGAAATTAAAATCGACAAACTTGAAATTCAGAACATTTTCCTTGCTTCTGGTACCTATGGTGTAATGATTCCTGTTAAAGCTGGTCTTGTAAGCGAAGCAAACTTCACTGAATATAAAGCAGAAGACAATCTTTACTATTCCACCGATTCCGGTGTTACCTTCAAAAAGGCAGAAGCTTGGGTTTCTGGTGCTGTTTACTACACCCTTGAAGATAAAGCTGAACTTGCAAACAACTATTATCCTGTAAAATTCAATCTTGCCGGTACAACCACCAATTATGATGGTACTTCCAAGGCAACAACTGTTGATACCCTTAAAGCAATTGCTGATATGATTGCAGGACAGATTAGCACTTATTCTTCTGCATATTCTGCTGGTATCACTACTTATACCTTGGACGGCGTAAAAGCATTTACTCCCAACACCAATTTGGCTACTGTTGGTCTTGAAGATGAAGTAATCACTTGGGCATGGGCTTTTGAAGGACAGAGCGATGCAGCTGATACCATTCTTGGTATGCTTATTGCAGCAAGAATTGACGGCGTTGGCGATGCAGATAATTTCACTGTTGTAAAACTTAATGGTGATACTTTTAAAGCTCCTGTCGAATTTACAGATTATTGCATTGATACCAAATTCGAACTCGCAATTACTGTAACCCAGGTTGACTAATCCCTAACATATCTCTCTTTCTCTAAAATATGTTAACTGAAATGTTTAAACCCCGGCTCTGCCCCAACGTGGCAGAGGTCGGAGCCGGGGTTCTTTCGGTTCTTGAAAAACGCAAAAACCTTTAAAAGACTTTTGCGCTTTCCAAAACCCGAAAACAAAAGCCCCCCTTGCCTAAAGGGGGGAGGGCCACGAAGTGGCGGAGGGATTTCTCTAAAAGCCTTCCCTTGGGGGAAGGTGGCAAAACCGAAGGTTTTGACGGATGAGGGGCTTTCGCGTATTCTTCGCTTGCGGAACGGTCAAGACCGTTCCATACCGTAATGTGACGTTTTTTAACCTCCTCGGAGGAGGAATATCCCCGACATATCTGCAAATCAAAAAAAGGGTTGTATCCAAAAGGAAATTATAACCCACCTTCCCCCAAGGTAAAGCATAAAATGTATTCGAAAGGAGCGATTTTTCATGAAAAAAAGAATAACAAAATGGCTCCTTATTTTTGCCGTTTTTCTTCTTGTTGCCTCTTCAACAACAACAATCGCCCTTGCAAGCGTTCTTAACCAGTATAACATGAACGATAAAGGAGCGATTGAAATCGCTCCGGAAAGCTGGTACGACCAGACCGTTTCTTTCCCGGAAAACGAAGAACCCCTTTCCGCAGGCGAAACCTTTTTCAAGGATTATTTTTCCGCCGAAACCCTCAATTCCTCGAACTACACTTCCGCCGGCTTCACCGTAACCGACCAGAACGAAGTTGTCTGGGAAACCGAAACGGAAGTCGAAATCTTCAAGGTTGCCTATGAAAACGGCGAAGGCTTCGTTACCGCAAAAAGCTTCAACGGCGAAAAAATCGTTGCCCCGGGAACGGAAAATTCTTATATGTTCAAGCTTAAAAACAGCGGCGACACCGAAATAACCTATACTTTAAACGTCGATGCGTTCATAACTCCCGGCGACAATATGATTCCGATTGAAGCGAGAATTTCCCGCTATGACGAAGAATGGATAGTCGGCGGACCGGATGAATGGGTCGGTGTTCCGGTTCTTGATACCGCTTCGGACGAAGCTTCCCTTTCCCCGGGAAGATACACCTATTATACCCTTGACTGGCGCTGGCCTTTTGAAAGCGGAAACGACGAATACGATACCTTCCTCGGAAATCTTGCGGCGGAAGAGGATATCACAATCACAATAGTGATTTCAACAACCGCCGTTGCGGAAGAAGGAACCGAACCCGGCGGCGACGAAGGACTTGTTCCTCCGGATACCGGCGACAACAGCATTCTTTCAATCTGGATTTCCCTTGCTGTGGGCGCGGCTTTGTTCCTTATCATAATTCTGGTTTACAGAATGAAAGAAGAAAAGCGTTCCAAAACGGAGGCTTCGAAAAATTGAAAAACAAAAAGAAACTTATTAAAAATGTTTTAAGATTTATATTATTAATAATTATAGGAACGGCAATAGGCGTGAACGCCTATATGCTCAACGCAAAAAACCTCGTCGGAAACAATCTGCCAATGCCTTTCGGCTATGGCGCGGCTGTTGTTCTTTCCGGAAGCATGGAACCGGAATTTTCAAAAGGCGACCTCATTATCGTCAAGGAAACCGATGAATTCGACCTTAACGATATCGTTGTTTTTGAAAGCGGAAGCAGCCTTGTTGTCCATAGGGTCGTCGGAATCGGAAAAGATGAAGTTGTTACAAAAGGCGACGCAAACAACGTTGAGGACGAACCAATAAGCAGGGAAGACGTTCTCGGAAGAGTTCTTTTCTGGATTCCGCATCTCGGAACGGTCGTAAGCTTCCTCAAAACGCCGGTCGGAATAATCCTGCTCATCGGCGGCGCGATTCTTCTTGTGGAAGTTCCCCATATGAAGGAAGTCAAAAAGGACGACGAGGAAATGCAGGCGATTATCGACGAAATAAAACGTCTTAAAGACGAAATTTAATTTAAAAAATTTAAAAAGGAGGCGGAAAAGAACATGGCGCGCAGAAAAAGGGCAAAGATGAATATTCCTATGGTGCTTGCCGGAGTTCTTCTCTGCCTTACTTTGCTTTCGGTACATTTTTCAAGCGGGATTTATGCAAGATACACAACAAGCGCCGACGGAAACGACAGCGCAAAGGTTGCTTCCTTCGGAAATCTTACCCTTGAGGAAACCGGAAGCTTTTCCAACGCCAGCAAAACCGCAATAATCGTTCCCGGCGTTGATCTTATTAAAAACGCGGCTGTTTCTTTTTCCGCAAGCGAAGTTTCGGTTTACGTAATTGTTGAAGCGGAACTTTCGGGAAATTGGGAAACAACGGACAGCAAAACTTTCGTAATCGAAAACACGGATAAAACAGACGGCGAAGACGAAAATCTGCTCAGCTGGTCCGTTGCAAGCGATTGGACTTTTATTGAAAAAACCGGGAACCGCTATGCATATTATATTGAACTTGAACCGAACGAAGCGCTTGAAAAATTCCCCTTTGTTGCCGAAAACGGAAAAATTACCGTAAGCAAATTTATCACCCGCAAGGAAATAAGCGGTCTTAAAGACATAAAAATTATTTTCAAAGCCTACGCAATCCAGGCGGGAGATATGACCCCGGCGGAGGCTTGGAGTAAAGTAAAATAATTAATATTTATACTATATTATAAAGAAAGGAGTGGCGGAAATGAAAAAAAGAGCAATGGCGTTTATTCTTTGCCTTTGTATTGTTGTAACCATGTTTATTCCCGTCGCTCCGGTAAAAGCCCTTGAAGATTCCGCATATATTGAATTCAACGAAGAAATTGCGGATTATATTTACATTTCCGACGTTGATAAAAAAGTTGTTTCCGCGGTTTTTGAAGGGGAAGCTCTTTCTTACCAATGGCAGATTCTTGCGGATTCCGAAAACGGAATCTGGGCGAATATCTATGATAAAACCGCCCCGGAATGCGAAGTTTCCTATGCTCTTGTCAAAAACATCCTTGAACTTTCCGGAACAGCATCCATCCGCTGCAAAATAACCCATGCGGAAGGCGAAGTTTTCACAAACGTTCTTTCCGTTTTAATCCGCGAGGAAGAAAATATTTCCGCGCCCGAAACCGAAGAGGAAATGATCCTTGTTTCCGAAATGGAAATTGTTGAACCGGAAGAAGAACTGATTGAAGAAGAATTCTCCGAAGAAGAACCGACTGAGGAAGAAACCGGGGAAGAAATCCCGGAAGAGGAACCCGCAGAGGAAGAACTTTATGAAGAATCTTCCGAGGAGGAAGAACCCGAAGAACCCACCGAAGAAGCCGGAACTTTTTCCTTCGAAAGAATTTCCGAAGAATCGGAAAAACTCCTTGCGGATGGGGACGGCGAAAAAGACCTTGTTACTATAACAATAAAACATCTTGACCACAAATCTTACAAAGATAATGGCGAAGAAAAAGAGATTCTTGGTCCGTATATTGCAACAATACAAAGAGGAACAAATTTCCATCAGCAGATTATTACCCCTACATTCCTCGGATATGCGCCTTTTTATAACGGCGACGAAATTGACCAGGAAAATGACGGCGATTTATATGATGATGATGCAACAGTTCTTGAACTGGATTATCAGGATATTCAGGAAGATATTGTAATTAAAGTATTTTATAAAGCAAGTTTAGTTGATTACGCGATAAAATATTTCTTCCAGAACACAAACGACGACCTTTATACCGAAGATCCTTCACGCTATTTTACAGACAAAGCTGAAACAGGAACAATTATTACCGATGATGAAATAAAATCTCATGCGGGAGATACAAATGGCTTTTCAAAAATTTATCATATTCCCGAAGCGGTTGCGGCGGACGGAAGTACAGTTTTTGAATGTTATTATGACCGAAATTATTACCTCATCAAGTTTGACCTTGACGGAGGTTATGGAGTTGACCCCCTTTATGCCCGTTACGGAACCCAGTTTGTTATAAACAACCCTGTAAAACCCGGTTATGTTTTCGGGGGATGGGATCTTAATGTTGATGGAAA
The DNA here is from genome assembly GCA_015067315.1 of Oscillospiraceae bacterium. Taxonomy (GTDB): domain Bacteria; phylum Bacillota; class Clostridia; order Oscillospirales; family Ruminococcaceae; genus UMGS1668. The sequence goes on along the minus strand of SVMR01000006.1, from coordinate 89,971 downwards.
TTATGATGGCGTAAAAGACGATCTTCCGAATAAAGTTCCCGCATTCGATTTGAATTATAAAGCAATTTGGACAGAAGCAAATACTACCTATACCGTTGTTTATTGGAAAGAAAACGCTGATGACAACGGATACAGCTATTGGGGTTATGATGTTCTTGACGCAAGATCAGGTAACTATGTAAACGGTGCAGATACTGTTTCCGATGAAGTTGCCGGCGATGAAAAGGAATATTTCGAATTTAACAATGTTCTTTCCGATAAAAATGTTCTTGTTGAAGGTGACGGTTCAACTGTTGTAAACGTTTATTACACAAGAAATTATTATAAAATTACTTTTAAAGACGTAGACTACAACAACTGTACGATTCCAACCACACATAAACATACAGATGCCTGCTATGCTTATAAATGCGTAGGAAACCATACCCATACGGATGCGTGTATTGTGTGTAGAACCGAATCCCATTCTCATGTCGATTCATGCTATACCTGTGGAAAAGAAAAACACAGTCATTCAGAGGAGTGCTGTACTTCAACACAGCATACTCATACTGTAAATTGTTGGGATAATGTAGGCGATAAGTATAATGGAACACCCAGCAATGCGCCAAGAGATCCGCAAAATGGTCAAATATATAGTTATAATTGGTACGGGCGGCGGTATCGTTATATATATTTATTTGATTCATGGTATGAATATGAGGGAACAGAGAATAGTGGAACAATTGCTGCTAAAAAATGTACTGGTCATGTTCACGGTGTTGATAACTGCAATGTTGGCTGTGGAAAAGAAGAACATTCCCATTCGGATAGCTGTGGAACAAGTTGCGGAAAAACAGCTCACATTCACAACGATTCCTGCTATAATTGCAACACAGGAACACATGAACACGATGCATCCTGCGAACGTATTGTCTGCGGATATGAAGAAACTCATACTCATGATGGAAATTGTATTGATACAATAAAAATTGTATATGCAAAGTATCAGCAAAATATTGATGATATTTGGCCGATAGTTGACGATAACGGAAAGACATATAACAGCGGTGAGCGTTGGAAACCTTCCGATAGCAGCTATTTCAGCCAGGTTCTTGTATATATAGCAAATATGCCTGCAGATAATTTTGTATTAACTTTGGACAAAAGTAGCAATAGTACCAAAACAATGAATTATTATCTTCAGGCTTTGCCAGGCGAAGAATATGATAAAACTTATACATATGATGGCAAAAATTATTTTCTTTATAAAACAATAAAGGCAAAATATAATTATATCACAAAAGCCGAAGACTTTTTTGATATATATGGTTTTGAACAATATGAATCAGATCCCGCCTTCAGCGGAAATCAAATAACTGCATCTACGGCAAATTTTTATTATGACCGCGTAGTTGACCATTACCTTGAGTTTAGCAACAATGGTGTAAAAATGGATGACAAAAGAGTATTCGGAATTATGTACGGAGCTTCCATTGAAAAATATAATTTTATTCCGGAATATCCTTCCAATCTTGAACCGAACGCATATTATTTCGACGGTTGGTACACTTCCCCCGGCTGTTTCGACGGAACGGAGGTCGACTGGGATACCATTACAATGCCGGAAGGCGATTTGCTTCTTTACGCAAAATGGTCGCCGACTGTTCATACCGTAAGGTTCTTCAATTCCTATGACGATTTGAAAGCATATGAAGAAAACGGAAGTACAGAAGGACTTGTCCAGATAATCGACAACATTCCTCACGGAATCGTTGTTCCGGAAGAAGTCAAGGAAGCGACAAGAAATGATGAAAACGGAAATGCGCTGACTTTCGGCGGTTGGTTTTTCATGGAAAACGGGGTTAAAAGAAGATTTACTCCTTTGGAATATCCGATTAAACGCGATATGAACATTTTTGCGGATTGGAGTACCCATAGTCCCCAGCCTTACAGAATTTCCTATGTTCTCAAAGAGGATCCGACCGTAAAAGTTGCGGACGATTCGGTGGGTTATGCTTATGCGGGTTCAACAAGAACATTTACCGCAAAAGCCGGTGCTCCGAGCAACCAGCTTTATGATTTTTCAGCAAGCGGCGGAATTAACTATAACAAAGGCTACTTCCCGACGACAGCGTCCCATTCAATTACAATTGCCCACGAAGAAGACGACAAAAACGCCGTTCAAAACGTTCATACATTTGAATATGTCAAAGCGCTTAATATTCAATATACTGTACAGTATATCAATAAAGAAACGAACACAATAATGGAAGAAGAAAAAAAATATACTGATAATGCGGTTGTCACCGAACGTTTCAAGGTGTTTGCAGATATGATTCCAGACGCATTTTATAAGCGCCTTGTAATTTCTGTTGAACAGGATGAAAATGGAAATTGGGTCGGAACGGAAGAAAATATAATCAAGTTCTACTATACACCCGACAAGAAAAACGCATATTATGCGGTTCGTTTTATGAAGGAAAAGCTCGGCGCAACACCGGAACAGCTGCAGAATTTTGCAATAGACGGAAGCGGCGGCTATGAATTAACCGAAACTCATATTGAAGGTATAGGCGAGGTTGGCAAAACAGTTTCTATTGACCCGACGGAATTTGAATTCGACGGTTTTTCAATTATTCCTGATAAAGCAAAAGAGATTCAGGGAAGCAAGGAAACAACCAAAAATCTTGTTTATGGAAAATATAATATAGAAATAACAGTAGAAGGTACGGAACTTTATATTTTCTACAGCCGAAATGAATATGAATATAATGTTTATTATTATATTTATAACACAGAAGATCATGTTCCTTATAAGGACGGATATTATCCGAATGAAAACGGCAATGCAAAATACGGTTCAAACCTTACAAGAACAGCTCCCGTTATTGACGGCTATACCTGCGTTTCGCAAAACAAAACTCAAACTTTACTGATTCGTGATAACGTAAAGCAGAACGTTTTGGTTTTCTATTATTCCCCGACGCAATATACGGTTGAATATGTCGCTGTTCCTCCGGAAGGCGGCTGGCTTTCCTCTACTCTTGAAGTTATAAAAGGAACAGAAGATTTTACCGGTTCCGTTCCTACTGCAAACGAAGGATACCGTTTTGACGGCTGGTTTAAAAATGAAGATTGTACGGTTCCGGTTGCAAATACAGACGTAGGAACAATAGAACCGGAAACAAACAAACTTACACCTAATAAGAAGTATTTAAGTGAAACGGAACGCAATATCTTCTACGCCAAATTCACCCTTCTTGCCGCTGATTTCACAATCGAAAGGCAAAACGCCGCCGATAATGACCAGGTTTTTGTCTATGAAGTGAAAAATAATGGAACCGGGGCGGTTATAACCGTTACGATTACCGGAAACGGAAGCGTAACAATAAAGAATCTTCCTCTCGGAAAATATACCGTTACCCAGAAAAACGGCTGGTCCTGGCGTTACAGCGAAACAATTGAAATTGAACACAGCAAGCCGGAGGGAACAAAGGTTATCTTCGTGGAAAAAGAGGAAAATATTTACTGGCTCAACGGCAGCAGCGAAAAAATCGTTAATAAGCGCAAGGGCGGTGGGGACTGATGAAAAAATCTTTAAAAATTGTTCTTTCAATAGTCCTTGCGGCTTCAATTCTTTGCGGCGGAACGGTTTTTGCGATGATGCTTGTCCGTTCCCAGGCGGAGGAAAACAACTTCACCCCGGCGGTTGTAAGCTGTGAAGTTGAGGAAGATTTTGACGGAACACAAAAAACAGAAATACAGGTTAAAAACACCGGGAATATATCCGCATATCTACGGGTTTGCCTTGTGACTTATTGGGTAAACGATAAGGATGAAGTTGTTGCAAAACCTTCCGAAATGCCGGAAATTGCTTATAATGAGGAATCTTGGATAAAAGGCGGCGACAATATTTATTATTACAAAACACCTGTTGCGCCCGGCTTTTCAACCGAAAATCTCCTCAGCGGAGCGATTGTTCTTCAAACCGATGATGAAAACGGATATTTCCAGGTAATCGAAGTTTTTGCGGAAGCGATCCAGGCGGAACCGGATGATGCAGTAATCGGTAGCTGGAAAGTAACCCTTGACGGAAGCGGAAAAATAACAGCGGTTCCGTAAAAAAACAAAACAAAGCGGCGGCGGTTTTCCGCCGCCGTTTTTTGAAAAAATAAACCGAAGGAGGAAAAACTTTGAGCAAAAAACTTTTTTATATTCTTGTGACGGTTTTGCTGATGATAATAGCTTTTTCCTGCTTCATGATTTTCAGCGAGGTTTCAAAAAGCGAACAGGAAAAAGAAGATTTTGAAAATCTTTCGGAAATTGTAACAAAACCCATAGAAACCGAGCCCGAACAGCAGGAACCCGAAGAGGAAAAAGCGGTTCACACAAGAAACCTTCTTCCGCTTTATGAAAAAAACAGCGATTTTATCGGCTGGATATACATTCCGGGAACGAACGTGGATTATCCGGTTGTCCATACCCCCTACGAGCCGCAAAAATACCTCAGAATGAATTTTGAAGGGGAATATGCAATGTCGGGCGTTCCGTTCCTTGAAGGAACAAGGGAGCTTTCCGATGGGCATATTATAATCTATGGGCACAATATGAAGAACAAAACAATGTTTTCGGATTTAACAAAATATACCGAAAAGGCTTATTTCGATGAGCACGGAACTTTTGAATTCGAAACGCTTGACGGGCTTAAAGTATATAATATCTTCGCAGTGGCAATGCTCAAAAGCAACGACGCCTGGTATTATTTCAATTATTCCGAAAGCGAGGAGATTTTCTCCGATGCAGCCGAATATATAAAGGAAAAATCCCTTTATGAAACCGGCGTTGAAACCCCTTTCGGAAAGCAGATTTTAACCCTTTCAACCTGCTATGGGGATTCGGAAGACGACAGAATAATAGTAATAGGAATTGAACAGTAAAAAAATGAGCACGGAGAAAATCTCCGTGCTCATTTTTTGCGTTTCAGGAATAATTTCCGCTTTTCAAGGAAAAATATCCTTTTGAAAGGCGGCGTGTTTTATGAATATTTCAACAGATATAGAAGCAAACAAACTGCATTTTGATGCGGTTTTTTGCACGGAACGGAATTTTGATTTAAAGAAAAGGGAAATGCTTATCGCAGGGAAAAAGTCCGTGCTCTATATGATAGACGGCTTTTTGCGAAGCGACGTTCTTGAAAGAATTCTTGAAAAACTTACGGAACTTAAAGAAGGAGAGGCGGATTTTGAAAAGGCTTTCTTTGAAAAGAATATCCCCTTTGCCGGCGTTGAAGAGGAAAACGACGACACCGCAATAATAACCGCGGTGCTCAGCGGAAGAACCGTGCTCATGGTTGACGGTTTTGCGAATGCCTTCGTTTTTGAACTGCGGAACTATCCCCAAAGGGACAACGCCGAACCGGACCGGGACAAAGTTCTCCGGGGTTCAAGGGACGGTTTTACGGAAACGATGCTTTTCAATGCGGCGCTTATCCGAAGAAGAATCCGCGTTCCGGATCTGAGCATTGAATACCGCTCCATAGGAACGGCTTCAAAAACCGATATTGCCCTCTGCTATCTTGCAAGCAAGGTTGATAAAACAATGCTTGACGACGTCCGCACAAAAATCAAGAATTCAAAAATCGAAGCCCTTACCATGAGCCAGGAGGATATGGCAAACGTAATAAACGGAAAACAGCGCTGGAATCCTTTTCCAAAATATAAATTCACCGAGCGCCCGGACGTTGCGGTTGCGCAGATCATGCAGGGCGATCTTATTGTTCTTGTTGACAACACCCCGACGGCAATGATAATGCCCGCAACGGTTTTTGATATTGCGGAGGACGCAAACGATTATTATTTTCCGCCGCTCACCGGCGCATATTTGCGTATCACCCGGATTTTAACAATGCTTGTGACCCTTTTTGTAACGCCGGTCTGGCTTCTTGCCCTTGAATATCCGGAAAAAGTTCCGGAGGTTTTTAAATTTGTCCTTGTTTCGGAAGAACAGAATATCCCGATAATCTGGCAGCTTCTTATATTGGAATTTGTGATCGACGGGCTGAAGCTTTCTTCACTGAACACTCCGGGAATGCTTTCCTCAACTTTTTCGATAATTGCGGGAATTATAGTAAGCGATTTTGCGGTAAAAAGCGGCTGGTTCAATTCGGAAACAATGCTCTATATGGCTTTTGTTGCAATGGCAAATTACAGCCAGCCGGGATATGAACTGGGCTACGCCATAAAATTTATGAGAATGTTCATGCTTATTGGAACGGCGCTTTTCGGAATCTGGGGTTTCCTTTCCGGAATAGTTCTCACTCTTTTTTTGCTTCTTACAACAAAAATCCATGGAAAAGGCGGATATTTTTCTCCGTTCATCCCTTTTTCGCCGAAGGGAATCGCAAGGCTTATCTTCCGGCTTAAATAATCGCTTTCGGAATATTTTTGTTAGAAATTTGTTAAATAATTCAATATTTGTTGAAAACAGCATAAAAATAGGTTATTATATTTTTACTGTCGGAACAAAAAGTTCGCTTTAAAAAACGACATCAGATAGATAAAATACAAACAAGGACGGACGACAAAATATGGTATTTGCAAACTTATTTTTCCTCTATCTCTTTCTGCCGCTTAACCTGATTCTCTATTTTTCAACGAAGAACAGAGCATTCAGAAACGCGGTGCTGATTTTCTTTTCGCTCTTTTTCTATGCGTGGGGAGAACCCGTTTGGGTAACTCTTCTTATTTTCAGCGCGACGATAGACTATTTCCACGGAAGGATAATCGAAAAGAACTTCGGAAAAATCGGCGCAAAGCTTGCGCTTATTTCCTCGCTTGTTCTTAACCTCGGCCTTCTCGGAATCTTCAAATACAGCGGATTCTTCGTCGAAAACATCAACCTTTTAACAGGTCTTGAACTTCCGGTTCCGGAATTCGCTCTTCCTATCGGTATCAGCTTCTATACCTTCCAGACCCTCAGCTACACCATTGACGTTTACCGCGGAAAAGTCGAAGCGCAGCATAACTATATGAAATTCTTCATGTACGTTTCGCTTTATACCCAGCTTGTTGCGGGTCCGATCGTAAGATACGCGGACGTTGCCCTTGAGGTCAACAACCGCCGGGAAAACCTCGAGGATATCTGGAGCGGCACAGCAAGATTCCTCGTCGGTCTTACCAAAAAAGTTTTCATCGCGAACACAGCCGGTCAGTTTGCCGAAACATATCTTTCCGGCGACCTTACCGCAAAAAGCACCGCGGCGGTATGGTTCGGCGTTCTGATGTTCTCGATTCAGATTTATTACGATTTCTCCGGTTATTCCGATATGGCAATCGGTCTTGGAAAAATCTTTGGATTCCATTTCCTCGAAAACTTCAACTATCCCTATATTTCCCGTTCCGCAACGGAATTCTGGAGAAGATGGCATATGTCCCTGGGCGGATTCTTCCGGGACTATGTCTATATTCCCCTTGGCGGAAACAGAAAGCACCAGTATCTCAACCTCTTCATCGTCTGGTTCCTTACCGGCTTCTGGCACGGCGCAAGCTGGAACTTCATTATATGGGGTCTTTGGTTCGGCGCTCTCATCATTATCGAAAAACTCTTCCTCCTCAAATGGCTTAAAAAACTCCCGGTTCTTTCGAATATCTATCTCCTCTTTGTTGCGGTACTCGGCTGGGTAATGTTCTATTTCGAGGATATGGGACAGATGTTCGATTGCTTCGCCGTTATGTTCGGCGCAAAAGGCACCGGATTCTGGGATATCTCCCTCGAACTCACTCTTATCGGCAATATTTTCTGGATTATTCTTGCGGTCGCTTTCTGCTGCCCGATTCTTCCGGCGGCGAAAAAATTTGTCGAAAACCGCCCGAAGCTCCATATGCCCGCAAAAGTGCTTATGATTCCGGCGAACGCCGTTATGCTTATTATGAACACCGCCCTTCTTGTGGGTATGAGCTATAACCCGTTCCTCTATTATAAATTCTGATTGAAAGGAGAAGGTTTTTATGAAAATCGATAAACACGCCTACGGCGAAGATTACAGCAAAAACAGAAACGAAAAAATCGTAAAAATCGCAAGCGTTGCGGTCTGCCTTCTTCTTATTTTCGTAATCGGAATCCTTGCCTGGGTTCTTCCCCAGCCGACCTATTCCGAATATGAAAAACGCGACCTCAACCAGATGCCCGAATTCAGCCTTGAATCCCTTTTTAAGGGCGAATACACCCTTGGAATTGAACTTGCCTACGCCGATACTTTCACTTTCCGCGAAAGTTTTGTAAAACTCCAGTCCTGGATGGAAGATATGCGCGGAATCCATATTGACGGAGCGCAGATTTACGGACCCGTTCCCGGAACGACCGGCGACGAAATTCCGCCCGCATCCTCCGAAAGTTCTTCCGAGCAGGAAAGCGAACCTTCCGTAAATCCTTCCTCCGGAAGCGAAAGTATTCCGGAAAATCCCGTTTCTTCCGAAAGCTCCTCCGTTCCGGAAACAAGTTCCGAACCGGAACAGCCGGTTGTTGATGACGGCGAACAGGGCGAAACCGTCGCGGGAATTTTCGTTTATAAAGGCATTGCCTTCGAACTTTTCGGCGGAAGCAAATCCGCAGCGGAATACTATGCTTCCGTTGTCAATAAATACGGCGACGCATTCGGAAGCGGCGTTCAGGTTTACAACATGGTAATCCCGAAGCACGCGGAACTTTATGACTTCCCGAGAAAATATCAGAACATCTCCAATTCCGAAAAAGACAGCATAGATTATATCTATTCAATGCTTGATTCCGACGTTAAAACGGTTGACGCTTACAGCGTTCTTGCGGCGCATAAAGACGAATATCTTTATTTCAACACCGACCACCATTGGACCGGTCTTGGCGCATATTACGCCTATACAGCCTTTATGGATGCGGCTGGGCTCAGCTATTACGATTACGATTATTATACAAAGCACACCATTGAAGGCTTCCTCGGAACCCTTTATTCCGGAACGAATATGGCAAAAGCTCTTGAAGAAAATCCGGACAGCGTTGAATGGTGCGAATTCCCGGTTGCAAACAAAACCTATCAGTATAACAAAGGCGACCTTCAGAATTATTTTTCCTCTTCCGTAATGCACGGTTACGCAAGCGGACCTTATTCCTACGGCGTATTCCTCGGCGGCGACTATCCGCTTACAATAATCAAAACAAACGTGAACAACGGCAGAAAACTCGTGATAATCAAGGAATCCTACGGAAACGCCCCGGCAACATTTATTGCCGCAGGTTTTGAGGAAACCTATGTTGTTGACGAACGTTATTATGACGGAAACCTTGTTGAACTTGTTGAAAGCCGCGGAATAACCGACGTGCTCATAATCAACAACTGCGCCGCCGCAAACACCAAATTCCACATTGCGAACATTGAAAGCCTTCTTACCCAAAGCTATTCCGGCGCAATAGCATATCCGGAGGATTAAAAATGGAAAAGAAGCTTTTGATAAAAGAAAACAGTTTTATCGAAACCGAAATAACCGCTGTCACCAATGAGGGCAGCGGTGTTTCGCGTTACAAAGGAATGGTCGTTTTCACCCCGTTTACAGCTCCCGGCGACCTTGCGAAAATTAAAGTTGCGAAGGTCGGAAAAACCTGCATCTACGGCGAACTTGGCTCCGTGCTCAAAGCATCGGAAGACCGGGTTGACCCGGACTGCGAAGTTTTCGGCGAATGCGGAGGCTGTTCCCTCCGCCATATTAAATATGATGCGGAGCTCCGGGAAAAAACAGGCTGGGTCCGGGATCATATCCAGAGAATCGGCGGATTCGATATCGAACCTTTTCCGGCAATAGGTTCCCCGAAGACCGAAGAATACCGCAACAAAGCCATTTATCAGGTGGGAAAAGGCGCAAAAGGCGAGCCGGTTTTCGGTTTTTATAGAAAAAAGAGCCACGAAGTTATGGACTGCAAAAACTGCCGCCTCCAACCGAAGGAATTTTCGGATATCCTCAATGCCATCGGATTTTTTGTAAAACAGAACAAAATTTCAATCTATGACGAAAAAAGCCACAGCGGACTTTTGCGTGCGGTTTATATACGGAAAGGCGAAGTCACCGGCGAAACCGGAATCTGCCTCGTGCTCAACGGAGATAAACTTCCGGGCGAAAAACTTCTTGTTTCGCTTTTGAGCACGCAGTTCAAAAATATCGTAAGCATCGTGCTCAACACCAACAAAGACCGCACCAACGTGGTGCTCGGAAGAAAATCCAGAACGATTTTCGGAAAAGACGGAATTACCGACGTTCTCTGCGGCGTAACGGTCGATATTTCTCCCGCCGCTTTTTATCAGGTTAACCATTCCGGCGCGGAAATTCTTTACCGCACCGCCGCGGATTTTGCGGATCTTTCCGGCGGCGAACTTGTTCTCGATCTTTATTGCGGAGCGGGAACGATAGGACTTTCCATGGCGGAAAAAGCCGGGAAATTAATCGGGGTTGAAATTGTTCCGGAAGCTGTTGAAAACGCAAAAATCAACGCAAAGCGAATGGGCGTCACCAATGCGGAATTTATCTGCGGTGATGCGGGAACCGCCGCAGCCGAACTTGAAAGACGCGGAACCGCTCCGGACGTAATCATTCTTGACCCGCCAAGAAAAGGCTGCAGCGAAGATACCCTCGAAGCTGTCGCAAAAATGGCGCCGAAAAGAGTTGTTTACGTTTCCTGCAACACCGCAACCATGGCGCGGGATTTCAAAATCATGCAGTCCCTCGATTATGAACCGGAAAAAGTTCAGCCTGTGGATATGTTCCCGAAAACCGCCCACGTTGAGGGAGTCGGGGTGCTTTGCAAAAAAGTATAATTCCGTTCTGATTTTGGAATAATGTATTTAATTTTATTAAATGGAGATGATACCGATGAAAAAACTTCTCTATATCGATTCCTGCATCCGGGGCGAACTTTCCCGGACAAAAAGAATCGCGACCCCTATTATCGAAAAACTCAAAGAACGCTATGAAGTCGAAACCATAACCATAAACGAACTTGAACTTGACCCGGTTCAGTATGACGAAAACCGCCGCAGAGCCGGCGGAATTGTTTCCGAAGAGGCTCTTTCCTGGGCAAACAAGATAAGAAACGCCGACAGAATCGTAATCGCCGCGCCTTTCTGGGATATGTCGATTCCTGCGGCGCTTAAAACTTTCTTCGAACTTTGCTCCCTTTTCGGCGTGACCTTCGACAGCGACGACAAAACCTGCTTTGGGCTTTGCAAAGCAGAAAACGCTCTTTTTATCACAACCCGCGGAATGGAAATCAAAACCGGCGAACCTCTCGAGCAGGCAACTCCATATCTCAAAGCGCTTTTCTGGCTTTGGGGAATAAAAGGTTTTGAAGTTGTCGCAAGAGAAAACTTCGATTATCTTCCCAAGGAAAAAATCGAAGAGGGAATTTCTTCGGCAATAGAAGAGGGACTCAGAATTGCGGAAACTTTCTAAAACCTTTGCGGTAACATCCTATATTTTTGCCGCCGCCATAATGCTTGTTTATTTCGGGGCGGAAATAATGCCCGGGTTTTTCCTTTCAACTTCCGGAAGACTTGTTCTTCTTTGCGGATGCTGCGGATTCCTTTGGCTCGGGGGTTCCCTTTTGACAAAGCAAAACGGAAACAACCGCCCGATGAAGATAAATCTCCGGATTTTCCTCGGACTTTATCTTCTGCTTTTTGCAACGCTGACTCTTTTTGACCCTCTTTGGGGAAGAAACGGCGGATTTGTAAGCTGGAACAGGGAGCTATTTTATACCTACGTTCAAAACAGCCTAAACCTTGTTCCGTTCAAAACCGTTCTGCAATTTTTATCAAAGGGAAGTTTTTATCAGTTCATGGTGAATATTGCAGGAAACATCGTCTGCCTGATGCCTCTCGGAATCCTTCTTCCACTGAATTTTGAAAAACAGCGGAAGACCGGGGTTTTCCTGCTTACATGCGTTCTTATTGTTTCCGCGGTGGAAATCCTTCAGTTCATAACCCTTTCCGGAAGCTGCGATATCGACGATCTGATTTTAAACGTATCCGGAGCGTTTATTGTTTATCTTTTCACTAAAAACAGGAAAGCTTTCGGATTTTTAAAACGGATATTTTTACTTGAATAAAACAAAAAAACACCCGCCGCGGCGGGTGTTTTTTTGTTTTCAAAATTTATCCAAGGGGACAATCATACCGGATATAAACGTCAAAACCTTTGTTGACGGTTCCGTTTTTGTCGGATTCCGCGGTATGCCATTGGGTTGAAACAAGAATAACTTCCGGTACGGCGGGGTTTGCATAAACATCAAAAGTTCCGTAATTGCAATGGAGATTTTCCTTCGGAACGGTGTCGTATCCGCTGAAAACCGTTGTTCCGAGGAAGGAGAAACCTTCCGGCGCTTCTCCGGAAATCCTGTTTCCGTAAGCGCTTTCGATTCTGTCGTAATATTCCGCCGCAACGTCCGGATAATCGCCGTAAGGCTTTGCGCTCCACATGGAAATATAATATTCTCCGTCGATAAAAACAAGATGCGCGCCACGGATTCTTTCGTCAACGTAGCGGACGTAGGCATTATGGGGTTCTGTGGGAATAAGCGTTCCGGTTGAATCGATTTTTCCGTCGGTGTTAACTTCGTGATAAACGTAAATCCATTCCGGAACTTCCGGATTTGTGTAATAGGGAACGTTTTCAAAACCGCCCGCGTCGGTTTCGCCGGAATATTCAAAACCTTCCGGAAGCTCATCAAAAACAACGATATGCGGGGAGATAAAAAATCTTCTTCCGTCGGAATTCTTGATATTCGGCGCCATTTCGCCCGGGTCTTCCGTTTCGCTTTGGGGAATTTCCGGCGGTTCGGAATTTATCATCGGAATTGCGGCAAGAACGCAGAGGCAGGCGGCGATTGCGGAAATCCATTTAATGGTTCTGTGCTTTTTGGGTTTTGCTTCCGCTTTTTCAATGAATTTCGGGTCGATAAGTTCCATTTTATCCAAAAATTCTTCGCCTTTCAAATTTCAAAACCCTCCTTTTCAAGGTGATCTTTAAGGCTTTTCCGAAGGCGGAAAAGGGTTGTTTTAACCTTGCTTTCAGAAAAGGAAAAACGATTCGAAATTTCGGAAACCGAATCAAGATAAAAATATCTCCGGACAAAAATATTCCGTTTTTCTTCGCCGAGCTTCCGGAGAAATCCGTTTATCGCCTCCGCAAAAATCATATCGTCGATTCTGCATTCCGTATCGTCCGGGGAGGGAATGCATTCTTCCATTTCCGTGCTTAATTCACAGAGAAAAGCCTTCCGTTTAAGTCTTTCCTTTTCCCTGCATCGGTTGAGGGAAATGTTCCTTGCAATCCGGGCGAGAAAAGCATAGAGATAGCTTTTCGGCTCATGGGGCGGGATTCTGTTCCAGGCTTCAAGATACGTGTCGTTTTCACATTCCTCCGCGGTTTCAAAATCTTCGGTTATTCCGAAGGAAAGGGAAAAAAGCCGATTTCCGAATTTTTCGGAAGTTCTTTCGATGGCTTCCTCGTTCCGTTCAAGATATAGTTCAATAATTTTTTCGTCCTCCAAAAAATTTCCGCCTCCTTTCGATATATTTGAAAGACCTTTCAACTCATAAAGCAACTTTTTGTTCCGAAAGGTTACAGTTTTTTGCGGAATAGGCCCCCTTATTAAGGAAGGGTGGTTACGACTTTTGCGTTTTTGAGGCGGGCGAATAGGCCCCCTTGCCTAAAGGGGACTGTCACGCTTTTAAGAACAGGTGCGTGACTGGGAGATTCTGCTGAAATCATCGGTTGATTTTAGATGGTTTCGCAAAATCAATGCAGGGCGAGGGTTTGCTCTCGCCGTTTTTAATTGGACGGGGTTTGTCCCTCATCCGTCACGCTTTTTCCTTGCGGCGTGCCACCTTCCCCTCAGGGGAGGCTAATGCCCTCCGGGAATCTTTTTGCGGAACACAGGGAGAATGATGCAAGCTTAAATTAAAAAAACGCCGGCTTAATGAAAACCGGCGTAAATTTTTATTGGGCAAGATATTCCTCAAGGCAAAGTCCGGATTCGAAAATAAGTTTTGCCTGCTCTCTTCCGACATAGCGGAAATGCCAGGGTTCATGGGCAAAGCCGGTTATTTCGGTTTTGTCCGCCGGATAGCGGAGAATGAATCCGAATTCGTGCGCGTGTTCAAGAAGCCATTTTTCCTCCGGTGAACCGACAAAATTGCCTTTTGCGCATCCGATATCAACGGCAAGTCCGGTGTTGTGTTCGCCCGATCCGCCGGGAACGTCGGTTTTTCCTTCGCGGAAAAGTTCGTTTTGTTTTTCAACGGAACGGAAAGCGGTATAGAAAACAAAATCAAGTCCTTCGCTTTCTCCCGCGGCAATCAATGCGGAAAGGTCCGCGGCAATCCTTGCGTCAACGGTGTGGTTCTGGTCGTCGATAACGACTGTTTCAACGGAAAAATCCTCCGGAAGGGGATTTTCGCGGTTGACAAGAAGCATGAACCATTCATCCCGGGGAATTTCGGGTTCTTCCGGTTCCGGTTCAACCGGTTCTTCGGGAACAACCGGTTCTTCCGGTTCGCTTTCTTCGGGAATTTCCGGAACAACGGGTTCCGGTTCGTTTTCTTCCGGAATTTCCGGTTCGGAAGGAACGGAAGGTTCTTCCGGTTTTTGTTCGGTTTCTTCGGTTTTTTCGGAAACAAACGGAAGTTCAAGTTCGCCGCCGTATTCGATAAAGGCAAAAACTCCGCCGCCAATCGCAATAAGAAGAATAACGGAAAGAACGGCAAGAACAATTTTTCTTCCGGTTCGTTTCGGCTGTTTTATTTTAATGGCGCGGGGTTCGCGCTCTTCCGGGTCAATTCTTGTGCCGTTGGTCATTAAAAATTTTCTCCTTTTCTTTAAAAAGGTTTTTATGAAAAAACAAATCTCCACAAATACAAATATAATAAAAAAACGGTTTTTTGTCAACCGAAGAAGAAAAACAAAGGCAATTCTGCACAAAAAAGCCCTGCTAAAAGATGCTTGTTTTTGCCAATGAAAAGGTGTATCATATCCTTATATTAAATAGGACAGGGAAGGCATTGTTTTATGACGGAAAAGGAAAAATGCGACCTCGGTTTAATGTACAGCCCTATGGAATTTATCGGGGATATGTTTGCCGCAAGGGATAAATGCACCGAATATAACGGAATCCCATATTCCGAAACGGAAAAAAGAGTTGATTTTATAAAAAACTTTTTCGGAAAAACCGGAAAAAACGTAACCGTCGAAAACGGTTTTAAATGCAATCTCGGCTATAATATTGAAGTCGGCGAAAATTTTTACTGCAATTTCAACTGCACTATTTACGATGCTGGAAAAGTAAAAATCGGCGACAACGTTATGTTCGGTCCCTGCGTGACCCTTTGCACAGCGACCCACCCCACCAAGGCAAGGGAACGTCTTAACGAAAAAGGCGAGGAGCTTTAGTTCCCGATAACGATAGGCGACAACGTCTGGATAGGTGGCGGAGCGTTCATAAATCCCGGCGTTACAATCGGAAAAGGCGCGGTTGTCGCTTCCGGTTCCGTGGTGACAAAGGACGTTCCGGAAAACGCTCTTGTTGCGGGTGTTCCTGCCGTTGTAAAAAAATATATCGAGAACGAATGATATAAAAATCCGAAAGGAAAAGAACGATGAAAATTGTTGTAATCGGCGCGGGAAAAGTCGGAAGCACTCTTGCCGCCCAGCTTGTTAAAGAAGGACACGAAGTCCTTATGATGGACACAAACGAAGAACGCCTTGAATTTCTTCAAAACAGAATCGATATTATGACTCTTTGCGGAAACGGCGCTTCAAAAGAATATCTCAAGGAAGCGGAAGTTGAAAAATCTGACCTTGTAATCGCCGCAACTTCCGCCGATGAAGTAAATATTCTTGCCTGCTTTATCGCAAGGCAGATAGGCGCTACAAAAACCATTGCAAGGGTAAGAAACCCCGAATACCGCAACCAGCTTGAACTTATGAAGGAAGAACTGGGTCTTTCGATGATCGTAAACCCGGAACTTTCCGCCGCGCACGAAATTTCAAGAATTCTCCGTTTTCCTTCGGCAAACGACGTTGAGCTTTTTTGCCGCGGACACGTTGAACTTGTCGAATACACCGTCGGAAAGGATTGCCCGCTCCGTGATCTTGCCCTTAAGGATATCTACGGAAAATACAAAATAAAAGTCCTTATCTGCGCCGTTCGCCGGGGCGAGGATATCACTATCCCGAAAGGTGATTTTGTCCTTCAGGAAGGCGATAAAATCAATATAACAGCTTCCCCGAAGAACATCCACGCTTTCTTCGAAGCAATCGGAAGCTTCAAGCGCCCGGTAAAAAGCGTTATGATAGTCGGCGGTTCAATGATTGCCTACTATCTTGCGGCGCAGCTTATCGATATGCGGATCGACGTAAAAATCGTTGAAGAAAATTCAAAAAGATGCGACGAACTTTCCGAACTTCTTCCGAAGGCTTCGATAGTTTGCGCGAACGCGACGGAAAACGACCTTCTTCTTGAAGAAGGCATAATGGATTTTGACGGTTTTGTTGCGCTCACCGGTCTTGATGAAATGAATATAATTTACGGAATGTACGCAAAGACGAAGAACGTTGAAAAAGTTGTAACAAAAGTTCATCATCTTTCCTTCCCGGAAGTTATTGAAAGCAGCGGAATCGAAAGCGTTGTTTCCCCGAAGCTTATTACCGCGGAGCGCATAAGCTCCTATGTCCGCGCGATCCAGAACTCTTACAGCAAGAACAAGGTTGAATCTCTCCGAAGAATAGTTGACAACAGAATCGAAGCTCTTGAATTCATCGTAAGGGATGACGAAAAATATGTCGGCGTTCCGCTTAAAGATATGCCGATTAAAAACAATATCCTTATTGCCGCGATTGTAAGAAAAGGTCAGGCCATTATTCCCGGAGGTTTTGATGAAATCAAAAAAGGCGATTCCGTTGTTGTAATAACCTCCGAAATGGCAGCTATCGAAGAACTTGACGATATTATGAGGTAAATATGAACTATAAAATGATTCGCTATATCATCGGTATGATACTGATGGCGGAATCCGCTTTTATGGTTTTACCGATGCTTGTTTCTGTTTTTTATAAGGAATATGACGTTCTGATGCCTTTTGTTTACAGCATTTTTGCGGCCTTTGCAACAAGCCTTGTTTTCGGTCTTAAAAAGCCGAAGAACGACCTTGTTTTCGCAAGGGAAAGCTATATTGCCGTTGCGGGAGGCTGGATTGTTGTTTCGATTTTCGGAGCAATGCCTTTTTATTTAAGCGGTGCAATTCCTTCGGTAATCGACGCGGTTTTTGAAACCGTTTCCGGTTTTACAACAACCGGCGCAACGGTTCTTGCGGCGGTTGAAGATCTTCCGAAGGGAATCCTTTTCTGGCGCGCCTTCACCCATTGGATAGGCGGTATGGGAATAATCATGTTCCTGCTGATGCTTACCCAATTTTCCGAAGGGCATTCGCTTTATATTATGAGGGCGGAAGTTCCGGGACCGACTGTCGGCAAAATTGCGCCGAAATCAACTTCAAACGCAATTATCCTTTATGCAATTTATGCGGGACTTACCGTAATCGAAACGGTTCTGCTCCTTTTCGGAGGAATAGGAGTTTTCGATGCGGTGACCACCGCCATGTCAACGGCGGGAACCGGCGGTTTCAGCGTCCGGGATGCGGGAATTGCCGCTTACGAAAGCGCATATATCGAATGGGTCGTTGCGATTTTCATGCTTGTTTTCGGCGTTAACTTCAACCTTTATTATCTTATGCTTCTTCGCAGATTCAAAATTGCATTCAAGAGCGAAGAATTCCGTGTTTTCATCGCAATCGTCGCAATCTGCACCGTTTTAATGGGAGCCAACAGCGCCGCTTATTACGGGGATTTTGGAGTTGCAATAAGAAAAGCGTTTTTCCAGACCACGGCAACAATTTCAACAACCGGTTTCGGCGGAGTTGAATTTATGAACTGGCCGGCATTCAGCCATTCGATAATACTTCTTCTTTTGTTCATGGGAGCCTGCGCGGGTTCAACCGCCGGCGGACTTAAACTGAGCCGTATCATTATGACGTTTAAAATGCTCCGGAAGGAATCCCACCGCCTTGCACATCCCCATGAAGTCACGACCATCAAATTCGAAGGCAAAATTGTTGACAAAGAAACAAGAAGCTTTATAATGGTATATATGAGCGCGTTTCTGGCGATTCTTGCCGTTTCAAGTATTGCGGTAATGATGATGGGTCACGATTATGAAACAGCTTTTACGGCGGTTCTTTCGTGTTTGAATAACGTAGGTCCTGCTTTGGGTGAAGTTGGCCACGGCGGAGTTTATAATATGTTCAGCGGAATTGAAAAACTTTTCCTTTCGCTCTTAATGCTTACCGGAAGACTTGAAATTTTCCCGATGCTGATACTCTTTATGCCTTCAACATGGAGAAGACATTGATTTTATAAAAGAAAGGATGAAATCCATTGAAAAAATTTATTGAAGAATTCAAAACTTTTATTGCAAAGGGCAATGTTCTTGATATGGCGGTCGGCGTTATCATTGCGACAGCCTTCGGAAAAATCACAACTTCCCTTGTAAACGACGTTTTTATGCCCTTTATCGGCTGGATTATCGGCGACGTTGACCTTACCGAAATGAACATCGTTCTTTCTCCCGAAGTTGTTAACGAAGCGGGCGAAGTTACCGATCCCGCTGTTGTAATGGCAATCGGAACCTTTATTTCCACCATTATTGATTTCATCCTCATCGCTTTTGTTGTTTTCCTTATTGTAAAAACCTTCAATGCAGCAAAAGAAAAAGCAGAAGCAAAGAAAAAAGCAGAGGAAGAAGCGAAAAAAGCTGCCGAAGCCGCTGCCGAAGCGGAAAAAGAACCGGAACTTTCCGAAGAAGTAAAACTCCTTATGGAAATCCGCGATCTTCTTAAAAAATAAAAAAACAGATTTTTAGTAGGGCGGGGGCTTGCTCCCGCCGTATTTTTTGAAAGGAGCGTCTGAAAAATGCGCGAACTTGTTTTCAGCATAACCGCCGAGCATGACGGAAAACAGGCATATCATTATCTGCGCTATTGCGAGCATTTTTCCTATGCTCTTATCGTAAAAATGCGCCATACCGAAAATTCGCTTCTTCTTGACGGGGTTCCGATTCGCACCATCGACAGGATAAAAGCGGGTTCCGTGCTCAAAGCATATATTCCGGAAGGGGAGAGCTATTTTACACCCAATCCGGATCTGAAAATAGATATGCTCTATGAGGACGAGGATATAGTTGTTTTCGATAAACCGGTTAATATGCCGGTGCATCCTTCAAAAAACCACCAGACCGATACTGTCGCTAATTACTGCGCCGCAAAATACGGAAACGCAAAATTCCATGTGGTGGGGCGCCTTGATATGGATACTTCCGGAATAATTGTTATCGGAAAACATTCCCATTCCGCCGCGGTGCTTACCAAAAACGGCGGAGAAAAGGAATATATCGCAATAGTTGAAGGAAAGCTCGAAAATTCTTCCGGAACAATCGATCTGCCGATCGACGACAGCGACCCGGCAGTGCATAAAAGCTTTATTGCCGAAAGCGGCCAGCCTTCCGTGACGGAATATGAAACAATAGCGGAAAACGGCTTGCTCACCGCCGTAAGGGTAAGACCGAAAACCGGAAGGACCCACCAGATAAGGGTGCATTTTGCCCATATCGGACATCCTCTCTGCGGCGACGAACTCTATGGCGGAAGCCTTGAATATATCGGAAGGCAGGCTCTTCACAGAAGCAGAATGGTTTTTGAGCACCCCATAAACGGAACGGTGCTCAGCTTCGAAAGCCCTCTTCCGGAGGATATGAAAAAACTTCTTGAAAAAATCGAAAGGGGAAAAGAATCCGATGAATGAAGATATTTTGAATTTTGAAAGCGGAATAGATGTTGATTCCGCTTCCGAAAAAATGGCGCAGAATCCGGACGCGGATTATCTCCGGGATTTTTTCGGAAGAGTCGGAACGGCGAATTTTATTGTTCCTTACCGGGAGAAAAAAACAAACATCCCGCTTCTTGACGTTAAAGAAAAAGGAAAAATGCTCCCGATTTTTTCAAGCTATTCCGCCTTTGAAAAAAGTCCGCTTCCGAAAGATATGGCAATGATAATGCCTTTTTCAAAAATTGATGAAATCCTCAAGAAAAGCGGCGGACAGATAAGCGGAATAATAATAAACCCCCACGGAAAATCGATGATTTTCCAGCGCAACGGCGGAAACGCAACCGAAAAACAGCAGGGGGAACTCCGCCTTATAAAACCCTCCTTTGTTCCGGAAACAATCGCGTCCGCTTTAAAGGATTTTCTCTCCTCCTGCGAAAACGTCTATTCCGCATATATCCTTTGGGCGCAGAAGAAAAACGACCTTGCACCCCATCTTTTCCTTGTTATAGATTTTGACGGAAAACAGGAGGATTTCTTCCCGAAAGTTGGCGAAGCGCTCCGTCCCTGCCTTCATACCGGCGATAATCTTGAAATGGCAAAGGCGGATTTCAAGCTTCTTAAAGCCGCTGAAAAACTTGTTAAACCGGTTTACAAAAAACCTTGATATTTTACATCAAAAGGTGTATATTTAATTTGTGATAATTTGTAAAGGAGGCGCGTTTTTTTGAACAAGGGTATTGTAAGACTTTATACCGGCGACGGAAAAGGCAAAACAACAATGGCTCTCGGTCTTGCTCTTCGTGTTTTCGGCGAAGGAAGACGCGTTTTCGTCGGACAGTTTATTAAAGACGACCCGAAAGGGGATATCGCCGCTCTCCGCAAGGCAATTCCCGGAATCGTAACCGCCCAATTCGGCTGCGGAACCGGCTGTATTGCGGGAAGGGAACCGGATAAAACGGATCTCGACTGCGCGAAAAAAGGTCTTGAAAGGGCAAGGCAGGCTCTTAAAAGCGCAAACTTCGGGCTTGTTGTTCTTGACGAAATAACAATTCCGATGTATTTCGGACTTATCACAATCAAAGAAATCGAGGAACTTATCTCTCTTAAATCTCCGGGAACGGAACTTGTTTTCACCGGCCGCTATGCTTCCGGGGAGCTTAAAAAGCTCTGCGATATGGTAACGGTTGTTGAAAGCGAAAAAATGCCTAAAAAAGTTCCGGAGCTTTGATTTCAGCAAGTTCGGACTTGAATAAAAAACTGTGCAATGATAAAATAAAATTGCAGTTTGAAAATTGAATAGCGTGGGTCTTGCGGTTGCCATAAAATGGCTTTCGCTTTTTTGCGAAAGGGAAAACGGTGTGAATCCGTTACTGTTACCTCAACTGTATTTGCGGACGAAGAAGGCATTATGCCACTGTTGAAAAATGGGAAGGCGCCTTCGGAGGATGATGCATAAGTCAGGATAATTTCCGTAAGATCGTTTTTTCTCGGGTTAAGGGGAGTCCACGGATTTTATATTACTATGAATTATTAAAAAGGGCTGTCAGTTAACTGACAGCCCTTTTTCAGCAAAAACGGACTTTTCTTTTCGGGAAAGTCCGTTTTTGCTTTTTTATATAAATTTTAAAACTGTCATCTCCATTTTGCCGGCGCAAAAAGGTTTCTCCTCACTCCGCTTTTTTGCGCCGACCTCCCGAATTTTAAACCGAAAAGAGGTTTTTATATATGGATTACACCGAAAGCATTGAAAAAACAAAGGTTTTTATAAGCGAACATCTTTACGATGAACTCACCGCGGAAAACATTGCTTCCAACGCCGGCTATTCGGTTTTCCATTTCTGCCGGATTTTTAAGGAAGAAACGGGAAAAAGCCTTATGAGCTACGTCCGGGAAAAACGCCTTGAACTTGCGGAAAGCGATATTGAAAAAGGTGAATCCACCCTTGAGGTTGCCCTTAAATACGGTTTTGAAACCCAAAGCGGATTTGCAAGAGCTTACGAACGGAAATTCGGCGAAAGACCCACAAAAAGAATGAACGCATAAAAAACAGGGCGGGAGATTGCTCCCGCCGTTTTTTTGTGGTATTATAAAATCAAGAAAACCGCCGAAGGAGCGTTTTAAATGAATGTAATCCACCATATCGCAATAATCTGCTCCGATAAAGATTCGGCGCTTGATTTTTACGTAAAAAAGCTCGGTTTCGAAATAATCCGGGAAAATTACCGCCCGGAAAGGGACGATTGGAAAATCGACCTTAGACTGAATGGCGAAACGGAAATTGAACTTTTTATCATGAAGGGACATCCGCAAAGACCTTCGCCGGAAAGCTACGGACTTCGCCATCTTGCCTTTAAAGTTGAGGATTTTGACCTTGCGGTAAAGGAATTGGAGGCAAAAGGCATAGCCTGCGAACCTATAAGGCTGGATACCTTTACAGGCGGAAGGGCAACTTTTTTCAGGGATCCGGACGGTCTTCCTCTCGAAATACATGAATAAAACAAGGTGAATTTTATGATTATAAAGAAAAAATTCGGCAGCGCGAAGGATTTTCGCGAGTTTATCGAACAGAACCGCTCTGAATTCGATAAACTTTATGTAAAGGAAATTTATAATTCCGGCGATGCTCAGCCGGCGGAATCGCCCCTTTTTCTCTATTCCGGATATTCGGTCATTATGGCGTTTCTTTCGGAAGGCGCCTTGTCCCTGAATATTTATGACAAGGATTTTTTCATCCGCCATATCCGCGGAAGAATTTTCCGGGAAGAACCGGATTCGGAAAAATTTTATTACGTCTATTTTTCGGATTCCGCGCTCATCAACTGCGCGGTTGATGATATTGACATAAGCGAAAACGAAGGCGGAACGATTAAAAACATCGACCTCGATTTCAAAAACGGAAAGCGCCTTCATGCGGAAGCTTCCTATTCCGTAAACGGAACGATGAATTCATATATTGCGGATTAAAAAGAAAAAAGACCAAGGCAAATGCCCTGGTCTTTTTAGCTTAACGGATACAAAAAATCCGGCAGACAAAATGTCTGCCGGATTTAGCTGGTCGAAGTGGCGAGACTCGAACTCACGGCTTCCAGTACCCGAAACTGGCGCGCTACCACCTGCGCTACACCTCGATAGCTTTATTATTATACTAAATGGAGGAAACTTTGTCAAGAAGAATTTTTTGAAAACCGAAAGGCTTTTTTCAAAACATTAAAATTCAAATTAAATTAACAAATTTATCCCAAAAATTCAACAAAAAATATGAAATATATAGTATAATGTATTTGTAAATAAAGGAAATCCCTTCGACAGCAAAAAAAGGAGAACGCAGATGAATATTGCAAAAATCATGATCCCGAAAATATCCGCCGCTTTTCTTTATGAAAACAACACAGTACGCCAGGGGCTTGAAAAATTTACCAGATACGGCTATACCGCCGTTCCCGTTCTTGACGAAAAGGGAATTTATGCCGGAACGGTTACCGAAGGCGATTTTCTCCGCCATATAATGAGTGTCGGAAGCGCGGAGATGAAAGACCACGAACCATACCTTATAAAAGACATTATCCGGAAGGATTTTTGCCCTTCGCTTTTAATTGCCGCGGAACAGGAAGACGTGATTGTTGCCGTTTCGAACCAAAACTTTGTTCCGATCGTTGACGGAAGGGGAGTTTTTTGCGGAATAATAACCCGAAAAGGCGTGATCGAAAGCCTTGCGAAGGAACTTGAAAAGAGATGATACAACTAATCCGCGGCGGGAAAACCCGCCGCTTTTTTGTTGTAAAAAAAGCCTTTTTATGCTATAATTTATTTTGGAAAAATCTTTTTTTAAAGGATGTGTTTTTGTGCCGAGCGTATGCGTTGTTGCAAAAAAATGCGGAGGCTGCCGCTATACCGGCGTGCCATACCAGGAACAGCTTGAGATAAAACAGAAAAACGAGGAAGAACTCCTTGGAAGATTCGGAAAACCCGAAAGAATAATCGGAATGCGCTATCCCTGTTTTTACAGAAACAAGGTTACCGCCGCCTTCGGAAAAGACAAAAAAGGCAATATAATCTGCGGAACCTATTCCGAAGGAACCCATTATATCGTCCAGGTCGATAAATGCCTTATCGAGGACGAAAAATGCCAGGAAATCATAAGAACGGTAAAAAGCCTTTTAAAAGGCTTTAAAATGGAACCCTTCGACGAGGATACAGGAAAAGGTCTTCTCCGCCATGTTCTTGTCCGGAGAGGTATAAAAACCGGCGAAATTATGGTCGTTCTGGTTCTCGGAACCCATATTTTCCCCTCCGGAAACAACTTTGTTAAAGAACTTCTTAAACTTCATCCGGAAATTTCAACCGTTGTGGTAAACATCAACGAAAAAAGAACAAGCATGGTTCTCGGCGAAAGGGAAAAGGTTTCCTACGGAAAAGGCTATATAACCGACGAACTCTGCGGATGCCGTTTCAGAATCTCTCCAAGTTCCTTCTATCAGATAAACCCGCTCCAGACCGAAATGCTTTATAACAAGGCGATTGAATTTGCGGGTCTTACCGGAAAAGAAAGGGTAATCGACGCCTATTGCGGAATCGGTACCATCGGAATGGTTGCCGCAAAACACGCAAAAGAAGTAATCGGAATTGAACTCAACGGAAACGCGGTTCGTGACGCAAGAATGAACGCAAAGGAAAACAAAATCGAAAACATCGAATTTTATAAAGGCGATGCGGGGGATTTTATGGTGAAGCTTGCCGCGGAAGGCGAAAAAGCAGACGTTGTTTTCATGGATCCTCCAAGAGCCGGAAGCACCGAGGAATTCCTTACAGCGGTAAAAACCCTTGCGCCGAAGCGCCTTGTTTATGTTTCCTGCAACCCGGTCACTCTTTCCCGGGACCTTGAATTTATCACAAAAAACGGTTACGAGGTAAAGAAAATCCAGCCGGTGGACATGTTTCCGTTTACCGACCATTGCGAAACAGTCGTGCTTCTTACCCGGAAAGAAAACAAAACTTTTGATAAAAAACCTTTTGAAAAAAGGGGTTTTGATAAAAAAACGCAGGGAAGAAAACCGGATTTCAGAAAGAAGAGATAAAATAATGAAAAAAACTGCAACGTGGGTTCTTGTCGTAACCTTGTTCATTTTCATCATTGACTGGGGTGTAATGGGTATAAAAATCATCGAAAACGATTTCAACATCATGGTGGAATCTTATATCGGTGCAGCCTGCCTTGTGGTGATTGCCGTTTGCTGTTTTTGCAGGATTTTCGGAAACAAATGTCCCCATTGCGGAAAAATCCGGATCACGGACGGCGATTATTGCTCATACTGCGGAAAGAAAATCGAAAAGTAAGGCAAAAATCCTATATTTTTGTGCATAATTATTCGCGTTATGCAGGAAAAGATAAATATTTTTGCAAAATTTCAAAAAAGACTTGACTTTTCAAGTGAATGTTGTTAACATAAGATACATAATTTCATAGCCAACTAAATGCGTTTGAGCAGAAAGAGTAGGGCGGAGAAAAGCTCCAGAGAATTGCCGGTTGGTGCGAGGCAAAAGCGTAATATCCGTTTCGAAGTTCATTCTGCGAGCAGTGTGTTGAAAATTGCAGTAGATACAACGGGTGCGACCGTTACATCGCTAAGACTTTTAAGCCTATTAAGGTTCCGGTTGCGAGGCCGGTACGAAAGCAGAGTGGTATCGCGGATTTTTTGTTTATTCGTCCCTGCATTTTTATGCAGGGATTTTTTTATTAAGTATTTATTTTCCGATGCGGAATTAAATAAAATTAAAGATTTTGGAGGTAACCAAAATGAAAAAAGTTCTTGCTATTGTAATGGCTCTTGTAATGATGCTTGCAGTTTCCGGATGCAGCGGAAACGCAGATGACGGCGTTGTAACCGTCGGCGTAATTCAGTTTATGCAGCACGCTTCTCTTGACGAAGCATACCAGGGCTTTGTTGACGGTCTTGCGGAAGCAGGATACGTTGAAGGCGAAAACCTCAAAATCGAATTCCAGAATGCTTCCGGCGAAGTTTCAAACTGCCAGCAGATCTGCGATATTTTTGCAAACAACGGAATTGACCTTGCTCTTGCAATCGCAACTCCCGCAGCGCAGTCCGCTGTCAACGTTTTCCAGGAAACCGATATTCCCGTTTTCTTCACAGCAGTAACCGATGCGGTTGGCGCAGGACTTGTTGAATCCAACGAAGCTCCCGGCAAAAACGTAACCGGAACTCTTGATATGCCCGTAATCGCAGACCAGATCAAAGTTATCAAAGACGTTCTTCCGGATGCGCAGAAAATCGCAATTCTTTATACTTCAAGCGAAGCAAACTCCGAAATTCAGGCAAACGAAGCAAAAGCGGCCGCGGAAGCTCTCGGAATGGAAGTTCTCATCCAGACTTCTTCTTCCTCAAACGATATTCCCCAGGTTATCGCTTCTGTTGTAGGAAGCGTTGACGCAATCTATATTCCTTCCGACAACGCATTCGCTTCCGCAATGGCAACCGTAAACCAGGCTGCCGTTGAAAACCAGATTCCCGTTTTCTGCGCTGTTGAAGCAATGATCGCCGAAGGCGGAATCGCAACCACCGCAATCGATTATTACGAACTCGGAAAACAGACCGCAGCAATGGCTGTCCGCGTTCTCAACGGCGAATCCGCCGCGGAAATCGCAGTTGAAACCCAGAAAGAATGCGCTCTTGTTGTTAACAAAACCTTTGCGGCAAGCGTCGGCGTTGAAATCCCCGAAGAAATTCTTGCGGCAGCCGCAACCATTTATTAATTATAAGAAAGATTAGGAAGATTAAATTTAAATGAATATTACAAGCTGGCTCTGGGATATCCAGGGCGGCGCCACCCTTGGTGTAATCTGGGCAATAATGGCGCTTGGACTTTATCTTACATACCGTGTATTAAACTATGCAGACCTTACAGTTGACGGAAGCCTCACCCTTGGTGGGGCTGTTTCCGCGGTTTGCGTTGCCGCAGGAGTTTCTCCGATTCTTGCAATCCTTATTGCAACCGCAAGCGGAATGGCGGCCGGTTCCGTAACCGGTTTTCTCCATACAAAATTCAAGATTCCGGATCTTCTTGCCGGAATTCTTACCCAATTCGCTCTCTATTCCATCAACCTCAGAATCATGGGAAAAGCGAACTTCGGTCTTCTTAACGAAGTCACCCTTTTCAGCCAGATCAAGGCTCTCGGAGTTCCTTCAAGATGGGCGGGACTTCTTGTCGGCGTTGTTTTTGCGGTTCTTCTCATAATCGGAGTTTACTGCTTCTTCGGAACCGAAATCGGATGCGCTCTCCGCGCAACCGGAAACAACCCCCACATGGTAAGAGCGATGGGCGCAAACACGAAGGTCTATATCGTTCTCGGTCTTATCGTCGGCAACGGACTTGTTGCAATGTCCGGCGCGCTTCTTGCACAGTACCAGGGATATGCCGATATCAACATGGGTGTCGGTACCATTGTAATCGGTCTTGCGGCGATTATGATAGGCGAAGTCCTTTTCAGCAAAAGGACCTATTTCCACCGCCTTGCGGGCGTTGTGATCGGTTCAATTGTTTACAGAATCATCATTGCCTTCGTTCTCAGAATCAGCCTTACCGCCGATACGGTAATAAAAATCACCGCGGACGATATGAAGCTTATCACCGCGATAATCGTTGTAATCGCCCTTGTTGCGCCGGGACTTAAAAATTCCGCACTTGCAAAGCTTTCCGGAAAGGAGGGGGAATAAATGCTTGACATAAGCCACGTTTATAAAACCTTCAACAAAGGAACCCCCGTTCAGAAGGAAGCGCTTATCGACCTCAACCTCCACCTCGATGAAGGCGATTTTGTAACAATAATCGGCGGCAACGGAGCGGGAAAATCCACCATGCTCAACGCTGTCGCGGGCGTTTTTGAACTGGACAAAGGTCATGTTTCAATCGACGGTCACGACGTTACAAAAGACCCGGAATATAAAAGGGCAAAATATATCGGACGCGTTTTCCAGGATCCTCTCCGGGGAACAGCAGGGGATATGTGGATCGAAGAAAACCTTGCCTTCGCTCTCCGCCGAGGAAAAAACAGAAGCTTCCGCTGGGGAATCAGCAACAAGGAAAGGGAACAGTTCGTCGAACTCCTCAAAACCCTTGACCTCGGTCTTGAAGACAGACTCGATTCCAAAGTCGGACTTCTTTCCGGCGGCCAGCGCCAGGCTTTGACCCTTCTTATGGCAACTATCAAGAAACCCCAGCTTCTCCTTCTTGATGAACATACCGCCGCTCTTGACCCCAAAACCGCAAAAACCGTTCTCGAAATGACCAACAAAGTCGTTACCGAAAACAACCTTACAACCCTTATGGTAACCCATAACATGAACGACGCAATCAAATACGGAAACCGCCTTATCATGATGGACCACGGTCACGTTATTCTTGATATCGGCGGAGAAGAAAAGAAAAACCTCAAAGTTTCCGACCTCCTTGCAAAATTCGAGGAAGTAAGCGGAAAGGAATTTTCCAACGACCGCATGATGCTTGCAAAATAAAAATCGTTTATTACAGTAGGGCGGGGGCTTGCTCCCGCCGTTACAAAAGATTTAAAGCAAAAAAGCTCCCAATCGGGAGCTTTTTTCTTTTGCCTTTTTCCGTGTTCTGTGGTATAATGTCCGTGTACGCGGGAAAAATTTCCATTGTCGAACGCAAAATGTTTTTTAATCGGAGGTCTTTTTGATTATGGCAGAAGAAAAAATCCTTAAACGAAGCGAAGTTCCGGAAGAATATACCTGGAACCTTAAAGATATGTTCGAAAGCGACGAAGCTTGGCTTTCCGAATACGAAGCTCTTAAAGCATATCCCGAAATCATCGCGGAATATCAGGGAAAACTCGGCGAATCCGCCGCGACCCTCCTTGCTTATTTTAAGGGTGAAGACGAACTTCATGTAAGACTCGGAACTCTTTATACCTATGCAAGCTGCAGCGGCGACCAGGATATGAGCAACGCAAAATATCAGGATTTCCGCGGAAAAGCAATGGCAACCCTTGTTGCAATCGAATCCGCGGCCGCATTCGCAACTCCCGAAATCATGGCAATTCCGGAAGAAACCCTCAACGCATTCTATGCTGAATGCCCCGAGCTTGAAACTTACCGCAGAAGCATCTATAAAATCCGCAGAAGAGCCGCCCATATCCTTTCCAAAGAGGAAGAAGCTCTCCTCGCTTCCGCAGAGGAAATGGCAGATTCCGCAGACAAAATCGGCGGAATCCTCCGCAACGCGGACCTTAAATTCCCGAACGTAGTTGACTCCGAAGGTAACGAACACGCCCTTACAAACGGCTCTTTTGTTCCCCTTGAGGAAAGTTCCGACCGCGTTCTCCGCAAAAATGCTTTTGAAGCATTCTACGGACGCTACGGCGATTTTAAAAACACCATTGCGATGACCCTTGACGGCGAATTCAAAAAACGCAATTTCTTCGCAAAAGCAAGAAAATATAATACAACCCGCGAAGCCGCCCTTGACCATACCGAAGTTCCGGAAGAAGTTTACGATAATCTTATCGAAGCTGTTCACAGCAACCTCGATAAAATGTATGAATACGTCGCTCTCCGCAAAAAAATGCTCGGCGTTGACGAACTCCATATGTACGACGTTTATACTCCCATTGTATCCGATGCCGCTTCCAAAATCAGCATTGACGAAGCAAAAGCAACCGTTCTCGAAGCTCTTGCGGTTCTCGGCGAAGATTATACCGATCTCCTTAAAGAAGGTTTTGAAAACCGCTGGATCGACGTTTATGAAAACGAAGGCAAACGCGGCGGCGCATATTCCACCGGTTCCGGAAAACCCCATCCTTACGTTCTTCTTAACCACAAAGATACCCTCGACAGCATGTTCACCCTTGCGCACGAAATGGGTCATGCTCTCCACAGCTATCACAGCACCAAATACCAGCCTGTAAACACCGCGGGTTACGTAATCTTTGTTGCGGAAGTTGCTTCCACCTGCAACGAAGTTCTTCTTATGCGCCATCTTCTTGGAAAAACCACCGATAAGACCGAAAGAGCATATCTCATCAACCATTTCCTCGATTCTTTCAAAGGAACCGTTTACCGCCAGACCATGTTTGCTGAATTCGAAAGAGAAATCGGAAGAATGTCCGAACGCGGCGAAGCTCTTACCGCAGACGCCCTTTCCGCAAAATACCATGAACTCAACAAACTCTATTTCGGACCGGAAATGGTTTCCGATGACGGAATCGCTCTTGAATGGGCAAGAATCCCCCATTTCTTCTATAACTACTACGTATTCCAGTATGCAACCGGTTTCTCCGCCGCAGTTGCAATTGCAAACAGAATCCTTGCGGAAGGCGCACCCGCTGTTGCGGATTATAAAAAATTCCTTTCCAGCGGCGGCAGCTCCGACCCGATCTCCCTTCTTAAAATTGCCGGCGTAGATATGAGCAGTCCGGAACCCGTTAACTCCGCTCTCAAACTCTTCGGCGAACTCATCGAAGAAATGGAAGAACTCAACAAATAAAAAAAGCCTTCCCCTTGAGGGGAAGGTGGCTTTGCCAAAGGCAAAGACGGATGAGGTGCAGCCGCAAAGCGGCGTTTAAAAAAGCGGAAGCTTCGGCTTCCGCTTTTTTTGTTTTGTTGAAAAACGAAACTTTTTCCATAAATTTCAACAAAACGGATATATTAAAACACATCTTATTTATAAATGGTTAATCTTGATAAATCTTTCTGTTTTTGCTATAATTTTTGTTGGATATGAAACAAAAAAGGAGATGTTCAAAACGGCGAGGGAAAAGAAAAAAAGCATCTTCCGCCACCTTGGAAAAATCTTTGAGGGTTATAAAAAATATACCGTGCTCACAATGATTTTTGGCTGTGCGGAAGTAATGCTCGAAGTGCTCATACCGATGCTCATGTCTGTTATTGTTGACGGTGGACTTTATCGGGAAGAAGATTTCGTGCTCAAATGGGCTTTTTCACCGGAACTTGTTGCAAACAGAAACAAATTCGTGCTCACAGTAGGTCTTATAATGGTCTGCGTCGCGATTGTTTCAATGACCTGCGGACTTTTTGCGGCAAAATTTTCCGCTCTTTCAAGCCAGGGATTCGCAAAAAACCTCCGCTATTCGCTTCTTGAAAAAATCCAGAGCTTTTCTTTTGCAAATACCGACCGTTTTTCAACTTCAAGCCTTATAACAAGGGCAACAACGGACGTAAACACAATGCGGATGACAATGCTCCAGGTTTTAAGAACCCTTATGCGTTCGCCGATTATGATCGTAATGGCAACGGTAATGGCGTTCACAATCGCGCCCCATCTTGCGGTTATTTTCCTTTTCTGCATTCCGCTTCTTGCGGGAATTCTTGCGGTGCTCATAAAAACAGGTCAGCCCCGCTTCAGAAAAATGCTCCGCAAAATGGACTCCATGAATAAAGCGATTCAGGAAAACCTTGTGAACAGCCGCGTTGTAAAAGCCTATGTCCGGGGAAGCTATGAATCAAAAAGATTCCGCGAAACGGCGGAGGATCTCCGCAATGCCCAGCTTGCTTCCTCAAGACTTTTCACCATGACCGGACCCATCCAGATGTTTATCATGTGGGGATGTACCATTGCGATTCTCTTCCTCGGCGGAAAGGAAATCATTTTTGAAAACACCGGACTCCATACCGGCGAACTTGTAAGCATGGTTTCCTATACAACCCAGGCGGTAAGCTCCCTTACTATGCTTTCCTGGCTTGTTATGTCCCTTTCAAGAGCCCAGGCATCCCTTGTGAGAATCAACGAAGTGCTTGATGAAGAAGTTGATATTGCGGACGGAACTTCCGATGCGGAAGTTGCGGACGGAAGCGTTGATTTTGAAAACGTATGCTTCAGCTATACCGGCGAAGCGGACAAACTCGAACTTTACAACATAAATCTCCATATTAAAAGCGGCGAAACTCTTGGCGTAATCGGCGGAACCGGCGAAGGAAAATCAACCCTTGTGAACCTTATTCCCCGTTTTTACGATACTTTTTCCGGAACGGTTAAAGTCGGCGGAATCGACGTTAAAGATTATAAACTTGAAAATCTCCGGAGCGGCGTTTCAATGGTTCTCCAAAACGGTTCCCTTTTCAGCGGAACCATTGCGGATAACCTCCGTTGGGGAAAGAAAGACGCGACCCTTGATGAAATGAAGGAAGCCTGCTATATTGCCTGCGCCGACGAATTCATTGACCGCTTCAAGGAAGGCTATGAAACCATGCTTGAGCAGGACGGCGCAAACCTTTCCGGCGGCCAGCGCCAGAGGCTTCGCATTGCAAGGGCGGTAATCAAGCATCCGAAGATACTTATTCTCGATGACTCCACAAGCGCCTGCGATATGACCACCGACGAACATATCCGCCGCGCTCTTCACAATTCCATGCCCGGAACGACAAAAATCATAATCGCACAGCGAATTGCTTCAATTATGACCTGCGACAGAATCGCCGTTCTTGACGAAGGAAAACTTTCCGATTTGGGAACCCATTCCGAACTTATGGAAAGAAGCACAATTTACCGTGACGTTTATGAAAGCCAGATGAGAGAGGAGGACGAGCAGAATGCCGAGAGTTGAACTCCGTAACTACAAGGCGGCAAGATCGCCCATGGAAACTCTTTTCCGCCTTTTCAAGTATTTCAGGCACTGCACCCCGATTCTTGTTGCGGCAATAACTTCGATTTTTATCTATGCGGTCGCAACGATCGGCGCATCCTACTGTATGAAGCCTCTTGTCAATATTCTTAAAGAAACGGGAATAACAAAGGACGAAATGTTCGCAAAATATATCGCCCTTTTGATCGGTCTTGCGTTCCTCTATGTTCTTTCCGCGGTCACGAACTATCTTCTCAACCGCCTTATGCTTGAATGCAGCACCGTTATAATGCGCGAACTGCGTTCGGAACTTTTTAACAGGATGCAGACCCTTCCCATAAGCTATTTTGACAACAACACCCACGGAAGCCTTATGAGTTATTATACGAACGATATTGAGGCGACCAACGAACTTTTGCAGCACAGCATAACCCAGCTTATGATATCCGTGATGTCGCTAATAGGAACAATCGCGATGATGCTTGTTCTTTCAATGCGTCTTTTTGCAA
Organism: Oscillospiraceae bacterium; assembly: GCA_015067315.1. Taxonomy (GTDB): domain Bacteria; phylum Bacillota; class Clostridia; order Oscillospirales; family Ruminococcaceae; genus UMGS1668. The sequence goes on along the minus strand of SVMR01000006.1, from coordinate 56,912 downwards.
TAATGGTTGTTCTTGCGGCAATAGTTGTTTTAATTGTCCGCGTAACCACAAAAATAAGCAGCAAAAGTTACCGCGAACAGCAAAAATATGCCGCTTCCGTAAACGGATATATCGAAGAAATGATTTCCGGACAAAGGGATATCAAGGTTTTCACCCATGAAAAAGAGGTTATGGAAAACTTTGAACCCATAAACGAGGATTTGCGGAAGGCTTCAACAACCGCAACGATAGCAACTTCCGTTGTGGGTCCTCTTCTCAACAACCTTTCCCATATGTTCTATGCCCTTACCTGCGCGATAGGCGTTCTCTGGCTTTCCGGAGAACAGGTCGGCGGAATACTGATTGCGTTTCTGCAGTATATCCGTACTTTTGCGGACAGGGTAAGCCAGATTTCCGAACAGTTCAACTCGATAATGCTTGCCCTTGCGGGTGCGGAAAGAATTTTTGACGTTCTTGACCTTGAACCGGAAGTTGACGAAGGAAAAGTAACCCTTGAAAAAGTTAAAAACGATTATAACTGGGTTCTTCCGGACGGAAAAAGGGTTCCTCTCCGGGGCGACGTCCGCTTCAACAACGTGGATTTTTCCTATATCAAAGGAAAACCTGTTCTTCACGATCTTTCCCTTTTTGCAAAACCCGGTCATAAAATCGCCTTCGTCGGTTCAACCGGAGCGGGCAAAACAACTATCACAAACCTTATTAACCGTTTTTACGATATCCAGGGCGGCGAAATTATCTATGACGGAATCAACGTAAAGGATATCAAAAAAGATGACCTCCGCCGTTCTCTCGGAATCGTTCTCCAGGATACCCATCTTTTCACCGGAACGGTTATGGAAAACATCCGCTACGGAAGGCTTGACGCAACCAACGAAGAATGCATCGAAGCGGCAAAAATCGCAAACGCCCATTATTTCATAAGCCATCTGCCTCAGGGTTACGATACGATGCTCCATTCCGACGGCGCAAACCTTTCCCAGGGACAGCGCCAGCTTCTTGCAATTGCAAGGGCGGCGGTTTCGAAAGCGCCGGTTATGATTCTTGACGAGGCAACTTCCTCCGTCGATACCCGTACCGAAAAGCTTATCGAAAAAGGTCTTGACGGTCTTATGAAGGGCAGAACGGTGTTTATTATTGCCCACCGCCTTTCAACGGTACGCAACTCCAACGCAATTCTTGTTCTTGAACAGGGAAAAGTTGTTGAACGCGGCGACCATGACGATCTTCTTGCCCAAAAGGGAAAATATTACCAGCTCTATACAAATATGACAGAGCTTTCGTAAAAAAGCATAAAAAGCCGCCTTCCGGCGGCTTTTTTATTCTTATTCGGAATATTTTTCCTTCGGATGCAACAAAAACTTCCAAAAACTCGACTTTATTAATACAGAGTATTATAATGGATACAGCATGAGTTTTTGTTTTGGAAAGAGGGAGAAACTTTTGGGAAGAAAACTTTTTTGCGATATTAACCCGACATGTTATAAAATTTCGGTAAAAAAGGAAACTTTTCGCCGGAATTTAAAGGATTTTTTCAGCAGCGAAAAAATCGCAAAGGAAAAAACGGAAGAAATTTTTCCGAATATCGTGAAAAGCCACAGTTCGGTTCTTGTAAGACGCCTTGAGGGGGTCGATATAAAACTCCAGGAAAACAAAGTAACGAATATCCGCCTTGCCGCGGAAAAGATAAACGGAATAGTAATAAAACCCGGCGAAACTTTTTCTTTTTGGAAAACAATCGGAAAAACAACCGAAAAGGAAGGCTATGTCGAAGGTCTTGTAATAAAAAGGGGAGGAAAGCTCGGGGCAGATATCGGCGGCGGACTTTGCCAGATGGCAAATATGGTGCATTGGCTTGTGCTCAACAGTCCTCTTGACGTTACGGAACTTCACCACCATTCCGACGCGCTTTTTCCCGACGAAAGAAGAAGAGTCCCCTTCGGAACGGGAACTTCCGTTGTGAACAACTACGTTGATTACCGCTTTAAAAACAACACGGAGCAGAAAGTCCAGCTTCTTGCGTGGATTGAGGAAGGGGAACTTTGCGGAGAACTTCGAAGCGAAAAACAATATCCTTTCCGCTATCGCCTTACGGAGGAAAATCACCATTTCCGAAAAGAGAACGGAAAATTTTACAGAATATCAAAAGTTTTCCGGCATATAATCGACAGGAAAACGAATGAGGAGATAAAAAAGGAACTTATTCTTGATAACCATTCCCTTGTTATGTATGATTATTCCCTTGTTCCGCCGGAACAGATTAGAGATGATTGAATGATTTTTGAAATTGAAAAACTTGCGGAAAAATTCGCCGGAAGAACCGCATTTTCCTGCGGAAACGAAAAAATAACATATTCCGGGCTTTTTGAAAAGGCGGAAAAAATTGCAAAAAAACTTTCCGGAGAAAAAAATCCGGTTATCGTTTTCGGCGGAAGAAACCTCAGTTCCTTCGCCGCAATAATCGCCTGCATAATTTCAAAAAGAGCCTATGTTCCGGTGGAACAAAATCTTCCGGAAGAACGCCGGAAGAAAATAATTTCAATTTCAAAAGCTTCCCTTATTCTTGATTGCGGCGAACCGGAAATAAAATTTATAAAAACCGAAAACAAATGCGAACCGCTTTTTGAAAACGAAACGGCGTATATTATCTTCACTTCCGGAAGCACCGGAAACCCGAAGGGCGTTCCCGTTTCGTACGAAAATCTTGAAAATTTCATCGGCTGGATAACTTCACTTGAACCTCTTTCGGATTTTGAAAAAACCGGCGTTTTAAGCCACGCTTCGTTCAGTTTCGATTTGAGCACGGCGGCAATTTTTTATTCCCTTTTTAAAGGCGGAAAACTTGTTCAGCTTTCGGGAAGCGGCGATTTTGATGAGATTTTTTCCGCCGCGGAAAAGGAAAAACCGGAAGTTTTTGTTGCAACGCCGACCTTTTTCCGTCTTTGCCTTCTAAACAGGGATTTTTCCGCGGAAAAATTTCCTTTTGTAAAATGCGTTTATTTTTGCGGCGAAACCCTTCAAAAATCCCTTGTTAAAGCGATTTTTGAAAGATTTCCGGATATCAGGATAATAAACGCCTACGGACCGACGGAAGCCGCTTCCGCCGTCTGCGCAATAGAGATTACGAGGGAGATCCTTGAAAAGGAAGAACTTCTTCCGGTGGGGATTCTTTCTTCCGCCGCGGCTGAAATAACCGCCGAAAACGGAGAGATCGTTCTTAAAGGAAAATCTGTTTCAAAAGGATATCTTTCCGGCGAAGCGGGCGGTTTTTATAAAGAAAACGGAAAAAACTGCTTCAGAACCGGGGATATGGGATTTATCGAAAACGGAAAAATCTATTGCAAAGGAAGACTTGACAGCCAGATTAAATATAAAGGCTACCGGATTGAACTTTCCGAAATCGAAGCGGTGATTTCTGCATTACCCGGAACCGAAAACTGCGCGGTAATCGCAAAAAGAAATCCGGAAGGGGAAGTCCGGCTTATAAAAGCTTTTGTTTCCGGAAACATTCCGGAAGAAAAAATCCGGGAAGAACTTTCGAAAAAACTTCCGGAATATATGATTCCAAAAAGCATAAAATTCCTCGATTCACTTCCGCTTAATAAAAACGGAAAAATCGACAGAAAGGAGCTTCTTGAGCTTTGACCGACGTTAAAAAAATCCTTTTCGAAATTTGCGAAGATGAAAAAGTTTTTGATGAAAATATCGATCTGATTGAAAGCGGAATTCTTGATTCCTACGGAACGATGGAACTTCTTGCGGCGCTTGAAGATGAAGGAATCGAAATCAATATAACAAGAATCGACCGGAATCTTCTCCGCTCCGTTTCCGGGATTGAAAAGCTGATTGAGGAAGCAAAAAAGGTTTGAATAAATCCATTGCAAAACAAAAAAAGATGCTATAATCAAGTCAGATACTTAAAATGAAGGAAGGTTTTTATATGGGTTGGGATGTTATGATGGTAAAACCATATGACAGAAACGACGATTCTCTTGATGAAGAAAAAATGTACGAATTTTCAAAAGAGGATTTGCTTAAAGCTATAAAAACTGTTTTTGAAATTGGTGAAATTGAGGACGAGGATTGGATAGATTATGAAAATCCGGATTTTTCGGTTTCTTTCGATCTCAGTTCAGAAAAGAGCATAATGCTTTATACAGAACTTCTTGAGGATGAAGGCGAAGAAATGCTTCTGGAAAAAATAAGTCTTCTTTCAGAAAAGCTTGATTGCAGAGTTTTTGATACAACTGAAGCAGAATTTATATTTTAATAAAAACTGCCGGATTACCGGCAGTTTTTTTTATCTTTAAAGAGCTTTTTGACCAAATCTATTGCATAATAGTATTAAAAATATTATAATTAAGCTGTAATCTTTTATAGAAAAGGAGATGTTTTCCATGGGACTTATTAAAGCGATAAGCGGAGCAGTCGGCGGAGTTCTTGCAGACCAATGGAAAGAGTATTTCTATTGCGAAGCAATCCCTGCGGAAGTTCTTGCAACGAAAGGTGAAAAAAGAACAAGCGGCAGAAGCTCGAATACCAAAGGCGAGGATAACATCATTTCAAACGGTTCCGTAATCGCCGTTGCGGACGGCCAGTGCATGTGCATTGTCGAACAGGGAAAAGTTGTTGATATCTGCGCCGAACCCGGCGAATATACATACGATACTTCCACCGAACCTTCGATTTTCACCGGAAAACTCGGAACAAGCATTGTCGAAACTTTTAAAACAATCGGCAAGCGTTTCACTTTCGGCGGCGATACCGGAAAAGACCAGAGAGTTTATTATTTCAACACCAAGGAACTCATCGGAAACAAATACGGAACTCCGAACCCGGTTCCTTTCCGCGTTGTTGACGAAAGAGCGGGAATCGATATGGATATCAACATCCGCTGCTTCGGCGAATACAGCTATCGTCTTTCCGACCCGATTCTTTTCTATACAAATGTCTGCGGAAACGTTGCATATCAGTATAAGAGAAGCGAACTTGACAGCCAGCTCAAATCCGAACTTCTGACAGCGCTTCAGCCCGCATTTGCGAAGATTTCCGCAATGGGAATCCGCTATTCCGCTCTTCCGGGACATACAATGGAAATGGCGGACGCCCTTAACGAAGTCCTTTCCGAAAAATGGCGCGGACTCCGGGGAATCGAAATCGTATCCTTCGGCGTATCTTCCGTAAAAGCGGACGAAGAAGACGAAAAGATGATCAAGGAACTCCAGCGCAACGCGGCATTTATGGATCCCACCAGAGCGGCGGCACATCTTGTTGGCGCCCAGGCGGCGGCAATGCAGGCTGCTGCGGCAAACGAAGGCGCAGGTGCGGCAATGGCATTTATGGGAATGAATATGGCACAGGGCGCAGGAGGAGTTAACGCGCAGAATCTTTACGCAATGGGTCAGCAGCAGGCGGCGCAGCAGCCAAAACCCGCACCGGCACCTACACCGGCGGCACCGGCAGACGGTTGGAAATGCGCTTGCGGCGCAGTCAACACCGGAAAATTCTGCACCGAATGCGGCGCAAAAAAACCTGAAGACGGCTGGACCTGCTCCTGCGGACAGGTAAACAAAGGCAAATTCTGCCCCAACTGCGGAGCAAAGAAACCCGCGGGAGTTCCTCAGTATAAATGCGACAAATGCGGATGGGAACCGGAAGACCCGAAAAATCCTCCGAAATTCTGCCCTGAATGCGGCGATCCCTTCGGCGACGAAGATATCAAATAATTATTAAAACAAAAAAGTTTTTAAGGAGGCTTTTATTATGGAAGGCAATAAACTTATGGCGGCAATCTCTTATATCTGGATTCTTTTCCTTGTTCCGCTTCTTGCGGCAAAAGATGACGCATTCGCACGTTATCACGCAAACCAGGGACTTGTTCTTTTCCTTGTAAGCATCGTGCTCGGAATCGTTGCAATTATCCCGGTAGTCGGAACCATCATTGCATTTGTCGGCGGAATTGCAACTTTCGTTTTTACAATCCTCGGAATCATCAACGCTCTTAAAGGCGAAATGAAACCCCTTCCTCTCATCGGCGGAATTTCCATCATCAAATAATTTATACAGCAAAACAAAAAATCCTCCGCTTCGGCGGCACTTCGTAAGGAAGTGCCGCCTATTTTTTTTGGCAAGTTTTTGTAATCAGCCAAAATGATTTAATTATTGGACAAATTCAAATCTGTAATGGAGGATTACATAATGGCAAATTTTATTGAAGAATTGTATTACGGAAATATTGAACCGCAGAATATGAAAAAGAAGAAAAGCAAATCGTATAGCAGAAAAATGAAGATACTTTCAGAAAATGAGGACATTCTTTTAGAAAAACTTCACGAAGAAGATAAAAAGCTATTTCTTGAATATGTTGATGCCTGGGGTATTGTTGATGGAGAATCCATTGTTGATAGTTTTATCAGCGGATTCAGACTTGGAGCAAGGTTTACTTATGATACATTTGTGGAAACTGAATCAAGCTTGCTGAAGGAGGAATAAATCATGGAAAAGAAACGATATATTACTCTTGATGATTCTGAATGGAAAATCGTAATAAACGCACTTAATGATTTCAGAAACTCTCTTATTCAGCAAGGAAGATATATCGATGCTATTGATGACATTATGATAAAAGTCATCAACACTAAACCAAAAAGAAAATCGTTGTTTTGGAGGTGAGTATATGGATTATACATTTTGCGGAGATTATTATTTACCAAATCTTTTACCGACCCAAGAGGAAGAATATGATATCGGCATATACGGTCAAAGATATTTCAGATACATAAAAGAACATGATAAGATTCTTTTCATAAATCTCCTTACCACCGAAAAACTCAACGAGCATGTTGCAGAGGTTGACACCCGTGCTCAAACCATGGAATCAATGCTCGTAAAGCAAATAGCGGAACAGGAAGGCATAAACGAAGTGCTCAAAGAACAAAACCAGATGGAATGGGTTCAGTGTATGAATAACATTAGAAATAGAGTTGAAGAAATCATAAACAAAGAAATATTCAAATAATGGAGCAAAAAAAGGAGCTTGGACGATATCGTCCAAGCTCCTTTTACAATTAATATAGATACATCATTCGTCTTCGTTACTATCAGAATCATCATAATTAATATTCAAAATAGCACCCACAATTTTTTTATCAAGTTTATATTTTATTGTCGCATAAATAGATACTCTTTTTTGAATATTGTTTATATGTTTGATTAGTTCCTCTTTTGAAAAAGGAATGAAAATATCGTTTGTGACATTATACAAAATCCCTTTTTCTTCATCAATTTTGCATTGATGCATTATTTCTTCTTTTTCTAAATTACTAAAGACTACCTTTATATCAAACATAGAAAAATGTACCGCAGAACTTTCAATAACACAAATGCTGTTTATACCATCGGGATATTCTATTTTATCCATGTTACTTGTATATTTGTTTAGCAAATCCTTATCATCTTCACGCCAAAAAGAAAATGTGGAAGCTTCGCCGATAACTGTATCACCGGAAACTCCATTAGCTTCTAACAAATTAATAAACTGCTGTTGCTTGTTTTTTTCTTTATAGTTTAATTCTTTTGAAAGCAAGCACGCATATATTGATTTTACATATGCATAAATAGAGTGACTAACGAATGTGGATGATAGACTTGTTTCTAAGTTTTCCTTATTAATCGTAAAATTATGAAAAATACCGGTACACAACAGAATATCTTTGGTTTCATATTTATCGATAGTATCAATTGAATTTTCTTCTTTGATATTTACGGAAATATTGTCAAAAACTTTCGAATGGGATTCAATTAATGTATTTATTGTTTTCTTTATGTTTTCTTCGAATATCTTTTCATATTCAACTGTTATCTTTTCTTTTTCTCCATACAAAAGTTCTTCTTCTTTATATTTTTGGACAAATATCTCATGCAAAACATTTATTTCATTTTCATAGTCTTTTTTGCTATGCAATCCAAAAAATAAATCTTTGAAATCCGGGAAATATGTATCGAATTTATTATTGCCAAAGAAGCTATTGTATAAAGAAAACATACCAGAGATATTTATAGTGTCAATTATTTCAGATATTTCGTAATATTTTACATCTTCATTATAATTTTTACAAACAATTAATGCTACAAAAATTATAAAATCTTTTAGTACCGTATCGAAAATTACCCATTTAGCTTGCCCGTCAGGAAATTCTTCCCATTGATCAAGTAGATTGTAAAAAATTTTAAAATGATTTTTTATTACTTCGGCAAAATCGATAGTCTGAAATATATATTTAATTACACTTTGATTTTCTTTTATTATTTCTTCTGAATGCTTTTTTACAGGTTTATCTGCAACTAAACACTCTCTTCTGGAAACATAGTACAGATATGCCATTATAGCAACAAAGGATATTTTATAATATTCCGGATAATTTTGTCTTCCGGAATTAAAATATAGTTTTTTTAACGCTTCTTTTTCTCCTGAATCAACTAATATTTTTATAAAATAGCATAGTTCTATAACCAATTCTCGCTTTGTTTGGTTTTCATAAAGCTTATCATCTAAAGAGTCTATAATTCCTCTATAAAGCATTGGAATAGTATATCGTCTATCAGAATCCAATACCAATCCACTCTCATTTTGCCTTAATGCAGCAAAGGCCCTCATTGAATAATATTTTAAATCAAAACAGTTTAATATTTTTTCTTTTCCATTTTTTGTTTCAATTTTCTGATTATCACATAAAACTGCATGGAATCTATATATTAATCCTTTTTTAAATTCAGGATAAGACAATAATATTTTGATTGCTTTGAAAAAATCGAATGAAATATCGTCCCACAAATTTAAAACGATCGTATTATTTTGTTCGTTCGCTATCTCGTATAAATCGTAAATATTTATCAAAATATAGTTTAATAATTTCGGGTTTTCTTTCTTAAGTACACTTGTAAAAATATTTACGAAAATATTTTCTATTTGTTCTATTTTTGAGCTTTTTACTCCGTTTTTTATTTTAGATATTTCTTGTGTATAAATAGCTTTTATTAATTCAATATTTTCTTCAAATATTGAGAAGTTATCTATTCCGCCGTTTTTTAACAAATAGTTTTCAATTTCGAGTAAATTTTTGTCTGTATAATTATTCTCAATAAATTCTTTTATTTGTTTTTTTAATTCTTTTTTACCTAAAAAAATAACGCAAGTATCTTTTACCAACACAATAGATATGATTATACTAAGTAAAAACATTACCAACGAAACATTATAATAGTTAAATGCAATAAAAAAATAATTAGCTACAGTTATTAGTAATCCGCCGATAATTAGCCTGTTATGTTTAAAAATCCATGGTTTTATATTAAAAATAAATTTAGAAAAAGATACGCCATATGCACTTTCGGAAAAGACGCCTGCTATTAATGTTACTATTGCTATGCTTATAGTGCTTACTGAAGCCTGTACTCCAAATAACGCAAGCAAAAGATCATCTTTATTAGAAAATTTTAATGTCAAAAATTTAAATACAGATAAAAAACTAATATCACACAATAAAGCTATAACAAAAAGTAAAATACTAATACCTAGGATTATTATTTCCATAGTTTTTCTATTAATTTTTATCCACCGATTTTGCATAGTTTTCACTACCTTAATTGATTATTAAAAATAAATTACTTATTAAGTTATTATCTTATAGTATAATACGTTTGAAAAATAAAACAATGTGCTTTGTATTTGAAAATGTCATAGTCTAAAATAAAAATGGGTTGCAGGGAAATCCTTGCAAAGTTCTGCCGTGGCTAGCCAAAGGCGTTGCTTGCGACGGAGTAATAATCGTATTTCCTTGTTTTCATGTTTCTAAAACGTCAGGGTTAAAAGCTTTTATTAATATACTACAAATAATTAAATAAAGAAGCCAAAGACAAATACTTTGTATTCTTTTGACAAAAATCAATCGTGATTATAACAATACTGCTTGGTGCTTGAGTTGGGTATTTGATTAGTACAGCCAGGATATCTGCAATAATGAGTTTCTCTTATATTTTCAGAACAATATCGTCTGTCCCACTCTTCATGAACAGCTTCTTTGCCACATCCCGAACGCCGACACTTAACGAGATTACTTTCGTTTGTATTGTTGGTTTCACGGCGATGAGGGTAAATGATTTTATCTCCATTAACATAAATAGTAATCAGATCCTTATACGCATAGTCAGAATCCTCTGTTGGATAATAAGAGCATTTGTAATCACCTATTTCTATACCATATGCAACACTTTGAATATCGTAAAATGTCCAAAAAACTTCATCAGCTAATTTTTGTTTATCGCTGTTTGATATCTCATCTGTACAAGTTAAATATACCACTACGTTTAAAACATAAGTATCATCGTGATTACCTCTATATAGACCTTCTTCGGCAGTAATTTCGACAATTTCATATGCAATTTCATTCAATTCGGTTTTAATTGCATATTCATTTTCACGAATATTGCCCCATCTATCTAATCCAGTTCCGGCTAAATATTCATCCAATACAATATCAATTATTTCTGAGTATCCTGCAATAATTTCTTTCTTAATATTTATTTGTTTAATGGCATGTATTGCTATAATAAAAATAATGGTAATAGCAATCACAATAAATAATTTCCATTTCTTATTTATGTGCATTTTCATTATAAATTTCTCCAATTTGTATTTTAAGTAAATCCATTATAATACCTAATAAAAATTAAGACAATAGAGTGTATGATAAATCGCTATATAGTTAGTAGCCGTTTTGACAAATATATTGATTTTGGCTAATAGAAGTGTTAGTATATAACTGTGAGGTGAAATTTATATGAAACTTATTGAAAGAACTCATTATTTAAATAAACTGATAGATGTTATTGGAACTCCTGATATAAAAGTTATCACAGGTGTAAGACGCAGCGGCAAATCCAAACTTATGGAAGCCTTCAAAAAATATGTTTCAAACAATGTCACAAATAGCAATATCATTCATATAAACTTCAACCTTCCCGAATATGAAGATTTGCTCGAATATCACCGTTTATATGACTATATAAATTCCAAATACGATGAAGATAAAGAGAACTTTGTTTTTATTGATGAGGTACAGATGTGTACCGATTTTGAAAAAGCAATAAACGGTCTGCACGCATCCGAGAAATATGATATTTATATAACCGGCTCGAATGCATTTCTTTTAAGTTCAGACCTTGCAACATTATTTACTGGAAGAACTTTCGAGATAAAAGTATATCCTTTCTCTTTCAGCGAGTATATGCAGTATTTTAATTACGAGGACAAGTATTCTGCTTTCGATAAGTATCTTATTGAAGGCGGTATGTCCGGATCCTATCTTTACAAGAATCAAGAAGCAAAATTTGACTATATTGCGGATGTTTTCAATACTCTTATAGTGAGAGATATTCATAAAAAATATAAAATCCGTAACCCCCAGCTTATGGATAAAATTGTGGATTTTCTTATGGACAACATCTCAAATCTTTCATCTGCAAGAAATATAACAAGCACTCTTAAAGTTGCTATGGAAAAGATACATCATAATACCGTAGGTTCTTATATGCAGTACCTTTGCAACGCTTTTGCTTTTTATAAAGTCCGCAGATATGACATTAAAGGCAAAAAATATCTTTCAAGCAATGATAAATACTATTTAAGCGACCATTCTTTCCGTTACGCAAAACTCGGTACAAAAAATATGGATTACGGAAGAATCCTTGAAAATATAGTTGCAGTTGAACTTCTGCGCAGAGGATACGAGGTATATGTCGGAGTTCTTTATAAAAAGGAAATCGACTTCGTTGCAATAAAACGCAATGAAAAAATTTATATTCAGGTTTCAGACAATATTTCAGATGAAAAGACATTTGAACGCGAAGTATCACCGCTCTTACAAATTAAAGATGCGTATCCCAAAATGGTAATTGCCCGCACAAGAGATCCCGAATACCAATATGAAGGCGTTAAAATTGTAGATATTGCAGACTGGCTGACGGCCTAATAGCCAAAATTAAAAATCTTTTAATTTTGGTAAACATCGCAATATGCGAGGGTGAAGTAATGAATAATAAGAAAAAATATAAAAACAAACTTTCATTTTGGCATACTGATAATATAGTATTTTTTGTAATTGCCATAATTTGCATTTTAATATGTGGCTATTTTTGTTATCCAAAAAACAATGAAACTAATACATTATTAATTTCATTGCTTCCAGCTATCTTACCTTCTGTCTTGATTCCTTTAGGATTGAATTTTGGAAAGTATTTGCGAGAAAAAAGTAATATAAAAACTGTATGTAAATCTATTATTAGCCTATCCATATTTATGGTAAACTCGTTAAATATGCATTTGATAAAAACAAATCAAGAAACATTTTCAAGTTTAGACGAACTTAATAGTAAAGAAAAAACAAACAATATTAACTTCGAAAAATTTGAAACCTTAGATGATGTGTTTATTTTAATTTCTGACAAACTATTAAGCATTAAGCAAATGGAATATATGGAAATCAGTGAAAGCGCCAAATACCTAATTGAAAAAACTACATTATCAATGAAAAAAGCTTTTAACAAAAAAGATTATGCTGAATTATATAGTAATCTTTGCATTGCAGTTAACATTGTTGGAACAATGGAGCCTTCATCTGATGAGATGGACTATATAGAAACTTTTAACAAGCAAGTTAACCAAAAAAGGGATGCTCTGAAAAATGAGTTGTGTAACTTTACTGACGACTATATAGTAGAATGTTTAGAAAATGAATTGTCGGAAAGAATCAATAGTTGTGAATCTTTGTAAATAGGAGTTAGTTGTGGATATCTACAAATCACTAAATTACATATCAAAATTAGCTTTTCCTAACATTAAATATACATGGGAAAAACTTAGTATAAATGATGATAAGCCTATTTTTAAAATTTCCATTTTCTCTAATAAGATAGAAGATTATTTTGAAGATTATTATGAAAAAGGGATAAAATCAATATTACAAGTGATTGAAAAAGAAACACTTCCAGCTGATACGGAGTATTATGCTAAACAGTTGTTAGTGGTTTTAGCTGATAATGCTATTGATTATCATAGTGATATCTGCAAAAATAAACCTGAAATTGCCTGTAAATATTTCAAGAAAAATTCTATTTTTAGAGATACCGTTATTGAATATTCTCCTCATCTTTATTACTTGATTCCCAATATGCTCGCGTGTTCTTTTTTTCATCAGGATTTTAATGCAGTAAAAGATTTATGCGAAAAATGCTATTCGAAATATGTTGTAGGATCAGAAGCTCACAAAAAATTTATTAAAGAGCTATATAACAAGTTTACATATAATCATTCTTTTGAAAAGCTTATTACTCAATATAATGCAAAAAAATATTGGGACATTGCAGAATATATTGATAAAGCTATTCCTGAACTTGATTTTTTTAAAATTAATGATGGTATAACAATTGCTACTATAAAAAAAGATATGGATGCTATTGATAAAACTAGACCGTCCATTAATTTAATAAAAAGAGGAAAATATTGGATTAATCAAAAAACTTTTCCCGAATACATAGAGTTTTCGTTTAGATATCCAAATGGCATAAATGGAGATTTAATTAGATATATTTTTGAAGAATACGGTAAAGTTGAAAAAGAATCCGCGTCAACATGGCATGGAAAGATTTCAAAAGAACATATAGAATTATTTGAAATATTTTCTACAATAAGAAATTATATAAGCTATGACGCTGAATTTTTAAAAATTTATGATAATTATCATTTACCCACGATATTATATCAAAAAAGGTGGTCAATAGCAGAAACACCACTGTTTAAAGGATTGTTTCATAAAGAATTAATGGATGTTTTAGATGAACACAAAGAACAGCAACAAAAGAACCGTTCGGATTTATATGCCAAACTTATCCTTTTGGATAGGACATCACCTAAATGGAAATCAGAAGCACAATTGTTTTCTCTTGTATCTAATATATATCCAGATGCTATTTATCAATACAAAATTGAATGGCTTGGTATGCAATCACTAGATATTTATATTCCATCTTTATCTATGGGAATAGAATATCAGGGAATACAACATTATGAACCCATTGAGCATTTTGGTGGAGAAGAACACTTTAAAATTCAACAAGCAAATGACAAGAAAAAAAGAAAATTGTGTTTCAAGCATAATGTTAAACTAATCGAATGGCCTTATACAGAATTAATTACAAAAGAAAATTTGGAAAAGTTTTTGGATGAAACGATTAATAATAAATAATAAATTCTGTTCACAAATAAAATACAGAAAATCCAAAAAATCCGGCATAAATCGCCGGATTTTTTTGGTAATATAGAATTGCTCAAAAAGGAGCAAAAAATGAATATCGAAAATCTTCGTAATATGGCGTTGCATAGTTAATGATTTGATGAATGAGATAGAAAAGATGTAAAAGCCGTTGCATGAGGGCATCGAAAATGAGCAGCGAGTTTCGCTTTTGAAACCCGCCTTGTTTTCTGCACCTATGCAACGGCTTTTTTGTATCCTTTTTTAAGAGTATAGAGATTTTCAGTAAAAGGAGCTGACAAAATGAAAGACGAAGAATTAGTAAATGAGATGCTCAAACCGGTTGCAAAGAATGAAATCAGAGCGGGTTATCCCGTGCTCACGGAAGATCACTTTTTCTTTCAGTTGGTAATTGATTTTATGTCAGATAAAAGAATATGGCTCGGAACGGCTTCGGATTTGGTTTCTGATATGAACTGCAAAGCCGTTTCTGCAAATACCGCAGCAAAACTTTTGCATAAGCATGGAAAGACCATGCTGAAAAAGAAAGGTGTTTCGGTAAAATTTATCCGCACAAATCAAAAACGGCTGATTGAACTGAAAAAGTGACGGGATCTGCTTTGTACCGAAAATGGTAACGGAAATGAAGAATTTATGTATTCCGTCGCAAGCATCGCGTTTTGGGCCCAAAACACAGCTCGCCAGGGGAAATCACCCCTGCAACCCCGAAGTTGAAAGAGAAAAAGTGACACAAAAGTGTACAAGAAAATGTACAGGAATGTGACAGAATTTGAAAGGAGAAACAGAAAGATGAATAATGAATCAAACCTCAAACCTGCAGCCGACATATACGAACTTCTGGATGAAATAAAGTGTCTTCTTGCACAGAAAACAAAGGAAGAAAGGCTTGTGATATTCAAACAATATGACTATCCCAAAGATATGGATTTCGATTATGATTTCGGTAATACGGTAATAGAAGTAAGAACATTTTTTGAAGGTTCAAGAGATTCTACGGTATGCGATACACTTGAAAGAATAATTAAAGAGGAAAAATAATTCGCAAATCACACTTTAAAGTGTTGAAGTATTCAGATAGATGTGGTATGATGATTTTGCTGTAATTCACATATCGCATCCGACTGAAAGAAAGGAGAAATATGAATAAGTCGGATAAGAAAAGAATAACTGCCCTCTATTGCAGATTGTCGAGAGATGATGAGCAGGAGGGTGAAAGCAACAGTATAACAAATCAAAAATCAATACTCGAAAGATATGCTAAAGAAAACGGCTTCAAAAATACGAGGTTCTTTGTTGATGACGGCTTTTCAGGAACAAACTTTGCAAGACCTGCGTTTACGGAAATCATGGAACTTGCGGAGCAAGGAAAAATAGGAACTCTTATCGTAAAAGACCATTCAAGATTAGGTCGCAATCGATTGGTTGTAGGACAGCTTCTTGAAGAGGGCTTTGATGATTTGGGCGTAAGATATATAGCCGTTATGGATAATATAGATACAGCCAAAGGAATCAGCGATATCGTTCCAATGCAGGATCTGTTCAACGAATGGCACGCTAAAAATACAAGTCAAAAGGTTAGGAATGTATTCAAGAACAAAGGAATGTCGGGACTTCCTTTAACAACAAATCCGCCTTACGGATATATGAAGAATCCCGAGAATCCTAAAGAATGGATAATTGATGAGCCTGCGGCGAAAGTTGTAAGGAAAATCTATGCTCTTTGCGTTGAAGGACTTGGACCTACGCAGATAGCTAACAGGCTGAAAGCGGAAAAGATCATGACACCGAATGAATACTGGAGCAGTATAGGAAGAGTATGCTGCAAACCACCTTCTGTTCCATACCATTGGGGAACCTCAACCGTTTCGGATATTCTTGCAAAGCAGGAATACTGCGGAGATACGGTAAACTTCCGTACTTCTACAAAGTCTTTCAAGAACAAAAAGAAGATAGAGAAACCGGAGGAAGAATGGAAGATATTCCATGATACCCACCCGGCAATCATCGACAGAGAAACATTTGAACTTGTACAGGAACTACGGAAACATCGCAGGAGATTCACAAAGACCGGTATTACCAGTTGGTTCTCCGGATTACTCTACTGCTCCGATTGCGGAGAAAAGCTCTATTACAGCGCCACAAACTGCTACAAGAGAGAACAGGCATATTTCTTCTGCTCCACCTATCGCAAGAATTCCGAAAACTGCTCAGCGCATTACATCAGAGAAAAGGCGGTATATGAAATCGTTCTTGAAAACATGAAAAGAGCTTTTATGAACGTAAATCTTTTCGAAGAGCAATTTGCCAAAAAGCAGATGGAATCCTATGGTGAAGAAAAGAAGAAAGAACTTTTAGAAAAGCGGAAAGAACTGAACAAGGCCAAGAAACGAGTTTCTGAAATAGATAATCTTATTCAAAGAATCTATGAGGACAACGCAAGCGGAAAACTTTCCGATGAACGTTATGCAACAATGTCTATGTCCTATGAAAAGGAGCAACAGGAGCTGAAAGAATCAATTCCGATTCTCGAAGAGTACTTGAGCACGGAAACGGGCAAAAACGAAAATCTCCAAAAATTCATAGACAAAGTCAAACGGATAACGGAAATCAAAGAACTCACGCCCGAGCTTATCCATGAATTTATAGAAAAGATAGTGGTATCTTCTCCGAGATACTTCGACGGAAAGCGATATCAGATAGTAGACATCTACTACAACGGAATCGGAATTATCCGCGGACTCACACCGGAGGACATGGAAGAATCCTTTGAACGTGAACTCGAACAAAAGCAAAAAGAAAAGACGGCGTGACAAAATCACGCCGTCCATACCAAAACTATTCACTTTACAAGAGCCTGCCCGAATCCGCACTTCCTTACGGAAGGCGGACCTCTGCGGAGGATTTTTTTATTTAAAATATTCCTTATCTTTTACAATAAAAATCGGGAAGGGCGGGTCGTTCGGTCTGTTTAAAAAATCGCATTTCATTACGTTGTATTGGGCGCCGGGAAGGGATTTTACAAATTCAAGAATCGCGTCCCTTTCGGAATATCCGTTGTTCCTTCCGTAATAAACGCAAAGGGAAAGAAGACCGCCGGGTTTTAAAATCTCAAGGGATTTCTGAATTGCGGGGATGCTTGTTTCCGCCCTTGTGAAAACGTCATGGCTTCCGCCCGGAAGCCAGCCAAAGTTGAAAACAATGCAGTCGGCGCTGTTCGGCTTCGCGAATTTATCAATTTCGCTGTGGCTTTCGCAAAAAACTTCGCTCATATCCGAAAATCCGTGTTCCGCAAGATTCGCCTTTGTTGATTCAACCGCCTCCGGCTGGATATCCATTGCAATAACTTTTCCGCTTTTTCCGCAAAGTTCGCAAAGATAAACAGAATCGTGTCCGTTTCCGGAAGTTGCGTCGATGCAGAAATCGCCGGGCTTTATATGCATTTTTAAAATCTTGTGAACAATTCCGAGAGCGCTGTATTCGCTGAACATATTTACCTCCGAAAAAAGATGGTTTCTGCATATAATCCTAATGCGAAAGGGCGAAGATGTCAAGAAAATATTGAAAAGTATTATACTTTTGCTTATAAAAACCTTTGTTTTTTGCCGCAATTTATGAACAAATATTCAATTTTTTTCAATAAAACCAAAATTTGTTTGCTTTTTTTCTTGTTTTATATTATAATGGCGGTTAGATATGCAGAAAGGATGTTTATCAATATGAAAAAAATGCTTGCCGTAATGCTCGGCCTTATTCTCATTATGCTTTCCGTAACCGGATGCGCAAGACCCGACCCCACATACGTAACTCTTGAAGATTTCGACGTTGAATTCTATCCCATCAGCGACGAAGGCCAGACCTTTGCTTCCGGTCTTACCGCTCTCCAGATTGTTATGAACACCCCGAACGTTGAACTCGGAACCGGCGAAATTGCCGTAACAAGAGTTTCCGACGGAAAAGAAATTTTCAGATATGACGCAAGAATGGACGGCGACCATATTTTCCTCAACAGCAACACCAATCCCGCCTATGCCCAGCTTATCATCATGCTTCCCGAAGGCGAAGTTTTTGAAATGGGCGAAACCTATTCCGTAACCATGGACAATAAATTCTTCTATGTCGATGACATTAAAGGATTTGTCGGCGATTTCATGGATGAAGAATGGAAATTCACCATCGGCAATTACGGTTATGACGGCAACATCACCGAACTTCCCATAACCTATCTTGTCGGCGACAAAATCGAAATCCCCGTTGCCCTCGGCGACGAAGCTGCAATCGCTGTTCTTCTTTACGACAACGTAAGCGTTGTTTCCGCTGAACAGAGAGCAAAAACCCAGGACGGAACTTTTGTGATTGATGCAATCGGCGAAGGAACTTCCACAATTTCCGTAATGTTCCTTGACGAAGAAGGAATGCATATCGAAACCCTCGGTTTCACAATCACCGTAAAATAATCGGAAAAAGATTTTTTAAAGCCGCACTCCGTGCGGCTTATTTTTTTGCTTGATATAAAACAGCATTTGTTATATAATATTATGTGTATATTTATTTTTTGGAGGTAACCGTCATGAAAGTCAATCTTCTTTGCCATACGCCGAACCCGGAAAAAACAATTGCCGCCGCCGCAAGACTTTGTTACAGCAATTCCGGCGCAGATGAACTTTTTGACGGAATGACGGATGAAAAAGCTTCCGATTACGTTGCAATGCTCGAAAGGCTCGGTCACGAAAGTCCCCTTGAACACGTGACTTTCACTTTCACAATCGAAGGAGTTTCAAGAGCTTTTCTTGCGCAGATAACCCGCCACAGAATCGCTTCCTACAGCGTCCAGAGCCAGCGTTATGTAAACAAGGAAGGACATTTTGATTTTATTGTTCCTCCGGCAATCGGCGAAGATGAGGAAGCTCTTGAAGAATACAACAAAATAATGGATCTCTGTTCCGAAAGCTATCATAAGCTTACCGGAATTCTCCGCAAAAAAGCCGCGGAGGAATTTGTTGCGGAAGGAAAATCCGAAGATGAAGCCTGGAAGCTTGCGGAGAAAAAGGCGATTGAAGACGCAAGATTCGTTCTTCCGAATGCCTGCGACACAAAAATGATCGTAACCATGAATGTCCGCAGTCTTCACAATCTTTTCCGCCTTCGCTGTTGCAACCGGGCACAATGGGAAATCCGCGCCGTTGCGGATGAAATGCTCCGCCTTTGCAGAGCCGAAGCGCCTTCTCTCTTTGCCCATGCGGGTCCCGCATGCGTTTCCGGCGGAAAATGTTCCGAAGGAAAAATGACCTGCGGAAAACCGAGAACCGAACTTATTGTAAAATAAAGGGGGAACAAAAATGGTATATCTTTTCCTTGCGGAAGGTTTTGAGGATATGGAAGCCGTTGTTCCTTTCGACCTTATGAAAAGAGCCGGAATCGACGTAAAAACAGTCGGAATCGGCGGAAAAACCGTTAAAAGCGCCCATGGACTTGCCGTAACCGCGGATATTTCCGAAAATGAAGCGGATTTAGGAAAAGCGGAAGCCTTTGTTTTTCCCGGCGGCTGGCCCGGCGCAAAAAATCTTAAAAATTCAAAAATTGTTAATGATGCCATAACATTTGCGCTTCATAATGATATAATAATCGGTGCAATCTGCGCTTCGCCCGGTTACGTTCTTTCCGGAACCGGCGCTCTTGAAGGAAAAAGATACACCTGCTTCCCGGGCTTTGAAGCCGGGGAAGGAATTTATACCGCCGGAAAACTTGAAATTGACGGAAAGCTTGTTACGGCAAGCGGACCTGTTTTTGCGGAGGATTTTGCCCTTGCGCTGGTTTCCGAAATTAAAGGAAGCCTTGACGGAATAGAGGAATTTTCGGAATAAATGCCGAAAGCCCTGCGTTTTGCGCAGGGCAGGGGGGCGTTATGGAAGACGGATCGGTTATCAGCCGCAACCGCAGCCGCAATCGTTGCATCCGCAGCCGTTGCCGCAGCTGTTTCCGCAGCCGCAGCCGTTATTGTATCCGTATCCGTTGTTTCCGCAGCAGCAGAAAAGAAGAATAAGGATGATGATCCACCAGCAGCAGTTATTGTTTCCGAACATGAAATTTCACCTCGTAAGAAAAATTTATATCGGCGCCGGATTTTTCCGTTTTGCCGGTATGTTATATGATATGTAAATTTTGAAACGTTGGTTACATCAAAAAAACCGGCGGAATAATCGGAGGATTTTATGAACAACAAAGAATTTGAAGATTTCTTCAAAAATCTTGAACCGGATGCCGAACCGAAGAAAGCTCCTTCAAAAGACGAAGACCTTGTTTTTTCTTCCTTTTTTGAAGATGCGACTTCTTCCGCAAAAAAAGAACCGGAACCGGAAAAAACAAAAAACGAAGTTTTTGAATTTGAGGACGATATCTTTGCGCCTCCTCCTCCGGACGAGGAAGAGCAGGTTTTTGTAAAAGAACCGGTGAAAAAAGCGGAAGAACCCGCCCCGATAAAGAAAAAAGCTCCGAAGGAAACCCGGGATTCCGATAACGCAAGAAAAAAGAAGAAAAAAAGACTCAACACCGCATACAACTGGCTTCTTACAATAATCTGGGTTTCCGGCGTTCTTGCGGCTTCGGTTTTCATCGCTTCTTTTGCCCTTTCAAGCATCAACGACCTTGTTGGATTCAGCAAGGAAAGCCGCGAAATCGAAATTGTAATTCCGGAAGGCTACGGTCTTTCCGAAATCGCAAACCTTCTTGAAGAAAAAGGCGTTATTGACGAACCTTTTACCTTCGAAGTTTACGCAAGGGTAAAGGATATGGAAACAAGGCTTGCCCCGGGAAAATATACCCTTAATTCAAACCTCGGTTATGACCAGATTTTCCAGGTTCTTAAAACAAAGGAAAAACCGAAGAACGTTGTAAAGGTAAACTTCTATGAAGGAATGACCCTCCGGGAAATTGCACAGCGTCTTGAAGAAAACGGAGTCTGCGGCTATGATGAATTCATTGAAGCGGCAAAAACCGAAACCTTTGAATATGAATTTGAAGGACAGATGGGAACGGACGAAAAAATCTATCTCAAATGGGAAGGATATCTTTTCCCGGATACCTATGAGTTCTATACGGATTCCACCCCGAGAAGCGTTATCGCAAAATTCATCGACAACTTCAACAACAAGTTCAGCGCGGAATATTATCTCCGTATGCAGGAACTGGGAATGAGCCTTGAGGACGTAATAACCCTCGCTTCCGTAATTCAGTCCGAAGCGGCATATATGGAGGATATGAAGATCGTTTCTTCCGTTTTCCATAACCGTCTTGCGCCCGGTTCCGGTCTTCCTTATCTCCAATCCGACGTAACTTATTTCTATTATACCGAAAACATCGAACCTTACGTCGGGGATGAAGCTCTTTCCGACGAATATCTCTATGCTTATTACACCTATACGGATTACAGAGCGGGTCTTCCCGTTGGTCCTATCTGCAACCCGGGACTTAACGCAATAGAAGCCGCCCTTTATCCGGACGAAACAAATTATTATTATTTCGTAACCGACCATGACGGAAATTTCTATTACGCAAAAACAATGGCGGAACACGAAGCAAATATTATAAAAGCAGGAAGAGGTTAATAAAAACCGAAGAAAAAACAATTTTTACGCGCCCCGTTTTATGGGGTGCGTTTTTTTGCGCGGAAAAAGAAAGGCTTTCATATAATGTAAAGAAAATAATCCTATCAAAGCGGGCGGTATTATATTATGAAAGAATATTTTTTCCTTCTCAGTTCAATAACAAGCGCCATGAAAGGCGAGGAGATACTCCGTAAAAAAGGTTACAGAGCAAATATTTTCCGGGACACAAAAATGAATCCCTACGGCTGCGGATACGTTATAAAAGCCTTTGGCGAAAAGGAAAAACTCGAAAACGTTCTTAAATCCGCGGGGATAAGAATCAACGAAACAAGAGAAAGCCGGTGAAAAACTTTGCTTTATTTTGATAACGCCGCAACAACTTTTCCAAAACCGCTTTCGGTACGGAAGGCTATTTCGGAATCCTTTCTGCGTTTCGGCGCAAACCCCGGAAGAAGCGGACATCGGATGGGGATGGAAACAGCAAAAACGGTTTTTAAATGCAGGGAAAAAGCTTCGGAACTTTTCGGACTTTCGAATCCCGAAAACCTTGTTTTCACAAAAAACTGCACCGAGGCTCTGAACATTGTGCTTATGAGCATCGGTTCCGAAGGCGGACATTTCATAATTTCCGACCTTGAGCATAATTCCGTTTTAAGACCGCTTTTTGAACTTGAAAAGCGCGGAAAAATAAGCTTTTCCGTTGCAAGAACATTTGAGGCGGAACCGGAAAAAACCGTTGAATCCTTCCGGAAACTCATAAGAAGCGATACGAAAATGATAGCGGCAACCGGTTCGTCAAACGTTTTCGGAATAAAACTTCCCCTTGAAATGCTTTCAGAACTTGCCCATGAGCACGGGATTCTGTTCCTCGGAGATCTTGCCCAGACCGCGGGAAGCGAAAAGATAAACATGAAAGAATCCGGAATGGATTTTGTCTGCGCGCCTGGGCATAAAGGTCTTCTCGGACCCATGGGAACGGGTATTCTTGCGGCGGAAAGACCCGAGCTTTTAAAACCCCATCTTTTCGGCGGAACCGGAACATATTCCCTTGTTCCCCGGCAGCCGGAAGGACTTCCGGAGATGCTTGAAAGCGGAACTCTCAACGTTCCGGGAATCTGCGGACTTTCCGCCGGAATTGAAAAAATTCTTGAAACCGGGGAAGAAAACATCGCAAAAAAAGAAATCCGCCTTGCAAAAATGCTTTACGGCGAACTTTCGAAAATTGACAATATAACTCTTTTCACCAAAATTCCGGAAAAGGAAACCCACAGCGCGGTTCTTTCCTTCGTCCTCGGAGATCTTAACGGGGAAGAAACGGCTGCGGTTCTTTCGGAAAAAGGCGTTGCATCAAGAGGCGGATTCCATTGCGCCTCACTTGCCCATCATAAAATGGGGACGGAAAAAAGGGGAACCTGCCGGCTGAGCATAGGTCCGATGAATACCCAGGAGGAAATTTTAAAACTTATCGGAATAATTAAATCCCTTTCAAAAAAATATTGAGTTTGTTAACAAAATAATACTTGAAAATGCTTTCTCTTGTGTTATTATTATAATAAGAGAAATATTAACTTGATTATATATAAAGAGGAAAAAATATGGGAGAACTTGCATTTTCTTGGGAAAGCATTTTGAACGTGCTCAAAACATTCAGAATATGGGACCTTGCGGATATTGTGATTATTGCATATCTTTTATATAAAGTTCTTGTTTTCGCTTCCAACACAAGGGCGGGACAGCTTATAAAAGGTATTGCGATAATGTTTGTCGTGTATGCCTTTGCCGCGGCGATTGAACTCAAAAGCACTTCCTATCTTCTTGAACAGTTTTTCAGCTTCGGAATAATTGCGATTGTCGTTGTTTTCCAACCGGAACTCCGCCATGCTCTCGAAAGCATGGGAAAATCAAAATTTTCAAATCTTTCGTTCCTCAACTTCACAACAGAAAAAATCGACGAAGAAACACTTTTGAAAAACTGCATTGCAAAAGTTGTTGACGGCGTTACCGAACTTGCAAAACACGATGTTGGCGCTCTTATTGTTTTTGAACGCGAAACAAAACTCGGCGAAATTATTTCAACCGGAACGGTAATCAATGCGGAACCGAGCAAGGAAATAATCGGAAATATCTTTTTCCATAACGCGCCTCTCCATGACGGCGCAACAATAATCCGCGGCGGAAGAATTTTTGCCGCAGGATGCTTCCTTCCTCTTTCCCAAAACTACGATATAAGCAATATGCTTGGAACAAGGCACAGAGCCGCTCTCGGAATAAGCGAAAACAGCGACGCTGTGGCGGTTGTTGTTTCCGAAGAAACCGGAAAAATTTCAATGGCAGTAAACGGCGAACTTATGCGCGAGCTGGATCCGGTTTATCTTAAACGAAAACTGGAAGAATATATGATTCCGGAAAAAACCGAGCCGAAAGTTCCAAAAATCTTCGGAAAAGGAGGTTCGGAAGAAAAATGAACGGATTTTTTAAAGATAAAAGAGTCCTTTTTATAATTTCTCTTGCAATCTCGTTTGTTCTTTGGCTTGTGGTTTCCCTTGTTCTCCGCCCGACCGGCGAAGTTGTTGTTCCCGGAGTCGGAGTTAACGTAAACGTCCAATCCGGAATTCTTGCGGAACTCGGACTTTCTGCGATTGAAGGCGGAGAAACAACCGTAAACGTAACAATAAGCGGTTCCCGTTCGGTAATCGGCGGTATTTCCGCGGAAGATATTTCCGTTTCGCCCTCTCTTTCCGGAGTAAGCGGAGCGGGAGAATATACCCTTGATTTGCGCGCGGTTAAAAACAGTTCAAAGGATTTTGAAATCGTAAGCATAAACCCTTCCGCAATGAATGTAAAGTTCGATAAATATGTCGATAAAACCCTTGAACTGGAATACAGAATAATCGGAGATTACAATATTCCGGATGAATTCATCCAGGAAGAAATTTATACCGACCCGAAACAGATTGTCATAACCGGTCCGGAAAAGGATCTTGAAAAAATCGAAGGCGCGGTTGTGGAAGTTGTTCTTTCCGGCGATTACGAAGAAACAATTGCCGCCGTCGGTGAAGTTGTTCTTGTTGATAAAGACGGAAACCCGGTAATTTACAACGAAAAAGAAATTACAATGGATTTCGAGGTTGCAACGGTTTATATCCCCGTTCATAAAACCGCGGAATATCCTCTTGTTTTCGATTATACAAACGTTCCGAAATATTTCAACGCGGAAAACATAAATTACAGTCTTTCCGCAGTTGACGTTCTTGTTGAAGGCGAAGATTATCTTGTTGACAGGTTCCGCGAAATTTTCCTCGGATACGTCGATATGAGGAACATAACTCTTGAAAATCCTTCGGTAAGCTTTGCAATAAATCTTCCGGAAGGACTTACCCTCAGGGATTTTGAAGACGAGGTAACGATTGATTTTGACCTTGAAGGATACGTTGAAAGCACCTTCAACGCAACCCAGATCAATATCATAAACGCGCCGAAAGAATATAAAGTAACCGCAAACACTTCGAAAGTTGCGGTAACTCTTATCGGTCCGGAAGAGGTTATAAACGCAATTTCCGCAAAGGATATTGTTGTGGAAGTTGACCTCAGCACAAGGGAAATCACCCAGACCGGTCAATACAGAATCCAGGCGGAAGTTTTCCTTCCGGGCGGACAAAATGCCTGGGCAATCGGAACTTACGCAATTACGATTACAGTTAAAGAACAGTAAAAAAACAGCAAAAAGGCTCAGAAATTTGAGCCTTTTTGATTTTTAGAGCAAGGAGAATGAAAAATGCCGATAATTGTTTCCGAAATAAAAATAGCCCCGGGCGAACCGAAGGAAAAGGCTTTTGAAAAAGCTTTTTCCGTGCTCAAAATAAAATCTTCGGAAGCAAAATCCGTTTCCGTTTCAAAAATTTCCGTTGACGCAAGAAAAAAGGAAAAGGTTTCGCTTGTATATTCCGTTGCGGTTTCCTGCGAAAACGAAGAAAAAATTGCCGAAAGAGCAAAAGCAAAGAATGTGACTTTAAGGAAAATTTCACCGGCGGAAATCCCCGTGCTCAAAAAATCTCCGGAAGAAAAACCGGTTATAATCGGGTTCGGTCCGGCGGGAATGTTTGCGGGACTTTATCTTGCAAGAGCAGGCGCAAACCCAGTTATTTTTGAAAGAGGGGCAAAAGTTGAGGAAAGAACCGCCGCGGTTGAAAATTACTGGAAGGGCGGCGTGCTCAACAAAAAAGCAAACGTCCAGTTTGGCGAAGGCGGCGCCGGAACTTTCAGCGACGGCAAGCTTACAACAAGAATAAACGACCCAAGATGCGATTTTATTATTGAGGAACTCCAAAAACACGGCGCGCCGGAAGAAATCCTCAGCAAATCAAAACCCCATATCGGAACGGATATGCTCAGGGAAGTTGTAAAAAACATCCGCGAGGAAATAATCTCCCTCGGCGGCGAGATCCGTTTTTTGACGAAAGTTGACGATATCTGCATTAAAAACGGAAAAATCGTTTCCGTTTCCGTGGAAGGAACGGAAATTCCGGCGGGAAACGTAATAATTGCCGCGGGACATTCCGCAAGGGATACCTTCGCGATGCTCAAAGAAAAAGGCGTGCTCATGGAAGCAAAACCTTTTTCCGTCGGTGTTCGGATCGAGCATCTACAGTCCGATATAAACCGCGCCCAGTACGGGGATTTTGCGGAAAATCCTGCCCTTTGGGCGGCGGAATATCAGCTTTCCCACCATGTGGGCGACCGCTGCGCATACACTTTCTGCATGTGCCCCGGCGGATACGTCGTTCCCTCCGCCGACAGGGAAGACGCGGTTGTGACCAACGGAATGAGCTGCTTTGCCCGTGACGGAAAAAACGCAAACTCCGCTTTGGTCTGTTCCGTTTCCGCGGAAGATTTCGGCGGCGATCCTTTTAAGGCAATGGCGTTCCAGCATGAAATCGAAAGAAAAGCTTTTGAAATGGGCGGCGGGAAAAAAGCTCCTGCTCAAACGGTGGGCGCATTTTTGAACGGCGGCGTTTCCCGCTTCGGAAAAGTTGAACCGACCTATGCAAGGGGCGTTGAGGATAAAAATCTTGCGGAACTTTTCCCGGAGGAAATAACCTCCGTGCTCAAAACTGGACTTGTTGCTTTGGACAGAAAACTCCATGGCTTTGCCGACCCGGAAGCGGTGCTCACCGGTCCGGAAACAAGAACAAGTTCCCCGGTCCGCATAGTCCGTAACAGCGAAACCCTCGAAGCGATCGGAATCGAAGGACTTTATCCATGCGCGGAAGGCGCCGGATATGCCGGAGGAATCATGTCCGCGGCGGCGGACGGAATCCGCTGCGCGGAAAAGGTGCTCGAAAAATTGATGTAAAAGAAAAAACCCTTTTGCCGTTTGGCAAAAGGGTTTTTTTAATCTTTTTTCAAAAGTTTTGAATATTTCCTTTCAATACAGATAACGTATATCAGCGAAGGAAGAGCCAGCAGAACAATCAGAAGACCCGTCATTACAAGGCCGGGGTCATACTGTTTTTCGGCAAAATAAAGAATAAGCCACGAAACTCCGAGAATAATATCGCCGACGGCAATTTCTTTTATGTAGTTTTTGGTCCATTCGTGACCTCTGTATTTTTCCGCAACGTTCATCTTCCCGAAAAGACCGAAAATTCCGTAACAAATATAAAAAATACTCATCGCAAAAAGAACTTCCATTAAGAATACCCCTTTCAGAGCGAAAAACGCTCTTTTATGATTTTTGCGGTTTCGGCGGCGGAAAGATTGGTGTTGTCTATTTTAATATAGTTTTCAAAGGGGATTTCGCCGTCAAAACTTACAAGACGGTTTCCTTCATCGTCCCGAAGTATCCGTCTTTCGGAAGCTTCTATATCGCGTTTCGACGGTTTGTTTTCAAGACGGTTCGGAGTTTTATTGCGTTCAAGTCTGATTTCAAGGGGTGCGACCAATTCCGCGTAATAAAACTCGGTTCCGTAAGGTTCAAAGATTTTTCGTATTTCTTCGACGTATTTCCATTCGGAAGGTTCATCAAAAGCCCACATGAAAGTAAAAATCATTCCGTAATTATCTGAAGCGGCAAAATCCTCAAAAATAACATTGCGGAGTTTTCCAATGGTTTCGCCGGAAAAATATCCGAAAATATCTATAACCGGTTCAATGGTCATGTGATTATGAAAAAGCCGAAGGTCGGTGATTTTGTAAAGTTCCTGACCGACGGTCATTTTACCGACAGCAGCATCTCCGAAAAGAAAAAGAAGTTTCATTTTATTACCTCAAAGCAGTTCCCTGAAATAAAGCCCGTTGGTTTTTTCAAAATCCGCGGGGGTTTTGTTAACAAACATATCATAAATTTTTCTGCAGTTTTCCGGAGTTTCCGCCGTGAACCAAAGGGTCATAAAATCGATTCCGGAAAAATCCTTATCCGCGATATAAAGCGGAACGCTGTTCAAAAGGGTGCCGAATTTCTTTTCAAAGCAAAGATAGGTGAATTCCTTGCCCATGCGGTCCTTGATTTTTCCTTTTCCGGGGCAGTTTTTGCATCCGCCGGCCTTTTTAATGGGGCAGGCGCGCATTCTCATAAGCGGAAGATATCCGTAACCGAGGATTCCGCGTTTGATTTTGCCGCCGAGATATTTTATCTTTGGTGCGGAAAGTTCAAAGGAAAGGGTGGCATCATCAACACCGAGTTTTTCATATTCCGAAAGGCAAAGGCTGTTGAGAATATTGAGCCCGTGACCGCCGTGAATTGTCAAACCGCAATCTTTCGCAAGGCGAAGGGTGCAGATGTTTTCACAAAGGGCATGGCGGAGACCTTTTTTATAAAGAACGGAAAGTCTTTCCTTTGTTTTTTCTTCATCAAAAGCAAAAACAAGGGCGGGAAGTTCCGCAAAAAGTTTTTCACCGAATTTTTCAATGGCTTCCGGGTGCTTTTCGATTTCCGAAAGGGGAAGAATAACCGCTTCCGCTTCGTTTTCAAAAAGAACCTGCTCGAATTTTTCCGCCCGGAGCCGCAAAGCGGTTTTTTCGGCAATATGTTTTTCGGATTTCGGGAGTTCTAAATCCGAAACGGAATGGGGAAGAACTTTTCCGCGGATTTCAAGAAGCTCCGCAAGAGCCTTGCGGCGCATTTCGTTGAGTTCGCCCGCGGCGATTATCGGTTCGCCCTCGGCGGAAAATTCAAGTTCCGAAAGATAGAAAGGCGTTCCGCCGGTTTTTGAAAGATAACGCTCCGCAAGAGCTTTGTCCGTCGGGGCGCGCATTGCTTTTTCGCAGATTCCGCCGGTTACGGAAACGGTGTTTTCGCCGTCGGAAACGGTGAGCACCGAAGGTTTTTCCTCGGAAATGGAAAGCTCCATTTTAAGCGGAATCCGCTTCGGTTCGTCCTTATAAAGATTCGCAAGATTTTTAAGAACCTTATCCGCGGCGGTGACGTCTTCATGGCTGCGGAATCCGAACATATCCGGATTGCGTTTTCCGGTAAGATAGCCGTCGGTAAAACCCTGGCGGGAGAAAACCGCCCGAAGGGATTCAGTATCCGGTTCAGCCCCGGCAAGAGCGGCTTTGCAGGCCGAAACAGCCGCCGCAACGTATTCCGGACGCTTCATCCTTCCCTCAATCTTAAAAGAGCACACGCCGGCTTCGGAAAGCTCTCCGATATGTTCAATGTGGGACATATCTTTTAGAGAAAGGGCGTGGTCCTTTTCGCCGAAACGGAAATCAAGACGGCATGGCTGGGCGCAAAGTCCGCGGTTTCCGCTTCTTCCGCCGAGAACGGAGGAAAGATAGCAGCAGCCGGACATGCACATGCAAAGGGCGCCGTGGACGAACGCCTCAAGCTCGATATCGGTTCGCTCCGCAATATATTTTATTTCGTCAAGAGAAAGTTCCCTTGAAAGGACAGCCCTTTTAAAGCCGAGTTTCTGCGCTTCAAGGGCACCTGCAAGATCGTGAATGGTCATCTGGGTGGAAGCGTGCATTTCGATGGAGGGGCAGATTTCCCGGACGAGTTTTGCGACAGCAAGATCCTGAACGATAACCGCATCCGCCCCGGAAAGAGCGACGTTTTTTATTTCCTCAGCAAGTTCCGGAATTTCCGAATCCATCACAAGGGTGTTGAGAACGACGTGAACCTTAACGTTTCTTGCGCGGCAATAGGAAACGATTTCCGGAAGTTCAAAATCTTCAAAGTTGGAAGCGTTGCGCCTTGCGTTAAAATTCTTTGCGCCGAGATAAACCGCGTCTGCGCCGGAACGCACCGCAGCAATAAGCTGTTCTTTTCCGCCGACCGGGGCAAGAATTTCGGTCAAAGGGAACCGCCTCCTTTAAAAAATGATACAAAATATATGTTAATAATAGCATAAAATTGCGATATACGCAAATATCTTAAAAAAATATTAAAAAATTTTGAAAAAAGACTTGATTTTTCTTTTTGTTTTTAGTATAATAATCAAGCGCCGTGATAAACGGCAAGTTTTCTTGAGCATTTGGAGATGTCGCCTAGATGGTCGAGGGCGCACGACTGGAAATCGTGTAGGGGTCAGAAGCCTCTCAAGAGTTCGAATCTCTTCATCTCCGCCACAAAACCTTGGAACTTTGTTCCAAGGTTTTTTTGTTATATCCGGAAAATTTTAACACAGTTTGTGCTCGTTTCGAAAAAATCCGGCGTTTTTTTGCTTGAATTTATTCTTTTTCGGAATAGACTATAAATTTAGTCTTGACAAGACTATAAAAATAGTCTATATTGAAGCTGTAAAGACTATAAAGATAGTCCGAAGGAGGATTTATATATGAAAGAAAAGAAAGAAAAACTCAATAATTCCCAGGTAAAGGTAATGCAGATTCTTTGGGAAAACGGCGCAACAACCGCAAAAAACCTTTGCGTAATGGCGGCGGAGCGTTATGAATGGAACAAAAACACAACCTATACAATTATCAAAACCCTTGTTGAAAGCGGCGCAATCGAACGCAGCGAACCGGATTTTCTCTGCACTCCGGTTCTTTCTCTTGAAGAAGTCCGCCGGACAGAAACAAAAGGTCTTGTGGATAAGTTTTTCCATGGCTCCGCAAGCGCGTTTTTTTCCGCGTTTCTCGATGATGAAAGCATAAGCGAAGAGGAACTTGCCGCCCTCAAAAAAATCATCAACGAAAAGAAATAAATCACTTTTCAGGAAATTTTGAAACGAGGTGATTTTTGTGATTGCGGATCTTTTTATAAAAATTCTTAACATTTCAATCGGCGCCGTTCCGATAATGGCGGCTTTGCTTATTCTCCGTCTGCTTTTCAAAAAAGCGGTTCCGCGAAAGGTTTTCTATATCGCATGGGCGCTTGTTTTTCTGCGCCTTATGGTTCCGTTTTCGATTGAAAGCGATTTGAGTTTCTTCAATCACGTTCCGAAAGCGGAAATTGTTGAGGGAAATATCGGAACTTCGGTGATTTTCATTGAAAACAGCGGCACCACCGTTGATTTTCCCGTTCTTAACCATCCGGGCGCGGATAACCCGAACACGGATGCTCCCGCAGCGGATGAACCGGATACGGAACCGGAAAAACCTTCCGCGCCGGTTGTTTCCGTTGCAAAAATAGACAAAAACCATATTTACGGAACGATTTGGATTTTCGGAACGGCGGGGCTTCTCCTTTTCGGAATAGTCGGCTATTTCGCCGTTCTTAAAAAGACCAGATTCGAAAGCATTCCATATACGAAGAATATCCGCCTTTCGGATTATTTCAAAACCCCGATAGTCTGCGGACTTTTCCGCCCGAAGATTATTCTTCCGATGAATTTTGATCTTGACGACGAAGCGAAGGTAAATTCGGTAATCGCCCATGAATGCACCCATATCAGAAGGGGAGATAACTTCTGGCGGCTTCTTGCAAGCTTCACTCTCTATGTCCATTGGTTCAATCCTCTTGTCTGGCTCTGCTATTGCGCGTTCATAAGGGATATGGAGGTTTCCTGCGACGAAGAAGTTCTTGCAAAATCGAAAACCGATATCCGGACCGAATATGCCGAAAGCCTTGTTTCCCTTTCCGGAAGCGGAATAAATCCGCTTTACGGCGGCGTTCTTTCCTTCGGCGAAAGCGGAATTAAAGAAAGGGTGAAATGTATAATGAATTTTAAGAAAGCGACAGTTTTTATCCTTATAATCTGCGTAATGGCGGCGGTTGCCCTGGGCGTTATTTTCCTCACCAACCCAAGCGCCGGCGAAGAATCGGAATATTATGAAATAACAATGGAAAAATCCGAAGCCTTGGTTTTTGATAAAGAAAAAGGCGTTGATATTTCCGCAAAAATCCGGAATATAAGCGATATTCCGATTTATATTTATCCGGAAATCGAACTTTATTTTTATGACGAAAACATTTGGATGTTCTTCGGAAATTATTATCCTTCCGAAGGAACCGTTGTTCTTAATCCGGGGGAGGAAGGAGTTTTTTGCGGAACTCTCGGTCCGGAACTTTTTGAAGCCGTTCCGGAAATTCCGGGAAAATATAAAATCAAAAGACAGATCAGCAAGGATTCCGGAAATACCGAACTTATTGATTACGAGGAATACTATTTTGAAATAAAAGAAAATATTAATCTTGAAACAGCCGAAGATATTCTTTCTTTCGTGAAAGAAAATCCGGATTTGCTTGATTTGATCGAAAATCCTTCCGATTCAAAATCGAGGGATTTGAAATATTACAAAAACGCAAACCCTGAAATTCCGGATGCGGTTGTCGAATTTTTCTATCTTCTTAACAGCGCATTTGTAACTCTTGAAGTTCCGGATTTTTCCGAACTTGATAACGGAACCGGAAACTTCTATATGCTGGAGCAGTATCTTAAATATGAGGTTGCAAGGGAAAGAATTGAAAACGGGAACGATTATGCAACGGATTTTGAACTTGAAATTGAAAAGCAATCCGAAGATTCCGATAAAATCGTATTTTCCTGCCTTTGGAATTTTGAACATAAAGGCGGAAGAAGCTCCGGCGGAAGAGATTTTTGGGAATTCAGACTTGATGAAAACGGAAAAATAAAAAGCGTCGAATATGTGAAAAACGGCAAAGGCGGGCTTTATTCCGGTATTGAAAATATTTTTGAGGATATCAAAAGACGCTATGCTCCCGGACACGAAAACGATTATGAAATCATCGTAAATATCGGAATTGCGGAGCTTCTTAAAGAAAACGGATATTTCGGAAACAATTCCGGGGAATCCTTAATCCGCAATGACCTTTCCGGAAAAATTGTTTCCGGAAACATTGCGAAAAAATTTATCCCTTCGGAAGATTTCCCTGAATATGAAAGGCTTGGAGAGGGAACGGAAGCGGCGGAATATTACAGAAATGTGCTTCTCAATATAACTTCCGGCGCGGTAAAAATCAGGAAAGGCGGAATTACCCTTAATGTTCAGCCGAACAGCAAAAATTATGTTGTTTCGCTTGACGAAGAAAAAGCCGGACGCCTTATGAGCTGCATTGAACGGATAAACATCCTTACAATAGGGCAGATGCCGAATCCGAACACCGGCGGAATGCTTGAAATTTATATCGAAACGGAAAACGGAATACTGAAAATCGCCTATGACGGAAGGCTTGTTCTTTCCCATAGAGGCGCGGAATATGCAAGCGTTTTTGACGGAATTTTTATAACCGATGTTTTTGAAGATATAAGAGAGATTGCAGATGAGGCGCTTTCCGAAGCGGAAGCATATTCCGGAAACGAAACAAATCCCGCAATAGGCAGTGATCTTTATGCGGCGGTTTATAACGGCGAAGTTCCGGAAGTAAGCGTTCTTCCAAGCGAAATTGTCTGGGCGGACGCAAAGCAAAAAGAATACTGCGAAAAACTCATTGACGATATCGACCTTGATTTTACCGAAACTTTTGTTGTCGGAGATACTTCCGACGGAAAAATAAAAACCGAAATTTCAAAAAACCAGGCAAACGACCTGCTCAATATCCTTAAAGACACTCATCTTGTTGCAAACAAGCCGACCAATCCCAATATGCCTGTCGGAAAAACGATAGATATTATCACAAAATCCGGAGATTATATAAGAATCGTTTGGAATACGGATTATTTCACCCTTTATAAAAAGGGAGAAGAAGCCGCATACCGTTTTAACGGAGCGGGAATGGTTGAATTTTTTGAAAAATTCTCAAATCTTTGCGAAAAACTTCTTTCCGCAGGCAAAAAAACAGAAACGGAATATATAGATGTTTCGGGTACGGAAAGCCTTATTCCGGATAATATCGAACCTTTTGCAACACTTTTCAGCAATGCTTCCAAAACCGCGGCAATAAGCTATATTGAAACCGAACTTCGTGACCTTTTGAAATACGAAAATTTTAAAAGCGTTATCAATTCCGAAGATGCAAAAGCTTCCTCCCTCGGAAATCCTTTGACGGAAGTTGACGTAATCGAATTCATAAAAAAAGACGACGGAAAGAAAATTACTCTTTCTCTTTATGAAAAAGGATTCGTTTTAAGCGGAAGTGCGGTTGAAAAACTAAACGGCGCAATTATTGCCGTCGAAGAAAACACATGGGAATATTTCGTCAATAAAATCAACAGCGAATTCGGAACTTCCGATTGCAAAATTCCTTATTGGTTCGGGCTTATAAGCACCAAAAGAGTAACGGAAGTTGTTGTTTTTGACGGAAACGGCGAAAAATACAGATATACCGTGGAAGACGATTCTTTCGAAAATTTCTTCTCAATTTTGAAGAGCGATATAAATGTTTCTTCCGTTAAGGAACGTTTTCCGGGAAACAAACTTCCGGATCCTGTTTCCGAAAAATATATAAAAATAAAAATTTATTTTGTAACGGGAACGGTTTATGAAATCATTGCGGAGGAAAATTATATCACAATGGTTTCAAGCGATATGAATTACGGTCTGAGATACAATCTTGCCGTACCGGCAAACGCTTATGATGCTTTTCTTGACTATGCCGAAGGCGGCCCGATAAATGCCGTAACAGGATAAACGGAAAGGGGTGCTGTACCAATGTTAAAAAAACTGCTTGCGCTGATTCTTGCTTTGCTTATGCTTTGTTCCTGCGGTGTTCAGGAAGAACCGGAAATTCCGGAAACGGAAGAACCGCCGGAAGTTTCCGAACCGGAAGAAAATCCCGTAACCGAAGAACCTCCGGAACAGGAAAATCCAAAACCCGGCGATTCCGGTTTTGAAGCTGCGGAAGAATCCTATTATTACAAAGCCGCCGGCGACGAAAATATAACCGTGTCGGATCCCTATAAATTCCTTGAGGAAGGATATGTTCTCAATACCGAAAAACTTATCGAGATGTTTTCAACAAACACCTGTTCAAGGAACGAAATGATTACGCTCTGCGACAGAATCCTTGCGGGAATACCGCTTGCGGAAATGATTGAAAGCACGGAACAGTTTTATACAATACTGAAAAATTCCGCCGGGGAGGAAGCCGCCTATGCGGTTTTGGAAAAGGAAGGCTTTACCGTTTCGGAATTGGGCGAACTCGGCGAATGGCGCAGGGATCTTGTGCTTACTCCGGAAATCAGGGAACAGATATCCCTTAAAATATCTGACGTTTCAAAAATAAAAATTACTTACTGCATATTTGAAGGCTTTGCGGCGGGCGCTCTTATAAGCGACGGAAAAAAAGAATATTTTATCGAAACAGCCGAAAGCATCACAAGCATCGGACTGATTGAAAAAGGAAAGCTCTATTCCGCAAAGGAGCTTGCAAGAATTATAAAAACAAATATCGACAGCATATATGAACCTTATGAACCAAGCGAACCGGATGAAAACGAAAACCCCGCGACCGGTAAGCCCGTAATCTATCTCTATCCCGAAAAGGAGACCGAGGTTTCCGTAAAGCTCGATTTTGACGGAAAGCTCACCTATACCTATCCGGCGCTCGGAAGCGGCTGGAAGGTCCTTGCAAAACCCGACGGAACCCTTAAAAACCTTGCGGACGGTTCAACCCATTATTATCTTTTCTGGGAAGGCACCGCAAGACCTGAATGGACTTATGAAAAAGGCTTTGTTGTAAAAGGTTCCGAAACGGAAAGCTTCCTTCGGGAAAACCTTGAAAAAATGGGTCTTACCCCAAGGGAATACAATGATTTTATCACCTATTGGGTTCCGAAAATGCAGGAAAATGAATATAACCTCATTTCCTTCAGCGGAGAGGAATATTCCGAAATCGCAAAACTCACCGTTGACCCGAAACCGGATACGGTGATAAGGATCCATATGATGTGGAAGGCTCTTGATGAACCGATGGAAATTGAACCGCAGGTTCTTCCGACCTATGAAAGAAAAGGCTTCGTTCTTGTTGAATGGGGCGGAACAGAACTCTTCTGAGCAGTTTTATAACCGAAAAAGCGCATCTCCTTCGGGCGGTGCGTTTTTTTTGAAAAATTTTTTAAAATAATGCAACAAAAACGGATTTTTTTGCTACTTATATTGTAGAGAGGTGAAAGAAAATGACGATTATGCTCAAAAGTTTGCGAAGAGAAAGAAAAATGACCCAGGGAAATCTTGCAAAGATTTTTCATATATCCCAGACTTCCGTCAGCAAATATGAAACCGGCGAAACTTTTCCCGATCTTGAAACAGCTGTGAAAATGGCGGATTTCTTCGGGGTTTCCCTTGATGAATTTGTTGTCCGGGAAGGAAAATAAAATTCCGGAAAGATAAAAATTGATAAAAAGAGAAGGTGCTGTCATGAAAAATTCTTTTAAGCGGATAAATTCAATATTGCTTGCTTTTCTGGCGGTACTGCCTCTTTCGGGATGCGCGGAATTCGGAAAGGCAAAATCCGAATCCATAAGAATCGAACCCATTGAAGCGGTTTCGATAATCCAGAACGAACAGATTTTATCAAAAGAGCCGGAATTTGTTTTGGAACCGGAATACGTTTTCCGGAATACTTTTGAAGAAAACCGCGATTCGGCGGATAAAGCCGTTAAAAGAATCGCAAAAACTTACGGCGTAACCGGCTGCAGCGTTGCGGCTTTTGAAAAAGAAAGAATTGTTTATACATATTCCTTCGGAACCGCCCGCAGAAACGGTCTTGCTAAGGAAGGGGAAAAATGGATTTATACCAATACCGAAACGCCGGCTTCCGACGCAACGAAATACCGTGCGGCATCCATTTCAAAACTGGTCACAACCGTTCTGGCAATGCGGCTTGTGGATGAAGGCAAATTGAACCTCGAAGACGATATAGCAAAGATTATTAATCCGAACCTGCAAAATCCCTATTACCCCGAAGACGCAACAACTTTGGAAATGCTTATGACCCATACTTCTGGAATAGTTGACGGAAGAGGATGGGATTATGCTTCTTCCCATGTACCTTTTCCTTCCCTTGATAAAGTTATTGAAAAAGGAATTTTCAGCGGCGACCGCCCCGGAGAAAAATACTGTTACAGCAATATCGGAATGGGTCTTGTTTCCGGCGCCGTTGAACAGGCAAGCGGAAAACGTTTTTATGATTACGCCCGTGACGCATTGTTTGAACCCATGGGAATTGATGCCGCATATATGACGGATTATATTGAAGACCGGGGAAATATAGCTGAACTCCGCGGGGCGGACCCGATTTCCTGGGGAAATATGGAACGTTATTACACAGCCAATATCCCCCTCGGTCAGATGTACCTTCTCGGTCAGGGAGAACTTTATATAAGCGCGCCGGATCTTGCGAAAATCGCAATGATTCTTGCCGGCGACGGAACCCATAACGGAAAACGCTATCTCAGCGCGGAAAGCATAGAAAGCATTCATACAAAACGTTCCTATGACCCGGAAACAAACGTAAGCCGCGGTCTTACGGTGCAAATCGCCTCCGATATTGTTGAGGGAGTTACGCTTTACGGACACCAGGGAAACGCCTACGGCGCAATTTCCTGCGTTTTCTACGATCCGGCAACGGAATGCGGAATCGTATTTTTAAGCAACGGCGCAAGTTCGGAAAGGTCGGGAAATTATATTTACAGCGTTAACGATGCGGTTATAAACGAACTGTGGAAATACTTTTGAATAGGGGACAAGCCATGAAAAAAAGTCTGCTGTGGATTTTATCGATTGTTCTGATGTTAATATTTTGCGGATGCAATTCCTTTTCGGCGGAGCGGGAACAGGATTTTTATATTCCGGAAAAAGAACCCCCTTCCGTATCCGAACCGGCTTTGCCGGAGGATGAAAACGAAGATCCGCCGGAAGAAGTCATAAGCGAAGCGACTTTGCTTGCCGTCGGGGATAATCTTATTCATGACGTGATTTATTACCAGGCAGGAAAGCGCGCCGATGACGGAAGCTATGATTTCCTTCCGGTTTATGAAGATGTCCGGGAGCTGATTTCCGCGGCGGATATCGCTTATATAAACCAGGAAACCCCCATGGCGGGAAGCATGAAGCCTTCCAGCTATCCAATGTTCAACACCCCGGCGGAAATGGCGGAAAACCTTTCGGAACTGGGTTTTGACGTAATAAATCTTGCGAACAACCATATGCTCGATAAAGGAACCGAAGGACTTTCGGAAACTGCCGAACTGCTTCGCAAAACGGAAGGAATTTCCGCGGTAATCGGCGCAAACTTCGGTTCCGAAGGATACGGCGAACCTGCCGTTGTTGAAAAAAACGGAATCAAATTCGGCTTCGTCGGTTTTACCCAGCACACAAACGGTCTGCGCCTGCCGAAGGGACGCGAAAACATGATTGTTTATACGGACAATACCGAAGAAATGCGCCGCCTTATCCAAAAGCTGAAAGCTTCCGCGGACGTTGCGGTTGTTTCGGTTCATTGGGGCGACGAAGGTTCAAACGTCCCGAATACATACCAGATTGAACTGGCGCAGCAGTTTGCGGACTGGGGAGTCGATATCGTAATCGGAACGCATCCTCATGTCATCCAGCCGGTTGAATACGTTCAAGGGGAGAACGGCGGCGAAACGCTGGTTTTTTATTCCCTCGGAAATTTTGTTTCTGCCCAGATTGAACCCGCAAACCTCATCGGCGCAGTTGCCCAAATTACCGTTACAAAAAACCAAACCACCGGGGAAATAAATATTTCGGCGCCGAAGCTGGATTTTGTTATTACCCAGTACGGTTACGGCTTTGCGGATCTGCATCTTGTGATGCTTGAAAATTATTCCGGAGAACTTGCAAAACAGCACGGAGTTGTATTGAAATACGGAAAAGAGTTCGGCCCGGAATACATCCAGAACTTCATTGAGGAAACCGTTGACAGCCGGTTTTTTGTTTCCGGAACAAAGATAAAATCGCGTTTTGCCGGATAAACCGAAAAAACAAGCGCATTTCGTTTTGAAAATGCGTTTTTTTGAAAAATATTTTAGACGGATGTAGAAATATTTTTGAAAAACTGTTGACAAGAAGATTAGACGGGTGTAAAATATAAGTACATTAGACAAATGGATAAAAAGGAGATTAAAAAAATGAAAAAGATAATTGCTTTTGTTCTTGTTCTGGTCTTATTGTTTTCCGGCTGCGGATTTAATGAAGAAGTTGAAAAATTTATTGATTCCGTAAAAATTCCGGAGGAAAAAACAGAAAATCCCGTTCCGGAAATTTCCGGACAGGTTTTTGAAACAAGGGAAGAAGAAACGAAAACCAATGAGGAAAAACAGGCTTTTTATGAAGAAATTTTAATCAATTTCGGCGGAATTATTAACTATGAAGGAAAGCTTGCGGTAAGAAAAGGAATCAGTTTTTATTATAACGATGAAGGATATGCGGATTTTTCTTCCGAAGACCCGGAAAGTTTTTATTCCTGGATCGAATCAAGAACCTCCGTCGAAGACAGAACCGAAGTTTCGATTCCCGGTTTCAACGGAAACGTTTACGCATATTCCGCGGATTTTTTTGAAAACGAAGTTTTTAAATATTTTGGAAGAACCGCCGAAAGTTTAAGGGTTTCCGATTTTTATTATCCGGAACAAAACTGCTATTTTATCGACGGACACGGCGGAATCGGGGACGTTCCTTATATCCTTATCAACAGCATCGCCGAAAACAGCGATTTTATCAATTTCAATATAACCCTCGATTATTCATCCGAAGAGGACCGGAACATGATTCTTACCGTAAAACTTCTTCCGGACGGGGGATATAATTACGTAAGTTATTTAAAAGAATGAAAAAATTTTTAGACAGGCGTAGAAATTTTTAAAAAATCTCTTGACATATTATTTAGACGGATGTAACATAAAGGTATGTTAGACAACAGTACAAAAAGGAGATTTTTAAAATGACTGAGAAAAAAGAAATTATTCACATCCCCAACGCTGAACTTGAAATCATGATGGCAATCTGGGAAGCGGGAAAACCGGTTTCCCGCCTTGAAATCGATTCGAAGATTTCCGAAAAAAACTGGCAGGCGCCGACTGTTCTCAAGTTCCTTTCCCGTCTTACCGAAAAAGGTTTTCTCAAATGTGAAAAAATTGAAGGTTCCAAAATGAACCTCTATACTCCTCTTATTTCCGAAGAGGAATATCTTGAATTCGAAAGCAAAAGCGTTCTTGGAAAATTCTGCGGACGCAGCGTAAAATCCCTTGTTGCAAATCTTTATGAAAACAACACGATAAATGACAGCGAACTCGACGAACTCCAAAAATTTATCGACGAAGCGAAGAAAAACCGTTAAAAACAACACTGATAAATTGAAGATATTTTTAAGAGAAAGGGGGCGGAACTTTTGATCGAAAATCTGTTTATAAACGTTCTTGAAATTTCGCTTACATCAACCGCGGCAATGGCTGCGATTCTTCTCATATCAAAATTTGCGGAAAACAAGTTCCGTAAAAAATGGCGCTATTGGATCTGGATTTTTCTTGCAATATATCTCGCCCTCCCGATAAAAATTGATTTGCCTTCCGCGCCGATTCAGGTGGATCTCCCTCCGCATGAGATGATCATAACCCAATCGGAAGCTCCGGAAACCGGCGAAATACCGCCTTTGAGCACCGAACCGGAACAGGAAAACAATTTTGAGCACGAAGAAACCGTTGTAAATCCGCAGGAACCGGTTTTGAGCACGGATCCCGTAGTTGAGCAAACCGAACAGAAAACTTTTGTATTTCCGGTTGTTTTTGTCGGCGCAATGATATGGATTGCCGGCGCGGTAATAGTCTGCGGCTGGAACATCGCGATGTATATCCGCTTTTCTGTCCGTACAAAACTTTGGAACAGAAAAATAAACGATGAATTTGTGCTCAATCTTTTCGAAAGTCTTAAAAAAGAGATGGGCATTCCGGAAAAAGTCAAGATTTATGAAAACTGCCTTATCAAAAGCCCGATGATGGTCGGTTTTGCAAAACCGAGAGTTCTCCTTCCTTCGGAAGCGCTTCTTCCGGAAGAATATGAATTTGTTCTCCGCCATGAACTCACCCACTATAAAAGGGGAGATATCGGATATAAATTCATTCTCATGCTTGCGGCTTCCGTCCATTGGTTCAACCCTGCAATAGGTTTTATGTGCCGCAACGCGGAAAAGGATATTGAAATAACCTGCGACGAAGCGGTTGTAAAAGCAATGGAAGGCGACAGAAGACAGGAATACTGTGCCACAATTCTCAACATCATGAGAAGGGGACAAAACAGCCCGCTGCTTCTTTCAACAAGCTTCTATGGCGGCAAAAAATTCCTCAAAAGCCGTTTTGCGGCGGTTCTTAACCCGAAAACCCACCGGGGCGTTGCGCTTTTCATCCTTGCCGCAATAGTTATCCTAATAAGCGGAACGATGGTTGCCTGCAACGAAGCGGAAGCGAAGGAAAGCATTTTTGGAACCGAAGACGAAATTGCCGGCGGCGCGCTTGAAATTTCGGAAATTATAATCAAAAACCGCGACAATATTGAAATCGGGGAATATTCAGAATTTTTTGATGAAAGCGGTTTTGAAAATATTGAAGGAATCCTTTCCGCAAGCAGGGAATATCTTGATTACCACAAAATTTCCTATGAAGATTACGAAATCAATACTTCAATAAACCGGATTCTTGACAAAGGCGAAAGAATCGTTGTTGAAATAAACGCAAAATTAAGCTACCGCTATCTCCGTGAAAGCGCGGGAGTTGTTCTCGACGATTACCGCGAGATAAAAAACGAACTTATAAAATTCACTTTTGACAAAAACAGAGGAAAATTTATTCTTGCTGTCATTGTTGATGAAAACGGAAACCCCTATACAACCGCAAGATTCAGAACCGGCACCGAGAAAGACCTTGAAATGAGCACGCTTCCGGAGGTAACGGGTCCCGATAAAAACGGCGAGTTCCCGGCCATTGATTATGATATATACGTAAAATATATAAACGGAAGAATAAGCAGCATTGAACCGGAATATCCGGAAAATACCGAAATCGAACCGGCTTCCGAAAGCCTTTCCTTCAGAAACCGGCTCCGGGAAATCTATCCGACAATAAGAGATTGGGAAGTTGTTTATGAGGAAAGCTTTTATGTCCTTGAAAATGACGTTTACGATCCTTATACATACAGTTTCCGGAAGGCATACGTTCCTTACCGCTTTGTAATTCTTAAAACGAACCAATCCAACGGTTTTGATACCCTTTTCCTTTACGGATATGAAGATTATATTTTCCGCTTTTGGGAAGAAACTGTAATTCCGAGTCCATATATTTCCGGCGGCTGGATCACCGCATGGGAAAGCGAACTCGGCGAAATCGATTACGGAAAAATCGTAAATCCGATCGGAAAAAACAAGGCAACGTTCTGGGAACCTTATGAAGGAAAACGCCTCTGCATCGATTACGGCGGATTGATGGTATTCGATCTTTCAATCGATATTCCGGAAGAATGCGAGCTCAGCTATGCCTTTAAGTTAAAACACGCGATCCGTTCGGATAACCAGCGCCCGAAGCTTTCCGAAGAAGAAAAAGTTGATATGATCCTCTGGCTTGAAGGAAAATATCCCGGAGCATATTATTACGACCTTGAAAACAAAACTTTAAGGATTCTTGAAGGCACGGATTCCGGATATTTCAACCCGGAAAGCGGATACAGCTATACCGGATTCCTTGATAACGATAATTTCTATATCTCAAATCAGAATACTCTCTATCTTTACAGCCTTGATTCGGAAGACGTTACAAAATGCCGCGGAATAATCGGCGGAAACGGAAAAGGTCTTTCCGAAGGAAGCATAAAATACTGGGATTATTATTGCTTTAAGGTTGACGGCGCAAAAGGCGGAAGAGCGGCAATGATTTATTCCAATTATGACGGGGAATATTGGATTTTCACCTTCGATTTTGACG
Organism: Oscillospiraceae bacterium; assembly: GCA_015067315.1. GTDB lineage: Bacteria > Bacillota > Clostridia > Oscillospirales > Ruminococcaceae > UMGS1668. The sequence continues at coordinate 13,712 of SVMR01000006.1, read as the reverse complement.
GAAATATCCTGAGCAATTTCTCCCTCGGTCTTCCGACCTCTTCGAATATTCTGAGCTATACTTACCATAACGGTCTTGTTTATTTCAGTTACGGCGGAAACAGTTCCGAAGCGGAACACTATGCCGTTGATACAAGGCCGGAAAGCAAACATACTTTACAGGCAGACGCCTGGTGACCGGATATAAAAAATAAATAAAAAAACGGACCGAAAGGGCGGATTTTCCGCACCTTTTGGTCTTTGCAGCCTTTTTTTGAAAAAACGGAGGTGTTTTCTTTTGAAAAGAACGGTTTTTACGGTAATTATAATGCTGATTCTTGTAATTTTTCTTGCTTCCTGCGGCTGGAAGGTCGAAATCGTTGACCCGACCGAACAAATTGAAAATGAACAGAAAATCGAATCCGGGGAAGAGCAGAATTATTCCGGAAGAATCATAAAAGAAATCAGCGCCGAAAAAACAGATACCTCTGTTCTGACGGAAGAAGGCTTCGGATACGGAATCGGCTCCCAGATTCCTTTTCAATGGATAGACGAAGAAAAAGCGCTTGTTTTTTCATATTATTCGGAAGATCCTTTTGTCGGGGAAAGTTTTTCCGTAAAAATCTTTCTTTTTGACAGCGCGAAAAACGAAATATCTTTTATAAAAGAAGCAACTTTTTCAAATAGCTGTTCGGTTTCGGTATATTCAAAAGGCGATGAAGCGAAAGTTGTTTTCGGAAGCAAACTTTTTGCCTATATAATTTCAATCAACACCGAAACCCTTGAAATATCCGAAAAAAATCTTGAATATCCCGGTTTCAGCTGTTCCCCTAACGGAACTTTTGCAAAAATAATGGAAGGATTTATTGAAATCGGCGACGTTGAAAACCCGGAAGAAACTTCTGAACTTATAAAAATCGGCGAAAATTACGAAATCATAAGCTGGTCGCCGGATTCGGAATATATCCTTTTGCAAAACGAATCTTCCGGAAGCGATTATCTGATCTGCAATATAAAAACCGGAAACATGGTTTATTTCCATTCAAACGGAATTAAAAAATGGTGCGGCGAAAAAGGATTTTTTGTCTTCACCGATTACGATGAGGAAACCGGAAAAACAAAATCCGGAATAATCGACCTTGAAACAGGTGAAACCGAGGAAAGGGAATATATCGAAAGCGCGGTTCTTTATGAAAAAGAATTCATAATTTACCGGGAAAACAATGATATTTGCGTAAAGGAACATTCCACCGGAAAAATCCACAGAATCGAAAACGTCCTTGACGGAAGATTTTACTATACAGCGGAAAATTTTAATTTTGAAAACAGTTCGGTTGTTCTTGCCTCCTACGGAGTTGATGAAGCGGATTTCCGCCTGGTAAAAATAGAATGGGAAGAATAAAATCCCGCTGAAAAGGAAGTGCTTTTATGAAAAAGATAATCTGCCTCGCGCTTATTCTTGCAATGCTCTTTTCCGGCTGTTCAAAATGGGAAGTCGAAATCGTTGACCCGACTAAGCCGCTTGAAGGCGAAAGCGAACTTGCTGTTCCGGAAGAAGAGGAAAAAAAGCTCTTTTCGGAACACGAAGAGGAAATCCTTGATTATATTTGGGGAAACGAAAGCAAAGGAACGAAATGTATAGATTTCAATACATGGAGCGCGAAAATCAGGGAAAAAGGAATAGACGTTTATTTCGATAACGTATCAATGACGGATGATTGGTATTGGAAAGCGAAAATCGTTTTTGAAAAAAACGGCAGCAAACTTATAATTCCGGTTGAAGGAATGGCCTATTATTCCGAAGAATATGAAAACACAAAAGCTTATTTCGGCGCTTTTGATTCAAAAGACGGCTATTCTGTTTATTACGGAAAAGAAAACGCGGTGTTTTTTGATACCGAAACCCTTGAAGTGTGGGATTTTACTCCGAAATTTGAAAAATACGGATTTGACGATATCTGGGTAAACGGAGCGGCTTACGATTCGGAAAAAGAATGTTTTTATCTGCTTACAACGGTTTTGAATAAATATGATACCGAAAGGCGGAACACGGTAATAAACGTTTATGATAAAGAGGGAAATCTTGTTTCCGAAAAACAAACGGAAAGAGGATGCTTAACGGAGTATGCCGATTGCGATTATGTGTTCCCGAGATTTGTTCAAAGTCCGGATTTCTTCCGGATTGACGAAAAAACATTTTTCTCGTTCAATTCCGACGCTTCGGAGCTGATAGATTCCGAAAGCGGCGAATATTTCACATTCCATGAAGTCGGAGATTATGAGGACGGAAAATATCGTTTTGAACTCAAAACGTTGAACAGAAAAAACGAAAGCGGAAATTATATTGCCTTTATTTATGATGAAACAGGCGAAATTGCGGAATGGTTCAGCTTTAAAGAGGATAATTTAAGCACATATTACGAAGAAATTGACGTTCCGGAAGTAACGGTATCTTCCGACGGAAAAACCGCATCTTATTACAGCGATTATTTTGCAATGACCCTCGAACTGGATTTTGAAAACAAAACCCATACTTTAAAATATGAACCGGAAGACCGCCATATTTCCGAAGAAGCCGAAAAAACAAGCAGCTCCGACGGAAAATATTCAATCTGCCATTTCGGAAAAATGGGCGGCGGAGATGCCTGGTACAGCCACATTGCATTAAAAAACAACGAAACCGGAAAATATTCCTATCTTGGAAAAACAGGAGGAATGTACGGCGGACACGGCGGTTACGGCTTCCTCAAAAACAACGACGTTTATCTTTATTCCGTAACCGGTCTTGAAATTTTTGATCCGGAAACCGGAAAAGTCAAATTTGATATTAATGAAAACTTCCCGCTCGGATTCAGCGCGGACGGAAAGCAGGGAAGAGGAATTTTAACTTTCCGCCGGGATCCCGGCGATTTCAGCTATATTGTCGTTTATTATGAATTTGAAGACGGCTACAGCTGGAAAACCAGCGAGCGGGAAGAATTTTACGGCTGTGATGAAGCAAGCTTTAATTACAGAATCGGTTTCCTTGATTCGGAAGGCAATCTTCTCGAAAGCTATGACACCGGACTTCCGGTTCTTTCGGATTCCTTCGGTTATTACGAAGTTGAAATGAGATATTCAAAAGAAAAACTCAATCTGTTCTTCACCGAAAGAAAAGCAGACATATATATTGAAGGCGTTTTCGATATGGAAACAAAAGAATTCACCATAATCTGAAAAAATAAGCTCTATAAGGAGGAAGCAAAATGAAAAAAATAATTTGCCTGATGCTCATTTTTTCAATACTCTTTTCCGGCTGTTCCCGCTGGAAGGTCGAAATAGTTGACCCGACTAAACCGGTTGAAAATGAACAGGAGCTTGTTGTTTCGGAAGAAGAAAAAGCGGATTTGCCGGATATTTCGGATTTTACGGTAATGGCAATAAACGCCGAAGAGGATTTTTATCTCGACGAAGAATATATGGCGGGACTTGATTCCTGCCTTAAAATTGAAAGCTGGGAAGAAGTTTCTGCAAAAGAATATGAAAGAGAAAGTTTTTCGGACCCGGTAACAATGTTTTCAAACGGAAGCGGACGGATGACTGTAAGTGCGGAAGGCGAATACACCCTTATACAGATAGAACGGGCTGCAAAAGCAACAAAATGCTATCTTGCGCCGAAAAACGTCGCTTATGAAGTGGAAAATATCCGTATTGAAGCCGAAAAGGAAATTGAAAGGCTCGGCGAAGAACCGAAAATCGAAGATTTCGGAAGAATCACCCTTTACAGCGAAGACGGAATTTATGTTTATTATGAATTTTCCGATGAAGAACTTGCCGAATGGCTTTCGATAATCAGGCCCGAAAGCTGGAAGGAAGACATAACCGAAAGGGAAGGCGGAAGCATTTCCGACCCGATTATGCTTTCGGGTAACGGAGCCGGAATGTATTTGGGATATGATATCGGAAACGAAACCGCGCTTATAAAATACGGATATGAAAGAAATCTCAGCAAAATTTATATTATGCCCGAAGGAACCCTTGAAAAGGCAAAGGAATTTGAAAAAAGAATGATTCGGGAAAATCCCAACGTTCTTACCTATCCGGAATGCAATTACGATATGTCGGCGGAAGCGTTCATAAACCGTGAAAACGACGATTATATCCTTTGGCTCGATGAACTCATGCTCTGCTGTCAATGGGGCGAAGGAAAAGAATTTTCGGGTTTTGAATCTTATAAAGATCTTGGAAGCAAAAGCCTTTTCAACATTTTTATGTTTGTTTTTGATTATTGCAGCGCGGGATATGAAGATAATCTTACAAAAGCCGCATGGTACGATTCTTCTGATGAAAAATATCATATCTTCATGGGCGACATTTACACGATTCTCCGGAAATATCTTGTTGTAAACGGGCTTGATATGGAGGAAACCTCGGTCAATTATGAATTCGACGAAGAAAAGAACGAAATTATATTTTCCGGCGGTTACGGAGTTACAATGTACCGCGGCGAAACAAGAAAAGTTGTTTCAGTAACGGATAAAGGCGACGGAACAATAACCGCCGTAATCGAATCCCACGTTTACCTGATGGACGATGAGGACAACATGTTCCTTTCCGAAAAACCGGAAATCCGCAGGACAATGGTTCTCCGTCCGGGATATTTCAGATGCGTTGTCGAAAGCCTTAAAATAGAAAACACAGAGGACTGATAAAATGACAATAATGCTTAAAAATCTGCGAAGAGAGCGGAAGATGACCCAGGGAAAACTTGCGAAAATCTTTCATATTTCCCAGACTTCCGTAAGCAAATATGAAACCGGCGAAGCTTTTCCGGATCTTGAAACCGCTTTGAAAATGGCGGATTTCTTCGGAGTTTCCCTTGATGAATTTGTTGTAAGGGATAAAAATAATTTTATCGAAAAAAGGGAGATTCGGAAATGAAAAAACTGCTTTGCATCCTGCTGATTTTCTGCCTTGCGGGATGTTCGGGAACGGAAAATCCGTCGAAAAACGATATTGAAATTTCAAAAATCGAAACCGGAAAAAGCGAAACGGCGGAATCTTTAAGCGAAGAAAATATTTTCGGCTCTTTTGAGGAACTTGAGGAGTTTTTAGCAGGAAATTCCGGTTTTTCCGAATTTGTTACTGATGAAAACGGAAAAATCCGCCTTTTTGTTCCGCAAAATCTTCCGGAAAAATATGAACTCAAAATGATAAAAATCCACGGAAGCTATATTACATATTTTTACGAAAATCCGGAAAATCCGGCGGAGATTTTTAATCTTGAATGGCCTTTTATGGTAACCGATGCGGAAAAATTCCTTGAAAATTCTCTCAATTTCAGTTATTCCGAAATTACCGAAAGACCGGGAACTTATGTTTCGCCGGTATATTCCGTTGAAACCGGGGAACAGGATGCTTTTAAAATTATCTGGATCAAGGAAGAATCCTGCTTTTCCGCAACTGTTTCCGAAGAGGTCTTCAAAAACTTCAAAAATGGAACGGATTTAATAAAAAAAGAGATTTTCGGCTGAAAAAAGCCTTCCGGAAAATTCCGGAAGGCTTTTTTTATGCAATTTAAGCATATTATGTTGACAATGTAAACATAAAGCGCTATACTGTGTTTACAAAGTAAACAAAATTGGAGGGCGGCATCTTATGGATGATAAAAATATAAACTTTACCGAAAGCGAATGGTATGTTCTCGAATGTCTTTGGGAATCCTCGCCGAGAACCGGAAGGGAAGCGACGGAATATCTTAAGAACCGCGTCGGCTGGAGCAGAAGCACAACTCTCACAATGCTCCGCAGAATGACTGAAAAAAATCTTATCCGTCTTGATGAAAGCGGCGAAATGAATATGTATTATCCTCTTGTTGAAAGGGAAGCCGCCGCAAGAAAAGAAACGGAAAACTTCCTTGAAAGAATCTATAACGGAAGCCTTTCGATGCTTGTAAGCGCGTTTACGGAAAAAGAAAAACTTTCGAAGGAGGAAATAAACGAACTCTATTCAATTTTACAAAAAGCAGAGGAGGCGCAAAAATGAATCAATGGATAATTACTTCTTCCGTGCTCATCGCGATAATTGCGGTGCTCAGATTTATTCTGCGCGGAAAAATAAGCCTAAAACTGCAATATGCCCTTTGGGGATTGGTGCTCATCCGCCTTCTTTTGCCTTTTTCTCTTTTCGAAAGCCCCGCTTCCGTGCTCAACCTTATGAATGAGAGGGAAAAAACAGAGGAAGTTCCGGTTTATTACGAACCCTATGCCCCCGGAACAATAAACCCTGCCGTTCCGGATGACGATATTTATATCCTTGACGATTACGTTGAACAAATCGCGCCGGATACGGATATAACCCTTGACGATAACGGTTATGTAACCGAACCGGAAATCCGCGTTATAAGCGCAAAGGATATCCTTATTCCCGTCTGGATAGGCGGAATATTCCTTTTCGGAACGGTTTTCGCTGTTTCAAATTTCCGTTTCGGAAAAAAACTCAAGGAAAGCCGGGAATTTATAAGAGGAACAAAAACCTGGCTTCCGGTTTACGAAAGTTCCGAAATTAAAACTCCCTGCCTCTTCGGAATGATAAAACCGGCGATTTACGTCAAAAAAGAGGTTTTGAACGACGAAAAAACAATGCGCCACGTAATTGAGCACGAAACGACCCATTATCTCCACGGCGACCATATCTGGTCGGTGCTCAGATGCTTCTGCCTTGCACTCCATTGGTACAATCCTTTTGTATGGCTTGCGGCTTTTCTTTCAATGAGAGATTCCGAACTTGCCTGCGACGAAGATACGATAAAAAGAATCGGCGAGGAAGAACGCATTGAATACGGAAGAACCCTTATAAACCTTACCTGCGAAAAACCTGCGGTTGGAATTCTTTCCGCCGCAACAACCATGACCGGAAGCAAAAGCAGCATTAAGGAACGCATTCTTCTGATTGCAAAAAAGCCGAAGATGCTTTGGATAACCGCGGTTTTTGTTGCGGTGATCGCGCTTTTTGCCGTCGGCTGCACCTTTACCGGCGCGGTTAATTATAACCCGAAAACAACCGAAAATCCTGTTTTGGAAGATTATTCGAATATGATTTTCTCGGATTATTCCGATACGGGCAAAACCATAAGCATGAAAGTAACCGCCGCATCGGAAAAAGAGATTACAACGGAAGTTTTTAACGGAACGCAAAAAAACGTCGTTTACAGCGTTGGTTACAAGCTCCATTTTGAACAGGACGGAAAATGGTACGAACTTCCGGTTCTTGATGAGGAAACTTCCGATATGAGAATGGCCGGAGTAACGCTGAAAGTAACTCCGGAAGCGGGAACTTCTCCGTTCACAAACGATATAAAAGAATCCTACGGAAAACTTCCGGACGGAAAATACAGGATTCTCCGTACTTTTGAATACATGGGAATTTCCGAAAATCCCGATGCGGAATCCTTTGTTCTTGCGGCGGAATTTGTTCTTAAAGACGGAAAACTCGCCTTCGAATATCCTTCCGAACTTGAAAAAACGGAATATATTCCTACGGAGCAGATTTATTTGAATCCCTTGAGTTCCTTCTTCGGAATCCCGGATGAAAGATACCGCATAACCGACGGCACTTTTGTTATTCAGGAAACCGAAACCAACGCAAAAATCGATACAATAGAGGTTTCCGAATGGAAGTGGCAGGATTTCCCCTATTCCGAAGAGGAATGGAAGGAACTTTTTGTAGTCGGACTTGATTTCCCGGATATTTCCCGGTATCAAAGCAGATATTACCAGCCCATTAAGGAAGGAAAATTCATCGCTTCGATGGACGGGGAACTCTGGCTTGTTGATATAGACCCGATAAAACCCGCTTCGGAAGAATATATGGTCTGGAGCATTTACAGAATCGTTCCGAAGACTTTGGGAGAAATAAAAGGGGAAAAAGTCTATTGGGAATATGCCCCGGCAATGAGTTCGAGGAGTCCTTGGTTTGAATTTGAACTGGATTTTGATTTTTCGAAAGTTTCCGCAGGAACCGGGGACGGAAATCTTGTTGACGTTGATAAACCCGGTTTTGCAAGCGATTATAAAGTTGATATAACCGAAAGCAGCATGATCCAATGGCTTCCCTATTCCGGCGAAGGAATCGGCGGAGTTGAAAAAGCCGAAATAAATTTTGCGGTTTATATTGACGGAGAAAATTCCGAACCCCTTTTGGGAAAAATCGTAATCGAAGAAATCGAAAGGGAAAACCTTAACGTAATTTATGGTGCAACCCTTGTTTCGGACGATTTTTATTTTAAGCAAAACAAAGAATTCGGCGGCGGAATTATAAGCCTTATTTCCGAAAATGAAGCCGGGGAAAATTTGAAAATCCCCGGAACGGGAATTGCATTTTCTGACGGAGTTCTTACCGCAAAATATTCCGGAATTGCGGATCTTTCCAATCTCGATACCGTTGAAAACCCGGACGAAGCAGAAAAACTTGAAATATATCTTAACAGCGGAGAGAAACTTTTTGTTCCGGAATTTAAAAACGTAAAGAATCTTTATATTGAAATTACCGAAAGCGTAAAAAATCTTGATATTTCCGCGCTTAAAAATCTTGAACAGTTCACCCTTCTTGGAAAAGCCGAAGAACTTATTTTGCCGGAAAATCTCGAATCCGTTTCCGTTTACGGACAGACCGATCTTTCGCTTTTTGCGGATTGCGAAAGCATCCGTAATATCGAAATCCTCGGTCAGGCGGATTTTGCGCCCCTTAAAAATTTTTCAAACCTTGAAAATATTACCGTGGGAGCAAGCGGATGCGATCTTTCCGTTCTTAATGAAGTGAATTTCCCGAAGCTTACTCTTTCGAACGTTGGCGAAGATGAACTTTCCGCAATAAACGGCTGTCCGATAAATACCCTTCAGATAAGCGACGAAGATATTTCGGATTTGAGTTTTATAAAAAGGCTCCCGAATCTCGAAGTGATTTTTCTTACCGTTGCAAGCGGAGGAAACCCCTATGTCACAACTTTTATGGAACCCACCGACGAAGATCTGGATAATCTCACAACGGCGGCTGACGTTTCCGTTCTTAAGGAATTTATAAAAAACGGCGGAACGCTCTATCTTTTGACCGACCCGAACAGGGAAGCGAAAACAAATTCCGCAAATGCTTCCGCAGCTTCCTACGGACTTCCCGAAAGCTTCGGAACGGATTGGAGCATCCCGAAAAATCAGCTCCGGAATCCGGATTACAACCCGATTCTTAACGTTGAAACGGAGCAGGGACGCACCCTTATCTTCTGGATCGACCGTCCGGAGAATTTTGTTGAGGGAACTGCGGCGCAGCCCAGCGACAAAACCGCAACCTATAAACTCACCGTTCTTGCGGAAAACAAAAACGAACTTGGAACCTATGATACCGGAATTCCTCTTCAAAGAAAATACGGCGGTCTTAACGGGGACTGCGCCGTTCCGGATATAACAGGTTCCGACGGAGTTTGGGTTTCGTATAAAATAGCGCTTCTTTCCGGAGGAATGAATGTCCGCACAGGCGAACTCGGCGAAAGCAATATTCAAACCGGCGGAGTTTATGCCGCAATTGGTGAAAACGAAAAATACGGAGTTGTTGCAACCGACGGAAAAATTTTTACCGAAGCGGAATATGATTTTTACGAATATTATGATGTGAATATAATTTTCGGAAAACGCCTTTCCGACGGAACGGAAGAAAGGGACGTTTTTTCTTCCGAAACTTTTAAGATGCTTAAAGGTTCAAAAGCCGCGGAGGTTCTCCGGGAATATGATTCCGAAAAGAAAACCGGACTTAAAAACGCAAAAATCGGCGATACCGTAACTTTCGGAAGCTACCACGGTTCATCAAAATGGAAAGTTCTTGATAAAAAGGACGGAAAAATTCTTCTGATAAGCGAAAAATGCCTTGACGCAATGCCTTATAACACGGAAAGGGAAGACGTAACATGGGAAAATTCCACAATCCGCGCATGGCTCAACGGCGAATTTGCGGAAAAAGCTTTTTCCGCGGAGGAATTTTCCGCAATAGCAAGCACAAAACTTGATAATCCGAAAAACACAAGATTCGGCGGCGCAAAAGGAGGAAACGCCACAACCGATAAGGTTTTCCTTTTAAGCTATGACGAAGCGAACGAATATTTCCCGGCGGAAGCCGAAGAAAAAACCGGAATGACAGGATATGCCCGGAGCAAGGAAATCTGGTATTATACCTTCCGGGTCGAGGAAGGTCCCTGCTGGTGGTGGTGGCTTCGTTCGCCCGGTCTTGGCCAGGATATGGCATCAATCTTTTACTGCAACGAGAATTTTTTCGGCGGTGCCGCAAACGACGGACTTACGGTCGAAACGATTTGCGCCGTTCGCCCCGCAATCTGGGTAGATATTTCAAAAATTCAATAACAAAAAGGGGGCTGTTCGCGGAACAGCTCCTTTTTTTGTTGAAAAATAATCGGTGGCGGTATATATTATAACCGGAGGTGATTATATGATTACCAGGGAAGAAGCAATCGAAGCCTGCCTTCGGTTCGAGGATTCTTTTGAGGATTATCCTTTTAAAGACGTCAACTGGACCATTATGCGCCACAAAAGCAACAACAAAATGTTTGCCGCAATCTATGAACGCTTCGGAAAAATATGGATTAATCTTAAAGCGGAACCGATGACCGGAGATTTTTGGAAAAACGTTTTTCCTGCGGTGGTTCCCGCCTATCATATGAATAAAGAACATTGGATAAGCGTTATTCTTGACGGAACAATGACCGACGGGGATATAATTCCGCTTATTGAGGACAGTTTTTTGCTCACTATGCAAAAAAAGCATAAATCAATGCAACAAAACCGGTAATTTTTGGCACTATTATAGTGAAGACCAAAAAAGGAGGTTTTTAAAATGAAAAAATTTCTTTCAATTATTCTTGCGATATTGATGCTTTGTTCCTGCGTTCCGAACGAAGAACAGCCGGGAATCAGCTTTGAACCGAGCGCGGAAGCAAAAACTCCGCCGGATGTAAAAGTTCAGTATGGCGATATTTCGATAACCGCGGGAAAGGGAACCTATTCCTGGCAATATGAAAACGGCGACGGAACCGCGACAGCCGTTGAAGCGGATTCCAGCCATCCGACTGCATGGAACGAAATTCCCTCTTTTTCCGCAGGAACCGGAAAAACCGCAAAGCTGATTTTTGACGAAAGCATGATTTCCTTTGAACTTACCTGTTACGATATGGGAAAAGATTATGTTCCCGAAGAAGCGGGAACAAAAAACGACGTTAAATCGGAAAAAATCGAATGCGAAGACGGGTTTTTTGAAATTCCGGAAGGCGGAAAAGTATATATTTACGAACTTTACGTTAAATATAAAAGCGGAAGCTGCCATTACGGCTTCCGAATCGATTCTCCGGACGAATGGGGTCTGACCCTTTCGGTTTCGGACGTGACCGCAACCGGTCTGACCGTAATTTTCACTCAGTCCGGCGGAAACCCGACCGGCGAACTTATGACCGGAAGCTATTACCGGATTGAAAGCGCCGACGGCGAACTTGCCTATATCGTCGAAGGTGAAATCGCCTGGACAGCCGAAGCGTATATGATTCCGAAAGACGGTTCGGTTTCAATGAACGTAAACTGGGAATGGCTCTATGGCGTTCTTGAACCGGGAACCTATAAAATTTTCAAAGGCGTTTCCGATTTCCGCGGACCGGGGGATTATGACGATAAAGAATATTCCGCCGAATTTACAGTTGGGGGAAAGGAAACAAAAAACCTCAGCCTTATGAAAATCGTTGACGGCGCCGAAACCGGAAAACTTGTTCTTGCGCCCGAAAATTCCGGCGACGTTATGACCCTTAACGTAAAAGATATTCCGGTATTCCTCGACGGAAAAAAAGCGGATGCTTCCGCTCTTATGGACGGAATGACCGTTCACGTTTATCACAACGGAGAAATCCTTGAAACCTGGCCGGCATGTTTCGGAAAAGTTGAAAAAATCGAAGCTTTCAGCATCGGAACAAAGAACCAGGTCGGAGGAACCCTCTTTGACCTCTGCGGGCTTTATTTAAAGGTTCTGGACGATCTTTGGGAAGTTGACAGCGGACTGAACGGCGGAGCGGAATACGTCAGCATCGACCTCTCAGAGGCTCCCGGCGGACTTAAAGCTTCCGAAATATCCGCGATCTGCTGGATTTTTGAAAACAAATACGGTGTACAGGCGCTTACCTTTACATACGAAGAACTTATAGAAAATGGCTATTTAACCGCCGCCGGAGGTTCAAAAGACCTTTATCAATGGGATAACGGAGTGCTTTTGAGCATCACCGGAAACCGGGAGGAAGGCGAAAAGCCGGACGCCTATTTCGGGCTTCGGACTATCGAATTCGACGCAATGAAATGGCGCAGCCCCCTCGGCGCATATATCTTCGATGACTGCACCGCAGCATGGCCGCAGATGGGAACCTGGGAAGATTACAGCATCGGTTCCCAGGCAATTTCCTGACTTTATAGGCGGATATTTTCCGTCCGTTGCAAAGCGCCGGTATGTATGCTATACTCAATTTATAAAGGGGGTATCGGTATGCGCGAATTTTTCCGGGAACATAAAAAGTTCTGCATAATTTTTGCGGTTGTTTCGGTAATTGTTTTTGCGGTTTATCTCTTTTTGCTTTTTAAACCAGGATTTTGGTATCGGGATGCTTTTCTTTATAAACAAAAAGCGCCTTTCGAGGGAACGGAAGTTTATTCGGGAAAAGACCGGATAAACGACGTCCGTTACGAAATGATTATTGGAAAAGAAGGAACAAAAACCTGTATTGCCTTTTCGGTAAACGAAACCGAAAGTTATTATGAAATAATTTCCGACAGTTCAAAAAGCAATTATCCGGATGTGGAAATTTATGAAAACGAAAAGCTTGTTTTTGAAGGTTCGTTTTTTTCGAATATGCTTTTCAATAAAAACGGCGAACCATTTACCGAAACCCCGAATATGAATTATTACACAGCCGGAGAACTTTCGGAAGAGGAACTTTTGCCGGGTTACGGCTGGCTTTATGAAATTTCCCAAAGAAGAAAACCCGAAATTCGCGGCGACGTTATCTGGCTCAGCTTTATAGTCGTTTTTGCCGGAATAATTGCGCTTGATATGATTTATCCGAATCTTTTTTGGGAACTTCGCTACAGACTTTCCGTTGAAGGCGGCGAACCGAGCGATTTATACCGCGCAATGCAGCATCTCGGCTGGATGCTCGCTCCGGGCGTAGTAATCATGATGATGATTGCAACCTTTGTTATTTAATTAAAAGGAGATGTAAGATTTGTATAAAGAGATTAAATGCATTCAATGCGGAAAAACTTTGGATTACATAAAAAGTGCCGATATTCAGCTTGGAAAAGATACCGGAATTTTCAGCGATTCAGGTCAATGGGGTGCGGGAACTCTTTACTGTGATATTTACATCTGCCCGGAATGCGGCGAATATCATTTTATAAAAGGCGAGAAAAAACCGGAAGGTGAACTTGTTAAATGTAAATGGTGCTGTAAAAAAGTGGATGCCTCATATCCGAAATGTACCAACTGCGGACGTTCATTTGATGAAAAATGGTAAAGCATAAAAAAAGGCCCCGAACTTTTGCACAGCCCCAAATTGTGCGGACAGCACAAAAAAGGCCCCCTGTGGTAGTGAATATTGAGAATTAAGCAATGAACTGACTTCTCTTTTCGAGGGGAGTCAGTTTTGTTTTAAGCTGAATTCGCTGA
>SVMR01000005.1 GCA_015067315.1 Oscillospiraceae bacterium | reverse complement strand
CCGAAGCCGCGGTACTCAACGGCAGAACGGCTGCTTAATTAAGCAGCAAAAGCAAATCTGTTAGATTTAGCGTTTATTGTTTTTACCCGTTTTATAGATGGCCGGGCGCATCTACCCGCTATTCATGCTTCAAGACCCCCGTCGAAACCTTTACGCCCCCATATATAAGGCAAGGTTTCTCCCGAAGGAGAAGCGCTTATCTTCTCTGTTCTTTCAAATGGCGCTCAATGTCGCGCTGCATATCGCGTTTTGCGGCGTCGTCGCGCTTGTCATAAAGCTTTTTGCCCCGGCAAAGTCCGACAGCAACCTTAACTCTCGAACCGCTGAAATAAAGTTCAAGGGGAACAAGGGTCATCCCCTGCTGCTGAATCGCCGCGTTAAGCTTCATGATCTCTCGCTTGTGCATTAAAAGCCGGCGAACACGAAGCGGATCCCTGTTGAAGATATTGCCCTTTTCATAAGGACTTATATGCATTCCCTGAACGAAAATCTCGCCGTTTTTGATGTCACACCAACTGTCTTTAAGGTTCACCTGTCCGGCGCGGATGCTTTTTACTTCCGTTCCGAAAAGCTCGATTCCGGCTTCATATTTATCGTCAACAAAATAATCGTGAAAAGCTTTTTTGTTGTTCGCAATGCTTTTTCTTGTTTCCTTTTTATCCAATTCGTTTCGCCTCCTTTCCTGTATAAAAGCTCCCCAGAGGGGGAGCTGTCTGCGAAGCAGACTGAGGAGGGATATCCCTGATAAACTCAGATAATCCCTCCGTGTTTTCAGCTATCCATCTTTGAGCACCGTGCTCAAATCCAAAAAAACACCCGTGCTCACATTCTGTTTCTGCCTTCAATGGCGCGGTAAAGGGTGACTTCGTCCGCATATTCAAGGTTTCCGCCAACGGGAATTCCGTAAGCGAGGCGGGAAACAATAACCCCAAGAGGTTTCAGCAGACGGGAAATATACATCGCGGTCGCTTCGCCCTCAACGGTGGGGTTTGTTGCCATAATAACTTCCTTAACTTCGCCGTCGGAAAGTCTTTCAAGAAGCTCCTTGATAAAAAGGCTTTCGGGACCGACTCCGTCCATCGGGGAAATAAGTCCGCCGAGAACGTGGTAAAGTCCGTCATATTCCTTGGTGCGCTCGATTGCGATAACGTCCCTCGGGTCTTCAACAACGCAGATTGTGCTTCTGTCCCTTGTTTCGTCACAGCAGATTGCGCAGCGCGGTGCATCGGTTATGTTTTTGCAAACTTCGCAGTAACCGATTTTTTCCCTTGCATCAAGAATCGCTTCGGCAAAAGCCTTTGCTTCCTCCTCCGGCATCCGGAGAATATGAAAAGCAAGGCGCTGGGCGCTTTTTTTGCCGATTCCCGGAAGGCGGGCAAAATGTTCGGTAAGTTTGGTAAGCGGAAGTACGCGGTAGTTCATAATTTATCAGAACATTCCGGGGATGCTGATGCTTCCGGTAATTGCGTTCATTGCTTCGGAGTTGTTTTTTTCGATGGTGGAAACCGCCTCATTAACGCCCGCAACAATAAGATCCTGGAGCATTTCGATATCGTCCGGATCAACAACTTCCGGTTTGATTTCAATTCCGGTCATTTCTTTTTTACCGTTCATATGAATGGTAAGCATTCCGCCGCCAACGGTAAAATCATATTCCTTTGCATCAAGCTCTGCCTGAAGATTGGTCATCTGTTCCTGCATTTTCTGAGCCTGTTTGATCATGCCCTGCATGTTGGAAGGGCCGCCACCGTATCCCTGGGGAAGTCTTGCTTTCATTATTATATTCCTCCTGATTTCGGATTTTTTGTCGTTTTTATATCAAAGCTCGCCGATTCCCATTTCCGCCGCTCTTTTTGCAAGAAGGGCAAGAGGGTCATCTTCGGGCTTTTTTTCTGTTTTTTTATAAGGACCGATTCCGTAACGGGTTCCGCAAACTTCGGTTATGGCGTTTTTGATAACTTCCTTTGCGTCGTCGGTTTTCTGCATATAATCAATGAAGAAATCGTTCTGGGAATCTATAAGAACCCTTTTTCCGGAAAGATATGCCTTTGAACCTTCAAGAAAGGAATAGAGCATTCTGTTTTTCCCTTTTATGATTTCAACAACGTCTTCCCAATTCGGGAATTCCGGGTCGGAAGCGCCGCTTTGTAAAACCGGAGCAGTTTCCGCCTTCGGAACTTCCTCATAAACCGGAAGGGGTTCCGCCTTCGGAACAGGTTCGGCGGCGGGAAGATTCTGAACCGCCGGAGCGGCTCCCCTTGCTTTAAGAAGAACAACTTCCTTTTCAAGTTTTTCGATTCTTGCAAGAAGCGCTTCCTGGCTTTGGGTCAAAGCCGGGGAACAAAGCTTTACGAGGGCAAGTTCAAATTCAAGGCGCTTGGAAGCGCTTTTTGACATTTTAACAAGGGTATCCTGCAAAACGGAAACCGCATGGAAAATTTCCGGCTGGGAAATAGCTTTTGCCTGTTTTTCAATGCGGAGCATTTCGTTCGGCATAACTTTAAGTATTGCGGAAGCATCCTTTGCGCAGGAAACTATCATAAGATTCCGGAAATGGTTTATAAGTTCGTCGCAGATTCTCGAAACGTCCGCGGAACCTTCATAAAGCTTATCAACCGCCGAAAGAACGGCGGAAATATCCCTTTCCGCAATTTTGTCGGTGAGTTCAAAAAGATATTCCCTGCCCGCAAGACCGGCGCATCTGCTGACCGTATCGGCGGTTATAACTTCGTCGGAAGAACGGCAGATATCAAGAAGCGAAAGCGCGTCGCGCATTCCGCCGTCGGCGAGTTTTCCGATAAGCATCGCGCCTTCGTCCTCAATTTCAATATGCTCCATTTTGCAGACGAATTTAACTCTTTCCGCAATAACTTCCGGGGGCATTCTTCTGTAATCGAAGCGCATGCAGCGGGAAAGAATCGTCGCGGGAAGGCGGTGGACCTCCGTTGTCGCAAGAATGAATATAACGTGTTCCGGAGGTTCCTCCATTATTTTAAGAAGGGCGTTCGCCGCTTCTTTTGTGAGCATATGGGCTTCGTCTATGATATAGACGCGGTATTTCGCAACGGCGGGAGTAAAATTCGCTTCGGAACGAAGGTCACGGATATCGTCGATATTTCTGTTCGAAGCTGCGTCCATTTCGGTTATATCAAGAAGCGAACCGTCGTCGATTCCGCGGCAGATTTCGCATTCGCCGCAGGGTTCGCCTTCTTTTTCATAAGGGCAGTTTACCGCTTTTGCAAGAATCTTCGCGCAGGTTGTTTTTCCTATTCCGCGGCTTCCGGTGAAAAGATAGGCATGACCGAAAGTTTTTTCGGAAACTTCTTTTGAAAGGACGGAAGTTATGTGTTCCTGTCCCGCAACGTCACGGAAAAAGCGCGGACGGTATTTTCTGTAAAGCGCCTGATACATATAAGTTCCTCCTTTCGGTCATTAAGGATTCTTTTTCGGGGAATCCTTTCGCCGCGCCTGCGGCAACGGTTTTCCTCCCTTTGGAACAAGGGAGACAATATAAAAAACGCGGATATGTGCTTTATCACACGGCACACAGA
The DNA here is from genome assembly GCA_015067315.1 of Oscillospiraceae bacterium. Lineage (GTDB taxonomy): Bacteria > Bacillota > Clostridia > Oscillospirales > Ruminococcaceae > UMGS1668. The sequence continues at coordinate 112,002 of SVMR01000005.1, read as the reverse complement.
TTTGTCTGCGGCACCCAAAAAGACCGCTTAATGCTGCTCGGTTCCCCGCCTGACATGGTTCACGGTTTTTTGTCGCACAGGACCCATATGCCGCATGACAAAGCGCAGATCCGCGCCGTCATCCTGTTTTATTTCAAAGAAAATCAGAATTTAAGATCTTCTTCTGCGGGAACTTCTTCAACAGTTTCGCAGTCGCAGCAAATTTCCTCTTCCGGGAATTCGTCAAAAAGATCATCATCACAGCAGCAATCGCAGCAATCTTCGCAATGGCAGCCTTTTTTCTTTGCAATAAGATAAGCAGCAGCCGCACCGGCAGCAATAAGCGCAAGAGCACCGACAACAATTCCGATAATAGTACCGAATTTCATATTTTTACCACCTTTCAGAACTTTTTCTGTTTTCCTTTTTATTTTAAGCTTTTTTGCTTCAAATTTATCATAAGCATCAACAATCGTCCGCATTGTTTCGATTGCCGTTACAATATTCATCGAAAACGCCTTCTTCCGATAATATCATATTGTATATTAAATAATAACATATTTTTTCCTCTTAGGCAAGTAGCAATATAACAATTAATTATAATTTAACATTTCGATTCCGTCGCAGATTTTTTTGAAAATCGGGGCGGCAAAATCCCCGCCGGAATCCATTCCCTCCGCAAGAACCGCAACCGCATATTCCGGTTTTTCCGCCGGATAAAATCCGACGAACCAGGCATGGATAATTTCGTTTCCGTCCTTATCGAACTGACCGGTCTGGGCGGAAGCGGTTTTTCCGCCGGCGGAACCTTCTTCCGGTTTTGCGTTTTTTCCGCTTCCGTTTTCAACAACGTTTATCATCATATTTTTTATTGTTTCCGCGGTTTTTGTGCTCATAACCCGGTTTTTGCTGTAATCCGGAGTTTCTTCCCAGATTCCGTTTCTGTCAAAAGTTCCCAAAACGATTTTCGGCGTTACGGCATATCCGCCGTTTCCGATTGCGGAGGCAAGAACCGCCAGCTGAACCGGGGTTGCGAGAAGTTTTCCCTGCCCGAAAGCAAAGCTTGCAAGAACGGTTTTTGAAAGAAGTTCCTCTTCCGAAGGAAGATTCCCCGAAGCGGAAAACCAATTTTCCCCGAAGCAGGAAGGATTTCCGAACCCGAGGTTTTTTGCCGTTTCAAGGATTTTTTCGCCGCCGGTTTCAAGGGCAAGATTGATAAAATATGGGTTGCATGAAATTTCGAGAGCCTTTTCCATATTGATTTCGCCGTGACCGTTTTCCCAATGGCATTTATAGATCCTTCCGTCAACTTCAATTTCCCCGGTGCATTCAAAAGCTCTTTCCGGCGGAATTCCGGATTCGAGAGCCGCCGCCGCAACAAGAATTTTCCAGGTTGAACCGACGGAATAGGCGGAAAAAGCCCGGTTTATAAAAGGCGAATTTTCCGAATCCAGATATTCCGAAATTTTCCCGGGTTCAAAATCCGGAACGGAAGCGGAAGCAAGAATCTCCCCGTTTTCAATATTCATCACAACCGCCGCGCCTTTTTCCGTCCCTTCCGAAAGAGCCTCTTCGGCAATTTTCTGTATTTCCGAATCAACGGTCAGAACGACCCCGCTTTTTTCAAAAACCTCCTCCGATTCAAGAAGAATTTCTTCCCCGGAAAGAAGCCTTCCCGTTCCGTCGGTATAATAGCTTACAGAAAAGCTTTTTCCGTTTTCGGAAAGGAATTCATCAAAACTCTGTTCCGCGCCGGAAACGCCCTTTCCGCCGCTTAAATAGCCGACCGCATGGGAAGCAAGGGTTTTTCCGGAATATCTTTCCGGAAAGGAAAAATTAAAAATCCCCTCTCCTTCAACGATTTTCCCGCCGATATCAAGAACGGAAGGTTCCTTTTTCATAAAAATCTCCGCAAGGCTGTCCCTGTCGAAAAAGCCGTTTATTGCGGAAACATCAAGGATATCCGGGAAAACAAGAATACGCCTTTCCTGATTTTTGTTCACAAGCGGGGAAAGATTCCGGTCAAAAATCCCCGCCCTTGTTTTTGAAAGTTCAAGAACCTTTCTGCTTTGAATCGCGGCGGCTTCCTTCGAAATTTCCTCCGCCCCGATTTTTGCAACCCGCAAAAGAAGCGCGCCGATTATTACTATAAAAAGGCAAAGAAAACTTACGATTCTTTTTTCGATAAAACCTCACTTCTTTCCGTTTTTTAAGATTCTTGGCGGATTTTAAAAAAATAATCAAAAAATTTCAAAAAAGTTCTTGACATTCCCAAAAGGTTTTGATATAATAACTCTTGCATTCGAGAAATGCGGTAGTGCTGGAATAGGCAGACAGGCACGTTTGAGGGGCGTGTGTCTTTGACGTATGGGTTCAAGTCCCATTTACCGCACCAAATAAAGGGGAGCAACATTTGTTGTTCCCCTTTATTTTTTTGTATAATGTGGAGTTGCGACCCATCAGAAAAAGGGGTCCCCAAAAAATCAGGAAGATTTTTTGGGGAGAGGAGCGGCAACGAAGCGGCTTCGGTGTTTTATCGAAGATAAAATACCGATAAGCGGAGTTTGGCGCGACGAAAGTCCCATTTACCGCACCAAAAGGTCGTTAACTTTTGTTAACGGCCTTTTTTGTTTATATAATTCTTTTGACTGCGAAAGGAGAAGTCTTTATGAAAAAATTCATCCCTTTTGAAAAACTTTCAAAAAAGAAAAAGCGCGAACTGAACGCAATGCGCCGGAAAGACTGGAACGGAATAAACCCCGTTACAAGAAAACCCGAAAACCCGAAAGCATACAACAGAAAAGCGGCACGGAAACGAAACGATTTCGATTCTGTGCCGCTTTGTTTTTTATTTCATCGAATAGATTATTTCGACGCCTTTTTCCTCGAATTTCCGGAGGTGTTCCCTTTTTTCTCCGTCAAGACCGGATTTTGAATCGGTTATTATCGCCGCAATTTCCGGCCATTTGCAGACAGTAAAGGAAGCGTTGTTCCCGATTTTTGTGCTGTCAACAAGAACAAAGGTTTTTGCGGAACGCCTTGCAATTTTCTTTTTTGCGTCGGATTCCTCAATCGTATGGTCGGTAAGCCCGTTTTCAAAAGAAATTGCATGGGAAGAAAGGAAGCATTTGTTTATGACCATTTCCTCAAGAAGATCTTCCATAAGCGGACCGACGATTGAAAGGGATGATTTTCTTACCGAACCGCCGGGCATTACAACCTGGACGCTTTTTGAGTTTGAAAACTGGAGAGCGACCATAAGGCTTGTTGTAACAACCGTTATGTTTTTATCCTGGAGAAAGGTGCACATATGAAGAACCGTTGTGCTTGGATCCATTGCAATAACGTCGCCGTCAGCAACAAGCTGGGCGGCTTTTTTTGCAATCGCCTGTTTCAGTTTAAGGCTTTTTTTAAAACGTTCTTCAATGGTAAGGTCAAAATATGGGGTTTCGTCCGTATTTCCGGCGGAAACATTCACCTGGGAAATATTCACCGAAGGAGGAATTGCCGTTCCCTCCGCAGCCTTAACGCCGCCGTAAACACGAGAAACCGCGCCGCTTTCCTCAAGTTCCTTAAGGTCGCGGTTTATGGTCATATAGGAAACCTCGAATTTTTTCGAAAGCTGGTCAACGTCAACAAATTCGTTTTCTTTAAGCATTTCGAGGATTTCCTGTTTTCTTGCATATGGAAGCGTTTTCATCTTATTTTTCCCTGTTAATTAATCCCTCTGGCCGTAATGGTTTGCAACAAAATCTTTCATGAAGGCAACTTTGTCGGCGTCGATTGCTTTCGGTTCGCCGATGCAGCGTGCCATATAATAAATCTGGGAAGTCATTTCAAGAATGGTGCATACGCGGAAAGCGGCATCCATATCTTTGCCGACAGCAACCGCGCCATGGTTTGCAAGAAGGCAGGCTGCGTCGTTTCCGAGAGCTTTTATTGCGTTTTCCGCCATTTCGGGGGAACCGGGAAGAGCATATTCGGTAACTCTTACTTCGTCGCCGAGAATCTGCGCGGCTTCGTCGATTACCGGAGGAATGTTTTCATGGAGAAGCGCAAAAACCTGGGAATAAACCGGATGGGTATGAACAACAGCGTTTACGTCCGGGCGGTTTCTCATGATTCCGAGATGCATTGCGTGTTCAATGGTGGGTTTTCTTTCGCCTTCAATTCTGTTTCCGTCAATATCCATTACAACGATATCGTCTTCAACGATTGTATCATAGGGCATGCCGGAGGGGGTGAGATATACGTATCCGGTTTCGGGGTCGCGGACGCTGATATTGCCCCAGGTTTCAACAGTAAGACCGGAACCGATCATTCTGAGGCAGGCATCGATAAGAAATCTTTTATAGTTCATTTTGTTTTTTCCTCCTGAAAAAATTTATTTTACTATAGGATTATAAACGTTTGTTTTAAGAGATGCAACAATTATTTTTCTGAGATCCCGGTAACTGAGTTCCGGACAAACTCCCGCAAGCTGGGCAGCCGCATCGCCTATGCAGGAACATTCCATATCGCAGGTGACGATTTTTTTGCCGAGGCTGTCCGCGCAGGATTGGTTGATAATTGCGTTTTTGGAACCGCCGCCGACGACATAAACAACGTCCGGTTCCTTTCCGGTCGCTTTCATAACCGCCCGAAGACCGACGCAATAGCTTTCCGCCATTGAAGCGAAGACGGAAGCGACGATTTCGTTCCAGTTGAGTTTTCCTTCCGGGTCTTCCGGATGGAGGTGCTTATGGATCGCATGACCCATATGGACCGGATTGAAGAAATCTTCGTGGTTAACGTCGAAAATTCCCGCTTTTCCGCCGAATCCTCTTGCAAGGTCGGTGAACTCGTTCCAGGAGATATTCTGCTGGATATCGCGCTGATATTCCGCTTTGAGCCTTTGGGTTATGAACATTCCGATTGAATTTTTAAGAAGGGTTATTTTTCCGAAGGCGCCGACTTCGTTTGTAAGCTTTCCTTCAATAACTTCTTCCGTGAGCACCGGTTTTTCAATCTGAGCACCAATCAGCGCCCAGGTTCCGGAACTTACGAAGAAATATTCTTCGTCTTCGCAGGGGATTCCGAAAACCGCGGAAGCGGTATCGTGGGAAGGGGTGCAGATGAACGGAATATCGTAATCAATTTTCATTTCATCGAGGATTTCGCGCTTTATATTGCCGATTGCCTTGCCGTGCTCGCCGATTTTTTGGAAAAGTTCCGGATCGATGCCCATAAATTCGCATTGCTCACGGGAGATGCTCATGGTGCTCACGTCAAGCGCCTGAGTCGTTGAAAGTTCCGAAGGTTCGTTTTCCATAACCCCGGTCATAAAATATGTAAGGATATCCGGAATCATAAGGAGTTTTTTTGCCGCCGAAGCAATGGAAGGCATTTTTTCACCGATTCCTTTGAGCATGTAAATGGAATTGATTTTGTCGGAAAGAATTCCCGTTCTCCGGAACATTTCCTTTTTTTCTTCCTCGGTCTGTTTTTCAATAATTTCCGCGCCGATTGAATTGCGGTAGGAAAGAGCGTTTGAAAGCATATGGTTCTTTTCGTCGAAAAGCATGAAGTCAACGCCCCAGGTGCAGATTCCGACGGAATCGAGCCTTACCTCCCCCGCCGCTTTTTCAACGCTTCGTTTCATAAAGGAAAAAATCCGAAGAAGATCCCAATAGAAATAATCGTCGATTTTAAGCATTTCGTTCGATTCGGAAAGAACGACTTCCGAAACAATTTTTTCGCCGTCAAAACGGCAGAGAATCGCCCGGAGAGTGCTGTTTCCGAAATCGAAGGCAAGCATATTTTTGCATTCTGCCATAATTCTGTTCCTCCTTTAGCTGCTTGATTTATATGAACGGAAAGCAACCGCCGCAAGAAGGATTATTCCGTAAACCGCGGTTGTAAGATAGGAACTTATGCGAAGGATGTTGAGTCCGCTTGCGACAACCTGGATTATGATTACGCCGAGAACCATTCCGGAAACTTTTCCCTTGCCGCCGTTGGGGCTTATTCCGCCGAGAACCGCAATAAGGATGGACTGCATAAGGAAGGATTCTGCATAGCCCGCCGCCGCGGAGTTGAAACGGGAAGTGAGAACAACCGCCGCAAGACCTACGATAAATCCGGAAAGAGTATAGGTTTTGATAAGAAGGGCTTTTTCGTCAACTCCGGAAAATCCGGTTGCCGTATCGTTTGAACCATAGAGATAAACTCTCGGTCCGAAGGGGGTGTTCTTTAAAAGAACTATGAGAAGGATAAGGGTTGCAAGGAAAATTACAAAAGGCATCGGGATAAAGCCGAGTTTTCCGTTTCCGAGGAACTTGAAAGTTGCGGGATAGCCGGAAATCGTCGCGCCTTTTGTAATGGTAAGGCAGGCGCCGTTCAGAAGCATCTGCATTCCGAGGGTTACAAGCATTGCGGGGATTTTGAAGCAGGAAATAATAACTCCGTTAACGAAACCCGCAAGGGTGCTTACAAGAATTCCCACAGCCACGGCGCCGAGAACTATAACCGCGTTGTCCTCGCCCTTGGGAATATATGTTGTCATTATAAGCGCCATAAGAATTCCCGAAAGGTTTGCGGAAGCGATTATTGAAAGATTGATACCGCCGGAAAGCATTGCGACCATCATCGCCATGGTCAGAAGACCCATTTCCGGAAGCTGGTAGCAGATGGATTCAAGGGTTCCGAAGGAGAAAAAGCTTGCCTGTTTCATCGAAACAAGGGTCACCGCAATTGCAAGAATAAGAAGAAGCAGAAGATTGTCGCCGTTTGCCGTTGTGAGTTTTTTAAGTTTCTCAGTCATCAAGCTTACCTCCCTTGCTTTCTTTTTCTCTGTTCTTGATAGCTCTCCAACCGCTGAAGCAGAAGCTTACAAGAATTACCGCGCCGATGAAGAAATCCTGCCAATAGCTTGAAACGCCGAGAAGCAAAAGTCCGTTGCTCAGCGTTGCAACAAGAAGCATACCGATTATCGTTCCGCCAACGGTTCCTTTTCCGCCGGCAAGATTTACTCCGCCCAGAACCGCCATTGCGATTACGTCCATTTCGCCGCCGTAAAGGGCGTTCGGCGCCGCCTGCTGGACAAGATAGAGATGAACAACTCCGCCGAGAGCGCCCATTGCCCCGACAAAGCCATAAACAAAAAGATGTACGAGAAGGATGTTGATTCCGACACGTTTTGCGCCTTCAAGGTTTCCGCCGATGGCGTAAACTTTTCTTCCCATTTTGGTGAACTTCATAATTACAAAAGTCACGATTACCGCTGCGGCAAGAAGTCCGATTGCAACGGCGAAGGTTTTTCCGTCACTTTTTCCGGAAAACCATTCCGGGAAGCTGAAGAGGCGGACGCCTTTTGTAAAATACATAAGAAGTCCGAAATATACGCTCATGGTGGCGATTGTGATAATAAGGGTCGGCGCTTTAAGGTAATGCACCAGAACCGCATTGAGAAGACCCAGGACAATTCCGACGGCAAGGGAAAGAAGAATTGCCGTTGCCCAGTTCGCCATTCCCGAATTAAGCATAAACAGCGCCATCACATACTGCGAAATGGTTGCAGAAAGCATTATGGTCATATCAATTCCGCCGGAAATTATTACAACAAGCATTCCCATTGCCATAATTCCGAGATAGGAATAGCTTATCACCATGTTGAGAAGGTTGCTTCCGGAAAGGAAAAGACCTTTTGTTCCGATTCCGAAGAAAACTGCAAGTGCCGCAAGCGCAATTACCATATAGAATTCGTGGGTGCCTGTTATTTTGCTGTTTTTAAGCTTACTGAGCATTTACAATCACCTCCGAGAATTCTTTTTCGCTCATGGAAGCGCAATCGATTTCGCTTTTAACCCTGCCTTTATGCATAAGAATCGCTCTCGGGCAGTTGTAATAAATTTCGGGGATCTCATCGGAAATTATGATTACGCTTATTCCGGATTCCGCAAGGCTTCTTATTACTTTATAAATCGCGTCTTTTGCCGCAACGTCAATTCCGTTGGTGGGCTGGTCAAGAATAAGGATTTCCGGATCGGTTGCAAGCCATTTTGCAACAACGATTTTCTGCTGGTTTCCGCCGGACATTGTGCTTGCGCTTACTCCCGGTTTTGCGCTCTTGATATCGAGTTTTCCGATCCAGTTTTCGGTCATATCCCGGCGCTTTTTAAGATCGATCAAGCCGAGGGCGGATTTTATTCTGTCAAGAACCGTTACGGACATATTGTCCTCGACGTTCTGTTCAACAACAAGTCCCTGCAAAAGCCTGTCTTCCGGAAGATATGCGATATGTTTTTTGATGGCGTCCCGGTTGCTTTTGAAAACAACTTTTTCGCCTTTTACGTAAATTTCGCCGGAATCCGGTTTGTTCATTCCGAAAAGGCTAAGGGCAAGTTCGGTTCTGCCCGCTCCGAGAAGTCCGATTATTCCGAGAACTTCGCCTTTTTTAAGGCTGAATGAAATATCTTTATACTGTTTTCCGCTTGAAAGATTTTTTACCTCAAGAACGGTTTCCTCTCCGGGTTTTACAAAATCCTGTTTATATTCAATGCTGTGGCCGCTTATCATTTCGGCAAGCTTGTTTCCGTCAATTTCATTTTCGGCGTTGTTTTCGTAAGTTGCAATTTTAACTCCGTCGCGCACAACGGTTATTCTGTCCGCAATTTCAAGAATTTCGTCAGTTTTGTGGCTTACGAAAATAACGGTGATTCCCTGTTCTTTAAGTTTTCTTACGATTGCAAAAAGAACGTCAACTTCCTTTCTCGTAAGGGAGGAAGTGGGTTCGTCCATTATAAGAAGCTTCGCGTTTGTTGCAAGTGCCCTTGCAATGGCAACAAGCTGACGATCCGCAATTGAAAGAGCGGAAACATCAGCTGTGAGATCAAGACTGATATGCATCATGTCAAGAGTGTTTTTTGCCGTTTCGTTGATTCTTTTCCAGTTAACGCCTTTTACGGTTTTGTCGGTGTGCTGGTTGAACGCAATGTTTTCTGCAACGGAAAGATTCGGAAAAAGGCTGAGATCCTGATAAATTACCCTTACTCCGCTTTCCATTGAAATTTGGGGAGAAACGCTTTTCATTCTTTTTCCGCAAAGAACGATTTCGCTTCCCTCGTCGGGTTTTATAACGCCCGAAATTACTTTTATCATGGTCGATTTGCCGCATCCGTTTTTTCCGACAAGGCAATGGACTTCGCCCTTATTAAGGTCAAAATCAATGTCTTTAAGGGCATGTACGCCGCCGTAATGCTTGTTTACGTGATGCAGCTCGATGAATTTTTCTGCCATTCTGTTCACCGCTTTTCGTTAATAAAATGAGAGATGGCAAACTGAGGCTCTCGATTTGCCATCTCTCGCAATTAGTCAGAATTTAATTATCAGAAACCGAGTTCATTTGCGTTTTCTGCAGTGATTACAAGAGGTTTGTGATAGGAAAGAACGCCTTCAACAATATCGGGAGCGCCGATTCCGGGAACTTCAAAATCTGCGTCGGTTACGTTTCCGCCGTTAAGGATATACCATGCGGTGTAAACTGCTGCATAACCGGAGTCGGAAGGATCCCAAAGATAACCCTGGTCGATTGCGCCTTCCGCAAGATATGCGGCGCCTTCGGAAGGAACGATGTTGCCGACAACGACGAAGGTATCAACAAGACCTTTTTCTTTAACCGCTTCCGCTGCGCCGAGAGGTCCCTGGCTTCCGAAGCCGCAAACGCCTTTGATGTCGGAATAGGTTGCGATGAGTTCAAGGGTTTTTGTTCTTGCGTCAGCGGAATCTTCGCCGCAGGGGATTCTGTCGGTTACTTCATACATTCCGGGATAGTTTGCCGCAAGATATTCGTTTACGTAATCTGCCCAGGTGTTGTGGAGCGGAACGGAAAGACCGCCTACGAAGAGAGCATAGCCGCCTTCGCCGCCCATTCTCTGTGCAAAGTCTTCTGCGATTTCTTCCGCGAATTTTTTGTTTTCGATCATTTCGACGTCGTAGTCTGCGCCGGCCTGGTTAGGAGATTCGTTTGCAATTACAAGAATTCCTTTTTCACGAGCACGGTCGAGAACTGCTTCAACTGCGGTTGCGTCGTTGGGAACAACTACAATTGCATCAACGCCGGTGTTGATAAGGTCTTCGATGATTTTAACCTGCTGTGCCGGGTCTGCATCGGTAGGACCGGTTACGTATGCATTTACGCCAAGGTCTGCCGCCGCCTCTTTTACGCCTTCTTCAAGAACATTGAAGAAAGGAATACCTACGATTTTTACAACGACAGCGATTTCATATTCGCCGTCGCCGCTGGGTGCGGGTTCGCTGTCGCATCCGGCAAATACTGCTGTAAGCATTGCAACGCAAAGCAAAAGTGCAAAGATTTTTTTCATAAACTGTGCCTCCTTAAAATTGGAATCTTAGTTTTTTTAATTGAAGGATCTTCCTTCGATTAACTTAATATAAACACAAAAACTAACATAAGTCAACATTTATGAACACTCTGTAATAATTTTCAGCGTTTTATGGCATAGAGGGGGCTTCTTTTTGTGGTTTTTCACAAAAGTTTTTAACATTTAAACACAAATAATATAAAAGCTGTTCGATAATTAAAAGTATTTTCCATTTCAGCAATATGTCGGATTTTTTAAAATATTCCTTTTTCCCGTACAAGAGATTAACAAACTTTAACAAAAAAGCGAAAAACGCGGCTTTTGCGTTCTTCGCTTTTTATATTATATATTATTCATTTATTTTAACGGAAACGCCGTTTATTTCAACGCCTTCGTCCGCAGGAATCATAAGATATTTGCTTCCGCTTACAACTTTTGTTTCGATGAGATAGGAAAATTCCGGCGGAACGGAAATTTTGAACTGGGGGGTCACAACCTCGAATTTTTTGCTTTCGATTATGTTCTGGGGTTTAAGGGGTTTGTCCTCGCCGAACTGTTTCTTTGTTTTTTCCTTGAAAACTTCGACCTTTTCCTTCGGAACGCCGCTGTTTTCAAGGATATCGCCGATTTCCCTTGCGCTTAAATCAAGCGGCTGGGGGTCTTTGCTTTCCTTATGTTCGACTATTCTTTCGCAGATCTGTTCATGCACCGCCTGGATTATATCAAAACTGCAGTCTTCCTCAAGGGTTTCGGTAAGGACTTCCTGAAAAGTTGCTTTCTGTTCGCCGGCGGACATGGGAATTTCGGTTCTGAATACGGAATCAACAAATTCCTCCTGAGTCATATCGGTATCCTTCGTATAGAAAAGGGCGTTGTAGATATTGGTCGCCCGGTCATCAAAACAGGGGAACATGAATCCGAGTTCCGGGGCGGCGACGGTCTGCGGGAAGGTGCAGTTATGGAAAGCGCTCTGGTCGATTACGTATCCAAGCTCGGTTTTGCTTTCGTTAACCGGGCAAACGGAACAGACGAAATAGTTGAAAACGCTTTCGGAAGCGTCCTCCACGGAAAGTTCGTCGGTACCCTTAAAAGGAACGTCATAGTGATCCGCGCCGAGAAGGATTATGTAGTTGCAGTCAAGATTGATTGCCGGAATCATCTTTTTATAAAGGGCGTCGCGGAGTTCCGCGTTTCCGATATCTTTGCGGATATCCATAAGGAGTTTATGCTCCTCCCCTTCCATAACCTGCCGGGTTGAAAATTCGATATCGACAAGGTTCTTTCCAAGGGAGCCGGAAAGAGCCTTTTTGAAAAGCGCCATATATCTTTCCCCTTCGGACTGGGGCATTGCGGCAACCGGTTCTTCGATATATGCGATGATTTCCTTCATCTGGTTTACAAAGCAGCCATAGACCTTGCTGATGCAGTTTTTATCAAGGGCAAGGCGGCGGCGGATTTCGTTCAGTTCTTTCTGGTTCATGGAGCTACCTCTTTCGGTCAAAAAATTACGGAATATATTGTAGCATATTTTTTGAAAGGATTCCAGCGAAAAATAAAAACCTCCGTAAAGAGAAAACGGAACGCAGAGAGGTTTGTTGAAACAATGTAGGGGCGACCCTTGCGGTCGCCCGTTTTTTAATTGGACGGGGTTACAATCCCTCAGTCTTTTGCCTTCGGCAAAATCCAGCTCCCTTTACACAAGGGAGCCTTTTCGGGCGACCGCAAGGGTCGCCCCTACGGAGTTCTAATTAACTTTCAATTTATAATTCTGCATTACGCACTTTGCATTCTGCATTAAAAAAGCACCCTTGCGGGTGCTTTTTAGCTTTATTCTTCGGTTTTTTCTTCCGGAATTTCGGTTTCGGAAGCGGTTTCTTCGGAAATGGGTTCCTCCGCAGGTTCTTTAACAACCGGAGCGGGCGGATTCATGATATCCGCAAATTCCTTTCCGGAAACCTTTTCCTTTTCCATGAGCACGGCGGCGACTGCGTCGAGTTTGTCGCGGTGCTCACGAAGAATGGATTCGGTTTTTTCATAAGCCTCGTCAACAAGGCGTCTGATTTCGCTGTCGATATCGGAAGCAATATCATCGGAATAATGCTTGTTCTGGCTGTAATCCCTTCCGAGGAACACTTCGTTTTCGTCGGAACCATATACGATCGGACCGAGCTTTTCGCTGAAACCGTAGCGGGTAACCATATTTCTTGCAATTCTGGTTGCGCGTTCAAGGTCGTTGGAAGCGCCGGTTGAAATATCGCCGAGAACAATCGCTTCCGCAACTCTTCCGCCGAGAAGGGTGCAAAGTTCCTCTTCCATATAACCTTTTGTAACGTAGTTTCTGTCCTCAACCGGAAGGCTCATGGTGTAACCGCCGGCATAGCCACGGGGAACGATTGAAATTTCGTGAACCGGATCCTGGGTTTCGCAGAAATAGGTGACGACCGCATGACCTGCTTCGTGATAGGAAGTGAGGCGTTTGTCCTTTTCGTTGACTTTTCTGGATTTCTTTTCCGGACCGGCAACAACCTTGATGGTTGCTTCCTCGATTTCCTTCATGGTGATAGCTTTCTTTTTGCGTCTTGCGGCAAGAAGAGCGGCTTCGTTTGTGAGGTTTTCGAGTTCCGCGCCGGTGAAGCCTGCGGTGGATTTTGCGATTACGTTAAGGTCAACGTCCGGACCGAGGGGTTTGTTCCTCGTATGAATTTTAAGGATTGCTTCGCGTCCCTCAACGTCCGGTGCGCCGACTACGATCTGGCGGTCAAAACGTCCGGGACGGAGAAGCGCGGGGTCAAGGATATCCGCGCGGTTGGTTGCCGCCATAACGATGATTCCGGTGTTGTTGCCGAAACCATCCATCTCAACAAGGAGCTGGTTAAGGGTCTGTTCGCGTTCATCATGTCCGCCGCCGAGACCTGCGCCTCTGTGACGGCCGACCGCGTCGATTTCATCGATGAAAATAATTGCCGGGGCGTTTTTCTTCGCTTCGCCGAAAAGGTCGCGGACACGGCTTGCGCCGACGCCGACGAACATTTCAACAAAGTCGGAACCGGAAATGGAAAAGAAAGGAACTCCCGCTTCGCCCGCAACCGCCCTTGCAAGAAGGGTTTTACCGGTACCGGGCTGACCCATCAAGAGAACGCCTTTCGGGATTCTTGCGCCGAGAGCGTTGAACTGATTCGGGTGTTTAAGGAACTGAACAATTTCCTCAAGCTCCTCTTTTTCCTCGTTGCATCCCGCAACGTCCTTGAAGGTTGTGGGTTTGTCGCCGGCTTTGTCCTTATATTTTGCCTTCGCAAAATCCATTACCTTGCCGCCGCCCTGCTGGCGCATCATAAAGAACCAGAAAACCGCCATTGCTCCGATTAAAAGAAGGGTCGGAAGCATGGATATCCACCAGGGGGTTTCCTTTATCGGAAGATAATCCGGCTGCATTTCCGTTGCGGAAAAACCGTTCTGCTGGTTGATGGTATCAATATCGGTGAGGAAGACGGAAACGTTCGGAACAAGATATTCCAGAGTTTCGCCCTTATCTTTGCCCTCTTCCGGCTTTTTGTTGATTGTAAGTTCGCCGGTTCCGAGGTCGAGAAGATAGCTTTCAACTTCTTTGTTTTCAAAAAGCTGAAGAATTTCGTAATATTTCGGCTTTGTCTCCTCTTCCTTGTTCATTGTGAACATAAGGGAGGTGAGGAAAAGCAGAAGCACGATTGCCGCAACGTACGTTACGATTGTTTTTACTTTGTTGTTCAAAAAAATATCAACTCCGATTTATATATTGGGGGGATTTGTTTTATAAATTACCGTATTATGTGAAGGAATCCCTCCACCGTGCCTACGGCAACGGTCCCCCTCCCTTTAGACAAGGGAGGCAGTTTTTTTATTTTTCGTAAATTTCGGGTTTAAGAACGCCGATATAAGGAAGATGGCGGTACTGCTGGTCATAGTCAAGGCCGTAACCGACAACAAATTCGTCCGGAACGGTGAAGCAGAAATAATCCGCATGAACGTCCGCAACTCTGCGTTCCGGTTTATCAAGAAGGGTTGCAATTCTGATGGAAGAAACGTTTCTCTGTCTGAGAAGGTTGCTGAGATAGGAAAGGGTCATTCCGCTGTCAAGAATGTCTTCGACGATGAGGATGTCTTTTCCGGAAAGATCATGGTCAAGGTCTTTAAGGATTTTTACAACGCCGGAAGTTTTGGTGCCGCCGCCATAGCTGGAAACGGACATGAAGTCAATGTTGAGCGGAACGGTAATCGCCCTCATAAGGTCGGCCATAAAAATTACGGAACCTTTGAGAACCGCAACAAGCATAAGATTTTTTCCTTCATAATCCTTGCTTATCTGCTTGCCGATTTTTTTGACGGCTTTTTTGATCTCTTTTTCGGAAATAAGAATGCTCTTGATGTCTTCTTCGATAGTATGCATTTTTTGTCCTCTTCCTTTTCTGTTTTTTGAATTATTTTTCAACGCGGATTTTTATTGCCGCAACATTGACTGTTTTTTCGGAAAGTCTTGCGCGTTTTGCGGCGCCAAGGCCTTCGATCCAGAGCACCCCTTCATCATCGGCTATTATCGCAACGGATTTTCGTTTTTCGGCGGGGATTTTTTCTTCGATGAAAAGCTTTTTAAGGGTTTTCGTTCCGCCATGGATATCGGCTCTGTCGCCTTCCTTTCGGGAACGAAAAACCGCGCTGCCCTGTATTTTATCAAAATCAAATGTATCTTTTAAGGCTAAATTATTAAGTTTATATGAATTTTTGAATTCTTCGTAAGAAATAACCGAAACTTCGGCGGTTTTTTCCGGCGAAAGTTCCGTTTTTCCGGCGGAAAAAGCCTTTTTTTCAATTTCCGGGGATTCTTCCGGTTTTTTCTCCCTGAAGATAATTCCGTTTTTTTGAACAAGATATTCGTTTTTCGAAAGTTCTTCTTTAAAATCATTTCCGCCGAATCTTTCCGCAAGGCGGAGGGTTCTTTCAAAATCGAAGGAAAAACCGAATTCTTCAAGAATCATCGCCGCGGCTCTGTTTTTAAGCGCAGGATGGGCTTCCGCAAGGATTTTTCCGTCGAAGCCTTTTTTTGTTTTCGATTTTAAAAGAAGTTTTTCCGCTTCGGAATCAATAAAATCCCTTGATTCATAAAGATTTTTTGAAAGGCGGAGAAAAGCTTTTTCAAAGCCGGGGTTGATTTCCTTCATCACCGGAATAACGCCGTGGCGGATTTTGTTGCGGGTATATTCATCGGTGAGGTTGGTGCTGTCGGTGACGTAACAAATCCCGTGCTCATTTGCGTAAGCTTCGATCTGCTCTCTTGAAAATTCGATGAGCGGGCGGATTATTTTACCCCTTACCGGAGGAATTCCGCAGATTCCGGAAAGGGAAGCACCCCTTGCGGAATTGAAAATATAGGTTTCGGCGCAGTCCGAAAGGCTGTGGGCGGTGGCGATTTTTGCGTTTCCGCCAAGTTCTTCCGCGCAGTGCTCAAAAAACCCATAGCGGAGTTTTCTTCCGGCTTCCTCGGTGCTCAAACGGTGCTTTTCGGCATATTCCGCAACGTTTGCGCTTAAAACCCGGCATTCGATTCCGTATTTTCCGCAAAGAGAACGGACAAAAGCTTCGTCCCTGTCGCTTTCCGCGCCTCTCAGGTTGTGGTTTATATGCGCGCAGAGGATTTTGAATCCCATTTCCGTGCTCAGTTTCCAAAGGATATGGAGCAGAACGGAAGAATCGCATCCGCCGGAAACGGCGGCAACGACCCCGCCGCAGTTTCCGAGCATCTTATGGTGCTCAACAACTTTTTTGACCGCTTCGATATCAAGCGGTGCGGTGCTCATCGGTCTTCCTCCAAAGTCGTGAACTTTGTGAACTGGCCGTCCCAGCAAAGGGTTGCTGTTCCGGTTTCGCCGTGGCGGTTTTTCGCAACGATTACCTCAACGGTATCCGTTTCCGGAGTTGCAACGCCTTCCTGCTGCTGGTAATAGGATTCGCGGTAAAGGAACATTACGATATCCGCATCCTGCTCGATTGAACCGGATTCACGAAGGTCGGAAAGCATCGGTTTATGTCCCTGTCTGCTTTCGGTTCCTCGGGAAAGCTGGGAAAGAACGATTACCGGAACGTTGAGTTCCTTCGCCATAAGTTTAAGGTTTCTTGTCATTTCGGAAACTTCCTGAACGCGGTTGTCGCTGCGTTTTCCGGAAGACATAAGCTGAAGGTAGTCGATTATAACAAGATCGAGGTTTTTTACCCGGCGGAGCTTTGCCTTCATTTCCGAAACGGTGATTCCGGCGGTATCGTCAATAAGGATATTTGTTTTGTTTAGCATCTGGGCCGCTTCCGCAAGTCTGGTCCAGTCCGAAGCTTCGAGCGAACCTATTCTGAGTTTCCAGCTTTCGACCATGGCTTCGCAGGAAAGCATACGGGAAGTTATCTGTTCGGAGCTCATTTCGAGGGAGAATATCGCGACGTTCTTTTTCTGCTTCATCGCAACTTTTGCGGCAATGTTCAGCGCAAAGCTTGTTTTGCCAAGACCCGGACGGGCGGCGATTATTACAAGGTCGGATTTATTGAGTCCGCCGAGCTTTGAATCCACCGCGGAATAGCCGGTTTTAAGACCGAGATACTGTTCCCTGTCCTCGCCGGAAAGTTTGTTGATTCTGTCATAGGCCTCAATAAGGGTGTCGCTTATGGGAATAAGTCCCCTTGCGTCCCTTCCCTGGCGGATGTCATAAATTTTCTGTTCGGCGGAATCCAGAAGGATTTTTCCTTCCGCGCCGCTTTCCCTTGCGTTGTTGAGAATATCGCCGGAAATCCGGATAAGGCTTCTTGTAAGCTGTTTATCAAGGATTATATCGACGTATGCTCCGAGATTCCTTACGGAAGGAACGATTTCCATAAGATGGGAAAGATAGATTTTTGCTTCCTGTTCGCTTTGGAAGATTTCCTCTTCCTTCGCCGCTTCAAGAAGGGTTATGAAGTCAACGGGTTCACCGGAAGTGAACATCCTTACCATTTCATTAAAAAGCGCCTTATGCTGGGGGCGGTAAAATGCGTCTGGACGGAGCCTTTCGACAAGTTCGGAAAGGCAGCCCGGTTCAACAAGAACCGCGCCGAGAACGCTTTGTTCCGCCTCAAGGCTGTAAGGCAGATCCATTCCGAGCAAAAGCGGATTTTCGTTTTCCAATGTTTTCACCTCGCAAAGCCTTCCCCTTGAGGGGAAGGTGGATTTTCTGCAATTTATTGCAGAAAAGACGGATGAGGTGTTTGTGATCTGAACGCAGAACTGAAACGCCATCTTGCGGCTACACCTCATCAGTCAGCTGCGCCGACAGCTTCCCCACAAGGGGAAGCCTTTTTGATTATTCGGAAACAAGAACAAAGATTTTTGCGGAAACGGAATGGCCGAATTTGACTTCCGCATTGAAAGTTCCGTAGGTTTTGATATCGCCTTCGAGGGAAACTTTTTTCTTGTCAACTTCGATTCCGAACTGTTTTTTGATTTCCGCGGCAACGTCTGCGGCGGTTATTGAACCGAAGAGTTTTCCGCCGTTTCCGGCAACGCCGGTGAATTTTACTGTTTTATCCTTGATAACCGCGGCGGAATCCATTGCCGCCTGTTTTTCAAGGGCGAGTTTTCTTTCTTTTGCGGCTTCCTTCTGTTTGAGTTCGTTAAGAGCCTGAGGGGTTGCTTCCATCGCGAGTTTTTTCGGAAGCAGAAAGTTCCTTGCGTAACCGTCGGATGCGTTTATAAGTTCGCCTTTTTTTCCGGAACCTTTTACGTCTTCGAGAAGAATAACTTTCATAAATATATATCTCCTTTCGGGAATGTTTCATATTTTTTCTTAAATTTCAGGGTTTGACCCTTCCACCGTGCCTACGGCAACGGTCCCCCTCCCCTTTCAGGGGAGGCAAATTATTCGTCCGCGTGACCCGCGGCTTTTTCATAATAATCGTCGATTGCGGCGAAGAGTTTTTCCTTCGCTTCGTTAGGGGTTATATCCGGAATCTGGGCGCCTGCCATTGTCTGGTGACCGCCGCCGCCGAGAGATTCCATAATAACCTGTACGTTCATTCCGCCGAGGCTTCTTGCGGAGAAGGAAACTCCGACGGGGGTTTTATACATTACAACGGAGGATGCAACGCCTTTTATTGCGAGGAGTTCGTCCGCCGCCTGGGGCGCAACGATTCCCACGTCATCATAGGATTTTGCGAAGGAAACGGCGCATCCGCGGTAAATTTCCGCCGTTGAAACAATTTTTGAACGGTGCTGATAGCTTGAAAGACTTCCGGAGAAGAGTTCCTTTACCTTTACGGTATCGGCGCCCATCTTTTTAAGATACGCCGCCGCTTCAAAAGTTCTGACGCCCGCTCTCATGGAAAAGCTCTTTGTGTCAAGCATGATTCCGGCAAGAAGCGCTTCCGCTTCCGCTTTTTTGATTTTGCATCTGCTGTCGAGATACTGGAGAAGTTCGGTAACCATTTCCGAAGCGGAGGACGCATAGGGTTCATGGTAGAAGATAACCGCGTTTTCAATGCTTCCGACCATTCGTCTGTGGTGGTCAATTACAACAACGTTGCGGCATTTTGCAAAAACCTCCTTCGATTCAAGAAGATTTTCGATATGGGTATCCACAACAACAAGAAGGGTTTCGTCGTTTATAAGCGCAAGACCTTCTTCCGGAGAGATGAAAAGTTCAAGGGTTCCGGCTTTTTCGGTTTTGTCGATAAGGGGTCTTGCAAGGCAGGTTTCGCGGTTTACGATTATATGGCAGTTCTTTTCCATATCGCGGATCGCTTCCGCCATTCCGATTGCCGCGCCGATGCAGTCAAGGTCGCCGAAGCGGTGACCCATTACAAGAACGTTGGAGCTGGATTCGATAAGATCCGCAAGCGCCGCCGCAACAACCCTTGTTTTTACTTTTGTTCTTTTTTCAACGCCTTTTGCAAAGCCGCCGTAAAATTCATATCCGTTGACTGTTTTTACCGCCGCCTGGTCGCCGCCGCGTCCGAGAGCCATTTCAAGCGCCTGGAGGGAATATTCGTTCAGCTTATCGAGGGAATGATCTCCCCTTGCAACGCCGATTGAAAGAGTTACCGGAAGTTCCTCGCTTGTAAGGATTTTTCTTGCCTTGTCAAGAATCGAAAATCTTTCCTTTTCCATGTTCCGGAGATATTTTTCCTCAACTATGGCGACGTATTTTGAACTTGAATTGCGTTTGAGGAACGCATGGTTTTCGGCAACAAAATCTTCAAAAAGTTTTTCAACTTCGCCTTTGATGCGGCTTTTTTCGCTTTCCTTGCAGTTCGCAAAAAGTTCTTCAAGGTTATCAAGAGTTATTGAAAGAACCGCAGGACGGCTTTCTTCATAGAGTTTTTCAACTTTTCTTTCGTTTGTTTTATCGATGAAATAAAAAGCATAAAGTTTTTCGCCTATTTCGGAAGAAACGGTTGCGCAAACGGAATAGCTTCCGCCGCGGCAGAAAACTTCGTGGCCGCCGGGAAGAAAGATTTTTTCAAAATCAAAATTTTCAACAACGTCCTTTATGTTTTTTCCGTAGCATTCCTCGCCTTTCATTACTTCGTCATGGAAAATGGCGTTTGTCCAGATAATTTCGCCTTCCCCGTTTGCAACGGAAACCGGAAGGGGAAATTTTACAAGGGCATCGCTTTTTACGGAACCGAGCCTTCCGCCGATATATTCAAGAAATTTTCTTGAATCGCGCCTTGCCGCAAGAAGCCGCCATATTCCGAAGGCAAGGGCGGAAATTGCAAGAACAAGCTGGATCATAAAGATTTTTTTGTCATATCCCGCCGCCATTCCGGTGAAAATTACCGTTATCACCATAAAAGCGATAAGGGCGATTTCGAGAAGGTCTATTTTCTTTTTCAACAAAATGCCTCCTTCTGTTTAAAATTGAGAACACTTTCCGAGCATATATATTGTTATTATAACAAAAGGCGCTTTAATATTCAATATATAAAAGAAAAATATGGAAAAGGCGGTTTCGAAAAAGGCCCCCTTGCCTAAAGGGGGCTGTCACGCCTTTAAGAACGGGCGCGTGACTGGGGGATTCTGCTTTAAATTACCGGCTGTTTAGGGCGGTTTCGCAAAATCAATGTAGGGGCGGATATTATCCGCCCTTGTTTTACCTCCCCTTGAGGGGAGGGGGACCGCGAAGCGGTGGAAGGGTGTTTCTGTTTTTTGCGGAACGCAATGAGGTTATTGAAACAATGTTGGGGCAGATATTATCCGCCCGATTTGTAATTGGACAGGGTTACAATCCCTCAGTCTTTTGCCTTCGGCAAAATCCAGCTCCCTTTGCACAAGGGAGCCTTTTCGGGCGACCACATAGCGCCCTGAGCACGAAGTGCGAGGAAGTACCCTTGGGGTAGGTCGCCCCTACGACGATTCAATCAATTTTAAATTTTAATTCCGCATTATGCACTTTGCATTCTGCATTAAAAAAGCACCCCGGAGGGTGCTTTTTTCATTCGTTCCATTCGTTTACGTTTTTAATTATCCAATCCGCAAGAGCGGGAATTCCCTCGCCGGTTTTTGCGGAAAAATAAATGATTTCAATTTCCGGGTTGCGCATTCTCGCGTATTTTTCAACGTTTTCTTTGCTGAAATCAAAATAATCCATAACGTCGGTTTTGTTGATTGCAAGAAGGTCGCAGGTTTCGTACATAAGGGGATATTTAAGCGGTTTGTCGTCCCCTTCCGGAACGGAAAGAATAGTCATGTTCTTCGAAGCGCCGGTATCGAATTCCGCAGGGCAGACAAGATTTCCGACGTTTTCGAGAACGACGAGGTCAAAATCCTTTGTATTAAGCTGGGAAAGTCCCTGGCGGGTCATATCCGCATCAAGATGGCACATTCCGCCGGTATGTATCTGGATCGAAGGAACGCCCGCTTCCTGTATCGCTTTTGCGTCAACGGCGGAATCAATATCCGCTTCCATAACCGCCCAGCGGAGTTTTCCGGAAAGTTCCTTTGCAAGAGCTTTAAGGGTTGTTGTTTTTCCGGAACCGGGAGAAGACATCAGGTTGAGAAGAAAAGTTTTTTCTTCCTTAAGTTTTTTGCGAAGTCTTTCCGCATCCTTGCCGTTGTCTTCAAAAACGCTCTGTTTAACTTCGATTATGCGGATTTCATCCATCGTTTTCATCCTTCCATATTTTCAGGTCGAGGTTGTAATCTTTTGCGAAATATTCATGCAGGTCTTTGCGCATGGGCATTGTCTGCTTAATTTTGATTGCGTCAAAATTGCATCGGGTTTTGCAGATTCCGCAGCCTACACAGATTTCCTGGTCAATAATAACTTTTCCGTCTTCGCCGATGGAAATCGCCTCAACGGGACAGCCGTTTTTTCCGGTGATGCATTTTTTGCATCCGACGCATTTTGTTCTGTCCGGAACGGCGGTCCAGCCCGCAGGATGGAAGCGGTGGCGGTCCTTCGGGGTCGCGTTTCTTGCAAGGCGGACGGCTATGCAGCAGCAGGGACAGCAAAAGCAGATTTCAAGGAATTTGTCCATCTGGTCATTGCGGATTCCCCAAAGGAGCTGTTCAACTTCTACCCAGACGGCCTGTCCCATAAGACCGTATTCGGCGGCTTTGTCAACTCTTGCGCAGGCTTCTTCATAAGTAAGCTGCCGCCCAAGACCGTGTTTTTCGATTATTTTTCCCGCTTCGCCAAGGAAAAGGCAGCCGATGTCATGGGGAAAATCCTTGCAGTCGTTGGATTCGCGGCAAAGGCAGGTATCCATTCCGCCGATGAAGGTTACGTTTTTAAGGGATTCTTTGATAAGCTCCATCGGAACAACAACTTTTTCGCTTTCCTCGGTTACGTCAACGTTAAGCGGCATAACGACAGTCGAAGTCTGGGCTTCCATATCCGGGGCGATCATGATTCCTTTTTTATAAAATTCCGCCTTTTTTCCGCCTTCTTTCATCCAGGCGGAATATTTTACGAACATTTTATAAAGCTTTCTTGCAATGGGCCAGCGCTTGTCGCTCATATAGATAACGTGCTCTTTAAGCCAGTTATAGATTCCCAGTCCGTTCGGTTTGTTTTTGTATTCGGGAAAGGGAACTTCTTTCCGGTCAAGGCGCTCCCGGTCAAGATAGAGGACGTTTCCTTCCTCGTCGATATTGCTTGCCTGTTTTTTGATTTCTTCCATAAGTACCTCTTTTTTGCGTCAGTATCCGATTTCCTTTATCACAAGGTTTTTTCCGGGAACCATTGAGAGCCGGAGTTCGGAATTTTTAAAAAGTTCCGTTTCATCCGCCGCAACCGGAAAAAGCTTTTCAAGAAAAACCGGAACAAAAGTGGATTCCGTTCCCACATCCAGCGTTATATGTTTGATTGCCCGGATTTTGTTTTCTTCCGCAATCGCGGAAACCTTTTTTACAATCTGGCAAAGAACGCCCAGTTCATGCAAGAAAATCCCACCTTTATGAGTTATAAAAAAACTTATATCATGGTTTTGTGTAACTTTTGTGATAAAGTTGTTGATTTATCAATATTCAATATGCAATTTCCGGGAAATCTTTTCAGCCTCCCCTTGAGGGGAGGGGGACCGCGAAGCGGTGGAAGGGTGTTTCTGTTTTTTGCGGAACGCAATGAGGTTATTGAAACAATGTAGGTATTATCCGCCCGATTTGTAATTGGACAGGGTTACAATCCCTCAGTCTTTTGCCTTCGGCAAAATCCAGCTCCCTTTGCACAAGGAAGCCTTTTCGGGCGACCACATAGCGCCCTGAGCACGAAGTGCGAGGAAGTACCCTTGGGGTAGGTCGCCCCTACGACGATTCAATCAATTTTAAATTTTAATTCCGCATTATGCATTATGCATTCTGCATTAAAAAAGAATCCGCCTTCGGAAAGGACGCAATGCGGTATAATTTGAAAATTTTTGGAAATATTATCAAATATATATTGCAATTCCTACAAAAATGGTATAATATAAAATCCGGCAGACCGAAAGGTCAATATTATTAAGGAGGAAACCAATTTTGGAAAAACGTTTTGTCTATGTGGATAACGCCGCAACAACTCCTATCTCCAAAGAAGTTCTCGATACAATGATGCCCTGGCTTACCGAAGGCTACGGCAACGCTTCAAGCATATATTCAAAAGGACGCGAGGCAGGCTGGGCGCTTAAAAAAGCCCATGAGGACGTCGCCGCCGCAATCGGCGCGGAACCGAACGAAATTTATTTCACTTCCTGCGGTTCCGAATCCGATAACTGGGCGCTTAAAGGCGCAATGCAGACCCTTTCAAAAAGAGGCAAAAAACATATAATCACTTCCGTTTTTGAACACCACGCAATTCTTCATACCTGCAAGGCCCTTGAAAAACAGGGATTTGAAGTTACCTATCTTCCCGTTTATGAAAACGGAATTGTGAAACCCGAAGACGTTGAAGCCGCAATCCGCCCGGACACCGGTCTTGTTTCCATTATGTTCGCAAACAACGAAATCGGAACCATCCAGCCCATCGCCGAAATCGGCAAAATCTGCCGCGAGCACAAAATCTGGTTCCATACCGACGCTGTTCAGGCAATGGGTCACGTTAAAATCGACGTTAACGAACTGGGTGTCGATATGCTCTCCCTTTCCGGACATAAAATTCACGCCCAGAAAGGAATCGGAATGCTTTACGTAAGAAAAGGCGTTCTTCTTCCGAACCTTATTGACGGCGGCGGTCAGGAACGCGGAAAACGCGCAGGCACCGAAAATGTTGCCGCAATAATGGGCTTTGCGAAAGCAATGCAGATCGCAAACGAAAATATCGAGGAACGGGGCGCAAAAACCAAGGTTCTCCGGGATAAACTCATCGACAATATCCTTAAAATCGAACACACCCGCCTTAACGGCGACCGCGAAAAACGCCTTCCCGGAAACGTGAACATCTCAATCGAAGGAATCGAGGGCGAAAGCCTTCTTTTAAGCCTTGATATGATGGGAATCTGCGCAAGTTCCGGTTCCGCCTGCACTTCCGGTTCCCTTGACCCGAGCCACGTTCTTCTTGCTCTCGGTCTTGTTCACGAAACCGCCCACGGCTCCCTTCGAATCAGCCTTTCCGACGATACGACCGAAGAGGACGTCGATTATATCCTTGAAGTTCTTCCCGGAATTGTCGAAAGGCTCCGCGCAATGAGCCCCCTTTGGGAAGCCATGATGAAGGGCGAAAACAAAAAAGTAACCATGATGAAATAAAATCCCTGCATAAAATCGGAGGAAAAGCAAATGTTATATTCTGAAAAAGTATTCGACCATTTTTCCAATCCCCGCAACGTCGGCGAAATTCCCGACGCAAACGGAATCGGCGAAGTCGGCAACGCAAAATGCGGAGATATCATGAAAATGTATCTCAAAATCGAAAACGGAATCATCGTTGACGTAAAATTCAAAACTTTCGGCTGCGGCGCCGCCATTGCGACCAGCTCCATGGCAACCGAAATGATCAAAGGAAAATCCATTGACGACGCTCTTAAACTCACCAACAAAGCCGTTGTTGAAGCTCTCGACGGTCTTCCCGCAGTTAAAATCCATTGTTCCGTTCTTGCTGAACAGGCAGTAAAATCCGCTCTTTCCGATTATTACACCCGTCTTGGAGTTGATCCGCTCCCCATCGTCGGACCCATCGGCGTTGTTGAATGCGAAGAATAAAATAATTTTTTAAAAAAGGAGATTGCCCCCATGAAGATTTACAAATGTGAAAGCTGCGACAAAATCCTTCTCAACCTTGGCGAACAGAACGGAAAACTCAACAAAACCGAACTTGTTCCCGGTTCCGTTGATGCGGCGCAGGAAAAACACGTTCCCGCTGTTGAAGTTAAAGGAACCGCCGTTCTTGTAAAAATCGGCGAAGTCACCCATCCCATGCTTCCGGAACACCATATCGAATGGATCCTTCTTGAAACAAAAAAAGGCTTCCAGATAAAATACCTTGAACCGGGCGATGCTCCCGAAGCAAAATTCGAACTTTCCGAAGATGAAGCCGTTGCGGTTTACGAATACTGCAATCTCCACGGTCTTTGGAAAAAAGAACTTTAATTTTTAAAAAAAGAAAATGCGGACGCCGGAGGGCGTCCGCATTTTTGTTTATGTTTTTTTTATTCCGCTTCCTCAACTTCGGAAAAAGTTTCGGTTCTGCGGTCAAAGGTGAATTCAATTCCGTTGAATCCCTTTCCGCCTCCTGTCACAAAAAGAAGTTCTTTTTCGGAATAACGCATTTCAATATATTCAAATCCGAAATGATCATATCTTGCTTTAATTCCGCTGCCGAAAGATTTTAAGAGTCTTCCGTCCTTATCAAAATATCCGATTTTTATTTCATAGGGCGCGATCCATGGCCAGGATTCCTCATCGTATTCCCCGCCTTCGATATAATCCAGATAAACGATAATAAAACTCATATCTTCCGGGTTTCTTCGGAAAGTGCAGAGCATACGGTTTTCAAGGCTGAAATTCTTTTCAAGGTCAAAAACAGGTTCTGCCGTTTCCGGATTATAAATTCTGAGCTTTTTGGAATTGAAAACGTAAAAATCCCCGTTTTTCAAAAAACCTTCGTAAGAAAAAGTTCCCTGATTGGTGCCGTTTGCTTCTATACGGCGGATTTCCCCGGTTTCGTTGTTTTTAAGGGCAACTTCATAAAAATAGGCTTCGCCGCCGCCCTGAACTCCCGCCTGCCAAAGGGAATATTTTCCGTCCGCGGAGGTTTCTGTATGCTCAATAAGGTTTTTATCCGTGTAATTATAGATAAGGCTGTATTTTCCCTCCTCAAAATCCAGTTCCATGCTCTTTCCGAGCAGGCTGTTGATAAGGATAAAGCGAAGTCCGTCCCTTTGCAAAAGAGTAAGAGTCTGTTTTCCGGTTTCGTCGTCCCAGGATTCTTCAATATAGTCTTCGCCTGTCGGGAAAAAAGCAAGGATATTCTCTTTGCTGTCTTTAAGAACCGCATAGTATCCGAGATCTTCCCCGTAAGGATTTTCTTCCGTAATTCTGCTTATGTTGCGGCTATGGTAAAAATAAACCGAATAATCTTTCGTTCTTGCGTCATAGGGATCGGAAATTTTATATCCGCTGAAAGTTTCGCCGCTGTTTACGCAATAAAAATATCCGCCGAAGCAATAATAATTCTCTCCGTCTTTTTCGATAATTCCGCAGTTCCGGGAAACGTAAGGAACGGTATAATCCGACCAGCCGCCGGCAGGAGCTTTTGCCGTCGGGCTGTAAGTTTTTATTTCCTTTCCGTTTTCATCAAAAACAAATATCTTCCAGATGCTTGCTTCATCCATGGGCATATCCGGTTTTCCGTTTGCGGCGGAAACGATCCATCCGGTTTTTTCGTCATAGGCAACGCCGTTTATCCAAAGATCGAAGCCCGGAGTTTTTAAAGAATCAAGTTCAAATTCCGTATCAAGAAGCGAAAAATCTTCAGGATTTATCAAAAAAAGCTGATTCGTTCCGCAAATTGCAAGATAACCGTTGTTTGTAAGGCAATATCCGCCCCAGTTAAGATTCGGCTCATCACCGTAGGACTGCACCCAGAATCCGCGGATGTTTTTCGTGATTTCCTTTCCGCCCCGGCTTAAAGTCAAATCAAACTCAAAAGTTTTGTTTTCGCTTGCTTCAATATTCGATATTTTCTGGGAAATCCCGAGTTCTTCGGGAATACGGGGATTTTCGGTAAAATACGTTATAAGTTTTTCTTCGGCAATTTTACAGACCTTTTCGGTTATGCTGTACGTCACCATTGGCGTTGCGCCGCCGGAAATCTGTTCCTGTTCCGAAGAAGCGGAAACGGAATTTTCCGAAGAGGGTTCTTCAACAACCGGTTCCGCCGTTCCGCAGGAGCAGAGAACAAAAGCAAGAATAAGAGCAATTATGAATTTTTTCAAAGCCGTCACGTCCTTCCGGAATTGTTTTCTGAATATATAGTGCAAAAAAATCCCCGTTTTGTTGCATCAAAACGGGGATTTTTTAAATATTTTTATTTTTCTGCGGTTCTTTTTTTAAAGTTTTGCGCCGCAGTTTGTGCAGAAGGAATTTCCTGCTTCAATTTCCGCTCCGCAGGAAGGGCAGATTATTTTTTCCGGAGCCTTTTCAATATTTTCTTCGGGCGGGAAAACTTTTTCTGCTTCCTTTTTCTTTCCGGATTTTTTCATTGCGAAAACAAGCGCAGCAACAATTCCGCCGAGGACAATAAAACCTGTTACCGCAATAACGATAACAACCGTTGTTACGATTCCTTTTGCT
Organism: Oscillospiraceae bacterium; assembly: GCA_015067315.1. Taxonomy (GTDB): domain Bacteria; phylum Bacillota; class Clostridia; order Oscillospirales; family Ruminococcaceae; genus UMGS1668. The sequence goes on along the minus strand of SVMR01000005.1, from coordinate 84,405 downwards.
TCTTCCGGAACTCCTGAACCTTCGGGAACGGGCGCTTCGGCATATTCCACCGATTCGATTATTGAAACAAAATCGGAATAGAATTCGCCTTCCGTTTCGCCCATGAAGGTGAAAACGTAATAGATTCCGTTTTTGATTGTTCCGGCATAAACGGCTTTTGTTCCGGAAACTTCCGTTTCCGCAATCATATATTCAACTTCGCCGAAGGTTTTTCTTCCGATGCTTTCTTCCGGAAGATCAAAAGCATTCGCAAATTCCTTTTCGGTAAGGACGTCCAGTTCCTCTCCGGAAAATTCGACCATTCCAAAAGTGATGTCGCTTACGAAATCAATCATCGACATTCCCGTGAAGATTATAACCTGTTCCGGATTCTTTGCGGAATGAAAATAAATCGCGCTTACGTTTCCAAGCCCTTCGATTGCATCCGAAGTTTCCTCCCGGACCCAGTTTTTCGGAACGTTAAAGGAAAAACCGAGGTTTTCATCGGTATAAACAAAAGCTTCCGTTTCCTCGAAGGGAACTTCCTTTTCGCCGAAGCGGGTGTTTTTTACCATTGAATAAAGTTCATATTCAAGCCTTTCGGTAAGTTCGCCGAAGGAAACCGCAAGGGTATAGGCTATCATCTTTCCGTCGCGCAGGGTGAAATATGCGCTTCCTCTGTATCCTTCGGAAAACTCATTATAGAGGATTCTTAAATATTCCTCTTCCCCGAACTGAATAATCTCTTCTTCAAGAATTTCGACATTGCTTCCGGAATAGGCTGCCTTCACCGTTTCAAAATATTCCGCTCTGCTTCCGAATCCGTCAAGATCCGGACTTATAAAAATCGAAATATAGTGGGAAAAACTTTCATCCATAAGAACCAGATATTTTTCGTTTGCCGCGTTTTCCGCTTCAAGTTCCGCAAGTTCTTCTTCGGTGAATTCGGAAAGCAGTCTTTCATCCGTATATCCGGTCATCATAACGTAATATTTTTCGGGAACCGGAACATAGGCGCCCAGCTCATCGACGTAATACTCCGCGGCGGATTCGTTTTCCGCTCCGGATTTTGTGAGATCCGCAAAAACAATGCTTTCGGCGGATTTTTTTGCCATTTCATAAAAATCTTCCGAATAGGTTTCGGCGGAACAGATATATTCAATCGCAATAAGATTTCTGTCATAAGCGGTGGCGTAAATTATATTTTCATATCCTTCAGAATCGGTATAACGGAGTTTTACGAATTTATAGGGTCCGATTTCTGCAATTTCCTTTTCGTGACCGGTATATCCGTTTGAAACAACAACGGAAGCATTCAGTTTGTTCATTTCCTCCGTAAGCTTGCCTTCGGTGCAGGAAGCATAGTTGATTCCGTAATTTTCAATCATCGTCACGTATATATAGGAATCCCCTTCCCAGGAAATTCCGTAAAGCAGAAAAGCGTTTTCATCAAGAAAAGCCATTATGTCATTATAGCTGTCGTTATATCCGTAGCTTATATATGTTTCCTTATCCATACCCGGGGTGAGGATATCGTATTCGACGGGGAAAGAAATATACATCCCCGCTTCGTCAACGCAATAATCCGCCGCATATACGGTTATTCCGAGGATAAGCATCATAATAACCGCGGCAATTACCGAAAAGATTTTTTTCATTTCATCTTCCCCCAATCGTTTTTTATCCTTAAAATCAATATATCACGGATTTTTGCTTTTTTCAACTGTTTTCAGGTTTTGATGATCTTCGAAGTATATGCGATTCCGCATTTTCCCGGCTTCGGAAGACCGAGCTGCCAAAGATTTTCCGCCTTATTTTCAAGTTTTGCAAAAAGCGCCGCCGTTTCGGAAGTTTTTTCCAGATCCGCAAGGGAAGCGGAAACCGGAAGCTCGCATCCGGCGGCTTTTGCCTCTTTGAGCACCGCGGCGCCGGTTTCGTTCATTCCGAGCACGCGGATATAGGGAAGCTTTGCGTTTTTGAGCACCGAGGAATCAAGACCGAGAAACGCGCCGGCAACGATACGCTTTACCCTGCTCATGGCATAGCGTTTTGTTTTTATTGAAAGACAGAGTTCATCAAGATTCGCCGCTTCCTGAACGGCATCAAAAACCCGATGATAAAGCCCTTCGGCGGCGCAGTCCGGCACTTTTTCAAAGTCCTCTTCCTCCATAGTCCGAAGCACCGCGAGAACGGCCGGTTCGATTTTCTTTTCGCTGAAGGGAAGCTTGCCTTCCCGGTAATCCTTCGCAAGAAGTTCATAGCATTTATACGGCACGAAGGGGAAAATATCCTCCGGTTCGCCGAAGGAACGCAGATAGGTTGCGGAGGCGATTCCGCTTTTGAGCACCGCCGCTTCGCCGTGACCCGCGCCGTATCTTTTAACGGTGCTCGGTTTTATTTTGCTTCCAAGACGGAGCAGCCATTTGCAGTATTCCGCCCCGAGAGTATCGTTTGGATTCGTGGCAACGGAAGAAAGTTCCGGCACAAGTTTTCCCGCGGCTTTTTCTCTTGCGGCCGCGGAAGAAATCCCTTCGGAAAGGGCTTTTTTGTATTCTTCGATAAAATCCTCCCGTTCAGAAAGTCTTGCAAATTCCATTATTTTTTCCGCGTCGCCGCTTTCGCTTCCGAAGCTGAGCACGTCAACGCATTTAAGCGCATCGAGAACGGAAATTCCGCCTTCGGCGAATTTTTCCGCGGAACCGACCGCATAGGGAACGGGCATTTCGAGAACAAGATCCGCCCCGCAAAGAAGGGCGGCTTTCGCTCTTGTATATTTTGAGCACCAGGCAGGTTCGCCCCTTTGGGTGAATTCGCCGCCGATTACGACAACAACCGCATCCGCGCCCATATCCTTTGTTTTTGCGATATGGTAAGCGTGCCCGTTATGAAAAGGGTCGTATTCGGCTATGATTCCTGCGATTTTCATATATATTTCCTCCGTTTTTTCCAAAGAAACAATGTTTTAATCAACTTTTTAACGGTTTTTTCTTGCATTTTGCTTTATAATGTAATAATATATAATTGTCACCCGAATGTCAATGAAGGCCAGCTTTGCTGTGGCCGGAAGTTTAAGGAAAATTTGTCGGGACAACATACTTGGAGGTTAGAAAAACATGAAAGTACTTGTTATTAACGCAGGCAGCTCCTCTCTTAAGTATCAGCTTATTGAGATGGATACCCAGGATGTCGTTGCAAAAGGTCTTTGCGAAAGAATCGGCATCGACGGCAGAATCAGCCACAAAACCGAAGCAGGCTATAAAGCAGAATATGATGTAAGCTTCCCCACCCATAAAGAAGCATTCGAAGAACTTGTTAAACTCCTTACCGAAGGTGAAAACAAAGTTGTTTCCGACATCAGCGAAATCAAAGCAATCGGCCACCGTGTTCTCCATGGTTCCGAAAAATACAAAGCTTCCACCATCGTAACCGATGAACTTATCGAAGATATCGGCGTTAAATTCCGTGATCTTGGTCCTCTCCATAACCCGCCTCAGGCTGTTGCAATGGCAGCTTGCCAGGAAGTTTTCGGAAAAGACACCCCCATGGTTGCTGTTTTCGACACCTCCTTCCATCAGACCATGCCCGAAAAAGCATACATGTTCGGCATTCCTTATGAATATTATGAAAAATATTCCATCCGCCGCTATGGCTTCCACGGAACTTCCCACCGCTTCATCACCAAGAGATATTTCGAAATCACCGGCAAAGATCCCGAAGGAACCAAACTCATCATCTGCCACCTCGGCAACGGTTCTTCCCTTTCCGCAGTTAAAGACGGCAAAGTATGCGACACCTCCATGGGCCTTACCCCTCTTGACGGTTTCGTAATGGGAACCCGCTGCGGCGGCATTGACCCCTCTGTTGTAACTTACGTTATGGACAAAGAAGGTCTTACTCCCGAACAGATGAGCAACCTCATGAACAAAAAATCCGGCTTCCTCGGAATTTCCGGAATTTCCTCCGACTGCCGCGACCTTGAAAACGCAGCAGCAGAAGGCAACCACAGAGCACAGCTTGCTCTTGATATGTTCGCATATCAGATCAAGAAAATTGCCGGCGGTTACGCAGCAGCAATGGGCGGCGTAGATGCAATCATCTTCACCGGCGGTATCGGCGAAAACTCCGCTGTACAGCGCGGCGCAGTTTGCTCCGACATGGAATATCTCGGTCTTTCCATTGGCGAAGAACTCAACAACAACGCAAGCCGCAAAGAAGCAAAATTCTCCACCGGCGACAGCAAAGTTGAAGCTTGGGTAATCCCCACCAACGAAGAACTCATGATTGCACAGGATACTGTTGAAATCGTTTTCGGAAAATAATTTCATCCGATTAAAAAAGGACACCGCAAGGTGTCCTTTTTTGTTGAAAATTTAAAGTTAATAAAATGCAGGGGCAGATATTATCCGCACTTGTTTTTACCTCCTCAGAGGAGGAGGGGGACCATTGTAGATGGTGGAGGAGGGATTTTTTTGCGGCGGGTTTTATTGAACCAATGTAGGGGCGGATATTATCCGCCTGTTTTTTTGTAAAAAAGGCCCCCTTGTCAAAGGGGGCTGTCACGCATTTAAGAACAGGTGCGTGACCGGGGGATTCTTTTGAAATTACCGGCTATTTTTCGGTGGTTAAACAAAATCAATGTAGGGCGGGAGCAGCCCCCGCCCTACACTTTCAACTTTCAATTTAAATTTATAATTCTGCATTATGCATTGTGAATTATAAATTATCAAAGACCTTCGTCCTCGACGAATTTATAGAAAGCGGCTTCGGCGGCTTTATCTTCCTCTCTTACCGTTCCGACGGGAGCGGTATAAACCATATATTCCTCGTTTCCGTCGATTCCGAAAACCCTGCAGCATTCATCATGGGAAAAAGCGCCGATTCCGCAGGTTCCGATTCCGAGAGCGGTTGCCGCAAGATAGAGATTCTGGCAAAGATGACCCGCATCAAGAAGCGCAACCCGGTGGGAATGGGTTCCGTAACGCCATTCAGCGCGGTAGGCAACCATTGTCCAATAGAAAACAACGTTTGCCTTTTCTGCCCATTTCTGGCCGCAAAGGGTATCGTTTATTGTTTCTTCGATGTTTTCCGGTTTTCCGAGAAATTCGATTGCATGCTCCATCGGAAGATAGTGATAGATTCCTTCCGCAAGACCGGAAATTTTTCTTACCATAAGATAGGTTTCAAATTCATGCCTTGCGCCGCCGCAGGGAACTGTCCGGATTGTGGCATAGCTTTTTCCGCGGATGCTTTTGATTCCCTGGGTTGCCCAAAGGAGGAAGGAAAGTTCTTCGATGCTCATGTCTTCTTCGGTATAGACCCTCGAACTTCTTCTGTCACGGATAAGGGCGATTATATCGTTTTTGAGTTCAAGTCCGGAAAAATCAAGCGGAAGGGCGATTCTTTCGGATTCCGGCGCCATCGGAGCTTTGCAAAGGGGCGGTTGGGGAAGGCGGAGCTGTTGGTCGGAAGGGTTAAAATCGCCGTCGGCGGTCAGATCGTTGTCATGATAACCGTGCATGAATCTTCTGCCTTTTTCAATAAGTTCTTTTTTGAGTTTTTCGTCAATCATTTTTCCGAGCCTCCTTTTTTCAATGAATCCATATTATCACAATATCGTTTTGCGAACAAGTTCCGTTCGAAAAGTAAACAAAAGACGGAAGGGTGGTTACAAAAAAGGTCCCCTTGTCAAAGGGGGCTGTCACGCATTTAAGAATAAGTGCGTGACCGGGGGATTCTTTTGAAATTACCGGCTATTTTTCGGTGGTTAAACAAAATCAATGTAGGGCGGGGGCTTGCTCCCGCCGTTTTTAATTGGACAGGGTTACAATCCCTCAGTCTTTTGCCTTCGGCAAAATTCAGCTCCCTTTGCACAAGGGAGCCTAACCCGACCGGAAGGCTGAAAAAGGGGCGGATATTATCCGCCCCTTTTGTTATTCAACTATCCATTCGCAGCCGTAATCGTTGTTGATTACCTGTTCCCCTTCCGGTCCTTCAAGGAAATAAAGCTGATAGACGTATTTAAGAATTCCCGAGGGGTATTCATAGCAAAAAATTGTTTCCTCGCTTAAAAATTCTTCGTCTTCCTCAAAAATTTTCTTTGTCTGGGTCGTTGTTTCAAGAAAGTTTTCCGCTTTTTTGCGGACTACGTCTTCGTCTGCATCAAAATCAATATTCGTATAATTCAGCCTTACGATAACGCCGTTTTCAATAACTCCGATTATGGCTTTGTCGGTAATTATATTTTCGCCGATATAATAATTTATTTTGAGCATCCCGGCTGTTCCGTCAACGGCATAGAAGTTATAAGCAGCTTTCCAGCCCGGGTTTTCCGGATCGAAATCCGGATAATCCATCCGTATTTCCGCAACCAGTTCCGGCCAGAAATCCGCCGGAAAAACGTTTGAACTGCTTTCTTCAATATTTTCGGGAAGGACAACCGGGATTTCCGTTCTTCTTCCGGTCACAACCGCATTATCCGAATATTCGTTTTCTTCTTCAAGAAAATTTTGGAGCGGAAGAAAAATCTTCTGCTGTTCTTCGGGTTCTTCTTTCGATTCAATTTCCGGTGATTCCGGATTGTTTTCCGGAATTTCCGGTTCATTTGCCAAGCAACCGGAAAAAGCGAGAATAATCGCAAGAATCAGAATCAGTTTTTTCATTTTTGTTCTCCTTTTTTGTCATTGTTTCCGGGGAAAAGCGGGCGTTTTTTCTCCGCCGCTCTATCCTCTGCTATAATAGTGCGAAAAAAGAGGCTTTTTCTTGCATTATATTCCGATTTATCCTCTTACGGCTTTTGTTCCGAAAGGGAAAAGGCTCATGGCCGCAAATTTGAAGAACTGTTTTCCGAAAGGGATTCCAACTATGGTGATGCACCAGAGGATTCCGCAAAAAAGCGCGGTGAGGGCAATTTCCCAACCGAAAACCGCAATCCAAAGGATATTGAACAGGGTGTTGCCGAATTTTATCGGTTCATGGGTGATTTCTTTTTTGAACGGAAGGGCGCAAAGTCCGGCAATTTTAAAGCACTGAATTCCCGCGGGGATTCCGATTACGGTTATGCAAAGGAGAATTCCGGCAAAGAACCATTCAAGCCAAAGGACGAATCCGCCGAATATAAACCAAAGAATATTTCCGATAGTTTTCAATTTATCACCTTTTTATAATTTATATTTTTTGCAAAAAGCCTTTGCAAAATCAGTATATCATAAATTTTTCCCCGCCGCGGGGTTTTGCGGCAATATTTAACAATATTTTACAGCCTGTAAAAAATTTGTTCACAATCGGGCGCGGATTTTGATGGTCCCGCAAAATCAATGTAGGGGCGAGGGTACCCCAAGGGTATTTCTTCGCTTCGCTCAGGGCACCTGCTCCCGCCGTTTTTATCATCATCCGCCCGTTTTGAATCGGACGGGGTTACAATCCCTCAGTCTTTTGCCTTCGGCAAAATCCAGCTCCCTTTGCACAAGGGAGCCTGCCCTCCGGGAAACCTTTTTTTGCGGACGACCACAGAGGGTCGCCCCTACGACGATTCCGTTGATATCGACGGCAGATGTAAGATTGGACAGGGTTTGTCCCTCATCCGTCTGCTTCGCAGACACCTTCCCCCGGGGGAAGGCTGAAATCCGACCGGGAGTTTTTTTAAAAAACCGCTTTGCAATCGGATTTTTATGCTTGTAAGAGCAAAATATATATGATATAATTAATCGTTATAGTTTATTAATGGAGGAATCTTAATGCCCAGTTTACAAGAAGAAATTTCCCGAAGAAGAACTTTTGCAATAATCTCCCACCCCGACGCAGGTAAAACAACCCTTACAGAAAAATTCCTGCTCTATGGCGGCGCCATTGCCCAGGCAGGCGAAGTTAAAGGCAAAAAAGCAAAAGCGGCAACCTCCGACTGGATGGAAATTGAAAAGCAGCGCGGAATTTCCGTAACTTCCTCCGTAATGCAGTTCCAGCACAGCGGTTTTTGCATCAACATCCTTGATACCCCCGGACACCAGGACTTTTCCGAGGATACTTACAGAACCCTTATGGCGGCGGATTCCGCGGTGATGGTAATCGACGGCGCAAAGGGCGTTGAACCCCAGACCAGAAAACTTTTCAAGGTCTGCTCCATGCGCCATATCCCGATTTTCACCTTCATCAACAAAATGGACCGCGAAACAAAGGATCCTTTCGACCTTTGCGAAGAAGTTGAACGCGAACTCGGAATCGACACTTACGCAATGAACTGGCCCATAGGCTGCGGCAAGGAATTCCAGGGAGTTTATGACCGCGAAAAGAAAAGCATCCTTTTCTTCGGCGACGAAGGCAAGGGCAGAAAATCCTCCTCCGTCGAAATCGAACTCAACAACCCCGAAGTTGCGGATTACCTCGGCGAAAAAGGCTGGGAACAGATCCGCGACGACGTCGAACTCCTTGGCGCGGGAAGGGATTTTGATATGGAAGCCGTTCAGAACGGAACTTTAAGCCCCGTTTTCTTCGGAAGCGCTCTCACCACCTTCGGCGTTGAACCCTTCCTTGAAGCGTTCCTCAAAATGACAACTTCTCCCCTTGCAAGAACTTCCGACGAAGGCGTTATTGACCCCGTTGAAGAAGGTTTTTCCGCTTTTGTTTTCAAAATCCAGGCAAACATGAACAAAGCGCACCGTGACCGTCTTGCATTCATGAGAATCTGCTCCGGCAAATTCGAACGCGACGCAGAGGTTTATCACGTTCAGGGCGGAAAGAAAATGCGTCTTTCCCAACCCCAGCAGATTATGGCGGCGGAACGCGAAATTGTTGAGGAAGCTTACGCCGGCGACATCATCGGCGTTTTCGATCCGGGCGTTTTCTCCATCGGCGATACAATCACCATGCCCGGAAAAAAATTCCGCTATTCCGGAATCCCGACCTTTGAACCGGAACATTTCATGTCCGTCCGCCCGAAGGACACCATGAAACGCAAACAGTTCATCAAAGGCATTGAGCAGATTGCCCAGGAAGGCGCGATCCAGATTTTCAAGATTCCCGGTTACGGTCTTGAAGAAGCAATAATCGGCGTAGTCGGCACCCTTCAGTTCGACGTTTTCCGTTACAGAATGCAAAGCGAATACGGCGTTGAACTTTATATGAGTCCCCTTCCCTATGAACATCTCCGCTTCATTCTTGAATGTCCCGTTCCGGTAAACCAGCTTGACCTTGCCAACGGAACCAAGGTTCTTGAAGATTACCGCGGTCACCACGTTCTTGTTTTCAGCGGTCTTTGGGCGCTCAACTATATGATGAAAATGAACCCGGGTCTTGTTGTTTCCGACGAACTCAGAGTTTAATAAACAAAAAATAATTAAAGTCCCGGCATGTTGTCTGCCGGGGCTTTTTTGTATATCAACAGATTTTCTGCATGTTCCTGGCTCTTCCTCCGGGAGAGGTGCCCCCCAGGGGTGAAAAGGGAAACACCCTCTCAGTCACGCCTGCGGCGTGCCAGCTCTCCCAAAGGGAGAGCCAGGAGCGCTTCCGCACCGAAGCAGGACGCAAAAAAATGACCTGTGGTCGTAACCACAGGTCGGTTTCAATGTTTTGTGACTCCCCCACCCTCTGGCGGCTGTTTTTCTGTTTAAAGAATTGCCATAGCAACAATCGCGGCGAAGGCAAGGACGTTGCAGATTACAAAGGGTTTTCCGAAGAAAGGTTTCGGATCTTCTTCCTTTTTAAGCCTTCTGCTTTCGGCAAGATATCCGCCAAGGGCAAAACCTATTGAAACGAACATCGTTCCGAGCATCGGGAAAACGGAAGCATCGTTGTTTTTGTAATCTTTAAGCTCGAAGAAAAGCATGAACCCGAAAACGGAAATAAGCATCATCACAACAAGAATCACGGAAGCGGGAAGCCCCCTTTTCGCCCTTTTTGCGTCCGACGGGTCGGAATAGATTTTATCTCCAAATTTGAATCCCATGAAAAAGATTCCGGCGACATAAGAAATTATATACATTATTATAAGGATCCCGTAAATATCGAATTCCGGAACGATAAGCGAGGTTGCCGCAATAAGGAAAAGATATGAAACCGTTTCAAAACCGGTCATGAAATCAAGCCCGGCAACATATCTTTTCATCATTTCCGTATCGTATTTTATGGAATCGTCATAACCCGCAAGCATTGAAAATTCGCCGCTTTTTACCATTCCCCAAAAAATAAGGTGGGTGAAGCAATGCATCGGAATTGCGAGAATAAGGAGCAAAATCAAAATTTCTCCGCTGAAAACTTTTGTGATTCCGCCGATTATGCAGTATGCGGTCAGAATCAGCAGGGAAACAAGCGCAAGAATATGCCCCATTATATGAATCTTCGGTTCCGGTTTTGCTTTTTCGGAACAAACGCCGCAAAGTTCGTCCATGGAAACGCCGAAAATTTCCGAAATACGGATGAGGTTTTCCGTATCCGGGTTCCCTTTTCCGCTTTCCCATTTTGTAACCGCCTGGCGCGAAACGCCGACCAGTTCCGCAAGTTTTTCCTGGGAAATTCCGGATTCTTTACGAAGCACAGAAATTTTTTCGCCAACGGTCATATAAAACCGCCTCCTTTTCCGAAATAATTTTACCGCATTTCCGCCGGCATTACAAGCAACATCTCCGGCAACTTTCGGTTGCAGGGGGTAAAAAACCCGAGGGAGCCTTTTTTCGGAACGTCGGGGACAACGTTCCCTACCGTAATGCGGAGAGGTTTTTAATTGGACGGGGTTTGTCCCTCATCCGTCACGCTTTATTCTTGGTGCGTGCCACCTTCCCCTCAAAGGGAGCCTGCCCTCCGGGAAACCTTTTTTGCGGACGACCACAGAGGGTCGCCCCTACGGAGTTCTAATTAACTTCCTGCTTTATATTTAAAAGAATCCCTCCACCATCTTCGATGGTCCCCCTTGCTCAGCCGCAGACGGCAACCCCTCTGTCTGCTTCGCAGACATCTCCCCTAACAGGGGAGTCTCCTTTGACAAGGGAGGCTTTCCTGCAACATTCTGCACTATGCACTTTGCATTATGCATTAAAAAAAGCTCCCTTGCGGGAGCTTTTTTTATTCAGCGACAAGCGGAGAATAGAATTCGTTTTTGTAACCGATATAATGTTCCATAAAATGTTCGGTGTCGCCCCGGTGGATTCTTCTTGCAAATTCCTGTTCGGAAAGGGAATTGTCCTTATATTGGAGAGCAAGGGAAACGCCGATTGCGGAACAATGTTTTGCAATTCTTTCGACGTCGATAAGGGTTCCGACAAAAAGGGAACCTGCTTCATAGGAACATTCGCCTTTTTTGAGGCGATCCAGATGGCGGCTTCTTATGAGCTCGGTCATTTCGGTAACAACGAAATAGAGAGGTTCGATTTTTGCGTCGGAACGTTTATCGTTTTCGTTGGAACCTTTTGCGGCGGTTTTCATAAGAGTGAGCAGAGCGTTGCTGAGAACCTCAAATTCGCGTTTTCCGCCCATGGTAAGTCCTTTTCCTTTTGCAGACATATCCTCGGCGGTGTCGCGGATTTTCATGCAGTGCTCGACGATGTGGACACAGTCATCCGCTCTTCCGAGCATCTGGGTAACGGTTTTCTGCTGGGCATCGGAAAGATCCGTTTCGGAAATTTTAAGAAGATAAGCCCGGAGATTGTCTTCAATTTTAAGAATTGCGGTATGCTGTTCGCTGATTCTTTCGCCGAGTTTCGGATCGCCGCCGTTGAGCCTGTCAAGAGCGCATTTCACGCAGTCCGCAGTTACCCCCATAAGTTTTTTAAGAATAACTTCGGAAGCGATTATTGCGGCGGAGGGGTTTGAAAGAAGTCCCGGAGCAAGGGCGGAAGTATCCGAATCGATTTCGGTTCCGTCCGCGGGAATTGTTTTCATGCAAAGTTTTTCAAGAAGCTTTATAAACGGAAGAAGAACGATTACCATCGTAAAGTTGAAAATGGTATGGAAGTTTGCGATTCCGGATTTATCAATGGGCAAATCCCAGAAATCGCCGATTTCCGCCGCCTGGATTCCGAAAACCGCGACGGTGAAAAGAACGGTACCGATTACGTTGAAATAAAGATGGGCAAGGGCGGTTCTTCTTGCGTTTTTGGAAGCGCCGATTACGGAAAGCATCGCGGTAACGGTTGTACCGATGTTCTGTCCGAGAATAATCGGAATTGCGGAAGCCCAGGAAATCGCGCCGGTTACGGAAAGAGCCTGGAGAATACCGACGGAAGCGGAGGAACTTTGGATAATCGCTGTAACCGCCGCGCCAACGAGGATTCCAAGGATCGGGTTGCTGCCGAATTTTACGAAAAGTTCACCCATAAGCGGAGATTCGCGGAGAGGAGCAAGGGCGCTTTCCATAAGATCCATACCTATGAAAAGCATACCGAAACCGGTGAGGATTTCGCCGATGGTTATGGTTTTGGTCTTTTTGGTGAACATTGCAAGAGCCGCACCGACTATTGCGCAAACCGGAGCAAAGAAATCCGGTTTAAGGAACTGCATAAGTCCGCTTGTTCCGGAAATTTCAGTAAGGCGGAGAAGATGGGAAGTTACGGTTGTACCGATGTTTGAACCCATGATGATTCCGATTGCCTGGCCGAGTTTGAGAATTCCGGAGTTTACAAGGCCGACGGTTATAACGGTTGTTGCGGAAGAACTCTGTACAAGTGCGGTTATTCCGACACCGAGAGCAACGCTCTTCCATACATTTCCGGTAAGCTTTTCAAGGATTTTTGTAAGTTTGCTGCCGGACATTTTTTCAAGGCTTGCGCTGAGCATATGCATTCCGTAAAGGAAGAGAGCAAGACCGCCCAGCATTGCTACAATATCAAAAATTGTTATCAAGATTAATTCCTCCTGATAGAATCATAGTATCTATATTATCGCAAAAAAGCGTCATTGTTTTTTTAACATACGATTAAAATGATTATAACCGATTAAAATAAAAAAATAAAGAGAGTTTTCCAAAAAAAATTCATAAAAAATTTGTTTATTTCATTTATTTTGTGGTAAAATGTAGTTGTATGGAAAATTTGACGTTTCTTTACCGACATTAATATTTTATCCGATAAAACAACCGGATTTTCAATTATAAAAGGAGGTAATGCTTTTTGAAATTCTTGAAAACGATTGCCGTTTTTCTTGCCTTTTGTCTTTGTTTTGCCGGATGCGCTTCCGAACCGCCGCAGGAACCGGAAAACATAATTGAAAAAGAAGAAAATCTTTCCGCGGATATTGAAATAACTCCGGAAATTCCTGAAGAACCCGAAGAACCGGAAAGTTCCGAAAGCAGTTCTTCCGAGCCTGAACCGGAGGACGAGAAAGTTAACAACAGCATTGATTCTTTTGAAAAACTTTCGCCGGAATTTGCGGAATTTGCAGACCTTGGAAAGGAGCAGGTTCCCTGGGGTCCCGGAACAAATTTTGACGAAACCGGAAAACCCGTTGCCTGCGTTCTTCTTCAAAACGAATATTCAAAATGGGATGCGGATTTTTACCGCGCCGGTTCCGAACACGAAGGAAAGGTCTATCTGACCTTCGACGAAGGTTATGAAAATGGCTATACCCCAAAAATTCTTGACGTTCTTAAAGAGGAAAACGTTTCCGCCGTCTTCTTCGTAACCCTTTCCTACGCAAAAAACAACCCCGACCTTATAAGAAGAATGATCGACGAAGGACATGTTATCGGAAACCACAGCGCCCGCCATCCGAATATGACCAAGGTTTCCATGGAGGAAGCTTACGCCGAAGTTGCGGATCTGCATAATTATATTTCCGAAAACTTCGGATACGATATGTATCTTTTCCGCCCGCCGGAAGGCGCTTTTTCCGAAAGAACCCTTGCCCTTCTTCAGAAAATGAATTACCGCACAGTCTGCTGGAGCTTTGCCTATGCGGACTGGGATCCTGAAAAACAGCAGGAACATGATATTGCATTCAACAGAATAACCGGAAGCCTCCATGACGGCGAAATTTTCCTTCTTCATGCGGTTTCTTCCACCAACACGGAAATCCTCGGGGACGTTATTGATTACGTCCGTTCCCAGGGTTACAGTTTTGAAAAATATCTTCCTTAAAAAAAACAGAACATCAAAAAGGGCGGTCTTGAAAAAGGCCGCCTTTTTTAGTTGGAAGTTGTTTGTTACCTCTCCCTTGAGGGGAGGTAAAACGTCCGTTTTTAATTGGACAGGGTTACAATCCCTCAGTCTTTTGCCTTCGGCAAAATCCAGCTCCCTTTGCACAAGGGAGCCTTTGCGGGCGACCGCAAGGGTCGCCCCTACGGAGTTCTAATTAACTTCCAGCTTTACATTTAAAAGAATCCCACCACCATCTTCGATGGTTCCCCTTACTCAGCCGCAGACGGCAACCCCTCTGTCTGCTTCGCAGACATCTCCCCTAACAGGGGAGTCTCCTTTAGGCAAGGGAGGCTATCGCTTAAATAAGCATGAGCACGGCGAAGCCGTGCTCATGCTTGCTTCTTGCGGAATATGCCGAAGACCCGTGCTCAAATGAGCACGGGTCTTCGGTTTTTTTGGATTAGTTGGGAAAAATCAATCTCTGAAAGGCTCTTTGCCTTTATAAGTGGTGTGAAGAAGTTCATGTGCTCTATGGGAGTTCGGTTCGCCGAGGAATTCTTCATAAAGTTTCTGAACCTGGGTGTTTTTGTGGCTCTGGCGGAGAACGTTTCTCTGGTCTTCGGAATAAAGAGCGGAAGCACGTTTTTGGAGATATGTATCAAGAATATCGTGACCTTCGTTGGGAAGGAAAACGGGACGTACATAGGGCTGACCGCCGCCGTTGATGCAGCCGCCGGGGCATCCCATAATTTCGATGAACTGATAGGGGCTTTCGCCTTTGCGGATCTGGTCCATGAGAACTTTTGCGTTCTTCATTCCGTGCGCAACTGCAAAGCGGAGAATCTGTCCGTTGATCTCGATCTGGGATTCTTTGATTCCGTCAAATCCGCGTACGGAAGTGAAAGCGATTGCGCCGTGTTCCTTACCGGTGAGAACATGGTAAACGGTTCTGAGAGCCGCTTCCATAACGCCGCCGGTTACGCCGAAGATAACGCCTGCGCCGGAAGCCTCGCCCATGATATCCTGGTCGAAATCCTCATCCGGAAGTTTGTTGAAAACGATACCGCTGCGGCGGATCATATCCGCAAGTTCGCGGACGGTGAGAACTGCGTCAACGTCTTTAAGACCTTCCGCGTTCACCATTTCGGGTCTTTCTTTCTCGAATTTCTTTGCGGTGCAGGGCATGATGGAAACAACGAAGATATCCTTGGGGTTAAGTCCGTGTTTTTCCGCATAATAGCTCTTGATGACTGCGCCCTGCATCTGGTGAGGAGATTTGCAGGAAGAAAGATGGTCAAGCTGGTCTGCGTAATAAGTTTCGCAGTAGTTTACCCAACCGGGGGAGCAGGAAGTGATCATCGGAAGGGTTCCGCCGTTTTTCATTCTGTTGAGAAGTTCGGTTCCTTCTTCCATAATGGTGAGGTCTGCACCGAAATCGGTATCGTAAACTTTTTCAAAACCGAGTCTTCTGAGAGCGGCGACCATTTTTCCTGTTACGGGGGTGCCGATGGGCATTCCGAATTCTTCGCCGAGAGTTGCGCGGACTGCCGGAGCGGTCTGGACGATTACGTGACGGCCGAGAGCCATTGCTTCGTCAACTTTGTCAACTTCGGATTTAAGCATAAGAGCGCCGGTGGGGCATACGGAAACGCACTGTCCGCAGAGGATGCAGGGGGATTTATCAAAAGGTCTGTTTCCGGCAGGACCGACGATTGCGTTGAAGCCGCGGTTTTCAAAACCGAGAACGCCGTTTCCGTGGGCGTTTTTGCATCTTGCGATGCAGCGTCCGCAAAGGATGCATTTGCTGGTATCGCGAACGATTGAGGGGTTGAGTTCGTCAACGGTTACGGGAGTCTGAGCTCCTTTGAACATTTCGGGTCTTGCGCCGGTGAGTTTTGCAACGTGGAGAAGTTCGCATTTTCCGTTTTTGTCGCACTGCTGGCAGTTTACGGAATGGTTGGAAAGAAGAAGTTCAACGGAAGTTCTTCTTGCCGCGGTTGCTTTCGGGGAGGAAATGCTGATTTCCATTCCTTCAAAAACGGGGAAAACGCAGGAAGCAACAAGGCTTCTCATTCCTTTTACTTCAACAAGGCAGACGCGGCAGGAACCCTGGTTGCATTCGCCGTGGTTGAAATCGCAAAGGGAAGGAATTTCATATCCGCAGGCTCTTGCTGCGTCAATGGTGGTAAGGCCTTCTTCAACCTGATAAGGATGGCCTTCGATTTTGATATTAACTAAGCTCATTTTCTATGCCCTCCTTACTGATCTTTGGAAATTGCGCCGAATTTGCAGGAAGAGATGCAAAGTCCGCATCTTACGCAAACGTCCGGGTCAATTACGAAGTTGGTCTTGCCGACTATGCCGGAAATTGCTCCGACAG
This sequence comes from Oscillospiraceae bacterium, assembly GCA_015067315.1. Classification (GTDB taxonomy): domain Bacteria; phylum Bacillota; class Clostridia; order Oscillospirales; family Ruminococcaceae; genus UMGS1668. The sequence continues at coordinate 67,989 of SVMR01000005.1, read as the reverse complement.
GGCATTTTTTCGCGCAGAGGCTGCAGCGTTTGCACTTATCGGGATCGATGGAATATACGGTAAGGTTTTTGCAGACATGTGCGGGGCATTTTTTGTCCTGGATATGTGCAAGATATTCGTCATAGAAGGAAGCAAGGGTGGAAATAACCGGGTTTGCCGCGCTCTGTCCAAGGGAGCAGAGGGAGTTGCTCTGGCAGGCGTTGCCGATTGTTTCAAGGTCTTCAAGATCCTGCATGGTTGCTTCGCCTTCGGTGATTTTGGTGAGAATCTCAAGCATTCTCTTTGTACCGATTCGGCAGGGAGAACATTTTCCGCAGGATTCGTCGCAGATGAATTCCATATAGAATTTTGCAACGTCAACCATGCAGTTGTCTTCGTCCATTACGATTGCGCCGCCGGAACCCATCATGGAACCGAGAGCTACGAGGTTGTCGAAGTCGATGGAAACGTCAAGTTCGTCCGCGGTGATGCAGCCGCCGGAAGGACCGCCGGTCTGGATTGCCTTGAATTTTTTGTCGTTGGGAATGCCGCCGCCGATATCGTAAACAAGTTCGCGGAGGGTTGTACCCATGGGAACCTCAACAAGACCGACGTTGTTTACTTTACCGCCGAGAGCGAATACTTTTGTGCCTTTGGAACCGGTGGTGCCGTATTTGGTGAATTCCTCAACGCCGTTTCTGAGAATATAAGGAACGGTTGCAAGGGTTTCCACGTTGTTAACAATTGTGGGTTTGTCCCAAAGACCGCGTACTGCCGGGAAAGGAGGACGGGGTCTGGGCATGCCGCGGAGTCCCTGGATGGAATGGAGAAGCGCGGTTTCTTCGCCGCAGACGAATGCGCCTGCGCCAAGACGGATATGTGCGCGGAAAGAGAAACCGGAACCGAGGATATCGTCGCCGAGAAGTCCCTGTGCTTCAGCCATTGCAATTGCGTTGCGAAGACGTTTTACTGCGGTGGGATATTCCGCGCGGACATAGAAATAACCTTCGGAAGCGCCGATTGCGTAACCTGCGATGGTCATACCTTCGATTACGGAAAGGGGGTTGTCCTCAAGAATGGAACGGTCCATGAATGCGCCGGGGTCGCCCTCGTCGCCGTTACATACAACGTATTTTTCCTTGCTGTCCTGATTATAAGCAAACTGCCATTTGCGTCCGGTAAGGAAGCCGCCGCCGCCTCTTCCGCGAAGTCCGGATTCGAGAACGGAGGTTACAACTTCCTGGGGAGTCATTTTAAGAGCGTTTGCAAGACCCTGGTATGCACCGCAGCCGAGAGCTTCATCGAAGCTTTCGGGGTTGATTACGCCGCAGCCATGGAGAGCGATTTTCTTCTGCTTTTTATAGAAAGGAATCTGGTCCTGTTTTGCGATTTTTTCGCCGGTTTTGGGGTCAACATAAAGAAGTCTTTCGACGATTTCGCCGCCGATTACGTCTTTTTCAATGATTTCTTCAATATCTTCCTGTTTTACAAGGCGATAGAGAACGTCTTTCGGGAAAACGCGGATGAAAGGTCCCTGGGAGCAAAGACCGAAGCAGCCGACTTTGCGTACCGCAACTTTTTCCTCAAGACCTTTTTCCTGGATAAGACGGTTGCATTCTTCTTCGAGTTTGAGCGCGCCGGAAGCAACGCAGCCGCCGCCGCCGCAAATCATAAGATAGATTTTTCCGTCGGAGCCGTTGAATTTGGAATCAAGCAGTTCCTTGCAGACAGCTGCTCTTGCAAAAAGTTCTTCGGGTGTTCTGATCATGCTTCAGCAGCCTCCTTTGCTTTATATTCGTCAACGATTCCCTGAACTTCGGAAACCTGGACATGGGGATAAACTTTTCCGTTGATGGTAACTGCCGGTGCAATTGCGCAGGCGCCGATGCAGCGGAGAGCATCGATTGTGAAAAGACCGTCTTTGGTGGTTTCGCCGGGTTTGATTCCGAGGATTTCGGAGAATTTGTCAACAATCTGCTGTGCGCCTTTAACATAGCAGGCAGTACCGAGGCAGCATCCGATTACGTATTTGCCGTTGGGTTCGAGAGAGAAGAAGGAATAGAAGGTAACTACTCCGTAAATCTCCGCAACGGAAATTCCGGTGCGTTCGGAAACAATTTCCTGTACCTCAAGCGGGATATATCCGTATTCTTTCTGGATATCGCTGAGGATCATAATGAGCGGAGTTTTTTCGTTTACATATCTGTCGCAGATTTCGTTGATCTTTACGACAGCAGCTTCGCTGAGATGAGCCATTTTTTTGATTTCCCCCTTAAAAATTTTTACTAATCCACAAAAACGGGGAGTTTTGCTTTTTAAAAAAGCGCAAAATTCCCCTATCATGTTAAATTATAAACCAACAATATATAAAAAGCAATAGGAAAACCGAATTTTTGTTAATTTTATAACCAAAATTCAAAAGATTATTTATTCTTTTCTTTTAAAGATTCCGCTTTTTTGTAAAAAATCGGTTAGAATTGCCTAACCGTGTACTTAACAAAAGTTAAGATGTTAACAGAATGTGGTATGTTTGTTAATTGAAATTTTTGCTTTCGGATGATATAATCTTCCTGATGCATAAATCCTTTTTTCGGAGGCGAATTTTTAATGAATTACGACGTTATTATAATCGGTGCGGGTCCCGGCGGAATTTTTTCCGCTTTTGAACTCATCAAGCAAAAACCCGAACTCAAAGTCGCGGTTTTTGAAGCGGGACATTCACTTGAAAAACGCCGCTGCCCCATCGATGGCAATAAAATCAAAAGCTGCATAGGCTGCAAAACCTGTTCCATTATGAGCGGTTTCGGCGGAGCCGGCGCTTTTTCCGACGGAAAATACAATATCACAAACGATTTCGGCGGAACGCTTTTTGAATATATCGGCAAGAAAAAAGCGCTTGAACTTATGCGCTACGTCGATGAAATAAATATGGCCTACGGCGGCGAGGGAACAAAGCTTTATTCCACCGCCGGAACAAAATTCAAAAAACTCTGCATCCAGAACGACCTTCATCTTCTCGATGCTTCCGTCCGTCATCTCGGAACGGATATAAACTATATCGTTCTTGAAAATCTTTATAATTTCCTTAAAGATAAAGTCGAATTCTTCTTCGATACCTCTGTTGAACACGTTCTTGCAAACGAAAGCGGATATGAAATCAAGACCGCGAAAGAATCCTATTTCTGCAGGGAATGCGTAATTTCCGTCGGCAGAAGCGGAAGCAAATGGATGGAAAAAGTCTGTGAAGAAATGGGAATTCCCACAAAATCGAACCGCGTTGATATCGGCGTGCGCGTTGAACTTCCCGCGGACGTTTTTTCCCATCTTACCGACGAGCTTTATGAAAGCAAGATCGTTTACCGCACCGAAAAATACGGCGACCTTGTCCGTACTTTCTGCATGAACCCAAAGGGCGCGGTTGTTAACGAAAACACCAACGGAATCATCACCGTTAACGGACACAGCTATGAGGATCCGGAAAAACAGACCGAAAACACAAACTTCGCTCTCCTTGTTGCAAAACATTTTTCCGAACCTTTCAAGGATTCCAACGGCTACGGCGAAAGCATTGCAAGACTTTCCAATATGCTTGGCGGCGGAGTTATTGTCCAGCGCTTCGGCGACCTTATCCGCGGACGCCGTTCCACCCAGGACCGCATTGACGGAGCTTTCATCACCCCGACCCTTAACGCAACCCCCGGCGACCTTTCCCTCGTTCTTCCGAAACGAATCCTCGACGGCATTGTCGAAATGATTTATGCGCTTGATAAAGTTGCCCCCGGAACCGCAAATGACGATACCCTTCTCTATGGCGTTGAAGTTAAATTCTACAACATGGAAGTTGAAGTCAACGAAAAACTTATGTCCGAAAAATATGAAGGACTTTATATCATCGGCGACGGAAGCGGAATCACCCATTCCCTTTCCCATGCTTCCGCAAGCGGCGTTCTTGTTGCAAGAGAAATTGTCCGATAAAGCAGAAAATCCCGTGCTCATTTTTGAGCACGGGATTTTCTGTTTCAGTCCTTCTTTTCCAGTTCGGTATATTTTGCCTTGTTCCCGAAGGCAAGTTCAACCGGATATTTTTCGGAATTGCGCTTTACTTTTGACTGTATTATCTCATCCATATCAAGTCCGCAGGCATCCGCCATAAGAATGCAGTAGTTGAGCACGTCCGCCAGTTCTTCCTTTATTTTATCGGTTTTTCCGGCGCAGAAAAGGTCCTCCGCGCTCCATTGGAACACCTCAAGAAGCTCCGAAGCTTCGAGGGAAATTGAAATTGCAAGGTCCTTCGGGTTATGGAACTGCTTCCAGTTTCTGTCGTCCCGGAATTTGAGCAGCATATCGATCGTTTCCTGTTTCATAAGTTAAACTCCTTCTTCAAAAAGCGTGCTCAAAAGCAGAGGCTTGTTTTCGCTTGAATATTCTATTTCGGAAGACCAGAGCCTTGCGGCTTCAAAAATTCCGATCTGTTCCGCGGCTTTTTCCGTCATAAGGAAGCTTAAAAGGCAGAACGCAAGGGAAGTTTTTTCATATTCCGGGCAAAAATGGCGGAAGACAAAATAGCCTAAAAGCTGTTCACCGGCGGTTTCGTCAAAAACTTCCGGCGGAGCGGGATTCCCGGCTATGTTTTCGAGAATCTCCGTCCAGCTTTCGTCAAGCCTTTCAAGACCGAGGCAGATTTTTGCCCATTTTCCCGGATTGAATTCCGGAACCGCTGAACCGATTGTTCCGAAGGCGTCTTTTATCCTTTCGGCGAAAGGTTTTTCGCGGTTTTGTAACGCGAAAAAAATTCTTTCCCGGATTTTGAAAAAATCTTCCTCGTCTTCATAAAAATATGGCTCTTCCGAATCCTCGCCGATTTCAACGATTTTCGTTCCGCTTTCCTTCGTCAGAACAAGCCTTGCTACCTCTTCACAGCAAAGTCCGAGGCCGATTTCGGTGCGGCTTTCGTAATAATTGCGGAAGCGTGGGTGGTCGGAACAAATTTGCGAAAGAGCTTCCTCGCCGAGATTTATATATATTTCGCAAAGGTTTTTATCGTTGAGAAACGGACAGCGGTCGTTTTCACAAAGGCGGAAAGAACCTCCCTCTTCGGAAAAATCGATGTTTTCCCGGAGTTTTTTCCCGAAATCTCCGGGAACTTTTTTATAAATTTCCGCGGTTTCTTCATCAACATCGATTTCCCAACCGATGCAGCAGCTGTGTCCGCAATCTCCGGCAATGCATCGGAAATCCCGGTAATAATCCGGCGCAAAAATCTTCAAAGGAAAAATCCCCTTTCCGGAAAAATCTGCTTTTAATATAGCACAAAGGGGCGGTTTTGTAAAACAAAAACCCCTTCCGCGGAAAACGGAAGGGGTTTTTTAAAGCCTTCCTCTCAGGAAAAAGGCGGTTTAGGATTCCGGCTGTTCTCTATTTTTTTGAAAATTCCGGAAAGGTTTTATAAAGATAATCTTCCGTTTCAAAATCCCTGGTTTCAGCCGCGGTTTTTAAGCATTTATCAAAAATTTCCTGCGTCATCGGGATATATAAGCAAAGAGCGTCCGCTTCCTCTTTTGTGTATCCCGAAATTTTCCTGATATCCGTATATAAATGTTCAAGAGCCTCCCGGGAAAAACCCGCTTTATATAAATCCTTTTTCATAAAACCCTCGCAAACATCAAATTTTCAGCTGTATGATAACACTTTGTTAGTATAAAATAAAGTTCAATTCGTCTATACTGTTATCAGATTATATTCGAGGTGTTATCATGGCGACTAACAAAAAACAGACGGGGATACGTTTTGAACCTTTGGTTTTATATAAATTAAGTTATATCGCAAAGAAAAATATGCGTTCCTTGAACGCACAGCTTGAATTTCTTGCACAAAACTGTATTGAAGAATACGAAAAGGAAAACGGGGAAATTCCCGCAAAAGATGAAGACGTTTATAAATAAAAGCTCCGTTGTTCCGATGAACAACGGGGCTTTTTTGCGGTATTCGTAATGCACTTCCATTTACATTTTGCGCCACAATATTGTAGCATATTTTAACGTTGTACGCAACAAAATAGTAGCATCTATTTAAGAGGTGTTGCTATATGTTTTTTCAAAGGCTGGCAGATTTAAGAATTGATTCCGATAAAACACAGAAAGAAATTGCGGAATTTCTCGATTGCAAACGCGAAGTTTACCGCAGATATGAAAAAGGCATACACGAAATTCCCGTTTGGGCGCTGATAAAACTTGCGGAATATTATAACACAAGCACCGACTATATACTCGGACTTACCGATAACCCCACTCCGTATAAATAACAAAAAGCTCCGTTGTTCGAATGAACAACGGAGCTTTTTTACGGCGGGAACAAGCCCCCGCCCTACTTTTTATTATTTTCTCCTCATCCGCCTGCTTCGCAGACACCTTCCCCAAAGGGAAGGCTTAAACGATGAGTTCGTATTCGCCGGTGCCGTCGTCGCCGTTGTAATAATCCCAGAGTTTGTCGCCGTCATAGATTCCTTTGTCGGTGACAAAGCCGGTTACAAGTTCCGGCGGGGTTTTGTCGAATGCGGGATAGAATCCGCTTACGCCTTCAACGGCGGTTCTGGTTCCGAGAGCTTCGAGAACAAGGTTCGGGTCGCGCTCTTCAATTTTAACGTCCTTTGCGAAAGGATGGCATTTGTCGGGAGTTCCGGTTACATAGAAAGGAATTCCCCAGTATTTTGCCGCAAGAGCGATCTGGAAGGTGCCGACTTTGTTGATAACAACGCCGTCCATGGTGATTGCGTCGGCGGCGCAGGTAAAGACGTCAACTTTCTTTTCGTGCATGGTCCAGCCGGGCATGTTGTCGGTAATAACGGTTACGTCAAATCCCATATCGTGGAGAACGGAAGCGGTAAGGCGTGCGCCCTGGAAATAAGGTCTTGTTTCGGGGCAGACAAATTTTATTTTTTTGCCCTGGGCCTTGATTTCCTTGCACATGAAACCGAGGATAGTTTCCGCATAGCACTGGGTCATAACGGTGCCTTCCTCCGGGAATTTTGAAACAAGGTGTTTTGCAACTTCGCCGATTTTGTTATAACGGTTGTCGGTAAGGGCGATAATGCGGTCAAAAGTTGCCTGGATCGCGTCTTTTTCGCCGGCGGCATAAGCTTCTTCCGCGGCGGCAACGCAGGAATCGGTGATGATTTTAATGCGTTTTGCTGTGGTGGGTCTTGCGTTGACAATAAGATCCTGAGCATAGCGGATATGCGCCATTGCTTTATCGTAGGGCATATCTTTTGCTTCATAGGCGGCAAGAACGATTCCCATTCCGCAGGCAAGATAAGGACCCGCGCTCTGGACGATCATATCTCTCATTGCGTTTGCAACTTCCTCGGAGGTGTTGCAGGTGACAAATTTAATCGGGTGGGGATAGCAGCGGCGGTCAAGAATACGGACTTTTCCGTCCTCGTACCATGCTACGTTTTCGTAACGGAGAAGGAAAGCAAGTCCTTCGTCGGCTCTCGGCATTATAAAAAAACTCCCTTCGGACAATATTTTTTCGATTTTATTATACACTTTTGAAAAAGAAGTTACAAGGTTTGGCAAAAATATATTTCCCCCGGAGTAAGGCTTTTTTGCTTTTGCTTGTAATAAATTGTGATAAGGGGTATAATAATTTTTTAAGGAATCTTCCGTAAGGAGATGATTTTTTTGACAAACGCAGACGAATATATCCAGAAATTCAAGGAACTTGAGGCGATAGTTAAGGAAACCTTCGGGCTCAACGATTGGGATTCCGTCACGAATTTTCTTTCAAAAAGGGACGAATACCGCCCTTTCCGCGAGGAGATAAAATATTGCCAGGAGGTCCGGAACCTTCTTCAGCACAAAAAGAAAATCGGCGGGGAATATCCGGTTGAACCCACAAGGGAAATGATAAATTTTCTTGAACGGACCATAGCTTCCCTTAAAAACCGCAAAAAATGCAGCCAGATAATGATTCCGAAAAGCCGCCTTTTTTATAAAAACTGCTCCGACAGCGTCCTTGAAACCCTTTTGAAAATGAAGGAAATTCCAACCGGTCACGTTCCGGTTCTTGACGGCGCCGGAAAAGTCTGCGGAGTTTTCACCGCCGTTTCCTTCCTCAATATTATTGCGGACAAAAAAGGCGAACCGCTCGGTCCCGGATATTCCTTTGCGGATGCGGCGAAATATATTTCGCTTGACCACCACAGTTCCGAAGTTTACCGTTTTGTGAAAGATTCGCTTTATGTTGACGAGCTCCGGGATATTTTTGAACACACCTATTCCGGCGGAAAACGCCTTGCAATGGTTTTTGTAACATCGAACGGAAAAGCCGACGGAAAGCTCCTTGGAACAATTTCCCCTTGGGACGTTCTTGGAAAAGAAGAGGCAAATTAAAAAAATTTTTGTTTTCATGCAACAAAAACGCCAAAAAACGATACTTATTTAATGGTAATTTATTTTCTGCGTCTTGTAATTGAAAGAATATAATGTTATTATGTATAGGTAGAAAATTGCCTTTAAGAAAGGAATGATATATTTTGTCCGAAGAACAGAAAAAAAACTTTTCCGTAAATATCCCCGATGAAGATTTTATCGACGATATCCCGGTTCCGGAAGACGGAGTTTCCCCGGAGGGAAAACCCCGCAAAGTTGTGCGCTATGTTGACAATTCCCCGAAGGAAGAAAAACCCGCAAAAGAAAAAAAGAAAAATAATTTTGTCGGCGAATTCTTCGCGGGCGCTGCCGCAGGCGCAAAAACCGTAGGCGAAGGAATTTCCGCCGGAATCAAAACCGTTTCCGAAAAGAAACCGAAACCCGAAAAAGCAAAACCCGCGGCGCCTAAAAAGGAAGAAGTTGCTGACGAAACCCAGTTCCCGAAGGACGAAAAACCCGCAAAGGAAAATCCCCTTTCCGGAATCATGGATAAACTCAAAAACCTTCCGACCAAAACGGTTATCATCGGCGCGGCGGCAATTCTTGTTGTTCTCATCGCGCTTATCCTTATCATTGCAACAAGCTGCTCCCCTTCCGAAGAACCTTCCGGCCCCAACAACCCCGGAAACAACATCGTAATCGGTGAAGACGAAAACAACGGCGACGATCCGGAACAGAACACAGGCGAAGACGAAAAATTTGAAATCCCCAACAGAAAAAACCAGTATGTTGAAGCCTTCAACACCAACAACGACGTTGTTGCCTGGCTTTATATCCCGGGTCTTGAGGACGTTGACGCAGGCGTTTGCTTCAGCTATGACAAATCCTATCCTTACAACAAACGCGACATCACCGGCAAGAAGATCCCCAACAGCTATTGGATTGACGGCGCATATTACACCCATTTCCGCAACTTCTTCGGAAACACTTCCGCCGAACTTTCCACCAACACCGTAATTTTCGGTCACAGCGACCTTGGCAAAGAAAACCTTTCCTATAAAAACGACGACCCGAACGGTCCGCTTTTCTCCCAGCTTTTCAACTTCAAGGATCCGAGCTTTGCGGAACAGACTCCTTATATTTACCTCACCCTTCCGGAAGAAAACACCGTATGGGAAATTTTTGCGGTATTCTATAACGACGCAAAAGCTGTCAACAACGTTTTTGCTCCTTATTACAACAACAGCAAGAGCGCAGGCGACCTTTGGTACATCGAACCGAGCCCCAAAACCGACGAATATGACCTTATGCTCAGAACCGTTCAGGAACGCTCCATCTACGATTATGACGTTGAGGTAACCACCGGCGACCAGATCCTCACCCTTTCCACCTGCACCGTTGCATACGGTCTTCAGGCACGCGACAATTACCGCTTCGTAATCGTTGCAAAACTCGTAACCGACGTTGCAAACGAACATGTTGACAAAAACGCAAGCTTTGTTCTTAACGCAAACGCACCGATTCCGGAAACCTATAAAGAAGAATTCAACGGATATCTTTCTTCCTGGAAGCCTTCCGAAGACTGATTAAATTAATTTTTCTTAAAAAAAAGAGCGGTTTTGCCGCTCTTTTTTTGTTGCAAGGTTCCCGGAAAAGTGATATAATATCAACCCAGTGAGTTCGAAGCCTTCCTCACTTAAAACAAAACCAAAGGAGATTTTGAAAAATGAATAACAGAAAAACAAAAACGGCTTTCCTTACAAAAAGCGCGATGATTGCGGCGCTTTACGTCCTTCTTACCGAAGTTTCCGCCCTTCTCGGAATTTCAAGCGGAGTTATCCAGTTCCGCCTTTCGGAAATGTTCGCTGTTCTTCCGGTTTTCACCCCGGCGGCGATTCCCGGCGTCTTTATCGGCTGTATGATTTCGAATATCATAACCGGCGGAGTTGTCTGGGACGTTATCTTCGGAAGCCTTGCAAGCCTTATAGGAGCCTGGGGAGCCTGGGCATTGCGCAAAAAAAGCGTTTATCTCGCCCCCGTTCCGACAATTCTTGCGAACATGATTATTGTTCCTTTTGTTCTTCGCTATGCTTACGGAGCGGAAGGAAGCATCCCTTTCTTCATGCTCACGGTCGGTTTCGGCGAATTTGTAACCGCGGGAATACTCGGAGTTTTTCTTGCGAAAACGCTCAAAAAATATAAAATCATATTCTGAAAACAAAAAAGGCCTCCGCAGATGCGGAGGCCTTTTTTGTTGACCGGTTTTCTTTTCGGGTGTATTATATTTACAGATCAATTGAAAAAAAGGAGAAAACTTATGGAAAAACTTCTTATAAGCGCCTGCCTTCTCGGCGTTTCCTGCAGATATGACGGAAAAAGCAAACCCGTTTCCGGCATTGAAAAACTCATGGAAAAATATGAACTTGTTCCGGTTTGCGCGGAAATCTTCGGCGGACTTCCGACTCCCCGGATTCCGGCGGAAATTTCCGGCGAAAAAGTTCTTACAAAAGACGGGAAAGACGTCACCGCGGAATATATCAAAGGCGCGGAAGAGGTTTTGCGCCTTGGAAAAATTTTCGGCGCAAAAAAGGCGCTTTTTAAAGAAAAAAGTCCTTCCTGCGGAAGCGGAATTATCCATAACGGAAAATTTGACGGCGGACTTGTTCCCGGATTCGGAAAAACCGCCGCGCTTCTTCTTGAAAACGGTTTTGAAATTTTCGGTGAATCGCAGATCGACGAAATTCTGTGACGCCGGACGGAAAAAGTTCATTGAAATAATGCAGGGCGGATAATATCCGCCCGTTTTTTTACAAAAAAGGCCCCTTTGTCAAAGGGGGCTGTCACGCTTTTAAGAACAGGTGCGTGACCGGGGGATTCTGTCGAGATTACCGCCCTGTTTTCGGCGGTTCATCAAAATCAATGTAGGGCGGGGGTACCCCAAGGGTATTTCTTCGCTTCGCTCAGGGCACCTGCTTCCGCCGTTTTTTTAAAATTATCCGCCCGTTTTTAATTGGACGGGGTTACAATCCCTCAGTCAAAAATCAAAGATTTTCGACTGCTCCCTTTGCACAAGGGAGCCTGCCCTCCGGGAATTCTTTTTGCGGAACGGTCAAGACCGTTCCCTACCGTAAAGCAGCGGGTTTTATTGTAACGTCGTAGGGGCGTGCGCCCATTTTTAATCTGACAGGGTTTGCCCCTCATCCGTCAAAGCCTTCGGTTTTGACACCTTCCCCCGGGGGAAGGCTTTGCGGAACGGTCAGGACTGTTCCCTACCGTAAAGCGGTGGTTCCACGAGAAAAGGCAAAATAAAAGCACCCCGAAGGGTGCTTTTTTTAATTATCAATATCTTTCGTCGTCGCGGTGGAGATCCCAAAGGGCTTCGTAAATTGCAACAACGTCCTCTTTTGCGGGAACTCTGGGGTTGGTCCGGGTGGTCGCATCTTTAAGCGCGGCGTCGGCCATTTCGTCGATTGCGGCAAAATATTCTTCCTTCGTGATTCCGCCGACATCTTTAATGCAGCAGGGCATATCCATTTCCCTTGTGAGAATTTTGATATAGTTCATAAAGGAACGTACCGTTGAAACTTCGTTGAAGTTTACAATTCCGAGGGAAGCGGCGATTTCGCAGTATTTTTTGACGCATGCCGGAAGATTTTCGTGCGGAATGGTCATGTTTGTGATGTCGCTGTTATAGCTGATGATGCAGGGCAGAAGCATTGCGTTTGCTCTTCCGTGGGGAATATGGAATCTTGCGCCGAGCTGGTGAGCCATTCCGTGGTTAAGACCGAGTCCCGCTTCGTTGAATGCCATACCCGCCATGCAGGAAGCGACGTGGATTTTGCCTCTTGCTTCCATATCGTTTGCGTTGAGATAGGAACGGCAAAGATAGCGGCAGCAGAGTTTTATCGCTCTTTCCGCAAGGGCATCGGAAAATTCGCTGTTTCCGGTGCTGACAAAAGCTTCGATTGCGTGGGTGATGATATCCATACCGGTATCGGCGGTTATTGTTTTCGGAACGGTTTTTACAAGTTCCGCATCAAGAATCGCAACGTCCGCGATAAGTTCTTCGGAAACAAGAGGATATTTTGTTTTCTTTTCAGGATCGGTGATTACCGCAACTTCGGTCACTTCGGAACCGGTTCCGCTTGTGGTGGGAATTGCAACAAAAGGCGGATCGAAGGTCGGGTCAGCTCTGTGGGCAAACATTTTTACCGCTTTGGTAAAATCGATTGCGCTGCCGCCGCCAACAGCCATAATGCAGTCCGGACGGAGTCCGAGGCATTTTTGCACCCCGACAATAACTTTATCCATGGGCGGATCCGGAACAACATCGTCATAAACAAGATAGGGAACGTCCGTTGCGTCAAGACGGTCGGTAATAAGTTTTATGAGCCCGCTTTTTACGGTAAAGGGATCGGCAACGATGAAGGCACATTTGCTGTCTTTTTCAAGAAGATGATCAAGAGCGTTTTCGCCGAAATATACTTTTGTTTTAAGATTAAAATCCTGCATATAAAATCCTCCATATTATTGTAAAAATGGGGAAACTTATCCGGATACATTATACATCAACGAAAACAAAAAATAAAGCAGTTTTCGGGATTTTGTTAAAAAATTATTTTTTAATGGTGGAACTTTCGTTGAGAACAAGGCTGCTGTAAAGCATAAGGACGTCCGCGCCTTCAAAATCGACGTAGTTTCCCACAAAATCCGGAAGGAGATAGCGGGTATCCACCAGGAAGATTTTTTCGTAATCATTCATAAGAAGCGGACCGATCGAAGAACCGAAGGAATCGCGGAAAATTATAAGTTTTCTGCCTTCTTCCCCGTTCGGATTTGTGACTTCAAGAACCGGGGAAGGTCCGGAAAGATAGAATTCATAAGGGTCCTTGCTTCCGAGCTTATCGAAATCATAAACGCCGGTTTCTTTTCCGGTTTCGTAATTCAAAACGGTCATTCCGTCAAGTTCGGCATTATGAAGACAGACGATTTTTTCCGGTTTAAGCGGAAGCGCGCTTTGACCGTAATAAACCCCATGGAATTCTTCCGTTGCGACGGATTCTTCGAAATTATCAAAAGCGGAAGCCCCGAGGGCGGAAAGAATTTTTTCCGCGGTTCCGGTAAGATACTGCTGCTGCCAATGGGTATCGGTGAGATAATAGGAATCCTTTCCGAGGGTTCCGGTTATATCAACGTATTCCGCAAAATCAAGGCGGTTTTTGAAGAATTCCTGCATAGCCGCATAATCCATTGCCGGATAGCCGTTTTCTTCGGCAATATAAAATCCTTTATCCGGAACGACGGAGAAAACGACTTTGTTTGCTTTTCCCGCCATATATTTGTTATAGAGGTCTTCAAAACGGTCCGCCGCGTAATTAATCGAATCCTCATCAAGGGGAAAATCGAGCTTTGCGATATGACCTTCGGCGAAATAAAGTTCGTTGTTGTCGGAAAGACCGAAAAGATAGTATCTTGAAAGAGCTTTTATTGAGCGGAAAGCATCCCTTAACGGGAACTGGTCGTTTGTATAATCCTCGAAATTATCCATGAAGTTTCCGTTCAGGATTGTTTCGACCGAAAGTTCCGGAAGCTGTTTAAGGGGTCTTCTTTCGCTTTCGGAAAATTCGTCCGCGGGTTTGAGCACGGCGAAAATCGCAAGCCCGAAGATGAGCACCGCCATGAGCACGGCGGTATAGATATATTCTGTTCTTTTTTTCATATTAATACCGCCTTTCTTTAAAATCTGAAATAGAAGAACGGATTAAAGGAACCGTCCGCAAGATATCCGGTCACTATGATCAAAATTGCCGCAAAACCAATTGGGCGGAGAACCGCAAGAATTTTTCCGCCGGTTTTTGCGGAATCGATTTTTGCAAGGAGGTTCTTGATAACCGGGGTTGCAAGAAGAGAACCGACAACAAACATAAGGGCAAAACTCTTGAGGTAATAAAGAGTTTCGGTTCCGCAAAGGGGAAGACCGGAAAATCCGAACATTCCTTTAAGATCTTCTATTGCGCCCGCCATATTGACGGAATTGAAAATCACAAAGCCGATTGCGGAAAGGAAAAGAACGTAGATATGGCAAAGGAAGGCGGGAGCCTTATCGAGATATTTTTTAAGCCACATTTTTTCAATCACAAGCATTACGCCATAGAAAAGTCCCCATACGATGAACTGCCAGTCGGCGCCGTGCCAGAAACCGGTAAGGAACCAGACCACAAAAATGTTGAAGAGGAAGCGGGGAGTTTTAACCCTGTTTCCGCCGAGGGGAATATAAACGTAATCACGGAACCAGCTTCCGAGGGACATATGCCATCTTCTCCAGAATTCGGTGATGCTTTTGGAAACAAAGGGAAAATCGAAGTTTTCGAGGAATGTGAAGCCGAAGATTCTTCCAAGACCTATCGCCATATCGGAATAGCCGGAAAAATCGAAATAAATCTGGAGCATAAAAGCCGCCGCATACATCCAATAGAAAAGAACCGTTTTTTCGTCGCTTGCCCGGAAAACGGAACAAAGTTCGCCGAAGGTGTTTGCAAGAAGAACCTTTTTTCCAAGACCGAGGCAGAATCTTTTGATTCCGTATGCGGTTTTTTCAAGGGTATGGGTTCGGTTTTCAAGCATTTCCGCAATATCGACGTAACGGACAATGGGTCCCGCAATAAGCTGGGGAAAAAGCACAACATAGGCTCCGAAGTTCACGATGTTTCTGTTCGCCTTTGTGTCGCCGCGGTAAACGTCAATGGTATAGCTTGCTATCTGGAAGGTATAAAAACTTATTCCCACCGGAAGGGCAAGTTTTAAAAGCGGAATTGAAAGTCCCGTTGCGGCGTTGAAGTTGCTGATGAAGAAATCCGCATATTTGAAATAGGCAAGGAAAGAAAAGCTTATCACAACGGAAATTATCATAATGATTTTTCTTACCTTTTGCGTTTTTGCTTTTTCCATCAAAAGAGCCAGACCCCAGGCGGAAACGATTGAAACCGCCATGAGGAAAACATAAACCGGTTCGCCCCAGGCATAGAAAACAAGGCTGTACGCAAAAAGAACCGCGTTTTTAAGCTTTTTCGGCGCCGCAAAATAGGTTATCAGAACAAGCGGCAGAAAATAATAAAGGAAAGGAATGCTCGAAAAGAGCATAGGTTCACCTCCAAAAAATTTTTTAAACAGAAAGGTTTTAAAAGTTTTGATTATTCAATCAGAATTTTTAAAGCCCTTTTGTTTTTTTGAAAAAGGCGGGCGCATCGGAAGGATGCGCCCGATTGTTCTTCGTAAAGAAGAAATTATGCGATTGCTTCGCTGTAAACGATGGTTGCTTCAGGATATTCGGCAACAAGTTTTTCTTCAAAGGGGTTGATTGCGTCGTTAAGACCGAACATTGCGACAACGTATTCGTTTCCGAAGGTTGCGATTACCATTTTTTCGGGGAAGCCGCACATCCACTGGTTGGAAGCGATTGCTTCGTGCATGGTTTCAGCGAAAGCTGCTGCGTCGGAAACTTTGAAAGCGCCTGCGGTGAAGGAGTTGAGGTTCATTCCGTGAACAAGACCTGCCGCTTCGATAACTTCGGTGCCTGCGGGAACAAGAAGAACGCCGGAGATGTAATCTGCGTTGGTAACAGCGCCGGGAGCATTGTCAACCATGTTGTCATAGTCGCCGCCCATTGCGAAGAATTTTTCGTCTTCGCCGAATTTGCCCCAAACGGTTTCAAGAATTTCGAGAGCGGAACCGACGGTTACTTCGGTGTTTGCGTTTTCGCCTTCTGCGGGTTCGCTGTTTCCGCATGCCGCGAAGGAAAGAACCATGATCATAGCAAGTACAAATGCAAGAATTTTTTTCATTTTGTTTTTATTCCTTTCTTTTTTAAAGCTTGCCGCCTTTCCGGCGGCGGTGTGTTTTTTTGCTTGTTTTTGCGCGCCCGAAAAAGGCGCATATATATTAAGTGTCCGAAAATTCAAAAAGTATTGCATGAAATTTTAAAAAATTTTATGAATTTTTTGTTTCGGGCACAAAATACCGGTTATTCCAGTTTATATCCTGCCTTTTCGATTGCTTCGCGGATTTTTTCTTCCGGAACTTCCGCGGTCATTTTAACTTCCGCGCTGTCATAAAGGCAGGAAGCTTTTGCTTCGATAATTTCCGGAATCGCTTCAAGCGCTTCCTTAACGTGGGCTTCGCAGTGTCCGCACATCATTCCGGAAATTTTATAGGTTTTTTCGATAATTTCCGGGGCGGCTTCGGTTTCTTCGGTTTCCGGTCCGGACGGAACGCCGGGGATGACGTTCTCCGCGGAAGATTCTTTATCCTCCGCAGGTTCGGCAGGTTCGGCGGGTTCGGTTTCCGCGGATTCGGAAAAGATTATAGCATTTTTGCGTTTTCTGTCTTTCTTCGGGTTGAAAATATCCGCAAGATTAAGGCGCAGGGCGTTGCTTACGACACAGAAGCTTGAAAGGCTCATTGCGGCGGCGCCGAGCATCGGATTAAGTTCAATACCGAAGGAAACAAGCGCGCCTGCCGCAACGGGAATTCCTATTGTATTATAAATGAACGCCCAGAAAAGATTCTGGCGGATATTGCGGAGGGTCGCTCTTCCGAGAGCGATTGCCGCCGGAACGTCCGAAAGGCGGCTTTGCATAAGAACAACGTCCGCGCAGTCGATTGCAACGTCCGTTCCCGCTCCGATTGCAATTCCGATATCTGCGGAAGCAAGGGCGGGCGCATCGTTTATTCCGTCGCCGACCATTGCGGTTTTTCCTTTTTCTTTAAAACGGCGGACAGCTTCTTCTTTTCCTTCCGGAAAAACGCCGGCAATGACTTCGTCAACGCCGACCTGTTCCGCAATGGCTTTTGCGGTTCTTTCGTTGTCGCCGGTTAGCATTACGGTATATATTCCCATATTTTTAAGGCGGGAAACAGCTTCGGGGCTTTCTTCCTTTACCGTATCCGCAACGGCGATTGTTCCGAGGAACATTCCGTTTCCGCTGAAGAAAAGGGGAGTTTTTCCTTCGGAGGCAAGTTCCTCCGCTTTTTCCTTGGTTCCTTCCGGAACGGGCGAGGTGTTCCCGATAAAATCAAGATTTCCGCCGAAAACGGGGATTCCGCCCATTATTCCGGAAACTCCGCTTCCGGGAAGGGCATAGAAGTTTGAAGCTGCGGCGGTTTTTATTCCAAGCTCATCGCATTTTGCGATAATTGCCTTCGCAAGAGGATGTTCGCTTTTTGATTCAACCGCGCAGGCGATTTTTAAAAATGCCGCTTCGGAAACCCCTTCCGCGGGAATTATATCCGTTACGGAAGGTTCGCCTTTTGTAATGGTTCCGGTTTTGTCCATTACGACAATTTCGGTTCTTCCGGCTTCTTCAAGAGAAGCGGCGGTTTTATAAAGGATTCCGTTTTTTGCGCCCAATCCGCTTCCGACCATAATCGCAACGGGAGTTGCAAGACCGAGAGCGCAGGGACAGCTTATTACAAGAACGGAAATTCCCCTTGCAATGGCGAAACCGACCGTTTCGCCGAGGAAAAGCCAGGTTGCGGCGGTTATAAGCGCAATTGTTATTACCACCGGAACAAAAATTCCGGAAACTTTGTCGGCAACTTTTGCTATGGGAGCTTTTGTTGCGGAAGCTTCCTCAACCATTTTTATAATTTGGGAAAGGGTCGTGTCTTCCCCGACTCTTTCCGCTTCGCATTTTATAAATCCGCTTTGGTTTATGGTCGCGGCGGAAACGCGGGAACCGGCGGTTTTGTCAACCGGGATGCTTTCGCCGGTGAGGGCGGATTCGTTTACCGCGGTTTCGCCTTCAAGAACGATTCCGTCAACGGGAATGCTTTCGCCCGGACGGACAACGAAGATTTCGCCTTTGCGGAGTTCCTCAATTCCGACGGTAACTTCTTCGCCGTCCCGGATAACCGTTGCGGTTTTCGGCGCAAGATCCATAATGGAACGGAGAGCATCCGTTGTTTTTCCTTTTGAACGGGCCTCAAGCATTTTTCCGACGGTTATAAGCGCAAGGATCATCGCCGCGGATTCAAAATAAAATTCATGGAGATAATGGTGCGCGCCGGAAAGATTTCCCGCAATAACCTCTTCGGACATTGCATAAAGGGCATAGACGCTGTAAACAAAGGAAGCTCCGGAACCGAGAGCAACAAGGGTATCCATATTCGGCGCTTTATGGAGCAGACCTTTGAAGCCGTTTATGAAGAATTTCTGGTTTATCACCATTACGATCCCCGCAAGAAGCATCTGGGCAAGGCCGATTGCAATGCAGTTCTTTGCAAGGAAATCCGGAAGAGGCCAGTTCCACATGGTATGCCCCATGGAAATATACATCAGAACCGCAAGAAAACCGATTGATGCCCAAAGTCGCTTTTTAAGAACCGGAGTTTCCTTATCTTCAAGAGCATCCGCTCTGCTGCGCTGTTTTTCTTTTTTGTCCGCGGTTTTAAGCGAAGCGCCATAGCCAGCCGCTTCAACCGCCGCAATTATTTTTTCGGAATCCGCGCTTCCCTCAACTCCCATTGAGTTTGTAAGAAGGCTTACGGAGCAGGAAGTTACGCCTTCCACTTCGGAAACCGCTTTTTCAACCCTTGCGGAGCAGGCGGCGCAGCTCATTCCGGTTACGTTATACTGTTCTATTTTCTTCACCTTCATTCCTGCCGGAAGCCGGCAAAAATCGGGCAAAACCGTTTTTTCCGCTTTTACCCCATTATGATATGTATTTTAACATATTTTTAATAAAAAACAATGATGAAAACGTGAATTTTAAAAATTTCCAGTAAAAACAGCGGATTTCCGCCGTTTTTTTTGCAAAAAGGCCCCCTTGACTAAAGGGGGCTATTGCCCTCCGGGAAGCCTTTTTTGCGGCGGGAGCAAGCCCCCGCCCTACTCTTTCAATTTTAAATTAATAATTCTGCATTATGCACTTTGCATTCCGCATTAAAAAAACGCCCCGGAGGGGCGTTTTTTTCAGTTCTGTTCTTTTGCCCAGACAAGAGCTTTTGCAAGCTGGTCGGCGCAGGAAGTTCCCCTTCCGGCGCAATCGTTTCCGGAAAGGCGGTCGATGATGTCATCCGCTTTCCAGCCTTCGAGAATCTTCGGAATTGCCTGGAGGTTTCCGGGGCAGCCGCCGAGGAAAACAATGTTGGTGACGATTCCGTTTTCGTCCATATCAAAGCTTATTTTTTTGGAGCAGGTTCCGGTTGTTTTGTAATCGTAATGCATTTTTATTTCTCCTTTTTGTAAATATGAATATCGAAAGCGACTTCCGTCAGAAGGCTTTCGTATTTCTTCAGTTTTTCGGCGCCTTTTGCGGAGGTTTTCCAATAATATGGCGTCATCTGGAAAAGGGCAAAGATATCCTCGCTTGTTTTTATTTCGGTTTTGTATCGGACTCGCCTTGTTTCGATATGCTCAAAACCTTCGTAGGGGGTATCCTCTTCTTTGTTTTCATACGGAACATCATAAATCGCCGCTTTAAGTTCCCAAAGATGTCTTGCCGCGGGAACAACATAGACATAGTATCCGCCGCTTTTGAGCACGCGGTTATATTCCCCGATGCTCAAAGGACTGAACACGTTGAGAAGAATATCGAATTCCCCGTCGGAAACGGGAATATCGAAAACGGAAGCAACCGCAAATTCAACTTCCTTCGTTCTTTTTGCGGCGCGCCTAACGGAAGGGCGGCTTATATCAAAACCCGCGATTTTTGCCTTGGGAATGCGGTTTTTAAGCTCTTTTGCAATGTTGGAAGTATAATATCCTTCGCCGCATCCGCAATCGAGCACCGCAGGTTCCTCGCCTTTTGCAAGTTCGAGCACCGTTTTTTCAAGTTCCAGAAGAAGCGGTTCGTAATATCCTTTATCGAGGAAGGCGGAGCGGGAAGCGGCCATTTCCTTGCTGTCGCCGGGGATTTTTGAATTCATTTTGTTTGCCGGAAGAAGGTGGACGTATCCTTCCGCGGAAATATCGAAGGAATGTCCGTGCTCACATTTAAGCGAGCGTTCGTTTTTCGAAAGCTTTGTCTTGCAAAGCGGACATCTGTAAATGCTCATTTTTTGAAAAGATACAAAAACACGCCGATATGCGCCGCCATGCAAAGAGGCACAAGCAGGTTGAATTTTGTGTGTTTTGTTTTATGGCGGAAAATCTGCATTCCCGCGTATGCGCCGAAAGCGCCGCCCATTGCCGCAGCAAGGATAAGCGTTTTTTCGGAAATCCGCCGCATTTTCTTCTTTGCAAAATATTTATCCGCGCCGTACATCACAAAAGCCGCGGCGTTCACCGCGATATAATATAAAATCAAAGGTTCCATTTTTTGAAAAATTCCCCTTTCGGAAAGGTTCGTTTTATTTTAACATTAATCGGCTTCAAGGTCAAATTTTAAAGGACAAAAAGAACGCCGAAGCCTTCTTTTTCCTTTTCTTCCGCAAATTCCGCGGCTTTTTCTTCCGGAACAAAAACAAGATCCGCTTTTTCCGCTTCTTCAAAAATCCGCAGGAACTCATCGAAACCGCCGTTCATAAGCGCTTCCGCCGCTTCCTGCGCCCTTCGGGTTTCTTCATAATAAGAAAGTGCGCGGAAAGCCGCCCTTTCGCCGCATTTTTTCCGAAGAATAGGAAATTGTGCGATAAATTCCGCCTCGTCCCCTTCGGAAAGAACCGTATGCCCCATATTGAGGGCGGCAAAGGCAAGATCTTTTTCGGTTTCAAAAAAATCATCCGCAAAATCCGCTTTTTCACCGCTGATTATTGCGGCTGTGTATCCGCTTTTTTCAAAATCAAAATCGATTTTCCGGCAAAAAGGCATTTCCGGATTCGAAAAATCCGCAAAAACCGTTCCTCCGAGGGCGCAGATCATTCTTTCGGCAATTCCGCAGGGATTTCCGAAATAATCGTTTTCCGCAATTCTTCCGAATTCCGCAAGGCGAAAAGGAGGAACGCTGTTTTCGAAAAAAAGTCCGCTTATGATTTTCCCGATAAGAACTTCGAAAGCGGCGTTTTTTGAAATTCCGCTTCCGGAAGGAATTTCCGAAACGATTTTTGCGTCAAATCCGCCGAAGATATTCCCGCTTTCGATAAAGCAGTTCATGATTCCCCTTACCAAAGCCGCGGGGGTTTCCGCTTCTTCCGCTTTCGGTTCCGAATCGCCGATTTCAATATCGAAATTCCCGAAATATTCCGATTCTATATGTATTGTATCGGTTCCGTTCGGTTTTGCAAAGGCGCGGATTTTTTGTTCCGCCGCCGAACCGAGAACGCATCCGCCCTGCTGTTCGGTATGGTTTCCGAAAAGCAGGATTGTTCCGTTTGCAGAAAATTCAAACACCGAAATCCGCCCTTTCGTTTTAATTACAGAGTTATTTTATCACAAAGGCGCTTTCCGGTAAAGAGCACGCCTGCGGTTAAGCGGAAAAAGATAGGTTTATTGGAGCGATGTAGGGGCGACCCTTGCGGTCGCCCGTTTTTTGTAAAAAAGGCCCCCTTGTCAAAGGGGGCTGTCACGCCTTTAAGAACAGGTGCGCGACTGGGGGATTCTTTTATAATTTACCGCTATTTTAAAGAGGAATCCCTCCGTCATTTCCTGCGGAAATGCCACCTCCCTTTAGGCAAGGGAGGCTACTCTCCGGGAATCCTTTTTAAAGGGAACGGATTCTTCGCTTCGCTCAGAATGACATTGGTTTGTCATTGCGAGCCTTCGCAGAAGGCGTGGCAATCCGTTTCTCCTTTTTACCTGACCGGGAGGCTTTTAATTGCGGGGATTTTATGTTATTATATTTCTATATCAAATCCATTCGGAGGAACTATGTACAAAATTCTTACAACCTGCGGAAAAGCGCGCCGGGCAAGGCTTGAAACTCCCCACGGAACCGTTGAAACGCCGGTTTTTATGAACGTGGGAACCGCCGCGGCGATCCGCGGAGGAGCTTCCACCGACGACCTTCGGGAAATCGGAACCCTTGTTGAACTTTCGAACACCTATCATCTTCATATGCAGCCGGGAGAGGAACTTATTGCGCGGCTTGGCGGACTTCATAAATTTATGAACTGGGACAAACCTATCCTCACCGATTCCGGCGGATTCCAGGTTTTTTCCCTTCAGAAAATCCGCCGCATCAAGGAAGAGGGCGCATATTTCACTTCATACATCGACGGACGGAAGATTTTTATGGGTCCGGAAGAATCGATGCGGATTCAGTCGAAACTCGGAAGCGACATTGCGATGGCTTTTGACGAATGCATCGAAAACCCCGCTCCCCGGGATTACGTTGAAAAATCCGTCGCAAGAACAACCCGCTGGCTGAAAAGATGTATTGAAGAACACAAAAGGCTTGCCGAACTTCCGGAAACAATAAACCCCGGCCAGCTTCTTTTCGGAATCAACCAGGGCGGAGTTTATGACGATATCCGCGTTGACCATATGAAGGAAATTGCAAAAATCGAAGGTCTTGACGGTTACGCCATCGGCGGACTTTCCGTCGGCGAAAGCGCCGAGGAAATGTACCGGATAATCGACGCCGTTGAACCTTTTATGCCGAAGGACAAACCCCGCTATCTTATGGGGGTCGGAACTCCCCTCAATATTCTTGAAGGGGTTCACCGTGGAATCGATTTTTTCGACTGCGTTCTTCCGCTTCGGAACGCCCAGCACGGAAACGTTTTTACATGGAACGGAAAAGTCCGTATCCTTGCGGAAAAATTCAAATATGACGGAACTCCCATCGACGAAAACTGCGGCTGCCCCGCCTGCAGAAGCTACAGCAAAGGCTATATCCGCCACCTTTTAAAAGCGGACGAACGCCTTGGAATGCGCCTTTGCGTTCTCCATAACCTTTGGTTTTACAACGAAATGATGGCGAGGATCCGCGAGGAAATCGAAAACGGAACCTTTGAGGAATTTTATCAGAAATACAGAGAGATTCTGGACAGACCGATATAAACAGAAAGCGCTGGAAGTTTTTATTGTTTTGTGGTATTATATAATAAATAATTATTTTGTGCTTGTGTAAAAGGAAGTGTAACCATGAAAGAACTTAATGAATATAGGCATTTTATGAAGAAAGAAGAACTCCACAAATCATTAAATTCACTTGTTGGCATTTTATCTGGAATTGTTTCCGACGGTATAATTACCGAAGCTGAACAAAACGAAGTTGAAAATTGGTATTCTCTTCACGAGCATTTAATGGATACCCATCCTTTTTCTGAAATTCTCCCTATTATTCACGAAGTGTTTTCTGACAATATTCTTGATATTGATGAAGCCGAGAATATTATTTGGTTGTGTAATAAATTCTTAAATATTAATCAAAACAACCTTTATTTTGACTTAATTACGAGTAAAATCCAACAACTCGAATCCATTCTCCATGGAATTATGGCTGATGGCATTCTTTCTGGCGAGGAAATATCCACACTTGAAAATTGGATGGACGATAATGATTATCTTTCTGGAACTTATCCTTTTGATGAAGTCTATAGTTTAATACTTGCAGCAAAAGAAGACGGTAAAATCTCATCAGATGAAAATAATATGCTCAAAGCATTTTTCTCAACATTTATTGATACTCGTGAATCATTCAACTTAAATTGTAACGATATAAAAGAGCTTCAAAAAAATTATAGTATTGGTGGTATTTGTGCCACTTGTCCAGAAATAAATATTGACGGAAAAACATTTTGTTTTACTGGTGCTTCAAAAAAAGCAACTCGCAACGAAATTGCGAACATCATTTGCGAAAAAGGTGGTTCATATAATGACAATGTAACCCAAAAAACAGACTATCTTATCGTTGGTGCAGATGGTAATCCGTGTTGGGCTTTCTCTTGCTACGGAAGAAAAGTGGAAAAAGCTGTTAATTTAAGAAAAGAAGGAAAACACATTATTATAGTCCACGAATATGATTTTTGGGATGAAATTAATTAATATTTTCTTTAATTAGGAAAAAGCGCTCCCGGAAGGGAGCGCTTTTTTTGCCTTGTTTTCGGGAGGGAGTTTAAGTTGCTCTTTCCTCTCTGGGTCTGAAGAGAAGAGTGATTCCCCAGGCGGCGCCCACACCGACAAGAGTGTAAACAACTCTGCTGAGAAGTGCTTCCGGACTTCCGAAAAGCCAGGCAACAAGGTCAAAATCCAAAAGACCGATGAGTCCCCAGTTGAGTCCGCCGACTATGATAAGAAGAAGGGCAAGCCTGTCAACCCATGTAATGGCGCTCATATCCATATAAAAAACATCTCCTTTTTTATTTTTAATCCTATTTTTGCCGAAAAATTATTAAATATTCCTTAATATTCCGAAAAGTATTTTGCAACAAACGAAATTATATGTTATTATAAAATATAATGCTTTGTGATAAATTTTCCAAAAAAGGATGTAAATATGGTTAAAAAACTTTTTTCCCTTGTTCTTTCGGTAATTTTTGTTCTTTCGCTTGCCGTTCCTTCTTTTGCGGCAATGCCTTCCTCGGAAATCATTTCCGAAACCTGGTGCGTAATGGACGCGAAAACCGGGCAGATTTTAATCGGCGGAAACGAAAACGAAAAACGCGAACCCGCTTCAATAACAAAAATCCTCACCTGCGCAATGGCGCTTGAACGCCTTGACCCGGCGGACAAATATACTTTTTCCAAAGAAGCCGCAAGTTATGACCGGGCAAGCACCCATCTTGCTTTTTCCGAAGGAGAAATCTGCACCATTGAGGACCTTCTTTACGGCGCAATGGTCGAATCCGCAAACGACTGCGCAATGGCTCTTGCGGACGCTTCCGCCGGAAGCCAGCTTGCCTTCGTCCGGCTTATGAACGAAAAACTTGCGGAGCTTGGCTGCACCGGTTCCCATTTTTCCAACTCCACCGGCATGCCGGAGATGAACCATTACACAACCGCAAGGGATATGGCGATCATCACAAAATACGCTCTTTCCGTTCCCGGATTCATGAAGTATTTTTCCGCATGGGAATGGACCATTCCCGCAACCAACAAAAACGGCGAACGCAACTTCGGAACCCACCACGCAATGATAGTCGGAAGCCAATATAACGCAACCCACGGTTATGATTACGCAACCGGCGGAAAACTCGGCTGGACGGAAGAAGCTATGCACACCGCAGTCACCACCGCTTCCAACGGAGAAATGGATCTTATCTGCGTTGTTATGAAAAGCAAAAACAAAAACGCAAAATATAAGGATTCCCGCCTTCTTCTCAATTATTGCTTCGAAAATTTCAAAAGCGTTGAAATTCCCGTTGCGGTAAAAAAATCCGAGCTGAACGTTTATGAGGGCGAGGAACTTTACGGAAAAATGACCGTTTATCCCATGGCGTCAATAAACGTTCTTCTTACGGAAGATATGAGCGCTTCGGATATTACCGCAAAGACAAATATTCCCGAATCCTGCCTGCTTTCCGAAGTAAGCAGCGTTGCCCTTAACGTATCTTTTGAAAAAACAAGCGAAAACATGCTTACCGGAAACTTTACAATTTCTCCGGAATATCATATTGTAAAGGAATCCTCCGTTATTTCTTCCGAAACGGAAATCAAAAACGAGGAATCGACCTTCCGATGGTGGATATTCATTGCAATTCCCTTCGGAATACTCGGGGTTCTTGTAATCATCGTTCTTATAATCCGCGCATACAATATAAGAAAATACAACCGCCTCCGCAAGCACAGACATTACAGAAGGCTCGGGCATGACAGATAAAAAACTCTTGCATAAAGCTTTTTTATATGCTATATTAAATTCAATATTATAAATGCGATGACCGGGAGAAGTAACCGAAAGCGCAGGCACCAGAGATGTGAACAGATGCTGAGAGTTCACTTGCTTTTGAGCACGGCGAAATGCACCCGATGAGCACGAAACGGGAACGCCGTTTTTATGAGCACGGCAAGTATCGTTTTGCGGAATTCCCCGTTAAAGGAAGCCGGGTTTTTCTGACCCGATGAGCTATAAACCGGAGTGGAACCGCGATAAATCCGTTTTTTTACCGCCTCCGTCACAAAGAAATTTGTGGCGGAGGTTTTTTTATTTTTATCCTTCCCTCAAGGGAAAGCCTTTTTGAAAGGAGATGCTCCTTTATGTTTTCCGGTCTTAAAAAAGATATATACGCAGTCCGCGACCGCGACCCGGCGGCGCCTTCCGCATTCAAGGTTCTTCTTCTCTATTCCGGACTTCATGCGATAATGTGGCACCGACCCGCATACTGGCTTTGGAACCACGGATTTAAATTTATCGCCCGTGCTCTTTCGCAGATTGTCCGTGGATGCACAGGAGTTGAAATACATCCTGCCGCAAAAATCGGCAGAGGAGTTCTTATTGACCACGGCGCAGGAGTTGTAATCGGCGAAACCGCCGAAGTCGGCGACAACTGCACTATTTATCAGGGAGTCACCCTTGGCGGTACCGGAAAGGAAACCGGAAAGCGCCACCCGACCCTTATGAACAACGTAATAGTCGGCGCGGGCGCAAAGGTTCTCGGACCTTTTACCGTTGGCGAGGGGGCAAAAATTGCCGCAAACGCCGTTGTTCTGAACGCCATTCCCGAATATTCAACCGCCGTAGGAGTTCCCGCAAGAGTTGTCCGCCAGCACGGAAAGAAAGTTGTTCCGGCGGAAAAACTCGACCAGGTTCACATCCCCGACCCCGTTTCCCAGGAAATCTGCAAGCTTTATATGGAAATTGACCGCCTTAAAGCGGAAATCGAAAAAATGAAAAGCCTGCCCGAAGGGGAAGGTGGCACGAAGTGACGGATGAGGGATAAAAAAGATTCCCGGAGGGCATTTGCCTCCCTTGTCAAAGGGAGGTGGCATTTCCGCAGGAAATGACGGAGGGATTCTTTCCGAAATTTCCGGTGATTTGTAAAAGAATCCACCAGTCACGCACCTGTTTTTAAAGGCGTGACAGCACCCTTTAGGCAAGGGAACCAATAAAAATAATCAAACCACAAACTTTAAATAAAGGAGCACCCGAAAAATGAAAGTTTTCAACACAATGACACGACAGAAAGAGGAACTTGTTCCCCTTACCCCCGGCGAATTCAAAATCTATGCCTGCGGACCCACAGTTTATAACTTCATCCACATCGGAAACGCAAGACCCATCTGCGTTTTCGACGTTCTCCGCCGCTATCTTGAATTCCTCGGCAACAAGGTAACCTTTGTTCAGAACTTCACCGACGTTGACGACAAAATCATCAAACGCGCCAACGAGGAAGGTATCACCTCCGCGGAAGTTGCGGAAAAATATATTGCCGAATACAAAAAAGACGCGGAAGGACTTGGCGTAAAACCCGCTTCTATCCATCCGAAGGCAACCGAAAACATGGCAAAAATCATCGAAATCGTCGAAAGCCTTGTTGAAAAAGGCTACGCCTATCCCCTTTCCGACGGTTCCGTTTATTTCCGCGTAAGAAAATTCGATGAATACGGAAAACTTTCCCACCAGGACGTTTCCGACCTTGAATCCGGCGCAAGAATCGAAGCGGACAGCGAAAAGGAAGATCCCCTTGATTTCTGCCTTTGGAAAGCCGCAAAACCCGGCGAACCCAGCTGGACTTCTCCCTGGGGCGAAGGCAGACCCGGCTGGCATATCGAATGCACCGCTATGATCAAAAACCATCTCGGCGAAACTATCGACATCCATTGCGGCGGACAGGATCTTATCTTCCCCCACCACGAAAACGAAATTGCCCAGGGCGAATGCTGCACCGGTCACGAATACGCAAGATACTGGATGCACAACGGCTATATCAACGTCGATAACGTAAAGATGTCCAAATCTCTCGGAAACTTCTTCACCGTCCGCGACGTTGCGGAAAAATACGGCTATGAACCCATAAAATATATGATGATCCAGGCGCATTACAGAATGCCCCTCAACTACACCCTCACCGTAATCGAATCCGCAAAGGCTTCCCTTGAAAGAATGTACACCTGCCGCGACAACCTTGATTTCGCCATTGAAAACGCGCCGGCGGAAAACCGGGGCGGCGAAGAGGAATTCATCGCAATGCTTGCGGAAAAGAAACAGGCATTCATCACCGCAATGGACGACGACCTCAACACCGCGGATGCTGTTGCGGTAATCTTCGACCTTGTCCGCGAAATCAACACCTTCATCACCGCTCCCCATGCGAAATCCGCTCTTGAAGCCGCGGCGGAACTTTTTGATGCTCTTACCAACGTTCTCGGAATTCTTTACAACCGCAAAAAAGAAAGCCTTGAGGAAGAAATTGAGCAGCTTATTGCCGCAAGACAGGCCGCAAGAAAAGAACGCAACTGGGCGGAAGCGGACAGAATCCGCGACGAACTCAAAGCAATGGGAATCGTCCTTGAGGATACCCCCCAAGGCGTTAAATGGAAAAAGGCATAATAAATGGAACTTGAACAGACTTATACCTTCCGGACGGACACCGGAACCCAAAACGAAAACCGTGCGCTCACCCTTTCCGCGCTCCAGAGAATAATCGTTGTCATTTCCGAGGAACATCTTGAAAACATCGGGCTTGACGTTCCCCATCTGATGCGGGAATACGGCGTTTCGTGGGTGCTTCTTTCCATAAGCGCCGAGATAAAATCGCCCATTCGCGACGGCGAAAGGCTTTCCGTAAGAACCTGGCACACCGAAAAAAGAGGGGTTTATTTCCGCCGCGAAGTTGAAATCTGCCATGCGGACGGAAGCGTTGCCGCCGTTGCGGCGACTTTTTCTTCAATTTTTGATATGAAGACTCGCCGCCTTTCAACCGACCCGGAAGTTCTCGAAAAGGTGAACCAGCTTGGAAACGGAAAAGAGCTTCTTGATGCGGAAAGCAGGATTAAAATAAAGCCGGATGGTTTCCCGGTTATCATGACCCAAAAAGTTATGCCGAGCTGGATAGATTCCCTCGGTCACGTCAACAACTTTCGCTACGGGGATCTTATTACGGATGCCCTTCCGGATGAGGCAAGGGCAAATCTCGGCAATCTTTCCCGTTATGAAATCGGTTTTACCGGCGAACTTCGGCTTGGCGAAAGTGTTGAACTTCGCCTTAAAGAAGAAAACGGCGAAATTCTTGCCGCGGGAATCCGTTCCACCGACGAAAAACCCGCTTTTCTTGCAAGACTTAAATTTTAAGAAAGCAGCCTCACGCTTGCGTGAGGCTGCTGTTTTTTGCCTGTTTTTTTGCAAAAAGACCCATTTGTTAAAAGGGGCTTGCCCGACCGGTTCTTTGTTTGGAGATACGGATTCTTCGCTTCGCTCAGAATGACATCGGTCTGTCATTGCGAGCCTTCGCAGAAGGCGTGGCAATCCGTTCCCCTTTTCGGAACGGTCAGGACCGTTCCCTACCGTAACTCGGCGGGTTTGTATTGAAACTTTGTAGGGGCGCACCTATGTGTGCGCCCGTTTTAAATTGTACGGAGTTTCCCCTCATCCGTCTTTTTTGGCAAAGCCGAAAAAGCCACCTTCCCCTGAGGGAAGGCAAAACAAAAAAGCACCCCGAAGGGTGCTTTTTTGCTTTATGTTATTTTCCAAGGACTTTTTTATAGAGGTCGGCGTAGGTCTGGGCGCTGCGGTTCCAGCTGAAATCGCAGGAAAGCGCGTTGAGCACCGCTTCGTCCCAATGTCCGCTGTCGAAATAAAGTCTTTCGGCGCGGTGGATCGCATCGAGCATATCTTCCGCGTTATAGGTCTGGAAGGTGAATCCGTTTCCGTTTGCGCCGCCGAGATCCCTGATCGAATCTTTAAGACCGCCGGTTTCGCGGACAATCGGAATTGTTCCGTAACGGAGAGCGATCATCTGGGCAAGACCGCAGGGTTCGCTTTTGCTCGGCATAAGGAAAACATCGGAACCCGCATAGATCCTTTTTGCAAGGGCGGGAATGAATCCGCAGACAAAGCTGATTTTGCCCGGATATTTTCCCTGCATATCCCGGAAGAAACCTTCGAAAGCGGAATCGCCGGAACCGAGAATCGCAAGCTGGACATTTCCTTCAACTATTCTGTCGCAAACTGCCCGGACAAGATCGAGCCCTTTATGTGAAACAAGTCTTCCGACCATTCCGATAACCATTTTTCCGGAATCAACTTCAAGACCCAGTTCTTTCTGGAGTTCTTCCTTGCATTTTGCTTTTCCGGAAAGATCGTATTTTGAAAAAGTTGCGGGGATATCCTTATCCGCGGAAGGATTGTAACCTTCGACGTCAATTCCGTTGAGAATTCCGGAAAGTTTATATTCCTTTTCCCGGAGAAGGCGGTCGAGTCCCCAGGCAAACCAGGGATCCTTGATTTCTTCCGCATAGGTCGGGCTTACGGTTGAAATTGCGTCGCAATGTTCAATACCGGTTTTCATATAGTTGCAGCGTCCGTCATATTCAACGTCGCCCCGGTGATATTCGGGGATTCCGAGAACTTCCTCCGCAAAATACATATCATAGTTGCCCTGATACTGGATGTTATGGATGCTGAAAACGGTTTTAATCTTCGAAAGTTTTTCGTCGTCCGAAAAATAGAATTTCAGAAAAGCGGGAATAAGACCGGTCTGCCAATCGTGGCAATGGACAACTTCCGGATCAAAATCCATATGCCTTATCGCTTCGATTACAGCCATGGAGAAATATCCGAAGCGCTCGCCGTCATCAAACTGTCCGTAAATTGCGTCGCGTTTGAAATAATATTCGTTGTCGATGAAATAGAAAGTAACGCCGTTATGAACGGTTTTATAAAGTCCGCAATAAATATGGCGCCAGCCGAGCCAGACTTCGAATTCATCGATTTTTTCCATTCCTTCGCGGAATTTATCCTGGATATTGGAATAAAGCGGAAGAATTACACGGCATTCGCATCCCGCTCCGTTAAGAGCCTTCGGAAGTGCGCCGATTACGTCCGCAAGTCCGCCGGAAGCAATAAAAGGTCTTGCTTCGCTTGCCGCGAAAAGTATGTTCATAAAAATTTCCTCCTAAATTCTCCGCCTTCCCTGTTAAAGGAAAGCGGCCGAGTGAAAACGAGGCCGGAGGGATTCAATTTGCAATTAAAAAATTTTTAAAAAAGAATCCCCCAGTCAGCTTCGCTGACAGCCCCCTTTGACAAGGGGGCCTTTTTCATCAAAGTACCGTATCCTTAGGGATATAAAGCGGATATTTTTCGGAACCGGCAAGATGGGTTCCGGCAGGGATCACTACGTTTTTGTCGGTGATTACCCATTCAAGTTCGCAGCCTTCGCCGACAAAGGTGTTGTGCATAAGGACGCAGCCTTTTACTTTTGCGTTCTTTTCGATTGTTGCGCCGCGGAAAAGAACGGTTCTTTCAACTTCGCCGTCGATATGGCAGCCGTCGGTTACGAGAGTTTCGGAAACTTTTGCGTTTTCGCCGTATTTTGCGGAAACCTGGTCGCGAACGCGGGTATAAATCGGTCTTCCTTCCGGGAAGAGGGATTTTCTTACTTCCGGATTGAGGAGAGCAAGGCTTGAATCAAGATAGTTGCGAAGGCCGGTAAGCTTGTTGCAGTAACCGTCGAAAAGATAGCCGCGGATGTTGAGCACGCCTTTTTTCTGCATGAGCACGCTGTTTACGAAGCTGTGCTCATTTTTGCTTGCGCATTCGGCAATGAGTTCGTCAAGAAGCGGTTTCTTGATTATCGCAATATCGAGATAGATGTTCTGAACTCCGTCGAGTTCCGGGTTGAGATAGATATCGAGGAGTTTTCCGCATTCGTTGAAGAAAAGAGCGGCGGACTGTTTTTTCTCGCGGAAAACTTCGGTTCTCTTATAAACAAGGGTGATATCCGCGCCGCTTTCCTCGTGCTGTCTGATAACGGGGCGGAGATCGATGTTTGCGACAACGTCGCTGTCGGAAAGAACAACGGTTTTTGCGTCGCTTGCTTTTATGTATTCGCGGATTCCGTAAAGAGCTTCCATTCTTCCGCGGTAAACTCCGCGTTCGCCCGCATAGGGAGGAAGAATTGAAAGACCGCCGTTTTTGCGGGACATATCCCATTCCTGTCCGTTACCCACATGGTTCATAAGGCTCTGGTAATTCTTGCTCGGAACAAGGCCGACGTCATAGATTCCGGAGTTGGTCATGTTGGAAAGGGCAAAGTCGATCATGCGGTATCTTCCGCCGAAAGGAATTGAACCGAGGGTTCTGTTGGCGGTAAGCTGGGGAACAAGGTCATCATGCATATTGCATACGATTATACCGAGGATATCTCTCATTTTACTGCCTCCTTTGCGAAAATTGCGCCGGGTTCAACCGCTGCTTCGTCTGCAACAACCGCTTCCGGACCGACGAGGGTTACTTTTGCGTCCGGCGCGCCGACTTTTGCGTTTGCGCCGACAACCGCTTTTTCGCCGATTATTGTTTTATAAACTTTTGCGCCGGCTTTTACTGTTGCGCCGGGCATTACGATACTTTCTTTGATTTCCGCGCCCGCTTCAACGGTAACTCCCGCAAAGAGAACGGTGCGTTCGATTTTTCCGCCGACTGTGCAGCCTTCGGTCACCATGGAATCCTTGATTTCCGCGCCTGCTTCGACCATATGGGGAGGCATTACAGGACTGCGGCTGTAGATTTTCCAGTTGTTGTCATAAAGGTTGAGGTCGCTTCCGTCAAGAAGGTCCATATGGGCTTCCCAAAGGGAATCGACGGTACCGACGTCTTTCCAGTATCCTTCAAAAGCATAAACGGCCATTTTTTCGCCCGCTTCAAGCATATTCGGAAGAACGTTTTTTCCGAAGTCGTTTTCGGATTCCGGGTCGGCTTCGTCTTCAGTAAGATATTTGCTGAGTTTGTCTGCGGAGAAAATATAGATACCCATGGAAGCAAGGTCGCTTCTGGGATTTGCGGGTTTTTCCTCAAACTCGGTGATATATCCTTCCTCGTCGGCGATTATTACGCCGAAACGGGAAGCTTCGGAAAGCGGAACTTTAAGGGCGGCAACGGTTACCGCCGCGCCTTTTTCAATATGCTTTTCAAGCATTGCGGCATAGTCCATTTTGTAGATATGGTCGCCGGAAAGAATTACAACGTATTCAGGATCGTAGCGCTCGATGAAGCGGAGGTTCTGATAGATTGCGTTTGCGGTTCCTTTATACCAGTCGCGTCCGGTGTTGCGCTGGTAAGGCGGAAGAACAAATGCGCCGCCGCCCATTCTGTCAAGGTCCCAGGGCTGTCCGTTTCCGATATATTCGGAAAGTTCAAAAGGTTCGTACTGTGTAAGAATACCGACAGTATCCACGCCGGAGTTTACGCAGTTGGAAAGCGGGAAATCGATGATTCGGTATTTTCCGCCGAAAGGAACAGCCGGTTTGGCAAGGTCCTTTGTGAGAGCATAGAGCCTGCTGCCCTGGCCGCCGGCCAGAAGCATTGCTAACATTTTTTTACGCAAGTATATCAACCTCCTTGGATTATTTAACGGGTTTAAAGGCTTCCCCTTGAGGGGCAAATCCTCCGGGAATCCTTTTCTTCGCTCAGAATGACGTTGGCCTGTCATTGCGGGCATACCGCAGGTATGCGCGGCAATCCGTTTCCCGTCAAAAACGAAACGATCGGAACCGTTCACTGCGATGAATGGCTGCGCGCCAATATAACTGGGCGAAAAGTTTTATTTCTTTTTGAAAATTACTGCGGAGTTCGGCGCAAGATCGATTCCGATGAAATATCTGTCGCCGCCGGCATCGAAGGATACCTTCGCGCCGTTTTTGAAAAAGCCGCTTCCGCCGAAGCGGGTTTCATCTGTTGAAAGAACTTCCTCCCATTCGCTGCGCTTCGGAACTTCAACATGGAAGCCCCTGTATTCGTTCGGGCAGAAGTTGAAGGCGAAGAGAAGTTCGCTTCCGTCTTTTGCAATTCTTCTGAACGCAAGGGCGTTGCGGTCCGCTTCGTTGCAGCTTGACCATTGGAAGCCTTCCCAGTTTTCGTCGTTTTCCCAGCATTCCGGATGTTCTTTATAGAATTTGTTCAGCTCTTTTGAAAGATTCTGAAGGTTTCTGTGGCTGTCATATTCAAGAAGGAACCAATCCAGCTCCCTTTTTTCGTCCCATTCGATGAAATGACCGAATTCCTGTCCCATAAAGAGAAGCTTTTTTCCCGGAAGACCGATCATATAGGCAAAAAGGGCGCGAAGACCGGCGAATTTCTGGTCGTAATCTCCGGGCATTTTATTGATAAGGGAGCATTTTCCGTGGACAACTTCGTCATGGGAGAACGGAAGAATGAAGTTTTCGGAAAATGCGTACATCATTCCGAAAGTGAGTTTGTTGTGGTGGTGCTGGCGGTAAATCGGGTCAAGGGACATATAGGAAAGGGTGTCGTTCATCCAGCCCATGTTCCATTTGAAGTTGAATCCAAGTCCGCCGTCCGCCGCCGGACGGGAAACCATCGGGAAGGAAGTCGATTCTTCCGCAACCATCATAACTCCGGGATATTCCTTGTTGACCGCGGTGTTGATGTCGCGGATCATTCCGATCGCTTCGATGTTTTCTCTTCCGCCGAACTGGTTGCGTTCCCATTCGTTTCCGTCTTTTCCGTAATCCCGGTAGAGCATTGAGGAAACCGCATCGACGCGCATTCCGTCGATATGGTATTTTTCGATCCAGTACATTGCGGAGGAAGCAAGGAAGCAGCGGACTTCGTTTCTTCCGAAGTCGAAGACCTTTGTTCCCCAGTCTTCCCTTTCGCCCATCTGAGGATTTTTATATTCATAGCAGGGTTCGCCGTCAAAATTCATAAGACCGACGGAATCCTTCGGGAAATGGGCGGGAACCCAGTCCATTATTACGCCGATTCCATTTTTATGGAGTGTATCCACGAAATACATGAAATCTTCCGGAGTTCCGTAACGGCTTGTGGGAGCAAAATAGCCGAGGCACTGGTAACCCCAGGAACCGTCGAAGGGATGTTCGGTGATTGGAAGAAGTTCAACGTGGGTATAGTTCATTTCCTTTGCGTAGGCGGCAAGTTCCTCGGCGCATTTTCTGTAATTGAAGAAGTTTCCGTCCTGATATTTTTTCCAGGAACCGATATGTACTTCATAGATATTTACCGGGGAATGGTACATATCCCATTTTGCGCGATGCTCAAGCCATTTTTTATCTCCCCATTTATATTTCGGGGAGCAGACCATTGAAGCTGTGTTGGGTCTTGTTTCGCAATGGAAAGCATAGGGGTCGGCTTTTTCGATGATTTCTCCCCAGGATGTTTCGATTGCGAATTTATAGCGGGTATAATCTTCGATTCCGTCAACGCGGCATTCCCAGACTCCTTCGCTTATTTTATGCATCGGGTCTGCGCCGGCGGACCAGAAGTTCCAGTCGCCGATTACGGAAACGGATTTTGCGTTCGGCGCCCAGGTTCTGAACATAACGCCTTTTTTGCGGCTTCCTCTGATTCTATGTGCACCGAGGAATTCGTATGCGCGGTAGTTTGTTCCCTGATGAAAAAGATATACCGGAAGTTCAAGCGGGTTTTCTTTTTTTGTCATAGAGTTCTCCTTTCTTGGTGAACTTCCCTTTTAAAAAAAGGGGCGTGTTATCACGTACTTATACATATATCATTGTAACACCTTTATACCGCATATTGCAACGCCGAATATGTAGAAATAACGGACTCTTTTTATGTTAAAATGACGAAACTGTTTTAATTTTCAAAAAAATGTCTTTAAATGGGAAACATTCTGTGATATACTGTTTATATATTTCTGTTTAGGAGGAATCTTGATTTGTACAGCGGAACAAATGTTGATAAATACAGCTTCAGAAACGATTATTCCGAAAGCGCCCATCCCCAGATCATCAAAAAGCTTCTTGATCTTGCTTACGAAACAAACACCCCTTACGGCATGGACCGCCATTCCGAAGCGGCTGCAAACAAAATCCGCGAACTTTGCGGAACTCCCGATGCCGAAGTTGCATTCACTTCCGGCGGCACCGCAACCAACGTTCTTGCAATTTCCGCTTTTCTCCGCAACACCTATGATGCCGTAATCTGCGCCGACACTGGTCATATCAACGTTCACGAAACCGGTTCCATTGAGTATATGGGCAGAAAAGCAATTACCATTCCCGTCGGAGTTGACGGAAAACTCACCCCCGAAATCATCGACCCCGTTTTCAAAGGTTTTGAAAGCGAACATATGGTAATTCCGAAACTTGTTTATATTTCCCAGTCCACCGAACTCGGAACCCTTTATACCAAAGCCGAACTCACCGCTCTTTCCGAATATTGCCACGCAAACGGAATGTGGCTTTTTGTTGACGGCGCAAGACTTGCTTCCGCTCTCACCGCAAAATGCAACGACGTTACCCTTAAAGATCTCGGCGCACTTACCGACGGTTTTTATCTTGGCGGAACAAAAAACGGCCTTCTCTTCGGCGAAGCTCTTGTTCTTACCGACCCGAAAGTTTATGACCATCTCCGCTGGCTTATCAAACAGCGCGGATATATGCTTGCAAAAGGATTCGTAGTCGGCGCGATGTTCGAGGAAGCTCTTAATTCCGGACTTTATTTCGAAATGGGCAAATATGCAAACGAATGTGCCGAACGCATTGTTGAAGCAATCAGACAGGCGGGTTTTGACCTTTACTGCGAATTCCAGACAAACCAGATTTTTGTTCTTCTTCCGGAAGAACTCGGTCAGGAACTATCCGATACATACGGATGCTTCATTCAGGCAAGACTTCCCGACGGAAGATGGGCAGTTCGAATCGTGACTTCCTGCGCAACAACCGAAGACGCCATTGCGGACATTTCCGCATGGTTCATCAAAAAAGTTGCAGCCGGAATCGTAAAAAATTACATCGGAAAATAATTTTTTAAAAGGGCTTCCCGGAGGGGAGGCTCTTTTTTTACGGATTCTTCTCTGTGCTCAGAATAACATCGGTCCGTCATTGCGAGCCTTCGCAGAAGGCGTGGCAATCCGTTTCCCTTTTTTGCGGAACGGTCAAGACCGTTTCCTACCGTAACTCGGCGGATTTATATTGAAACATTGTAGGGGCGCACCTATGTGTGCGCCCGTTTTTTATCGCAAAACCGCAGTGGCGGATATCATCCGACCGTTTTGAAATCGGACAGGGTTTTCTCTCCCTCAGTCACGGCAAAGCCGCGACAGCTCCCTTTGCACAAGGGAGCCTTTCCCGGTTAGCGTTTCTTAATTTTTTATTAAGTTTTTATTAAAAATCTTGCGCGGATTTTTCCTCTGTGGTAACATAAATTTATAGAAGAAAAAAGGAGGTTTTCACCATGTTTTGTCCCAAATGCGGAACCCAGGTTTCCGAAAACGACCATTACTGCCCCACCTGCGGCGAAGTTCTCGGCGCAAGAGCAAAAAAGCAGGATTTAAGCGACCACACCGCAATTTTTGAACCGGAAGACATTGAAAGAACCCGGATTCTTTCCGCTCTTTGCTATTTCAATTTTATTTTCATCATTATCGCGCTTCTTCTTGAACCCAATTCAAAATTCCTTCGCTATCATATCAACCAGAGCATTCTGCTCACCGTTTTCGGTTTTATTTGCGGACTTGCGGCAATCGTTCCTTTCATCGGCTGGGTCGCTTCCGCCGTCGGAGCAATTATGGCCGTTGTTTTCACCATTATGGGAATTGTCCGCTCCGTCAAAGGTCAGGCAAAAGACCTTCCGATCATCGGAAAATACGTTATTGTAAATTACGACTGATACATAAATCGCAGTTAAAAGACGGGGCAGTTCCCCCGTCTTTTTTTGTTTTTGATCTGCGCGTTTTCGCCTCTATTGAGGGGATGGTGGTGCTGAAAAAGGCCCCCTTGCCAAAGGGGGTTGTCACGCCTTTAAGAACAGGTGCGTGACTGGGGGATTCTGTCGGAATTACCGGTGCTTTTCCGGTGGTTTTGCAAAATCAATGTAGGGCGGGGGTACCCCAAGGGTATTTCTTCGCTTCGCTCAGGGCACCTGCTCCCACCGTTTTTTAAATTATCCGCCCGGTTTTAATTGGACAGGGTTACAATCCCTCAGTCTTTTGCC
This sequence comes from Oscillospiraceae bacterium, assembly GCA_015067315.1. Taxonomy (GTDB): domain Bacteria; phylum Bacillota; class Clostridia; order Oscillospirales; family Ruminococcaceae; genus UMGS1668. Next base: position 29,672 of record SVMR01000005.1, on the reverse strand, counting down.
TTCGGCAAAATCCAGCTCCCTTTGCACAAGGGAGCCTTTTCGGGCGACCACATAGGGTCGCCCCTACGGAGTTCTAATTGACTTTCGACTTTACAATTAAAAGAATCCCCTCGCCACTTCGTGGCCCTCTTTGCTCAGCCGCAAACGGCAACCCCTCTGTCTGCTTCGCAGACACCTCCCCTCAAGGGGAGGTAAAACGCCCTTTTTTAAATTGGACGGGGTTTGCACCTCATCCGTCACTTCGTGACACCTTCCCCACAAGGGGAAGGCAAAAAAGCGGCGGGCAAGAAAAAATTTTTCCTATAATATTATAAAAAATATTTGTAATCTATATTAAAGGGTGGTAAAATATAAACTGGTATAATTTGCACAGGAGGTGCCTTTTTAACAATGCCGAATGAGAACATAAGAAACTTTTGCATTATCGCACATATTGACCACGGCAAATCCACCCTTGCCGACAGAATTCTTGAAAACACCGAAGCGGTAACTCCCCGTGAAATGGAAGAACAGCTTCTGGACAACATGGATATTGAGCGCGAACGCGGAATCACGATCAAATCCCGGGCGGTTCGCCTTGATTACAAAGCGGACGACGGAAACAGCTACGTTTTCAACCTTATCGACACCCCCGGACACGTTGACTTCAACTATGAGGTTTCCCGCTCCCTTGCCGCATGCGAAGGCGCGGTGCTCATTGTTGACGCTTCCCAGGGCGTTGAGGCCCAGACCCTTGCGAACACCTATCTCGCCGTTGACCACAACCTCGAGATCGTTCCGGTAATCAACAAAATCGACCTTCCCGCCGCGGACCCGGACAGGGTTGCCCACGAGATTGAGGACATCATCGGAATCCCCGCTCTTGATGCTCCGCAGATTTCCGCAAAAACAGGCGTTAATATTCATGCGGTTCTTGAAGCAATCGTTGACGGAATTCCTTCTCCGGAAGGCAACGACGAAGCGCCCCTTAAAGCGCTTATCTTCGACTCCATTTATGACAGCTACCGCGGAGTTATCGTTTATGTCCGCGTTGTTGACGGCGAACTCCATTCCGGCGACAGAATCAGAATGATGGCAACCGGCGCGGAATTTGACGTTGTCGAAGTCGGTTACATGGGCGCAACCCGCCTTGTTCCCAGCGGAGTTCTCAAAGCCGGCGAAGTAGGCTACATCACCGCTTCCATCAAAACCGTTGCGGATACCGCGGTCGGCGACACCGTTACCCTTGCGGAAAACCCCGCGGAAGAAGCGCTTCCCGGTTATAAAAAGGTAAACCCCATGGTTTACGCGGGTATTTATCCTCTTGACGGCGCAAAATACGGTGACCTCCGCGAAGCTCTTGAAAAGCTTACCCTCAACGACGCTTCCCTTCATTTTGAACCGGAAACTTCCGCCGCTCTCGGTTTCGGTTTCCGCTGCGGATTCCTCGGACTTCTCCATATGGAAGTAATTCTCGAGCGTCTTGAAAGGGAATATAACCTTGACCTTATCACCACCGCACCCAGCGTTGTTTATAAACTTTATCTCAACGACGGACGCGTTCTTGAACTCGATAACCCCACCAACTATCCCGACCCGGCGCTTATCGATTCCACCGAGGAACCCTACGTCCGGGCTTCTATCTTCACCCCCACCCAGTATATCGGAAGCATTATGGAACTTTGTCAGGAACGCCGCGGAATTTATAAAGACACTAAATATCTTGAAGCGGACAGATGCGAAGTTCATTACGAGCTCCCCCTCGGCGAAATTATCTACGACTTCTTCGACGCTCTCAAGAGCCGCACCAGAGGCTACGCTTCCTTTGACTACGAACCCTGCGGCTACCGGGCGAGCAAACTTATTAAACTCGATATTCTTCTCAACGGCGACCCGGTTGACGCCCTTTCGATGATCGTTTTTGCGGACAACGCTTATCCCAGAGCAAGAAAAATTGTTGAAAGGCTCCGTGACAACATTGCCCGTCAGCTCTTCGAAGTTCCTGTTCAGGCGGCCATCGGCGGAAAAATCATCGCCCGCGAAACAATCAAGGCGCTCCGCAAGGACGTTCTTGCAAAATGCTACGGCGGCGATATTTCCCGTAAGAAAAAACTCCTTGAAAAACAGAAGGAAGGCAAAAAGAAAATGCGCCGCATAGGTTCCGTCGAGCTTCCGAAAGAAGCATTCATGGCGGTTCTCAAGCTGGACGACGATTGATACAAAAAAGCCCCCTTGTTAAAGGGGGCTGGCATTTCCGAAGGAAATGACTGGGGGATTCTTCACGTTGCACCAACAAATTTAAAACGAATCCCTCCGTCATCGCTTACGCGATGCCACCTCCATTTTACAAGGGAGGCAAATACCCGGCCGAAAGGCAATTTGAAAAATCCTTTCTTAATAAAATATTAATATTAAAAAAGGGTTTTTGCAAAATTCGGCGTATATAGTATATGTAAGACAAATTTTTTATAAAAAGGAGGCGGCAGAAAATGAATATCCGCGAAATGACAGAAAATTTTGAACGCGAAACCCTTTCGGAAATGGCTACTCTTTCCGCAGAAACGAAGGGCAGACTTTTTCCCCTTGAATCCGACGGAATCCGCACGGATTTTCAGCGGGACAGGGACAGAATCATCCATTGCAAGGCTTTCCGCCGCCTTATGCACAAAACCCAGGTTTTCCTGAGTCCCGAAGGCGACCATTACCGCACCCGCCTTACCCATACTCTTGAGGTTGCCCAGATTGCGAGAACAATGGCGGTTGCGCTCCGCCTTAACGAAAACCTTACCGAAGCGATTGCTCTCGGTCACGACCTCGGTCATACCCCTTTCGGTCACGCGGGCGAAAGAGCTCTCAACGAAGTGGCTCCCGGCGGTTTCCGCCATTATGAGCAGAGCCTTCGGGTTGTTGATATTCTTGAGCGGGACGGAAACGGACTTAATCTTACTTATGAAGTAAGGGACGGAATCGTTTGCCACACCAAGGGAAAGGAAGCGGACACCCCCGAGGGAAAAATCGTCAAACTTGCGGACCATTTTGCATACGCGCATCACGATTATGAGGATGCGGTCCGCGCCGGAGTTCTTTCCGAAGCGGCGGTTCCCGCAGAGGTTAAGGAAATCCTCGGCGAAGGGGCAACTCCCCGCCTTGCAAAAATGATAACCTCCGTTATTGAAAATTCAAAGGACGATATCTGCATGGCGCCGGAAATTGCCGCCGCAAGCAAGCTTCTTGAGGAATTCATGTTTGCGAACGTTTATACAAACCCGGTTGCAAAATCCCAGGAACATAAAGCCGAAGCCCTTGTTAAAGCCCTTTATGAATTTTTCCTTGAAAACGCAAACGCCCTTCCGGCGGAATATCAGGCAATCGCCATGCGCGACGGTCTTGACCGGGCGGTCTGCGATTATATCAGCGGCATGAGCGACCGTTACGCGATCAAGCTTTATAACGATTTCTTTGTTCCGAAAGGCTGGAGCAGGGAATAAAAAAGCCTCCCTTGTCAAAGGGAGGGGGACCGCGAAGCGGTGGAGGGATTCATTATGAATTACAGGCATAATCCGGAACTTACGGAAAATGCAAAGGAACTCCGAAGGAACATGACCAAAGAGGAAAAACATCTCTGGTATGATTTTTTGAAAGATTACCCTGTCCGTTTTCTCCGTCAAAAGGTTATTGACGATTACATCGCGGATTTTTATTGCCATAAAGCGAAACTTATAATTGAACTTGACGGAAGTCAGCATTACACAAAAGACGGATTGTTTAAAGATAAAATCCGCACGGAACGCATTGAAAAACGCAATTTGACCGTTTTAAGAATTCCAAACGGCGAAATAAATCATAATTTTGAGGGAATCTGCAGATTTATCGATGAATTTGTAAAAGAATCCCTCCGTCAGCCTTCGGCTGACACCTCCCTTTGACAAGGGAGGCTTATAACACAGAAAGGAGGCAGACCCATGATTCCGCAAAGTTTTATTGAAGAACTTAAAATAAACTGCGATATAGAATCCGTGATTTCAAGCTACGTTCAGCTTCGGAAGCGCGGAAGGATTTCAACGGGGCTCTGCCCTTTCCATTCCGAAAAAACAGGTTCCTTCACGGTTTATCCGGACAGCCAGTCATTTTATTGCTTCGGCTGCGGAGCGGGCGGCGACGTTATCGGATTTATCCGGAGGATTGAAAATCTTGAATATGTTGAAGCGATAAAATTCCTTGCCCAGCGGGCGGGAATGAACGTTCCAGAAGACGCGGTGGAAGATAAAACCGCGCTTCTTAAAACAAAGATCCTTGAAATGAACCGGGAAGCCGCAAGATTTTATTTTTCCGAACTTACAAAACCTTCCGGAAAAGCCGCCCTTGATTATCTTCTCGGGCGCGGACTTGAACCGAAGACAATAAAGCATTTCGGGCTTGGGTATGCGCCGGACGATTGGACAAGGCTCACCGATCTTCTTGCATCGAAAGGTTACCGCTATGAGGATATGGTTGCGGCCCAGCTTTCGCGCAAAAGCGAAAAAAGCGGAAGATATTACGACGTTTTCCGGGACAGAGTCATGTTCCCCATTATCGATTTAAGGGGCAACGTAATCGGATTCGGCGGAAGAAAAATGAGCGGCGACGGTCCGAAATATTACAACTCGCCGGATACTCCGGTTTTTAAAAAGACGAAAAACCTTTTTGCCCTCAACTTCGCGAAAAAGCAAAAGCTCGAACGGCTTATCCTTTGCGAAGGATATATGGACGTTATAGCGATGCACCAGGCGGGATTCACCGAAGCTGTCGCTTCCCTTGGAACCTCGCTTACTTCCGACCAATGCCGTCTTGCCTCCTCCTACGTTGAAGAGGCGGTTCTTGCGTACGATTCGGACGAAGCGGGACAGAAAGCGACCAAAAGAGCCATCGGACTTCTTGACGAAGTGGGAATCCGCTCGAAGGTGCTTACCATTCCGGACGCAAAGGACCCGGACGAATATATCAAAAAATTCGGCGGAGCAAGATTCAAACGGCTTATTGAGCAAAGCGCAGGCTCCGTTGAATATGAACTTTCAAAAATCGGCGCGAAATATGACACCGAAACCCCGGAAGGAAAAATTTCCGCCCTTAAAGATGCCGTTGCGCTTCTTGCGGAAATGAAGAACCCGCTTGAACGGGAAGTATGGGCAGCAAAGCTTGCAAGGGATTACGGCACCACAAAAGAGGGTATTCTTGCCCAGGTGCAGACGAAAATCCGGCGCAGGGCAAGAGCCGAAGGAAACAGAGCCATTTCCGCGCAGAATGCCCAGACCGCAACTTTCGGCGGGGCTGTTCCGGAAAAACTCAAAAATCCCGCTTCCGCGGCGGCGGAAGAAAGGCTTCTCGGCGCGGTTATGCGCCATCCGGAAGCTTTGAGCACGCTGAGCACGACTGTTTCTCCGGAAGATTTTGTGTGTGAGCTTTACGGGAACTTTTACCGGAAGCTTTTGAGCACGCTGAGCACCGAAGCGGAAATATCCCTTTCCCTTTTCGGCGGCGATTTTACTCTTGAGCAGCAGGGAATTATTGCAAAACTTGCAAACCTTGCCCGGGAGCACCAATATTCCGCCGAAGACGCCGCAGAAGCGGCAAAGACGATTCTTCGCCTTAAAGAAAAGAAAAGCGACAAGGAAATCGGCGAACTTTCCGGCGCGGAACTTGCTGCCTATATCGAAAAAATGCGGAAGGCGAAAAAATAAAAGTCTCCCTTGCCTAAATGGAGGTGGATTTCCGGTCGTTTTGCGACCGGAAAGACGGAGGGATTCTTTTTATGGAAAGAAAGCATAATCCGAATCTTACGGAAAATGCAAAGGAACTCCGAAGAAACATGACCAAAGAGGAAAAACATCTCTGGTATGTTTTTTTTAAAAATTATCTGGTCAGGTTTCTCCGTCAAAAGGTTATCGACGATTACATCGCAGATTTTTATTGCCATAAGGCAAAACTTGTAATTGAACTTGACGGAAGTCAGTATTATTCAAAAGACGGACTTTTGAAAGATAAAATCCGCACGGAACGCATTGAAAAAACGCAATTTGACCGTTTTAAGAATTCCAAACGGCGAAATAAATCATAATTTTGAGGGAGTTTGCAAATATATTGATAATTTTGTAAAAGAATCCCTCCGTCAGCCTTCGGCTGACACCTCCCTTTAGGCAAGGGAGGCTTTTTGGCACGTTACCCACAAACTATAACATAGATATTTTTCAGGGGGAATGTAAAAATGGCAGAAAAGAAAACAACTCTTTCCGAACTTATTGAAAACGGAAAAGCAAAAGGCAAACTCACAACAAAGGAAATCACCGATTTTATCGAGGAGATGGACTTTGAGGTTGAGCAGGTTGACAAGCTCTATGATATCCTTGAGAGCAATAACATCGAAATCATCGAGGATTTTTCCGCCGCGGCAGATCTTGATTTTGACCTTTCCGATATCGAAGGCGACAACATCGACGAAGACGGCACCATTATCGAAGGCATCAACATTGACGACCCGGTAAAAGTTTATCTTAAAGAAATCGGACGCGTTCCGCTTCTTACTCCGGAAGAGGAAATCGATCTTGCGGAAAAAATGAATTCCGAAGACGTTCTTATCAGAACCAACGCAAGAAAACGCCTTTCCGAAGCAAACCTCCGTCTTGTTGTTTCCATTGCAAAACGCTATGTCGGACGCGGAATGCAGTTCCTTGACCTTATCCAGGAAGGCAACCTCGGTCTTATCAAAGCAGTTGAAAAATTCGACCATACAAAAGGTTTTAAATTCTCCACCTACGCAACATGGTGGATCCGCCAGGCAATCACCAGAGCCATTGCCGACCAGGCAAGAACTATCCGTATCCCGGTACACATGGTTGAAACCATCAACAAAGTCAAAAAGGTAAGTTCCCAGCTTCTCCACCAGAACGGTCACGAACCCACCGCGGAGGAAATCGCAATCGAACTGGATATGCCCGTTGACAAAGTCCGCGAAATCATGAGAGTTGCCCAGGAACCCGTTTCCCTCGAAACTCCTATCGGCGAGGAAGAAGACAGCCATCTCGGCGACTTTATTCCCGACGACGACGCGCCGGCACCGGCAGACGCCGCTTCCCATACTCTTCTTAAAGAGCAGCTTGCGGACGTTCTTAAAACCCTTACCCCCAGGGAAGAAAAAGTTCTCCGTCTTCGCTTCGGTCTTGATGACGGACGCCCCAGAACCCTTGAGGAAGTCGGCAAGGAATTCAACGTAACCCGTGAACGTATCCGCCAGATCGAAGCAAAAGCTCTCCGCAAGCTCCGCCACCCCAGCAGAAGCAAAAAACTCAAGGATTTCATCGACTGATATCTTTTTGCAATATTTTCTGCAGGGAACGTTGTCACCGACGTTCCGCGGACCGCTGAGAACAGCGGTTCCTGCGGTTGTTTTGCCGGAAGTTACGACATAAAATCTTCAAGAAGGGATTCCAGTTCCCTTTCGGAAGAAACGGGGATTCCTTCAAAAAGGCGTTCCCGGTCTTCCGGCGGAAGATTTCTTATAAAAAAATCGTAAACCGTATCGGGATATTGGCTTTTGCCGACAAAAAGGGCAAGTTTTTCTTCAAAAACACCGAGGAACATTTTTTCCTCTTCCTCTTCGGAAGCGGAAATTTCGGTTTCTGCCGGAAGATTTTCCTCTTCCGGGGAAAAATGATTTTCGAGGGCGAAAAAACCGGTTATAACCGTTCCCGTTATCAAAAGGGCGGCGATTGACGCGGCAAAAGTATGTTCCATTTTCTTAAAACCCCTTTCCGGAATTATTTCAATTTGTATTTTTAACAAGTTGTTCACCAAATAATCATCCGGCGCGGTATAATATAGTTTATAAGGCTTCTCCTTGAGGAGAAGCTGTCACCGAAGTTGACTGATGAGGTGTTGCTATGCAAAACCTTTTTCCGCGCAAACGCCTCATCCGCCGCGGCCATACGGTCAAGCGGCACCTTCCCCCCCAAGGGGAAGGCAGGTTTTCTCCCCTTTTAACAAGGGGCTCCTCGGAATTCCTCACAAAAAAGGAGGACGGATAAATGCATTCAAAAAACAAAGGTGAGGCGCCGCTTTGGTGGAAAATCGTAAGAGGCTTTTTCCGTTTTCTCGGAAGAGCTTTTGTAACGGTTCTTTCTGTTTTCATTATAAGCGGATGCATCATCGGATGTGTATTGGCAACGGTCATTCTCGGAATGGTTGATGACGCGGAAGTTGTTGACCTTGACCAGCTTGAACTGAGCTATACCACAATTATTTACACAAAAGACCCGGAAACCGGAGTTTATGTTGAAGACACAAAACTTTACGGCGAAAACGGAAAGCTTATCTGGGCGGATTATGACCAGTTCCCGGATTATCTTATCGATACCGTTGTTGCCGCGGAGGATAAGCGTTTTTGGTACCACCAGGGAGTTGACTTTGCCCGTACAATTCAGGCGACAACCGACTTTCTCACCGGTTTCGACAGCGGCGGCGGTTCCACAATCACTCAGCAGCTTATCAAGAACGTAACCGGCGCGGACGAAGTCCGAATCGACCGTAAGGTAAAGGAAATTTTCAACGCCCTCGCTCTTGAAAAGAAATATTCGAAACAGCAGATTCTTGAGGCTTATCTCAACGTAATCGCCCTTGGTTACAACACCCGCGGAGTTCAGGCTGCGGCAAATATGTATTTTGACAAGGATATTTCCGAACTTACAATCGCGGAATGCGCCGGACTTATTTCCATCACCAACAACCCGAGCATTTATGAACCTTTCGGCCACCCGGAAAACAACAAAGGTCGCCGGGAATATATTTACGGCGAAATGCTTGAAATGGGTTATATCGACAGAACGGAATACGACGCCCTTTGCGAAACGGATATTGTAACTTCAAAAGGACAGGTTACCGGAAAAGAATCCAGCAAATACACTTCCTGGTTCATCGATTACGTCATTGACGACGTTATCTATGACCTTATGGACGAATACGGCTGGGATTACAGCACGGCGCAATATAACCTTTACAACAACGGTTACAGAATTTACGCCACCGTTGACAACAGAATCCAGAACATTGTTGAGGAATATTACGAAAACGTTGACGGCTTCCCGAAGGTAAGAAACGAAGTTCAGCCGGATTCCGCTTTCGTAATCCTCAACTATGACGGCGAAGTTGTTGCAATAGTCGGCGGAAAAGGCGAAAAAACCGGTTCAAGGCTTTATAACATTGCGGCTCACGGCAAAAGGCACATCGGTTCAACAATAAAACCGATTTCCTCCTATGCCCTTGCAATTGAAAACGACCTTATCACCTTCTCTTCCGTAATCACGGACGAACCGATTTATAAGGCAGGCGAAACAATCGGAAGCACAACCTTCAAGGCGGATTGGCCAATCAACTATTTTGAAGGATATATGGGCGACGTAACGGTAAGAACCGCTGTTGCCCGTTCCATCAACACCATTCCGGTAAAGCTTGTTACCTTCCTTACCCCGAGAACGGTTTTCGATTTCCTTACCCAGAAGCTTCATATCACAACCCTTGTTGAAACCGGAGCGAACAACGACGTTGCTGTTGCGCCGATGGCTCTCGGTTCCTTTACCGAAGGCGTTTCCCCCATTGAACTTGCCGGCGCATATCAGATGATTGGAAATGGCGGACTTTATATCGAACCCCATTCCTATACAAAAGTTCTTGACAGCGAAGGCGCGGTTGTTCTTACCGCAAACACCGCTCCGGAACGTGTTATTTCCTCCGAAACTTCGATGATTCTCAACAAGCTTTGTCAGGAAGTTGTTTACGGCGCAAACGGCACCGCAAACCCCACCGCCCAGATTCCCGGTTACACCGTTGCGGGAAAAACCGGTTCCGCTTCCGACAACACCGACCTTTGGTTCGTCGGAATGACCCCCCAATATCTCGGCGTCTGCTGGCTCGGCTATTCCGAGGGAATGAAGGAAATCAAATACAATTCCTACCCCACCCCGGTTATCTGGCAGGCGATTATGAAACAGGTTATGGCAGCCGAAGACCCGAACGTTAAGTTCCCGGAAAGCACAAACGTTGTTTCCGCAACCTATTGCCTCGCTTCCGGCGATCTTGCGGGTTCCTACTGCACGGAAACCGGAACAGGATGGTACAAGAAGAGCAATCTTCCCGGAAACTGCACCAAATGTTACGGAAGCTCCTCCGGAATCCACGATATTTACGGCGACGATTTCGGATATAGAGGCACCGGCGGAATTCAGGATATAATCGGATAACAAAAAAGCACCCTCCGGGGTGCTTTTTTAGTGCATAATGCAGAATTGTAAATTAAAAATTAAAAGTTAAAAGTGATTTAAGCCTTCCGCACCACCGTAGGGAACGTCGTCCCCGACGTTCCGCAAAACCGTTTCCACCCTTCCGTCTTTTTCGTCGGCAAGCCGCCGAAAAATCCACCTCCCCTGATAGGGGAGGCTGAAAAGAATCCCCCGGTCACGCGCCTGTTCTTAAAGGCGTGACAGCCCCCTTTGACAAGGGGGCCTTTTTTGAAAAACACCCTTCCACCGCTTCGCGGTCCCCCTCCCCTCAAGGGGATGTAAAGCAGACGGTGCGGTTTTGCTCTGTTCTTTTTTTAATAAATATGGTATTATAATTATATATATCCAAAACGAAAGGCGGCGGAAATTTTGCTTCGTTTTATGATTGGAACCAACGAGGAAGCAAGGCGAAAACTTCTTTATGAACATATTGCGGCGGAAAATTCCGCTTTTTTGATTGTTCCGGAACAGTTTTCTTTCGAAAGCGAAAAGCTTCTTTACGAATTTTTGGGAACGGAAAAATCGAAAAACGTTGTGGTTCTCAGTTTTTCGCGCCTTTGCAACAGCATTTTCCGCCGTTTCGGCGGAATTGCCGGGGAATATACCGACGACACCGCAAAACTTCTTTTAATGGGGGCGGCTCTTTCCTCCGTCCGGGATGAACTTCGGTATTACCGGAAAAATATCCACGGCGCGCCTTTTATTGAAAAACTTGTTGCGGAGGACAGCGAATTCAAAAACGCTGGAATTTCTCCTTCGGAACTTTCCGCCATTGCAGAAAAAGGCGGTTCCCTCGGGGAAAAAGCGGCGGATTTTTCGCTTATTTTTGAAGTTTTCAACGCAATGCTTGAAAAAAGCTATATCGACCCTCTTACCGATATAAAACGCGCCGCGGAAATTCTTTCCGAAAACGATTTTTTCAGCGAAAAGGCGGTTTTTATCGATAACTTCACCGGTTTTACCGGAAGCGAATATAAAATGCTCCGGATAATCCTTGAACAATCGCCCCTTGTTGAAATAAGCCTTTGCTGCGATTCGGTTTATGACAGAAGCGGCGGAACGGGACTTTTTTCAAAAACCCAGCGCACCGCCGGAAGACTTGAAAAAATCGCGAAGGACGTGGGCGCGGCTGTAAAAACGCCGGTTGTTGCGGAAAACGAAAACGATTCAAGACCCGAAGGAATAATCGACCTTGAGGAAAACTTTCTTCAAAGCGCTTCGCCGAAGGGAAGCAACCTCGGCGAAGTCCGCATCATAAAAGCCGTTGACCCTTATGACGAAGCGAATTACGTTGCGGTAATGGCAAGAAGCCTTGCGGAAAACCAAGGCTTCCGCTGGCGCGATATGGCGGTTATCGCAAGGGATCTTTCCCCTTATGAACACGCTCTTCCCGCGGCCTTCAAGCGGGCGGGAATCCCTCTTTATATGGACAAGGCGGCGGAACTTTCCGCCCATCCCCTTTCCGCATTCATTTCCGCGGCTCTTTCCGCGGTAAGAGGAAATTTTTCCGCGGCGGATATTCTCCGGCTTTTAAAAACCGGAATTCTTCCGATTCCTGCGGAGGACGCGGCGGAATTTGAAAACTACTGCTTTGTCTGGAACATCCGCGGCGGACTTTTTCTTGAACCTTTTACAGGAAGTCCGGAAGGCTTCCGGGAAATCCGTCCCGAAGACGAAGAGAAACTTCTGAAGCTTAACGAAATCCGCGAAAAAATCATAACTCCTCTTGAAAAACTCCGGAAAAGGATTTTCGAAGCAAACGGAAGGGAATTTTCCGAAGCATTCTATGATTTTCTTTGCGAATGCGAAGTTACCGAAGGTCTCCGCAGGCTTTATGACGAACTTTATGAAGCGGGCGAAACCGCCGCGGCGGAAAATCTTGACGCTTTCTGGAACTTCACCATTTCCGCCCTTGATAAATTCAGCTCCGCCCTTGGGGAAACAAAACTTGAAAGAGAAACCATGGGCAGGCTTTTTGAACTTGTTATAAACGAAGCAAAAATCGGTGTTTTGCCCCATACTCTCGATTGCGTTTCCGCCGGAACCGCAGACAGAATCCGTCCTTCGGACATAAAAGCGGTCTTTATAATCGGACTTTGCGACGGAATTTTTCCCGCGCCGCCGAAAAACAGTTCGCTTTTCACAAGCGAGGAGCGGAAAATCCTTTCCGACGAGGGAATTGACCTTGGGGAAGGGGAAAACGACGACGTTCTTTCCGAAAGAATGTATGCTTACACCGCTTTTACAAGCGCTTCCGAAAAGGTTTTTGCTTCTTTCCCGAAATACGATATCTCTTCCTCGGAACAAAGTCCCTCCGTGCTCATAAGCCGGCTTAAAGAAGCTCTCAATTCCGTTCCGGAGGAAGAAACCTCCGAAATGCGGGAGGATTTTTGGCTTTGCAGCGAAAGTTTTGCCTTTGAACATCTCTCATCCTTCGGAAAAGATTCAACCGGTTCTTCCGAAGCGCTTCGGAAATACTTCGAGGAAAAGGAAATCTGGAAGGAACGTGCTCAAAAACTCGGAACGGCGATTGAAGCGGAAAACTTTGTGCTCAAAAACCCCGAAAACGCCGAAAAGCTTTACGGAAAGAACTTCCGTTTTTCTCCGACGAAGCTCGACACCTTCAGCCAATGCCCTTTTTCATACTTTATTAAATCCGGACTTTTGCTTAAAGAACGGCAAAAAGCGGAACTTTCCCCTCTTTCCGCCGGAACCCTTATCCACCATGTGCTCCAGGTGCTCATTCCGAAAATCGGTGCAAAGGGAATTTATGCTCTTGACGACGAACAGCTTCGGAAAGAGGTCGATTCTGTGCTCAAGGACTATCTTGACGGAGTTATGGGAAGCGAAAAAGGAAAAACCGCCCGTTTTATGTATCTTTTCAGAAGAACGGCGGGCTTCATCACAAGACTTCTCCGAAGACTTGGGGAGGAATTCTTTGCTTCCGAATTCGTTCCCTATGCTTTTGAAGAACCTCTCGGCGGCGAACAGATCGGATATTACCGCCTTGAAACCCCGGACGGAAAGAAAATTTCCGTTGAGGGAACAATCGACCGTGTTGACGTGCTCGACAGAAACGGCGAACGCTACGTAAGGGTTGTTGACTATAAAACCGGCTCGAAGGATTTTGCTCTTTGCGACGTTTATTACGGAATAAACATCCAGATGCTGGTCTATCTTTTCTCGATTCAGCAGGAAGGTAAGGGAGAACTTTCCGAAACAATCCCTTCCGGCGTTCTTTATATGCCGGCGAAGAATTCCGTGCTCAAAAAGGAAAGGGAGGACAGCACAGAGGAGGTTCTTGCCGCCGGAAGGAAGGCTTTCCGCATGAACGGACTCCTTCTTGACGATCCCGCCGTGCTCAGCGCCATGGAACCGGGACTTTCCGGCTTTTATATCCCGGTAAAACAGGGAAAAAGCGGTCTTTCCGGTTCCGTTGCAAGTCTTGCTGAATTCGGAATTATAAAAAAACATATAGATTCGCTGCTCATCGGAATTGCGAAGGAGCTTTCCGAAGGAAAAATCGCCGCTCTTCCCTACCGCAAAAACAGCGCATCCCCCTGCGATTTTTGCCGTTACAAAGGAATTTGCCGCAGGGACGGAAACGCGCCTTTTGTTGAGCACGAATCTTTCCGTGACAATGAATTTTTCAGCAAGGTGAAAGGCGGTGAGGACGATGGCTGAAAGAATATGGAACAGCGACCAGCTTTCCGCAATAACTTCCTTCGGCGGAAACATCCTTGTTTCAGCGGCCGCGGGAAGCGGAAAAACCGCCGTTCTTGTTGAAAGGGTAATCCGGATGCTCACCGACGAAAAGAACCCGGTCGATGCGGACAGGCTTCTTATAGTCACCTTCACAAGGCTTGCGGCGGCAGAGATGAGAACAAGAATAAACAAGGAACTTTCGCGCCTTTCTTCCGAAAACCCGAAGGATTCCCGGCTTTCGCGCCAGCTTCTTTTGATGGAGCGTGCTCATATCGGAACAATCCATTCCTTCTGTTCAGAAGTTGTCCGGGAAAACACAAGCGTTCTCGGAATAATGCCCGATCCTTCCGTTGCGGACGAGGACGAGGCGGCGGATCTTTCCTTCGAGGCGCTTGAGGAAACCATTGAAAAATTCTATTCCGAAGGAAGCGAAACTTTCGCGCGCCTTTCGGAAACTCTTGGCGGCGGAAGAAGCGATTCCGGTCTTTCGGAAGCGGTTCTTACCCTCCACCGTTTTATAACCGCCCTTCCCCATTATGAGGATTGGCTCCGGGAAAAAGCGGGAATGTATGACCCGGATTTGCCTGTTGAGGAAACTCCCTGGGCAAAAATCCTTTTTTCCTATGCCCGCTCGGTTCTCGCCCACTATCTTTCAAAAGCAAAATATATGGCAAGGGAATGTGAGGAGCAGTTTTGCGAAAAATATGCCGCAATGTTCCGGGACGATGTTTTTGTTCTTGAAAGGCTTATTGCCTGCTGTGACGAAAAAAACTGGGATTCCTTCGGACATCTTCTTTCCGTTCCCGGTTTTTCGAAGAAACCGACAGTCAGGGACGTGGACGAAATGCTTAAAGCTTCGGTAAAAGCGGTCCGGGACGAATATTGCGGCTCCGCCGGAATTATCCAGAAGGTTCTTGCAAAGGAATTTTCCGCATCCTCCGAAGAATTCCGGGAAGATATTTTTGCTCTCCGGGAATATTTTTGCTGTCTTTCGGATGCGGTTCTTGAATATGACAGAAAATTCCGGGAACTTAAAGCGGAAAAACGGCTTATTGACTATACGGATCTTGAACAGTTCACCCTTTCCGTTTTAAGCGAAAAAGGTCCGGACGGAGAATATATTCCTTCGGAAACCGCGAAGGATATTTCCGGACGCTTCGATTATATCCTTATCGACGAATGCCAGGACATCAACAAGGTTCAGGATACGATTTTCCGGATGATTTCAAAAGGCGACAACCTTTTCTTCGTCGGCGACGTTAAGCAGAGCATCTATCGCTTCCGCCAGGCGATGCCGGAACTTTTCCTTAAAAAGCGGAAGGAATGGCCGGTTCTTGACGGAAGAAAAAACTTCCCGGCGACAATAATCCTTGGAAAAAACTACCGGAGCAGAAAAAACATTGCCGGGGCGGTCAACTTTATTTTCCGCCAGATAATGTCCGCAAAAGGCGCGGAAATTGAATATGACGAATCGGAAATGCTTATTCCGGAAGCGGTTTTTCCGGAAAGCGAAGCGGTCCGGAACGAATTTTTGCTTATTGAAAGCGATTCCGACACAACTAAGGCGGAAGCAAAGGCCGTTGCGGAAAGAATTTACAATATGGTGAACCGGGGCGAGATGATTTCCGAAAAAGGGGAACTCCGCCCGGTACGGTATTCGGATATCTGCATTCTTTTCCGGGCAGTCAAAGGAAAAGCGGAGGTTTTTCTTTCGGAACTTCGGAAGCGCGGAATAAACTGCCGAAGCGAAAACGACAAAGGCTTCCTTTTCCGTCCGGAGGTTGCGGCGGTTCTTGATGTTCTTAAAGCGGTTGACAATCCGCTTCTCGATATTCCCCTTGCGGGAGCGATGCTTTCGGAGATGTTCCTTTTCACTCCGGACGAACTTGCGGAAATCCGCGCAGAAAGCAGGAAGATTCCCCTTTATTCTTCGGTGAAGCTTGCGGCTGAAAACGGAAACGAAAAAGCGAAAAACTTCATCGAAACGCTCGATTCTCTCCGGAAAGCTGCGGCTTATGAGCGGAGCGATTCGGTAATCGAAAGGCTTTATGATATGACAGCTTTTCCGCAGGTTATGCGGAGCACCCCGGAAGGCGAACTTAAACTCGCAAACCTCCGGCTTTTGATAAAATATGCTTCCGACAGAGAAAAGGCGGGCGCCCACGGTCTTTCCGCTTTCATCCGTTTTATAAACCGCCTTGAGGAAAGGGAAAGCGACCTTAAACCCGCCGGCTCCACCGGAAACGGCGGAAACTGCGTAAGGATCATGTCCGTTCACGGTTCAAAGGGACTTGAATTCCCGGTTGTTTTCCTTTGCGGAACCGGAAAACAGTTCCGGGGCGAACGGAGCGACGTTCCTCTTCTCCATCCGGAACTTGGTTTTGCCTGCCCCGCAAGGGATGAACTCACCGGCGCGAGATACACAACAGTTCCCCAGTATGCTCTTAAACACGAACTCCAGAGATACAATCTTGCGGAGGAGATGAGGATTCTTTACGTTGCCCTTACAAGACCGAAGGAAAAACTTATCATAACCTGCTGCAAAAAAGATTGCGAAAAATATCTCGGTTCCCTTGCGGCAGATTCAAGAACCGGGGAAAGGATTGACCCCTTCACCGTTTCTTCCGCAAAATGCGAAGCGGATTGGATCCTTGCGGCGCTTTTGCGCCATCCGGACGCAAAGGATTTCCGTCTTATTGCAAATCTTGAGGAAAAATTTGTTCTTCCGGACAAAACAAAATGGAAATTCGGTTTTCTTTATGAAACCGAAACGGAAAAAGCAGCTTCCGAAGAAAAAACGGAAACCGCGGAAATAAACAGGGAACTTTACAGAATTCTTATCGAAAGGGAAAAATGGAAATATCCTTTTTCCGCTTCGGAAAAAATTCCGGCAAAAGCAGGGGTTTCCTCCCTTACCCATCAGGAAATGCATAAGAAAATGCTTTTTTCCGCAAAACCCCAAAGCGGAAATCTTTCCGGCGCAGACAGAGGAACCGCTCTTCATACGTTTATGCAGTTCTGCGATTTTAATCTTGCGAAGGCGGACCCGAAGGCAGAAATCGAAAGGCTTCTTGAAAAACGGTTCATTACCGCAAAACAGGCGGAGGTTATCGACCCGAAAAAAATTGCCGCATTCTTTAAAAGCGAACTTTACCGAAGGATTGAAAAATCGCCGAAAGTTCTCCGGGAATTCCGGTTTATCCGGGGAATTTCCGCCGCAAAACTCGGTTATGAAGGTGCTTCCGACGAGGACAAAATCACCGTCCAGGGCGTTGCGGACTGCGTTTTTGAAGAGGACGGAAAATTCGTTGTTGTCGATTACAAAACCGATTTTGTCGATGATATTGAGGAACTCCGGGAAAGATATTCCGCCCAGCTCAATATGTACCGGGAACTTCTTTCCGAAACCCTCGGAAAGGAAGTTTCCTTTGCGATAATCTGGTCCTTCCGCTTCGGAAAGGAACTTGAAGTTTAATAATTAATTGCAACGGGCGGCCTTTTGGCCGCCCTTTTTTACCTCCCCTATTAGAGGAGGTGGATTTTTCGGCGGCTTTCCGACAAAAAAGACGGAAGGGTGTTGTCAAAAAAGGTCCCCTTGCCTAAAGGGGGCTGGATTTTTTAACCGCGTGCGGTTAAAAAAGACTGGGGGATTCTTTTATAATTTACCGAGGTTTTTAAGAAGGAATCCCTCCGTCATTTCCTGCGGAAATGCCACCTCCCTTTAACAAGGGAGGCTATTGCCCTCCGGGAATCCTTTTTAAAGGGAACGGATTCTTCGCTCCGCTCAGAATGACATTGGTCTGTCATTGCGAGCCTTCGCAGAAGGCGTGGCAATCCGTTCCCAATAAAAAAACGGAACGTCGGGGACGATGTTCCCTACGGTGGTGCGGAAGGCTTTTGCCCGACCGGAATTTTTTGAAAACCGGCTGCATATAATCCGATGTTCAGAAAAATCTGATTTTTTGGAGTTGGGGAATTTATGAAAAGAAAATCCGGACAAAACTTTCCTTTTGAAAAGCTGCGGGAATCCGCGGTTTTTTTCGGGCGGACTTTTTTCGGGATTTTTTGCTGCTTCCTCGGGATTTATATGACAATAAGCCTTGCGAAAAACGGCGCGGATATTTTTTATTACGCAATGGCTTTTGCCTCTCCGGGAACGATGATCGAGGTTTTTCAAAAACCCGCTTTTTCCCCGGAAGAGGAACAGATTCTTCCGGAAGCCGAAATTCCTTCCGAACCGGAAACGGAAACTCCGGAGGAAAAAGAGCTTCCTGTTCCCGATTTTGCGGAGATTCTTACGGAAGTTCCGGAAAAACGCCGGGGAAAAGTTACCGAAACGCAGTATTCCGCCGCCGAAGGCGGAATTTATATCGCCTTCGGAAACGCAATTATTAAAAACTGCACTTCAAAAAGTTCCGAAAAAATAAAATCCATGCTTAAAACCCCGCATAAACTTTCCCTTTCATCAACGGACGAACCGCAGATCCTTATTTACCACACCCACGCGACGGAAAGTTTTGAACCGTCGGACAGGGGATATTTTGATACCGGGGGCAGCTGGCGCAGCACCGACCCGGACAGAAACATGATTTCCGTCGGGGACGTTCTTACTTCCGTTCTTACCGAAAAGGGAATCGGCGTAATTCATGACGGAACGATGCACGACGACCCAAGTTACAACGGTTCGTACCAACGGAGCGCCGTTACAATAAAAAATCATCTTTCCGAAAACCCGGAAATAAAAATCTGTCTTGATATCCACCGGGATGCGATTGAACCTTCCGGAACGGAAATTGTCAAGCCGACCGCGGTTATAAACGGCAGGAAGGCGGCGCAGATCATGATAATTGCCGGATGCGACAACGGAAAAATGAATATGCCCGATTATTGGGAAAATCTTCGGTTTGCCGCCGCCCTTGCGGATAAGCTTGAGGAAATGTATCCGGGAATTTGCAGACCCATTCTTTTCGATTACCGGAAATACAATATGGATCTTTCCCCGGGGCTTCTTTTAATCGAAATCGGCGCAAGCGGAAACACTCTTGAGGAAGCGCAGTATTCCGCAATGCTTCTCGGAAACGCGATTGCGGAAATGTTCGGTGAATAAAAAAAGAAAAAGCGCCAATCCTTTTTTAAAAGAAAAGGGGGCGTTTTTTTGCGGGATTTTAAAAGGGCTTTCGGGATTTGTTTTTCGGTGATTTTGATTTTTTTCGTTCTTGTTTTTGCTTTTGAAATGACAAACAGGGTTATTGAAAAGAGCGGTTTTTCCTCCGGGGAGGTCTTCGATTTTTCCTTTGAGGAAAACGTTTTTTCCGGAGAGATTTTCGGGCGGAAATTTTCGGCGGATTTTTCGCCCGCTTTTGAATTTCTTCCAAAGCTTCGGTTTTTGCGGTTTCTGCTTCCGCCGTTCATAAGGCTTGGGACGGTTATTTTCGGGATTGTTGTTTAATCTAATCAGCCTCCCCTATTAGAGGCTGCGCCGCCGGTGACGGAAGGGTGGTTCCAAAAAGACCCCCTTGTCAAAAGGGGCTGGATTTTTTAACCGCCTGCGGTTAAAAAAGACTGGGGGATTCTTTTGTAATTATCAGCCGGATTTAATTAAATAGGATTTACACCCTTCCGTCTTTTGCCTTCGGCAAAATCCAGCTCCCCTCAAGGGGAGGTAAAACCGCCCGTTTTATAGTTGGACGGGGTTACAATCCCTCAGTAAAAAATCAGAGATTTTTGACATCTCCCTTTGCACAAGGGAGCCTGCCCTCCGGGAATCCTTTTTTTGCGGGCGACCGCAAGGGTCGCCCCTACGGAGTTTAAATTTATAATTCTGCATTAAAAAAAGCACCCCGAAGGGTGCTTTTTTCAGTTGGTTTCAAGGGTTGGGAGATATTTTTCCGGGTCAACGTACTGACCGTTGATGCGGATTTCAAAATGAAGATGGATTCCTGTTGAATTTCCCGTTGAACCGATTTTTCCGATGGGTTCGCCGGCTTTGACTTTCTGACCCAATTTTACATACATATCGCTGCAATGGGCATAAAGGGTCTGAACTCCGTTTCCGTGGTCGATTATCATGTGATATCCGTAACCTTTGTTGCTCCGTTTAACTTTGACAACCGTTCCGTCCGCGGCGGCAAAAATTTCGCTTTTGCTTCCGTTTTCTCCGGCAATATCAATTCCGGTGTGACCTTTATATGAATACATTTGGCACGCAATATATCCTTTTTCGGTCGGCCAGACAAAATCAATTTCGGTTTCGGGGTTATAATAGCTGTAAATATGCGATTCTGTTTCTATGTCGGGTTCTTCGCCTTCGTAAATCAAATAATCAAGATTTTCGATTTCCACCGAAACTTTTTCAAAATCCGCATAGATCCTTAAATCGAAACTTTCGGAAACATCCGTGATTTCTTCCGCGGTTGCAATAAGAACCGCCGTTCCGTTTTCGGCGGAAACCGCAAAACCCGCTCCCCGGAGTTCGTCGCCGTAACCGACGCTTATTTCCGTTTCCCCGGCGGGAATGCAGATTACGTTTACAGAGGCTTCTTCGGAAAACGAAAAGCCTTTTACAACAATCTTTTCAATCTCCATATAATCCGGAAAACCGAAAGTTTCGATAACGTAATTGTTCGGCGGCGGTTCTCCTTCGGTATAGATATATCCCATCATATCCTCCGGAAGGCCTGGAATTTCGGTTGTGGTTTCGCTTTCTCCGTTAAGCGAAATAAGCTCTTTTCCTTTTCCCTTTTCCTTTTCCGTTTCGTCAAGAATTTGGGAAAGTTTTTCGGTTTTAACCGGTTCTTTTTCGGTTTTTTCTTCCGGCATGGTTCCGCAGGCGGTTATCGTTAGGATCACAGCCGCAAGAACCAGCACCGAAACAAAAAGATTTTGTTTTTTGTGCTTTGT
Organism: Oscillospiraceae bacterium; assembly: GCA_015067315.1. GTDB lineage: Bacteria > Bacillota > Clostridia > Oscillospirales > Ruminococcaceae > UMGS1668. The sequence continues at coordinate 8,784 of SVMR01000005.1, read as the reverse complement.
TTTCATAATGGACGTCACCCTTTCGCAAAGGGAGGCGGCGCTGAAATAATTGAGGGAAAGGCTTTCCCTTTCGGCAAAATCCAAAATGGTGTTTGCATAAAAAAGCGCTTTTTCGGCGCCGGTTTTTTCAAGAACTCTTTCGTCGCAATAACGTTCGATATCCCTTTCAAAAATTTTCACCATAAACCAGACCAGGGGATTGAACCAGTTGAGCGAAAGAGCAAAAAGCGCAAGAATTTTCAGCACCGCATCTCTGTCTTTAATATGGGTCTGTTCATGCAAAAGGACAAAGTGAAGCTGATCTTCCGGGGTTTCTTCCGGAATTACGATTACAGGACGCAAAATTCCGAAGCTGAGGGGTGAAGCAAGGTTTTTGCTTTTATAAAACCTGGTGTTTCCGGTTTTATAAATTTCCGGCACATCGTAAGGCTTTGAGTTTTTAAGAATTCTTTTCACGGTATGCAAATGCTTTGCCGCAAAAAATCCGCCGACGGAAATTCCGCCGGACGCCCATATAAAAACAAGCGCTTCTTCCGAAGAAATTTTGATCTTTTCGGCTTTCGGAACAAAAGAAGCTTCCGTTTTTTCTGTCGGAACCTTTTCCCCTACGGAAAAATCTTCGAAACCGATATATTCTTTTTCGGAAAAAGATTCTTCCGGTTCGCTTAAAGGGGAATAGATGCTTATGGGCGAAAAAAATTCAAAAGGAAGCAAAAGGCGGATTATTGCAAGAAGCCAGAGCATTACAAAAAATTTTGCAAAAAGCTTTTCCTTAAAAAACCTGCGCAGCAGAAGAATCAGAAGCACAGCTGCAGAGGCGGAAAGATTCGCGAAAACAATTCCGCCCATCTCAGTTTTCCTCCAGGGATTTGACCATTTCCCGAAGATTCCTGAGCTGGTCGGGGCTTATTTTTCCGCTTCCGATAAGGGCGGAAACAAGAAGATCGGGAGAACCTTCGAAAAGACGGTCGATCAGTTCAAGGGTTTCCGATTCCTGAACTTCGTTTTTTGTGACGGCCGCTTTGCAGACAAATCCCGGATCGGTCCGGACAACAGCGCCTTTTTGAACACATTTTTTTATTACGGTATAGGTCGTTGTTTTGCTCCAGCCGACGGATTCCGCAAGGGCGGCGGCGATTTCCTTCGCGGACATTGCGCCGTTTTTCCAAAGAAGTTCCATTACGCGGATTTCGGAAGAAAAGAGTTTTTCTGCCAATTTTATCACCTCGTTCTATTGCAGTAGAATTCTACAGTTTCATTCTACCGCGATAGAACAAATTTGTCAACCCGTTTTTCGTTAAAAAATTATGAACATTGCTTTTCAGCCGCGGACGGTTAAAGAAGACCGGGGGATTCTGTTCAGCCTCTACATTAGGGGAGATGGATTCAAAAAAGGCCCCCTTGTCAAAGGGGGCTGTCACGCATTTAGAAACAGGTGCGTGACTGGGGGATTCTGTCGAAATTACCAGCTGATTTTTGATGGTTTTGCAAAATCAATGTAGGGGCGACCTACCCCAAGGGTACTTCTTCGCTTCGCTCAGGGCACCTGCTCCCGCCGTCTTTTAAATTATCTGCCCGATTTGTAATTAGACAGGGTTACAATCCCTCAGTCAAAAATCAGAGATTTTTGACAGCTCCCTTTGCACAAGGGCGCCTGCCCTCCGGGTTTCCTTTTTTGCGGGCGACCACATAGGGTCGCCCCTACGACGATTCCTTTGATATTGACGGTTAAGGTAAAAATTGACAGGGTTTGTTCCTTATCCGTCACGCTTTATTCTTGGGGCGTGCCACCTTCCTCTCAAGGGGAAGGCTGAACTTTCGGGGAGCTTTTTTATTGGGGAGAATCTTTTTTTGAATCGGGTTTCCGGAACAATTCGCGGATTCCGATTACAAGCAAAAAAACCGCAAAAAGCGCCCGAAGAAGGTCTTTTCCAATACATCCTGCAATATACGAACCAAATAATACTCCGGGTATTCCGAAAAAGGCGGCAAAAATTGCGGTTTTCCAATTTACAAAACCGTTTTTAATATGGATAAAAAGCGAAACGGCGGCAACCGGAAGAAAGAAAAGGAGGTTTATTCCCTGGGCGGAAAGCTGGTCCGTTTTTCCGAAAACGGTAAGGCAGAGCAGAAGAATCCCTCCGCCGCCGACTCCAAGACCGCCCGCAAATCCCGCAAGAAAACCTATCAGAAAATCCATTTTTCCAAAATCCCCCAAAGCATTCTTGCGGCGGAAAAGGTGACGAATCCCCCGAAAATTTTTCGGAGCAGGTTCGGATTCATCTTCCGGAAAACAAGGGCGGCGGAAATTCCGCCGAGGATTCCGCCGGGAATATATGCCGCCGCATCCGGAAAAGAAAGGCGTCCTTCAAAATAATAAATCCCGACGGAAACCGCCGAAAGAAAAAACATCAGCAAAAGCGCCGTTGCCTGGGATTCCTTTTGTTCAATTCCGCTTTTTTTCAGAAGCGAAACGGCGATTATTCCGCCGCCGGAACCGAAAAGTCCGTTCAGGATTCCTGAAAGAAATCCGGTTTTTGCCGCCGCTTTTTTGTCCAATTCAAAACACCGCCTTTTTTCCTTTTCAGGAATATTTTTTCCGCTTTTCCGAACAATAAACAAAAAAGCAAAAAGGAGTTTTTTGAAAAATGTCCCTTTCATCAGACGAATATAAAAAAATGGGCGAAAAGGCTGTTCCGAAGACGAAATGCCTTCGGAATATGTCCGGAGCATTCCTCATCGGCGGAGCAATCTGCACTTTCGGGCAATTCGTGCTCAATTTTTATCTTGATATGGGGTTGAGCACACCTTCCGCCTCAACCGCGTGCTCGGTTACTCTTATCGGGGTTTCCGCGGTGCTCACGGGTTTTGGAGTTTACGACAAAATTGCAAAATTCGGCGGCGGAGGCACCCTTGTTCCCATAACCGGATTCGCAAACGCCGTCGTTTCGCCGGCAATGGAATTCAAAAGCGAAGGCTTCGTGCTCGGGTTGGGAGTGAAGATTTTTACCATCGCGGGACCGGTTATCGTTTACGGCGTTCTTGCAAGTTTTGTTTACGGGGTAATTTATTGGGTTCTGAATTGGTTTTAAAAAACAAAGGCGGAGCAGGTTTCTGCTCCGCTTTTTGCGTTTATTCAAAATAGAATATATCTTCAAATTTTTTGTTGAGCGCAACGCAAAGGATAAGCGCAAGTTTTGCGGTCGGGCTGAAATGCCCGGTTTCGATGGAACTTATGGTGTTGCGGGAAACGCCGACCATTTCCGCAAGCTGTTCCTGGGAATATCCGAGTTCGGTACGCGTTTCTTTAATTCGGTTTTTTAAAACAAGAGAATCTTTCATGGCTATCCCTCACATAAGATTTGCGACTGTATCAAAAAGAAGATAGCCATTCAAAAGAACGATTACAGTTTCCAAAATTGCAAGAACAATCCATATTTTCTTTCCCGAAAGACGGTAGCAATAATACGCGTCCGCCGCAATCATTGTATAAACAAGTAAAGAAACACTATCCACTATAAGGTCGCTTCCAAGATATTTTATATCAAGCCAGAAAAGGAAAAAAACAGCTATCAGAACGGCAATCAATATTGGGCGCGTATTCTTAAAATGTTCTTTTAAAATTCCGTCTTTTTTGGAAAAATCTTCGCGGCTTTTGCGCAAAATTTCTTCTTTATTCATAAAACAGCCTCCTTTTTGTCAAGTTTTCTTTGCATCTTTAATATAGCACTGCCAAGTTTTGTTGTCAACAGTTTTTCGCCGGCACTGGAATTTTTAAGTGATGCGGGTCATTGAAAAAGGCCCCCTTGTTAAAGGGGGCTGGATTTTTTAACCTCTTGCGGTTAAAGAAGACCGGGGGATTCTTTTATAATTTACCGGTATTTTAAGAAGGAATCCCTCCACTATCTTCGATAGTCCTCCTCCCTTTAACAATGGAGGCTACCCTCCGGGAATCCTTTTAAAGGGAACGGATTCTTCGCTTCGCTCAGAATGACATTGGTCTGTCATTGCGAGCCTTCGCAGAAGGCGTGGCAATCCGTTCCCCTAAAAAACAAACGCAGCGGGGGTTTATTGAAACAATGTAGGGGCGACCCTTGCGGTCGCCCGGTTTGTAGTTGGACGGGGTTACAATCCCTCAGTCAGCAGAGCTGACAGCCTAAATACCCTTTTGTCGTCTTCGACGACATTTCCCCTAATAGGGGAATCCTCTTTGCACAAGGGAGCCAACCCTCCGGGTTCTTGGTAATCCCTCATCCGTCACGCTTTATTCTTGGGGCGTGCCACCTTCCCCCAAGGGAAGGCTATTGCCCTCTTTGAAGGCAAAGAAAATTTTTGCATATTTCAAAATTTTCCGCAAAAACTACCCTTAAAACGGGGTGATTTTTTGGCACATAAAATCGGAAAACAAACGATAATCATAGATTCCGATGTCGGAATAAAAGCTTCCGCCGCGGTGGGTTCAAAAAAAGAGGGGGAAGGTCCCCTTGGCAAGGATTTTGATATAATCGACGACGATTCCCGCTTCGGCGAAAAAACATGGGAAAAGGCGGAAAGCAAAATGCAGGAGCTTGCCTGCTGGAAGGCGCTTAAAAAGGCGGAGCTTTCCATGAAGGACATGGATTTCATCTTTGCGGGCGACCTTCTTAACCAATGCATTGCTTCCGCTTTTTCCGCAAGGGGTTCGAAAGTTCCGTATCTCGGGCTTTACGGAGCCTGCTCAACTTTTGCGGAAGCTGTGGGTCTTTCGGCGGTTTTTGCGGATTCCGCCGCAAAAAACTGTCTTGCGGTCGCTTCTTCCCATTTTTGCAGCGCAGAACGGCAATACCGTTTTCCTCTTGAATACGGCGGACAGCGCCCGCCTTCCGCCCAATGGACCGCAACGGCAGCAGGCGCGGCAGTTGTTTCAAAGGGTGAAGGTTCGCCGTTTATCAAGGCGGTCACTTTCGGAACGGTTGAGGATTACGGGATAAACGACCAGAACAACATGGGTGCGGCAATGGCGCCGGCGGCCGCCGCAACCCTTTCGCAGTTTTTCCGGGACACCTATACCGATCCTTCCGATTACGATTTGATTGTCACCGGCGATCTCGGTTACGTCGGTTCAAAACTGATGCTCGAACTTATGGAAAGGGAGGGTTTTCCCCTTGGGGGAAACTACAACGACTGCGGTCTTATGCTCTTCGACCGGGAAAAACAGCAGGTTGAATCCGGCGCTTCCGGGTGCGGATGCTCAGCCTCCGTGCTCAGCGGGCATATTCTTCCGAAGCTCCGCGACGGCGTGCTCAAAAGCGTGCTCGCTCTTTCAACCGGAGCTTTGATGAGTCCCACAAGCGTTCAGCAGGGCGAAACCATCCCCGGAATTGCCCATTTAATCTGTTTTTCTTCCGAAAAAGGGGGTATCTTTTGAATGGAATACCTTAAAGCGTTTATAATCGGCGGAATCCTCTGCATGGTGGGGCAGATTTTTATCGATAAAACGAAACTGACCCCGGCGCGGATTCTTGTCGGGTTTGTTGTTGGCGGCGTTATCCTTTCGGCTCTCGGTTTTTACGAACCGCTTGCTGAATTTGCCGGGGCGGGAGCAACCGTTCCCCTTTCCGGTTTCGGGCATACTCTTGCAAAGGGAGTGCGCGCGGCGGTTGCGGAAAAAGGTTTTCTCGGCGCGTTTACCGGCGGAATTTCCGCAGCGGCAGGAGGAATTTCCGCGGCGATTATATTCGGTTTTATCATTGCGCTTTTCTTCAAGCCGAAGGATAAATAGAGAAAATAAAGGTTCCGTGGTAATAGGCGCAAATGCCCGACCGGTTTCCGTACCGTAACGCGAAGAGGTTTATTGAAACATTGTAGGGGAGGATATTATCCGCCCGATTTTTGAAAAAAAGGCCCCCTTGCCTAAAGGGGCTGTCACGCATTCAGGAACAGGCGCGTGACTGGGGGATTCTGTCGAGATTGCCGACTGGTTTTAATTGGACGGGGTTACAATCCCTCAGTCTTTTGCCTTCGGCAAAATCCAGCTTCCTTTGCACAAGGGAGCCTACCCTCCGGGTTGCTTTTTTGCGGGCGACCACAAGGGTCGCCCCTACGACGATTCCGCTTATAGCGACGGCAGATGTAAGATTGGACGGGGTTTGTCCCTCATCCGTCACTTCGTGACATCTTCCCCCAAGGGAAGGCTAATGCCCGACCGGAAGGCAACAAAAAAAGACGCCTCCACCGTTTCCGGTGAAGGCGTCAATTTATAAAGACTTACAAAAATCAAACGTTAGCTGCGTTGAGCTTTTTTGCAAGAGCAGATTTGCGTCTTGCTGCAGTGTTTTTATGAAGGATACCTTTTGCTGCGGCCTGGTCAACTTTTTTGATTGCAAGGCGGATTGCGGCTTCTCTATCCTCAGCACCGTTAGCGCAAGCGATTTCAGCTTTTTTGATGTTGGTTTTAAGGTTGGTTTTGATTGCTTTGTTGCGAGCGGTTTTGGTTGCGATAACCTTAACTCTCTTTTTTGCAGATTTAATGTTCGGCATGTAACTACACCTCCTTCGTTTATCGGATACATTCACAAATAATCATCTTACACGAAAATATCCGTTATGTCAAGGGTTTTTGCCCATTATCTTCACAAAATTTTTTGTGAGCAGACAAAAATAAGCCGGGTTTGCATTAACACGGTCTGCAAAATACCGGTACTGAATTATTATACCAAAGGAGATACCCGAATGTCAACAAAAACTGACCTTGCAAAAGAAATAATTGGAAGAAATTTTCCGGATTATTCGAAAAAGCGCAGATTTTTTTGCGGAGATACGGAAATTTTTGAAATTTTTATTGAAACGGCGGAAGATTCCCGGCTTTTCGGAAAACCGAAGGGAAAATATATAACCGTCGAGGCGGATTTTCCCCGAATGCCGTCGAAGGATTTTGATGAGGAGGTTTTTGCTGTGGCTTCCGGCTTTAAAAATCTGCTTCCGGAAAAAGGGGATATTCTTGCGGTCGGAATCGGCAACGAATTTTTAACGGCGGATTCCCTCGGTCCTCTTGCGGCAAAAAACCTTCTTTGCGGAGAATTTTTCGGGCGGAAGCTTTTTTCCCTTGTTCCCGGGGTTTCCGGAAGAACAGGAATCGAACCGGAGATTCTTATAAAATCTGCCGCCGAAAAACTTTCGCCTTCCGCGGTGATCCTTATCGATTCCCTTGCGGCGGAGGATATCGGAAACGTCTGCCGGTCGGTTCAGCTTTCCGATTCCGGACTTGCGCCCGGTTCCGGTTTTTGCGGCGGAAAATCCGCTCTTTCGGAAGAAACTCTCGGCGTTCCGGTTATTGCGATAGGAACGCCCACCGTTACCCGCCTTTCGCATTCGGATTCGGTTTTTGTTTCGCCGAACGATATTGATATTCTTATCCGCCGGGCGGCAAAATTAATATCCTCCGCAATAAATCTTGCGGTTTTTCCCGAAGCGGGATTGGACTTTATTAAAGGTATTATATTATAAGGGAGCGCGGATTTTTTCAGAAAAGGCGCACTTGTTAAAAGGGGCTGTCAAGCATTTAAGAACAGGTGCGTGACCGGGTGATTCTGTGTTCAGCCTCCCCTATCAGGGGAGGTGGATTTTCCGGAGGCTTGCCGCCGGAAAAGACGGAAGGGTGGTTATGTTTTTGAATTTTTGCGGTGGACGAATAGGCCCCCTTGTCAAAGGGGGCTGGATTTTTTAACCGCCTGCGGTTAAAAAAGACTGGGGGATTCTTTTATAATTTACCGGTATTTTAATGAAGAATCCCTCCGTCATTTCCTGCGGAAATGCCACCTCCCTTTAACAAGGGAGGCTTTTGCCCGACCGGAATCCTTTTTTAAAAAATGGCATAAATATCAAAAAAATTGAATTTTCCTCTTGACAAAGGGCTTTCGAGCCGTTATAATATTTAGGACAAAGAAGCAGAACGAACCGTTCTCGCCGTCCGATCAGCGAATCAGGCACGGCAAAGATTTGAGAAAAACCGATGGGGGTATAATGCGCCCTTTGGGTTTTCTTCGTTCGTGTGCGGTGCTTCTTTTGTGTAAGTAACCGCACTTTTTTTAATTATTTTGGAGGTGTTTGACAATAGCTAAGCAGGAACTGCTCATCAATGATGAAATTCACGAAAAAGAAGTCCGCGTAATCGATTCCGACGGCGCACAGCTCGGCATTATCTCTCTTAAAGATGCCCTTGCAATCGCCGCAGAAAAAAATCTTGACCTTGTTGAAATCGCGCCCACTGCGAATCCCCATGTTTGCAGAATCATGGATTACGGCAAATATAAATTCGAACAGATGAAGCGCGAAAAAGAAGCCAAGAAAAACCAGAAAGTTATCGAAGTTAAAGAAATTCGTCTTTCTCTCAACATCGATACCAACGACTTTAATACCAAGCTTAAACAGGCAATCAAGTTCCTTAAAGACGGCAACAAAGTTAAAGTTTCCGTCCGTTTCCGCGGAAGAGAAATGGCACATCCGGAACTCGGCACCGAAATGGTACAGAGATTTGCCGAAGGCGCCGCAGAATTTGGTTCCGTCGATAAAATGCCCAAACTTGAAGGCAGAAGCATGGTTATGATCATCAGCTCCAAATCCGGCAAATAAGTTCGTTTAAAAATTGCTTTTTGCAAACCAAATATCAGGAGGAAATCAAAATGAACGCAAAGCTTAAAACCCATTCCGGCGCAAAAAAACGTTTCAAACTCACCAAAAACGGTAAAGTAAAACGCGCAAAAGCATTCAAATCCCACATTCTCAACTCCCAGAGAAAAGACACCA
>SVMR01000004.1 GCA_015067315.1 Oscillospiraceae bacterium | reverse complement strand
ATAAAAATTAACGCTGCAAACCCCGAAAAGGGGCTTGCAGCAAGGGTTTTTGGCATCCCGGATTGGAGTCGAACCAACGGCCTGTCGCTTAGGAGGCGACCGCTCTATCCTACTGAGCTACCGGGACGTATTCAAAAAATATTCAGTTTTCCGCCCCTCCAGGAAACGAACGAGCTGCCGCTTAGGAGGCGAACGCTCTATCCTGCTGAGCTATAGAGACATCACTTTGATATATTTTACTTTTTTGCGGCGGTTTTGTCAACCGGATTTATTTTTCCGGAAGATCCATCAGCATATTTATGGTGCGGAAAATTTCGCCGCATTCGGAACATTTCCATTCCGTGTCGCTTTTCTTCGCTTTTTTGTGGAGATGTTCCAGAAATTCGTGTCCGCAAACGGGGCAGGCAACTTTTTGGTCAGTCCAGAGTTTTTTGAGGAACAGAACTTCCTCTTCCCTTGTTTTGAAATACATAAAAATCACCTTTTATAAAATTGCTTTTCCGTTGAGAACCGCTTCCCGGAGTTTTTCACCCTCATAGCGGAGCTTCAGCGAAAAGAAGGGTTCGTCTTTCTGCAAAAGTTCGAGGAAAATTTTATCCCCTTCCCATTTCGGGATGGAATCCAGTTTTTCCCGGCTTATCCAAAGAAGGTCGCCTTCGTCGCAATCCAGAAGTTCGCCGGAAAAACCGGTCGCGGTGAAAAGATGCATATATTCCGTTTCCCAGCGGTCGGAAACGAAGGTGACTATTCCCCGGTAGCGGTAGTCCGTAAGGGTAAGTCCGGTTTCCTCCTTCGCTTCCCGAAGAATGCAGTCTTCCGGGCTTTCCTTATCCTCGAATTTTCCGCCGATTCCGATCCATTTATCTTTGTTTGCGTCGTTTTGTTTTTTGACACGGTGGAGCATAAGGTATTTCCCGTCTTTTTCGATATAGCAAAGGGTGGAATTTATCATTCTGAAAAAGCTCCTTTCAGTTTTTCGGCGGCGGAAATATCCGCGGGACAGAATTCAAGGCTTTCCGCTTCGAAGGGCGAAAGCCATTTTATCTCCGAATGGAAAGTCGGTTCAATTTTTTCGGAAAGCAGTTTTGCCCGGATGAAATAAAAATAGATTTCCTTTTCCGGGTATGAAAAGGAATATTCGCAGAAAATTTCCTGCGGTTCGATTTCGGCGGAAAGTTCCTCGCTTATTTCGCGGATTATTGCTTCAAAAGGGGTTTCGCCCTCTTCAATTTTTCCGCCGGGAAATTCCCAGAGAGCGGGACAGTTTCCGCCCGGACCCCGGCGGCAATATAAAACCTTGCCTTCTTTTTCGATTATTGCGGCAGCGACTTTTATCATGCGAAAACTCCTTTCAGAAAAAGTCCTCCCTCGTGGGTTCAGCCTTCCCGGAGGGAAAGGTGTCACCGAAGGTGACGAAAGAGGGATTACCAAGTAACCCGGAGGGTAGGCTCCCTTGTGCAAAGGGAGCTGTCAGCTCTGCTGACTGAGGGATTGTGACCCTGTCCAACTACAAACCGGGCGGATAATATCCACCCCTACATTGTTTTAATAAATCCCGCCGAAAAAAGGGAACGGATTGCCGCGCCTTCTGCGAAAGCTCGCAATGACAGACCGATGTCATTCTGAGCGAAGCGAAGAATTCCCCGGTCACGCAACTATTCTTAAAGGCGTGACAGCCCCCTTTGACAAGGGGGCCTTTTGGGAAACCTTTCTTAACCGAGAGCAATATCGAGAATCATCATAAGGGCAAAACCGATTGCAACGCCGATTGTTGCAATGTTGCTGTGTTCGCCGTCCTGGGATTCGGGAATAAGTTCTTCAACGACAACGTAAATCATTGCGCCGGCGGCAAAGGAAAGAATGAACGGAAGAACCGGTTCAATAAACGAAACAAGCGCAAGGGTCAGAAGAGCGCCGAGCGGTTCAACAACGCCGGAAAGAAAACCGTATTTAAAAGCTTTTCTTTTCGAAAGACCGGTTCCCACAAGAGGCATTGAAATAATCGCGCCTTCCGGGAAGTTCTGGATAGCGATACCGATTGCAAGAGCAAAGGCGCCTGCGGTTGTGATAACGCTTTCGCCGCTTAACATTGCCGCAAGAACAACGCCCACGGCCATTCCTTCCGGAAGATTATGAAGCGCGACCGCAAAAACAAGCATAAAGGATTTTCCGAGGGTGGATTTTCGTCCTTCCGGCTTATCGGAATTGAGATGAAGATGGGGAATAAGGCTGTCGAGAATGAGAAGGAAGAACATTCCGCCGAGGAAACCTGCCGCCGCCGGAAGCCAGGCGATTTTTCCCGCGGCTTCCGCCATTTCGATTCCGGGCATGATAAGCGACCAGACGGAAGCGGCAACCATAACGCCGGAAGCAAAACCGAGAAGCGCTTTCTGGAGCTTCGGGTTCATATCGCCCTTCATAAAGAAAACCGAAGCGGCGCCGAGGGTTGTTCCGAGGAACGGAAGCAAAACGCCGATTATTACTTTCATCGTATCTGTCATTGAAAGAAATCTCCTTTCAGAAAAAAGCATTTTTATAATTCAATATTGTATCACATATTATTTGCCGCAACAAGGAATTTTTTTTGACCGCAAATTGTTGACAAGTCAACTTTAACACTATATAATCATCATAAAGGGAATTGATTTTATCAATTTTTTCAAAAAAAGCAAAAAAGGGGGAGCCTTTTTATGATAAGCCGCTTTGAACAGTTTTTATACATAATTTCAAAAATCCACCGCCAGATTCAGAAAATCGAAAGGGCGGAAATGGTGAAACAGGGCTATAAAGGCGCCTTTGCCCAGTATCTTGCAACTCTCCGCCGTTATGAGGAAGGGCTTACCTCTTCCGAACTTTGCGAAATCTGCGATAAGGATAAAGCCGCCGTTTCAAGAATCATTGCGGAAATGGAAGAAAAAGGTCTTATTGAAAGGGAAAAGAAAATTGTAAGAACCTACCGTTCAAAAATAACCCTTACCGAAAAAGGAAGGAAACTTGCGGAATATGTTTCCGAAACTTCAAGAATTGCCGTTGCCGCGGTTTCCGGCGGAATTTTTGATGAAGTTGACCGTGATCTTGTTTACAACGCCCTTGACAATCTTTTCGAAAGACTTCAGAAAGTTGCGGAAGACGGAATTTCAAGGGAATGAAATCCCCGTGCTCAAAAGCAAAAAAGCCGATGCTCATGCGGTTTTTATTTAAACGGAAAAATTCATTCAAACAGTTTTTAAATATGCTGCCCGCAAAAGCAAAAAGGACGGAAAATTTCCGTCCTTTTTGCTTTTTATTTGTATAATAAAATATACTTGTATATTTAATATTATTTTGCTATAATGTAATTTACGAAAGTTTGCTCTGGCGCATATAAACAAAAATTCGAAGCATAATATTAAAAAACTCCGGAGGTTTTGAAATATGTCAGAGGAAATCAAAAACTGTCCCGAAGAAAACGAAAGGGACGAAACCGAAACCCAGACCGACCAGATAATCGAAACCGGTTCGGTAATAAAAACAAAAGGCAAGCACTGCATCCATTGCCTTACAATAGTCGGGCAGATTGAGGGACATTATATCCTTCCACCCCAGAACAAAAGCACAAAATACGAACACGTTATCCCCCAGCTTGTTGCGATTGAGGAAGACCCGGAAATCGAAGGGCTTATCGTGATGCTGAACACAGTGGGCGGCGACGTTGAAGCGGGTCTTGCAATTGCGGAACTTATTTCCGGAATGAGCAAGCCTACCGTTTCCCTTGTTCTCGGCGGCGGACATTCAATCGGCGTTCCCCTTGCCTGTTCCGCAAAGGAATCTTTTATTGTTCCTTCCGCGACAATGACAATTCATCCGGTAAGGATGAACGGACTTGTTCTCGGAGTTCCCCAAACTCTTTCGTATTTTGACAAAATGCAGGAACGTATCACGAAATTCGTCACCGATAATTCAAAAATGAAGGCGGAACGGTTCCGGGAACTCATGTTCAACACCGGCGAACTCATAACCGACGTGGGAACGGTTCTTGACGGCGAAGCGGCGGTTTCCGAAGGACTTATCGACAATCTCGGCGGACTTTCCGACGCAATTAAATGCCTCTATTCAAAAATTGAAGGGAGGCAGGCGGAATGATTCTTTGGACTATCGAACCTTTTGACAGAATTTTTCCCGCGGATATTCCGGAAACCGTCACTATGGATATAAGGGGCGGACTTCTTGAAGGAAGAATGACTCCTTCCGGTTTTTCCGTTTCGCGCCTTGTTTCAACGGATTTAAAAAACTACCTTAAATCGGAATACTCCCCCGGTTATATCAGAAAACACTGAACCGCCGCTTTTGCGGCTACATATAAGGAGAAAAAATGAGCATTTTTGACGCAGTTATTCAGGGAATAATCCAGGGACTTACGGAATTCCTTCCGGTTTCCTCAAGCGGACATCTTTCCCTTTACCAGCATTTTACCGGAAACAGCGGCGAGGCCGCCGGAATTTATTCGATTCTTCTCCATCTCGGAACTCTTCTTGCGGTTGCCATTGCCTTCTGGAAGGAACTTCTTGATATGATAAAAGAATTCTTTTCGATGATGAAGGAAATCCTTACCGGAAAATTCGATAAAAACAACATGAGCGGTTCAAGAAGACTTATCTTCCTTTTCATCATGAGCCTTCTTCCCCTTTGCTTTTTCTATTTCATCTCCGATTTTTACAATTCCCTTTCAACGGATAATGATATTGTTGTCGAAGGACTTTGCTTCCTTCTTACCGCCGCTTTGCTTGTAATTTCCGGAAAATGCGTGAAATCCGGCGGAACGACCGCCGAAAACATGAACTGGAAGCAGGCTCTCGGAATGGGAATCATGCAGGGAATCGCCCCTCTTCCGGGACTTTCCCGCTCCGGTTCAACAATTTCCGCCGGACTTATCCTCGGGGTTTCCCGGGAACAGGCGGTTGCATTTTCCTTCATCATGGGCGTTCCGGCGGTTCTTGCGGCAAATATTCTTGAAGTTCCTGCGGCGCTTTCCGGCGAAGTTGAAATAAATTGGGTTGCCGCCCTTATCGGAATGGCGGTTGCCCTTGCTGTCGGAATTGCCGCAATAAAAACCGTAAAACTCCTTGTGAAAAACGACAAATTCACAAAGTTCGCCTGGTATCTTGTTCCCCTTGGATTAATCATCACCGGAATCGGAATTTTTGAACACATAACCGGAAATTTTATTACATTTTAAGGAAGGTTGCTTTCAATGGCTGCAACAAAAAAGACCACAACAAAAAAAGGAACAAAATCCTCGTCAAAAAAACCGACCGCGGCGGAAATTTCTTCCCGCCGCCAGCTTTACGCAATCGGATTTTTTGCCCTTGGAATAATTTTTCTTGCAATGACCCTTGTTAAGGGCGAAAACCTCTGGCAAAGCATGCATTTTGCGCTTTTCGGACTTTTCGGTTGGTGCGCGTATCTTATCGGACCGGTTTTCATCTATCTTGCGGTTATGAACACCCTTGAAAAACCGACCTTTTCAACCGCCGCCCAGGGTTACGAAAGTCTTGCGCTTATAATCCTTCTTTCGGGAATCACAACCGTTTTCAGCGAGAACATGGTTCTTTCCGGAAGCGCATTCCAGAAAATCGGACAGCTTTATACATACGGAAAAGAACTTACCGGCGGCGGCGTTCTTTCTGCGGTTTACGGTCTTACCGCAATCGCCTTGATGGGAAGGCTTGCGGCTGTAATAGTCGGAATTGTTCTGATTATCGTCGTTCTTATGCTTCTTACCGGAACGACCCTTATCGGTCTTGCAAAAGGAACAAAAAAAGTCGGCGAAAAGGTAAAAACCGTCTATACCGAACAGGTTGAACAGCACAAAGCCGTTTCCGAAGCAAGAAGAATGACCGCAATCGATATTCCCCTTGATGACGGCCCCAAATACGTTTCCAGGGAAACGGAAGATTCAGTAAAACGCTCCAAGGAAAAACTCCTTGGAAAAACCGAAACCCCCGTTTCAAAAATTCCGCCCGTTGACGCTCCGGTAAAAGAAACGAATCCGGCGGAAAGAATGATAGATATCCCTCTCGACAGCGAAACCGTTTCCGCCGCGCCCACTCCCTCCGTAACAACGGTCAAACAGGACAAGCCGAAGCCCATGGCGGCAAAGGAAGAACCCATAAACGGATTCAAGGCGCATATGGAAGTTGAAGTTCCGAAAGAGGAGGAAATCGAAGGTTTTAAACCCGCGAAAGAACAGATGGCGGAAGCCGCCGCAAAGGATTCCGCTCTTGAAGAACTCATAAGCAAGGCGATGGTCGATCAGGCCAACGCAAAGAAAATCGAAAAAGCGGAAATGAAGGTTCTTGCGGACGAACAGGCAAAAAGAATCACCGAAATCATGGACGATCTTGAAAGCCTTCCCTATACTTTCCCGCCCACTGATCTTCTTCAGCTCCGGGACAACGCAAACGACGACGATATCACCGAAGAACTCCGCAAAAATGCCGATATTCTTACAAACACCCTCCAGAGCTTCGGCGTTTCCGCAAGGGTTATCGACATAAACCGCGGTCCCGCAGTCACAAGATATGAACTCCAGCCCGGAGCGGGAGTTAAAGTCAGCAAAATCGCAAGCCTTTCCGATGACCTTGCCCTTAACCTTGCGGCAAAGGGAGTCCGAATCGAAGCGCCGATTCCCGGAAAAGCCGCAGTTGGAATCGAAGTTCCGAACAAAAACAGGGATATAGTCAATATCCGCGAACTTATCGAATCGAAAGAATTCCAGGACGCAAAATCGAAGCTGACCGTTGCCCTCGGCAAGGATATTGTCGGCAACGTCGTTCTTGCGGACCTTAAAGAAATGCCCCATCTTCTTGTTGCGGGTTCAACAGGTTCCGGTAAATCCGTCTGCATAAACTCAATGATAATTTCGCTTATGTATAAGGCAAACCCGGACGAAGTGAAGCTTCTTCTCATCGACCCGAAAGTTGTTGAACTTTCCGTCTATAACGGAATCCCCCATCTTCTTATTCCGGTTGTCACTGACCCGAGAAAAGCCGCAGGCGCTCTCAACTGGGCGGTTTCCGAAATGCTGAAGCGCTACCAGCTTTTCGCCGATAACGGAGTCCGCGACATTGCGGGTTACAACAAACTTGCGGATTCCCGTGACGATATGCAGAGAATGCCGAAGGTTGTTATTATAATCGACGAACTTGCGGACCTTATGCTTGTTGCGGCGAACGAAGTTGAGGATTCCATAAACCGCCTTGCCGCCCTTGCAAGAGCGGCGGGAATGCATCTTGTTGTTGCAACCCAGCGTCCTTCCGTTGACGTTATCACCGGCGTTATCAAAGCGAACATCGGCAGCCGAATCGCTTTCAAAACCTCTTCCCAGGTTGACAGCCGAACCATTATTTCCGACGGCAGCGCCGAAAAGCTCCTCGGAAAAGGCGATATGCTTTTCTATCCCCAGACGGATATGCGCCGTGTTCAGGGATGCTTCGTTTCCGACAGGGAAGTTGAGGAAGTTGTCCGCTTTGTTAAAAACGGCGGCCAGGCAAACTATGACGAAGGAATCCTCGACGATATCGAAAAGCTTGCCGTTAAGGAAAAAGGCAAGAAAGCTTCCGACGATTATGCTTCCGAAGGAGGCGGCTTCGACGAAGGCGACGATATGCTTGACGACGCAATCGAATGCGTAATCGAAATGGGAATGGCGTCCACCTCCATGCTCCAGCGAAAACTCAAGCTCGGCTATGCAAGAGCCGCCCGAATCATCGACCAGATGGAAGAACGCGGAATTGTCGGTCCCTTTGAAGGAAGCAAACCCCGCCAGGTCCTCATCACAAAAGAACAGTGGCTTGAAAAACAGCTTCAGAGCGATGAATAAGCAAAAGCCTCCCCTATCAGGGGAGGTGGCAAAACCGCAGGTTTTGACGAAAGGGTGGAAAAAACGTGCGAAGAGAAAGAAATGAAAAACTGCAGGATAATGCTGCGGAACTTCGCAAAAATATGACGCCGGAAGAAAGGCACCTTTGGTATGATTTCCTTTCGTCATATCCCGAAAGATTCAGAAGACAGGAAATCCTCGGTGAATATATCGTTGATTTTTATTGCAGAAAAGCAAAAATTGTAATAGAAATTGACGGCGCACAGCACTATCTGCCGGATTCTGTTGAATATGATAGAAAACGCACGGAATATTTTTCCGGAATAGGGATAGAAGTTATCCGTTTTCTGAACAGAGATATAAAATTCGATTTCAATAATGTCTGTGCGTATATAGACAAAATTATCAAACAGCGGGTTGGATGATTCCACCCTTCAGTCACGGCTGAGCCGTGCCAGCTCCCCTGATAGGGGAGCCAATAACATCCAGGGAGGCAAATACTTTGGGATTTTTCAGTAAGATAAGCGAAGGACTAAAAAAAACAAGGGAATCGCTTAAAGAACGTTTTGACGACGTTTTTTCCGGCGGTCACGTTGACGAAGACCTTTTTGATGAACTTGAGGAAGCTCTTGTTCTTGCGGATACCGGCGCGGTTACCGCCGGCGCAATCTGTGAGGAACTCCGCAAAAGAGTTAAAAAGGAAGGCATCACCGATTCGGAAAAAGTCCGCGGAATGATGTACGAGGTCGTTGCGGAAATGCTCCGGGGCGGACAGGAACTCAACATTGAAAACAAACCCGCAATCATCATGATGATCGGAGTTAACGGAGCGGGAAAAACCACAACAATCGGAAAACTCGCAAAAAACTTTATCGACGAAGGCAAAAAAGTCGTCGTTGCCGCGGCGGATACCTTCCGCGCGGCCGCAATAGACCAGCTTGAAGTCTGGACAGACAGATGCGGAGCGGAACTTATAAAACATTCCGAAGGTTCCGACCCGGCGGCGGTTGTTTTTGATGCAATCGCTGCGGGAAAAGCAAGAAAGGCGGACGTTATAATCTGCGATACCGCCGGACGCCTTCAGAACAAAAAAGGTCTTATGGACGAACTCGCAAAAATCGGAAGAGTTATCGAAAGGGAAGCGCCGGAATCTTCCGTCGAAACCCTTCTTGTTCTTGACGGAACCACCGGACAGAACGCCCTTAACCAGGCAAGGGAATTCGGAAACGCCTGTCCCATCACCGGAATTGTTCTTACAAAACTCGACGGCACCGCAAGAGGCGGCGTTGTAATCGGAATCAGAAAAGAACTCAACATTCCGATAAAATTCATCGGAGTCGGCGAAAAGGCGGAGGATCTCCAGCCTTTCGACCCGGAAGCATTCGCGAAAGCGATTTTTGATTAAACACGAAACCGACAAAAAGTTAATATAAAATAAATAAGGAGAAATTTTAATGATCACTACAAAACAGCGCGCCTATCTTCGCAGCCTTGCAAACGGAATTCCCGCAGTTGTAACCGTTGGCAAAGAAGGCGTTACCGAATCCGTAATCGGCAACATCGACGAAGCTCTTAACGCAAGAGAAATCGTAAAAGTTTCCGTTCTCGAAACCTCCCCCGTTTCCTCAAAAGAAGCGATTGAGGAAGTTATGAACAAAATTCCCGGCTGCGAAGCGGTTCAGGTAATCGGCAGAAAATTTGTCGTTTATAAACGCAACCTTAAGGAACCCAAAATAATCCTTCCTTAATTCAAAAAAAGGAGAAACCAATGAAAATCGGTATTTACGGAGGAAGCTTCGACCCCGTTCACGTCGGCCACGTCAACGCCGCCCTTACTTTTAAGGAAGAACTTTCTCTCGATAAGATAATAGTTATCCCGGCCTATCAGCCGCCCCATAAAAAAGGACTCGCCATGACTCCTTCGGAGCACAGAATGAATATGTGCAGTCTCGCCTTCGGAAAACTTGAAGGATTCGAAGTTTCCGATATTGAAATAAAGCGCGAAGACGAAGGATATATGGCGGATACCGTTGCCCAGCTCCGCGAAATTTATCCGGAGGACGAATTCTATCTTCTCATGGGCGGCGATATGCTTCTTTATTTCCGGCGCTGGTACGCATGGCACAAAATCACCGACGAAGCCGTTCTTGCGGTTGCCGCAAGAAACTGGGAGGACGATTCCGCCCTTGAAGCGGAAGCGGCAGTTCTCCGGAGCTACGGCGCAACAGTCCGGATTGTGCCCATAGACGTAAAGGAAATTTCATCAACTTCCGTAAGGGAAACCGTCCGCAGAGCGGACGACATTTCCTCAATGGTTCCCGAGGGTGTTGACGATTATATCTGGGATCATTATCTTTATTACAACTGACCGATATCCAGGAGGAAAAAATGCTTAAAAAAACAATGATTCTTTTCGCCGTTATTACTGTGGTTATGGCGCTTTGCCTTTCCGCCTGTTCTGCCGGCTGGAAAGAAAGTTACGAAAGTTTTCTTGACGACCTTGTGGGAAAAGTCGATATGGAACAGCAGACAAGGGAAATCGACGCGGAGGAAGTTATCCGCGACAAGCTTTCCGATTACAGCGAAGGCCAGACGATATGGTTCCAGTTCGACGATTTTGACGGCGACGGAAATTCCGAAGCGTTCGCTTTCTGCGGAAAAGCCGGAAACGAATATCTTGAAGGAATCCTTTGGTACGTCAACGAAAACTATGCGGTTGAACTCAACCAGAGCGGAAAATGGAAGAACCCGGAAATGATTTCCGTCGAGGGAACCCCCTTCCTCTTTGCGGAAAACTTTGACGACGGACTTACTTATGTTTTCGGAATTGAAAACAGCAAGGTTTACGAAACCGCCGTTTCCGGTATTTTTGAAAATCTTGAATATCTCGGCGGAAAAGATTTTACCGCGGAATTCACTTCCTTCGATTATTTTGAGGACGAGGAAAAAGCAAAAGAACAGGAACCCACAACAAAAAAATACTGGTTCTATCTTGAAAACGGCGAATTCCGCGAATACGGCGCGGACGATTCTCTCCGCCGCGCGGATCTGAGAGCATACAAAGCCGGTTCCGAAGTTATCGATATAATCTATAAACAGGGACTTATCGACGAGCTTCTTGAAAAATATTATCCGGACGCAACGGAAGAGGAACTTGAATTCATTGCGGAAGAGGCGGGTTATTTCCACAGCATCATGCTCCGCGAAAACGGAATTTTAAACCTCAACTTCTATGGCGCTTATGAAGATTGCTTCTATATAACTTTTGCCGTTACCGAAACAAGTTCCGAAATAATCGATTGCGGAAGAGGCTTCTATCTCCCCGCCGCGGTCGAGGCTATCGCAACTTATCCGGGCGAAGAAGAGGCGGAATGATGGAAACTGAAAAATTCTGCCGGTTTTCCGAAGAAGAAATAAAATCGGTGCTCAAATCGCGAATGAATGAGCACCGATATGCTCATTCCATCAACGTTGCGGAAAGAGCGGTGTTTCTGGCAAAAAAATATGGCGCAGACCCGGAAAAAGCCGGATTTGCCGGGCTTATCCATGATATCTGCAAGGGTATTCCGAACGAAGAACAACTTTCGGTAATAAAAAGCGCGGGCATTAAACCCGACGAAGATACCCTTAAATCCCCGGCGCTCTGGCATTCGATTGCCGGCGCAATATATGCCGAGCACGAAATCGGCGTTACAGACGAAGACGTGCTCAACGCGATCCGTTACCATACCTCCGGAAGGGGAAATATGAGCATCCTTGAAAAAGTTGTTTATATGGCGGATCTTACAAGCGCAGAAAGAAACTATCCGGACGCGGAATATACCCGCAAACTTACGGATCACAGCCTTGACGAAGGAATTGCGTACGGAGTCCGCTGGATTGCCGGCGACCTTGAAAAAAGGGGACTTCCGAAAGGAAGGGACACCGAAGCGCTTCTTGAAGAATATAAAAACGTTTTAATAACTTATGAAGAAAGGAAATAAACCTAATGGAATCCAGAGAACTTGCACTCAAAATCGCAAAAATCCTTGACAGCAAAAAAGCAATCGGACTTCGCGTGCTCAAAATCGGCGAAATCAGCAGCATCGGCGATTATTTTGTAATTGCTTCCGCAACCAACAAAAGCCACGTTCAGTCCCTTTCCGACGATATTGATTTTGCCCTCGGTCATGAGGACGGAATTGCGCCCCAGAGAGTTGAAGGCTATGCTTCCGCAAGCTGGATCCTTATGGACTACGCAAGCGTAATTGTCCATATCTTCAACGACGAAGTCCGCGAATTCTATTCCCTTGAAAGACTTTGGTCCGACGCAAAAATCGAAGAAATCAACTTCGAGGAAGAATAAGGCTTCACTTTGTTACTGTAGGGAACGGTCTTGACCGTTCCGTTCCGGGCGACCGCATAGGTTCGCCCCTGCAATATTTTTAATGATTTAATTCAAAAAAATAAAAATCCCTTGACAAAGCCCTTATATTATTGATATTATTAATCTAATGTGTTTTGAATAGCATAAATGCTTTGACAAAGAACAAGTAGTCTGTTTTTGCCGTTTTAAAGAGAGCCGCCGTTTTGGTGAAAGGCGGAAGCGGAAAAGCGGATGAACTCACTTTCGAGCAGCCGGAAGAAACCGAAAAGGGAGTAAAACCGGACGGCGCCGCCGTTATACGGAATCGAGCCGGACGCAGTTTTTTTGCGCCAACGAAAGTGGTACCGCGGGTTAAATTTATTTCCCGTCTTTCGAAGAAATTCGAAGGACGGGATTTTTTTATTATTTGCCTCCCTTGCCTAAAGGGAGGGGGACCGTTGCGGTACGCACGCTGGAGGGATTCTTTAACAGATACCCTCCGAAAACTACCGGGAAATAATGAATCCCCTCGCCACGCCTTACGGCATGTGGCCCTCTCCCCTTTAACAAGGGGCGCATTTCAATAAAACTGGAGGAACCGAAAAATGAAAGGCTATGATTATGCCGCAATTGAAAAGAAGTGGCAGGACATTTGGGACGAAAAGAAACCCTATGCCGCAACCACCGATTACACCAAGCCCAAATTCTACGGACTTGTTGAATTCCCCTATCCTTCCGGACAGGGACTTCATGTAGGACATCCCCGTTCCTACACCGCTTTGGATATTGTTTCCAGAAAGAAAAGAATGCAGGGCTATAACGTCCTCTATCCCATGGGTTGGGACGCTTTCGGTCTTCCTACCGAAAACTTTGCAATCAAAAACCACATCCATCCCGAAATTGTAACCAAAAACAACGTTGACCATTTTAAGGCCCAGCTTAAATCCCTCGGACTTTCCTTCGATTGGGACAGAGAAATCAACACCACCGACCCCAATTATTATAAATGGACCCAGTGGATTTTCATCCAGCTTTTCAAGCGCGGTCTTGCATATAAAAAAGAGGCAAACGTAAACTGGTGCACCGGATGCAAGGTTGTTCTTGCAAACGAAGAAGTTGTAAACGGCGTCTGCGAACGCTGCGGAAGCGAAGTTGTCCATAAGGTCAAATCCCAGTGGATGCTCAAAATCACCGAATATGCCCAGCGCCTTATCGACGACCTCGACGGAGTCGATTATATTGAAAGAGTTAAAACCTCCCAGAAAAACTGGATCGGACGTTCCACCGGCGCAGAAGTCAACTTCAACACCACCCTCGGCGACGTTCTCACCGTTTATACAACCCGCTGCGACACCCTCTTCGGCGCAACCTATATGGTAATGAGCCCCGAACACGCATATATCGAAAAATGGGCAGACAGACTTGAAAACATCGACGAAGTCCGCGCATATCAGGCAGAAGCAGCTAAAAAATCCGACTTCGAGCGTACCGAACTTGCGAAGGATAAAACCGGCGTGATGCTTAAAGGTGTTAAAGGCATCAACCCCGTTACCGGAAAAGAAATCCCGATTTTCATTTCCGACTACGTTCTCACTTCCTACGGAACCGGCGCGATTATGGCTGTTCCCGCCCACGACACCCGCGACTGGGAATTCGCAAAAAAATTCGGTCTTCCGATAATCGAAGTTGTCAAAGGCGGCAACGTTGAGGAAGAAGCATATACCGACTGCGGCGAAGGAATCATGGTAAACTCCGGTTTCGAAGACGGAATGACCGTTGAGGAAGCAAAAAAAGCAATGATCGAATACCTTGAAAAAGAAGGAATCGGTCATGCAAAAGTAAACTATAAACTCCGCGACTGGGTTTTCAGCCGTCAGAGATACTGGGGCGAACCCATTCCGATGATTTATTGCGAAAAATGCGGCTGGCAGCCCGTTCCGGAAGAACAGCTTCCTCTTCTCCTTCCGGAAGTTGAATCCTATGAACCCACCGATACCGGCGAAAGCCCCCTTTCCACCATGACCGATTGGGTCGAAACAACCTGCCCCTGCTGCGGAGGAAAAGCGCACCGCGAAACCGATACCATGCCCCAATGGGCAGGTTCTTCCTGGTATTTTATCCGCTACTGCGACCCCACCTGCTATACCGGAATCGCTTCCAAGGAAGCTCTTGATTACTGGATGCCCGTTGATTGGTACAACGGCGGTATGGAACATACAACCCTCCACCTTCTTTACAGCCGCTTCTGGCATAAATTCCTTTATGACATCGGCGCAGTTTCCACCAAGGAACCCTATTCCAAACGTACCAGCCACGGCATGATTCTTGGCGAAAACAACGAAAAAATGTCCAAATCCCGTGGAAACGTAGTAAACCCGGATGACGTGATCCGCGATTACGGCGCAGACACCCTCCGCCTTTATGAAATGTTCATCGGCGACTTCGAAAAAGCCGCTCCCTGGAACACCAACTCCATCAAAGGCTGCAAACGCTTCCTCGACAGAGTATGGGCTCTTCAGGATATTATGTCCGGCGAAGGAATCCGCCCGGAACTCGAAAGCAACTTCCATAAGACCATCAAAAAGGTCGGCGAGGATATCGACAACCTTAAGGCAAACACCGCCATCGCCGCGATGATGAGCCTTATCAACGACATCACCGCAACCGGAAGCATCACCAAGGATGAATACGAACTCTTCCTCACCCTTCTCAATCCCTTTGCGCCCCATATCACCGAGGAACTCTGGGAAGTTCTCGGCCATGACGAACTCCTTTGCAAACAGGATTGGCCCGCTTATGACGAAGCAAAATGCGTTGACGCAACCATCGAAATGGTCGTTCAGATCTGCGGAAAAATCAAAGCGAGAATGAACGTTCCCGCCGACGCAGACAAAGACGCCTGCATCGCCGCAGCAAAAGAAGCCGCCGCAGCGGAACTTGAAGGAAAAACCATCCTTAAAGAAATCTGCGTTCCCGGAAAACTCGTAAACTTCGTTGCAAAATAAAATATTTGCCTCCCCTATCAGGGGAGGTGCCGCATAGCGTAGCTGCGCGGAAGGGTGGAACCCTGTCCGTTCTGCGGCTTCCGATAGTAATAAAATAAAGGGTGGAATTAATATTTCCACCCTTTCGTCTTTTGCCTTCGCTGATAAGGGGAGGCTTTTTTGAGAAAGGAGATTTTTATGAACCAGAAAATGCTTTGGCAATACGCAAGACTTATTGTGGGCGTCGGCATCAACCTTCAGAAAGGTCAGACCCTTGTAATAAACTGCCCCGTTGACCGGGCGGATTTCGGAAGACTTCTTACAACCGCCGCCTATGATCTTGGGGCAAAGGACGTTGTAATGCTCTGGCGCGACGATTACTGCACCCGCGAACATTGGCTCCGCGCCGACGACAGCCTTTTTGACGGGGTTTATTCCTGGGATGCGGAAAGACTCAACACCCTTGCAAAAGAAGGCGCAGGCTATATTTCAATCGCCGCCGCTGACCCGGAAAACCTTAAAGGCGTTGATCAGGAACGCCAGCGCCGTTACAGCATCGGCGCAAACCGCGACCTTAAGGATTTCTATAATCTTGAAATGACAAACGGATTTCCCTGGTGCGTTGCTTCCGTTCCGATAACTTCCTGGGCGGAAAAAGTTTTTCCGGAACTTAAAGGCGAAGAAGCAAACGAAAAACTTTGGGAAACCATTTTCAAAATGGTAAGGATCACCGAAGACGGCGACGCTGTCGAAGCCTGGAAAGAACATTGCGCAACCCTTGAACGCAGAGCAAAAACCCTTACCGGAATGGATCTTGAATACGTTCATTACAAAAACTCCCTTGGAACCGATCTTGTTGTTGAACTTCCGGAAAACTGCCAGTGGCTTGCGGGCGGCGAAGAATGCAAAGCCGGACATAAGTTCGTTGCAAATATGCCCACCGAAGAAATTTTCTCCGCACCGAAGCGCGACGGAGTCAACGGCGTTCTTTATTCCGCAAGACCGCTTGTTCTTAACGGAAACATTGTTGACAAAATCCGTTTTGAATTTGAAAACGGAAAAATCGTTAAAGCAACCGCGGAAAAAGGCGAGGAAGTTCTCAACAAGGCTCTCGATACCGACGAAAACAGCCGCTTCCTCGGCGAAATCGCCCTTGTTCCCTATGATTCCCCAATTTCCAACAGCAAAATCACCTTTTTCAACACCCTTTTCGACGAAAACGCTTCCTGCCATTTTGCCTTCGGCGAAGCATATCCTTCCAGCATTGAAGGCGGCGACGAAATGACCGAAGAGGAACTTTTTGCGCGCGGAATCAACGCAAACGCCGGAGTTCACGTTGACTTCATGGTCGGAACCGCCGACCTTTCCATAACCGGAAAAACCCGCAAAGGAGAAGAAGTAACAATTTTCGAAAACGGAAACTTTGTGTTTTAAAAAAAGCTTCCGGAAGGGTAAGCCTTCCCAGAGGGGAAGGTGGATTTTCTGCAACTTGTTGCAGAAAAGACGAAAGAGGGATTACCAAGCAACCCGGAGGGCAAAAAGAAGAAACGGATTGCCACGCCTTCTTCGAAGGCTCGCAATGACAGACCAATGTCATTCTGAGCGAAGCGAAGAATCCGTTCTCTTTAAAAAGATTCCCGGAGGGCATTAGCCTTCCCCTTGAGGAGACTCCCCTGTTAGGGGAGATGTCTGCGAAGCAGACAGAGGGGTTGCCGTCTGCGGCTGAGCAAGGGGGACCATCGAAGATGGTGGAGGGATTCCTTTAAATGTAAAGCAGGAAGTTAATTAGAACTCCGTAGGGGTGACCCTATGTGGTCGCCCGAAAAGGCTCCCTTGTGCAAAGGGAGCTGGATTTTGCCGAAGGCAAAATACTGAGGGATTGTAACCCCGTCCGATTCAAAACGGGCGGATAATTTTAAAAACGGCGGGAGCAAGCCCCCGCCCTACATTAATTTTGCGGAACCATCGAAAACCAGCCGGTAATCCATGCAGAATCCTCCGGTCACGCACCTGTTCCTGAATGCGTGACAGCCCCTTTTAGGCAGGGGGGCCTTTTCGCCCGCCGGAAAATCCACCTCCCTTATCAGGGGAGGCTGAACAAAATCCAATCCCCTTTAACGAGGGAACCTTTTTGCAAAAAAATGAGCACGGTGCAAAAGCACCGTGCTCATTTTTGTTTTATCGCATGCTAATGCGGTTTTTTCAAGGAACGAGGATTCCGGTTTCCGGGGCGTTTCCGGTTCCGGTTCCGAAATAATATTCCATAATTTCCTTTGCAACCGGGGCGGCTGTGTAACCCTGCCAACCTTTTTCGATTACAACGGCGATTGCGATTTGCGGGTCGTCCGCCGGAGCATAGCATATAAAGGTACTGTTAACCGTTTTTGTGGTGGTCTGGGGGGTACCGGTTTTTGAAGCGACTTTTATATTGAAATCGCCCCAAACGAAACCGGAGGAATCCTGGGAAGACTGGAGCATTCCGGAAAGGATCGTTTCATAGGTGTAATCGGTCATTTCCATATCCGAAAGGACTTCAACGGGCGTTTCGTAAAGAATTTCGCTGAAATCATGGGAGTTTATGGATTTTACAAAATGTGCGTTGACCCGGACTCCTCTGTTCGCGATTGTCGCAACGTAGTTCGCCATCTGAATCGGGGAGAAAAGACTGTAACCTTGACCGATGGAAGCCTGGAGAACGTCGCCGTTGTTCCAGTAAATTCCGTGTTCGGAAGCCCAGTTCGGGTTCGAAACCTGGCCGATGCGCTCCTTTATTTCAATTCCGGTAGGTTCTCCAAGACCGTAATAATAGGCATACTGGCGGATATTGTCGATTCCCATAATTCTTCCTGTTTCATAAAAGAAGATGTTGCAGGAATAACCGAGAGCCTGGCGGACTGTTATTTTTCCGTGGTGACCGAGGCAGGTCGGCTGGTAGTCGGTAAAATATGTGTAAACGTGTTCGCAGTTTACTGTTGTGTTCGCCTTTATGTTTCCAAGCTGGAGAGCCGCCGTTGCAACAACGGGTTTGAAGGTTGAACCGGGAGCATAGGTGCCTTCCGCCGCCCGGTTGAAAAGGGGATTGTAATCCGTTTCAAGAAGTTCGGCGTAATCCTGGTAATATGTTGAAAGATTATAGGAAGGATAGTTTGCCGCCGCAAGAATTTCGCCCGTTCCAACTTCCATTACAACAACAACTCCGCCTTCGGATTCCTTGCCTTTTCCGGCTTCGGCGGTGTTGCGGAGATTGAGTATCTGTTTTTCAAGGGCGCTGTATGCAACTCGCTGGAGGTCCATATCTATTGTTGAAACAACCGTTGCGCCGGGAACGGCTTCTTCAATAATTTCTTCGCTTATGATTTCGCCGTTTGCATCGTAAGTTACTTTCATTTTTCCGTCCTTGCCTTTAAGAACGCTTTCAAAGGCAAGTTCAAGACCGCTTTTTCCGATTATATCGTTGATTCCGTAAACCGTTTTGTCAAGTTCGGCATATTCCTCTTCGTAAATAATGCCGGTTATTCCGACTATATGGGGCGCAACGTCGCCGTTAGGATATTGGCGTTCATAGTTTTCGGTGATTTCAATGCCCTGGAAATAATAGCTGTGTTCGCTTATTATGTTGATTGTAACGGCGGAAACGTCCTTTGCGAAGGTATAGGGGGTGACGTAGTTATAGCCGACCCTGTCCATTTCATAGCGGACGCCCGCAACCTTACGGAAATCCTCGCTGCTCATTTCCTCAAGACCGTATTTTTCTTTAAGGCGGAAAACAACGTCCTCCGCGGAGGCAAATTCCGCAAGGTCGAGATGCTTGCGGAGTTTTGTTCTTGCGGCTTCGGTTCCGGAATATTCAAAAGGCTCCTCTTTCGTAATCGGAAGATTGTCGATCCATTCCTCGCCGTTTTCCTCAAGAATCGAAATAAGTTCAAGGATTACGGAGTTTTCGGAATCTTTCACGATATTGTTTTTGTCGAAAGTTATATCGTATCTTACACGGTTTGCCGCAAGGGAACGTCCGTAACGGTCAACAATATCTCCGCGGGAAGCTTCGATTGTTTTTGTTACGGAATAGCCTTCGGTAAGATAGGAGCGGTAGGATTCGCCCTCCGCAATCTGCATTATCATAAGGCGGACAAGAAAAATTGCCGCAACGATAAGAACGAATATTACAACAAGATTCTGGCGCCAAAGCGCAACGTTTCTGTCTTTTCCTTCGGCCATTAAGTCCGCCTCCTTTCATCATTATAAGCCCCCTTTGCCTAAAAGGGGGATTCTTTTCAATACTGTTATGGGAATTTTTTTATTCCTTCGTTGTTTCCGGTTCAAATTTTCTGTGGAGCCACCGGAAAAGAAGGCAGAACGGCAGGGAAAAAATTGCGGAGAAAACGATTTGCGGCGCAATTTCCGTATAGAAAAACGGTTCGAGATTTTCGTATCCGAAAAGGATGAAATTGAAAGCGAATTCAAGAACGGAACGAAGGAAAAGCGCCCCAAGGCAAAGAAGCATGATGTTCATGGTGCTTCTCCGGAAGATGTAAATTGTTGCAAGTCCCGCGAAGACGCAGAAAACAAGGAACAAAAGGGAATTGAACCCAAAAACCGTTTCGGAATTGCTGTCGCAGAAAAGCCCGAAGAAAAAACCAAAAAGCCCACCGGCGAATTCGCCTTCATATACGGCGATGCAGATGCAGGCGGGCAAAACAAGAATCGGACTTATTCCGAAAAAATCAAAAAGTCCGGGGGTTGTCTGGATTATATACGCGCCGAAAACAATAAGCGCATAGGTCAGAAATTTAAGAACTTTGCGGCGGAAATATTTTGTCATTCGGTTTCGCCGCCTTCCCCGGAGGATTCGGAAAATCCTTCCGACTGTCCGTTGAAGGATTTTATTATAAGAACGTCGGTCACATTTTCAATATCCGCCGCGGGAACAATAACCGCGGTAAGGGAAAGACCGCTTGAATCTACGGAAATTGATTTTACCGTTCCGACAACAAGGTCCTTCGGAAAAACGCCGCCGATTCCGGAAGTTACGATCAGGTTTCCACTTGCAATTCCGCTTTCGCGCGGAAGA
The DNA here is from genome assembly GCA_015067315.1 of Oscillospiraceae bacterium. Taxonomy (GTDB): domain Bacteria; phylum Bacillota; class Clostridia; order Oscillospirales; family Ruminococcaceae; genus UMGS1668. The sequence continues at coordinate 100,108 of SVMR01000004.1, read as the reverse complement.
TATTTAAGCTTGCAAAGTCCTTCGGCGGAAAGGCTGATGTCGCCGGTTACAATACCCGAATCTCGGGTTGAAATATCATAAACGCCCGCTTCAACGGAAATATCAAGAACGGTTCTTACATGGGCATAGGTAAGACCCACTTCCCAGACGATTCCAACAAGTCCGTCCGCGGTTATAACCGGGTCCGCAGGCTCAACGCCGTTGATGCTGCCCTTATCGATTGTGAAGGAATAAAAGCGGTTTGTGGAATCCCGGCCGATTACCGTTGCCGGTTCAAATTCATAGTCCGGGTTCGTTTCTTTAAGACCAAGGAAGGAACGGAACTGTTCGTTTTCGCGCTTATCCTGTTCCGCGCCGATCAGTTTTTCGTTTGCCTGGCGAAGCTGTTCCCGAAGTTCCTGGTTTTCAAGATAAAGTTCCTCCGCGTTTGCAAATCTGTCGAGGAATTCGCTTACGGAATTGGTCACGGAAGCGCTGAATTTAAGGAAAGGCTGGGAAATTACCGAAACCGCCTGGGCAAGAAAAACCTCGCTGCTTCCGGAAGCCGCGGCGCGGATCATTATTGCAACGCAAAAAACCGCAAGACCGCAAAGAACCTTGAAATACCAGCTTTTTAAAAATTTTTGCAAGGTGCGCCGCACCTCCTTTCTGAAAATAGCTCCTCAAAGGAGGAGCTGTCAGCGAAGCTGACTGAGGAGGGATTCACCCATCCTCGATTTTACTTTTTTGTCAATATGAGCGCAAACATTCTCAAAATTACGGTTAATATCTCTGTTAAGAAAACAGAGAACTTCTATTCCGCAGCTTTTAAAATACTCCGTTCTTGTTTTATCATAAGTAATGGAATCCGGTGTATAATGCTGCGCCCCGTCAATTTCTATAACGAGATTCGCTTTACGGCAATAAAAATCTGCAATATAGTTACCGATTACCCGTTGCCTTGAAAAATGTATTTCGTAATTCCGCAAAAAATGATACCAAAGTTGCCTTTCTTCAAAGGTCATATTTCTGCGCAATTCTCTTGATTTATCTCGCAATTCCGGATTTGATTCAAAGTTTTTGGGCAAGGTTTTCCCTCCTCCGTCATTTCCTTTGGAAATGACACCTCCTCCTCTGAGGAGGTATTAAACAAAATGGAGGACCGTTTTTCGGAAAAAGCGGTTCCTCCATGGATGGATTTCCGGAAAATTATCCAAGACGGCGTTCGCTGTCGGAAACAACTTCGCGGAGAAGATCGATGTTGTCAAGAACTTCGCCGGCGCCTGCGGCAACACAATCGAGAGAGTTTTCCGCAATATAAACGGGCATGCCGGTTTCCTTGCTGATAAGTTTGTCAATGTTGTGAAGAAGGCTTCCGCCGCCGGTAAGGGTGATGCCGTGGTCAATAATATCCGCGGAAAGTTCCGGAGGGGTGCGTTCAAGGGTGGATTTGATTGCGTCCATAATGGAAGAAAGCGGATCGGAAAGCGCGTCGCGGATTTCCTCGCTTGTGATGAACATATTTTTCGGAAGACCGTCAACAAGGTTGCGTCCCTTGATTTCCATTTCAAGCTCCTCTTCAAAGGGGAATGCGGAACCGATGGTCATTTTGATTGCCTCTGCGCTGCGTTCACCGATAAGGAGATTGTATTTTCTCTTGATGTAGGAAATGATTGCCGCGTCGAATTCGTCGCCGCCGACACGGACGGATTTGGATGCAACGATACCGCCGAGGGAGATAACCGCAACTTCGGAAGTGCCGCCGCCGATATCGACAACCATGCTGCCGCATGCTTCGGCAACGGGAAGACCTGCGCCGATTGCCGCCGCCATGGGTTCTTCAATGATATGTACCTGGCGTGCGCCGGCTTTCATTGCCGCTTCGCGGACCGCCCTGCGTTCAACTTCGGTAACGCCGGAGGGAATGCAGATTACGCAGCGGGGTCTTGCAAAAATGGAGTTGTTGAAGATTTTTTTGATGAAGATCTGGAGCATGGAAGCCGCGATGTCAAAGTCGGCAATAACGCCGTCTTTAAGAGGTCTTACCGCGACGATTGAACCGGGGGTACGGCCGATTACTTCTTTTGCTTCCTGACCTACATAACGGACTGTGTCGGTGCGGGTATCAACCGCAACAACGGAAGGTTCGCGCATGATAATGCCCTTGCCTTTGCTGAAAATAAGAGTATTTGCAGTACCGAGGTCGATACCGATATCCTGATTAAAAAAGTTGAATTTCATTTATTGAGGCTCCCCTTTCGAGCTTGTTGTTGGTGTTAAAAATAATATATTAATATTATACTTGTCTGTGGGATTAAAAGCAATGGAACAAATGTGAAAAAACTGTAAAATATGGCTTATCAAACGGAAATTCCGACATCCGCAAGCATATCCGCAAGGGTTACGGAATCAACAACGGAATCGACCGCATCCTGAATCTTTTTATAAAGCCCGAAAGTTATGCAGCCGTCGGAACGGTCGCATCCGCTTTCGCAGCATTCGACAGGAGCGATTGTTCCTTCCGCCGCCCGAAGAATATCTCCGGCGGTTATTTCTGCCGCGGGTTTTGTAAGAACATAACCGCCCTGGGCGCCGCGGATGCTTTTTACAAGTCCGGCTTTTGAAAGGGGGCTTATGATCTGTTCAAGATATTTTTCGCTTATATTCTGCCTTTTTGCAATTTCTTTTACCGGAACAGGTCTTTCGCCGCCTTCTGCCGCAAGGTCGAGCATAAGCCTGAGGCCGTAACGGCCTTTTGTGGAAATCATCATACAGCAAAAATCCTTTATCTTTATATAATAAATAATATTTAAAGCAATTAATTATAACACAAGTGTCAATTCATAGCAAGATGCAGGGATATAAAATTTTTTAAATTTTCATTAATTTTTTGCTTGCCTTCCCGGATGGTAATAGCGCCCCTTGTCAAAGGGGAGAGGACCACGAAGTGGCGAGGGGATTCCTTTCAATGTAAAGCTGAAAGTTAATTGAAACTCCGTAGGGGCGACCCTTGTGGTCGCCCGCAAAAAAAGATTCCCGGAGGGTCAGCCTTCCCAGAGGGGAGGTGTCACCGAAGGTGACGAAAGAGGGATTACCAAAAACCCGGAGGGCATGCTCCCTTGTGCAAAGGGAGCTGGATTTTGCCGAAGGCAAAAGACGAAAGGGTGTAAATCCTATTTAATTAAATCCGGCTGATAATTCCAAAAGAATCCCCCAGTCTTTTTTAACCGCAAGCGGTTAAAAAATCCAGCCCCCTTTAGGCAAGGGGGCCTTTTAACAAAAAAAGGCGGTTTTTAACCCGCCTTTCAAAAAAATTATTTTTCCAAAAGAACAACCGCGTGGGCACCGATTCCTTCGCCGCGGAGCCCGAGCCCTTCCTCGGTGGTCGCCTTGACGTTCACGTTGCTGATATCTGTGCTCAAAGCATCCGCAAGAACGGCTCTCATCCGTTCAATAAACGGCTTGAGCATCGGATTTTCTGCAATAACCGTGCAGTCGAGATTGCAGACGGAATATCCCGTGCTCAAAATTTCGGAATAAACGTCCTTCAAAAGAAGAATGCTGTTTGCGTCCTTATATTTCGGATCCTTGTCCGGGAATCTTCTTCCGATATCCGGAAGAGCAAGGGCGCCCAGAAGCGCATCCGCAACCGCATGGGCAAGAACGTCCGCATCCGAATGTCCGAGAAGACCTTTTTCGTAAGGAATCTCAACTCCGCCGAGAACAAGGCGGCGTCCTTCGGCAAGTTTATGTACGTCATAGCCGTGACCGATTCTTATCATTCTGCTTCCCTTCCTTTCAAAAGCGCTTCCGCAATAAGGATATCCTCCGGAGAGGTGATTTTTATATTGTATTTTTTTCCGGGGGTAAGGAAAACTTTTCTTGCGTCGTTTTCAAAAATCCTGCTGTCGTCTGTCCAATCCGAAAGTTCCCGGAACGACCGTTCCATAGCCTCTTTATAGATTTTTATATCAAAAATCTGGGGGGTCTGGGCGGCAAAAAGCTTTTCCCTTGCGGGGGTATATTCCACAAAGCCGTTTTTTCTTCCGTATTTAATGGTATCCGTCGCAGGAACCGCAAGAATTGCGCCGCCGCAGCGGAAAGCATCCTCCGCGCAGCGGCTTATGTCTTCCGGAAGAACAAGGGGTCTTGCGCCGTCATGGATCGCGATAAAATCCGCTTTTGAAGAAACCGCAAGAACGCCGTTTCTGACGGATTCCGCCCTTGCCGCGCCGCCGGGAACGATTGCTTTTAGCTTTGTTATCTTATATTCTTCCGCGAGTTTTTTGATTTCATCGATTGAATTTTCCTTTGTCACAACAACGATTTCCGAAACGTCCCCGCAGTTTTCGTATGCAAGAAGGCTTCTTGCGATAACCGGGATTCCCGCAATCGGAAGAAAAATTTTATCTTTTCCGCCCATTCTTACGGAACTTCCGGCGGCAACAATAACCGCGCTTAAAAAAGGTTTTTGAAAAAGGCTTGCTTCAAAAAATTCTTCCATAAAGAAAACCTCCTTGTTTAATAATCTCGCTTTTCGGGAAAAACGCAAATCGTTTATATTATTATAATACCACAAAATCCGCTTTTTGAAAAGAAAAAACAAGTTTGACAAGCACATTCCAACCGGGTATAATTATCAATAGAAAAACCGAAAGGAGCGTTTTTATCTTGGAAAACAAACGCGGACTTTTTATTGTAATAGAGGGCGTTGACGGAAGCGGAAAAACAACCCAGGCAAATCTTCTTGCGGAATATCTCCGGAGCAAAGGAAGAACGATCCATCATACCGCGGAACCGACCGCAACGGGTCTTGGCGGAATGGTGCGCGACGGTCTTGGCGGCGAACATCCCAGAACCCGCGAGGAACTTGCGGCAATGTTTGCGGCGGACAGAGTTCAGCACAACGTAAGCCCCAAAAACGGAATTATAAAGCATCTTAACGAAGGAACGGACGTTGTCTGCGACCGCTATTATTATTCCTCCCTTGCTTACCAGGGGGTTGACGGCGCCATCGACTGGGTCGCAAATATGAACCTCGGCTGTCCTTATATCACAAAGCCGGATATCTGCATTTTCCTCGATATGGATCCGGAAAAATGCCACGAACATATCCGCGCGGGCAGAACCCATTTTGAAATTTACGAAGAAAACGCCGCAATGATCGCCGAAACCCGCCGCCGCTACGGTATAGTCTTTGATATGCTCAAAGACCGGGACAATATTGCAATAATCGATTCCACCGGCACCATTGAAGAGGTTTTTGAACAAATTAAAACCGAAATTGACAAACTTTTATAAAAAACCGAAAGCACCCCGAAAGGGTGCTTTTTTAATGCAGAATGCAAAGTGCATAATGCATAATTACCTCAAAAACCGTAGGGGCGGATATTATCTGTCCGTGTTTTACCTCCCCTTGAGGGGAGTGGGACCGCGAAGCGGTGGAAGGGTGTTTTTCAAAAAAGGCCCCCTTGTCAAAGGGGGCTGTCACGCCTTTAAGAACAGCTGCGTGACTGGGGATTCTTTTAAGCCTCCCCTATTAGGGGAGGTGGATTTTTCGGCGGCTTGCCGACGAAAAAGACGGAAGGGTGGAAACGGTTTTGCGGAACGTCGGGGACGACGTTCCTACCGTAACGCGGAGATGTTTATTAAAACAATATGGGGGCGGATATTATCCGCCCGATTTGTAATTGGACGGAGTTACAATCCCTCAGTCAGCTTCGCTGACAGCTCCCTCGTCAGATGGAGCTTGCCCTCCGGGTTTTTGGTAATCCCTCTTTCATCACGCCTGCGGCGTGCCACCTTTTGCTCAGCCGCAGACGGCAACCCCTCTGTCTGCTTCGCAGACATCTCCCCTAACAGGGGAGTCTCTTCTGGGAAGGCTAATGCCCAACCGGAATCCTTTTTTTGCGGCGGGGTCTGTTGAAAAAATGGACTTTCATTGACTTAAAGCGCGAAAGTTGCTATTATAGCCTTGTAAAATTTTTGCATCTGAAAGGAACGGTTTTTTAATGGAAAATTTTTCTTTTGACAAAATTGAATACGTCCGCCCCGATATTGACAAAGCGGAAGAAATCTGCAAAGAACTCACCGTAAGAGTCCGCGCGGCAAAAAGCTATGCGGAAGTAAAACAGATCATTCTTGAATCCGACAAAGCCAACGAGGATATGGAAACAATGTTCACCGTTGCCCATATCCGCAACACCCTCAACACCACCGATAAATTCTATGAGGACGAAATGGCATTCCTTCACAAGCGTCTTCCCGTTGCCCAGGCAACTTTCACCGAATTCGGAAGAGCCCTTGCCGAAAGTCCCTTTGCCGCGGAAATCGACGCGGATCTCGGTCCGGAATATCTTACCAAAATCCGCCGCGAACTGGATTCCTTTAAACCGGAACTCATCCCCTATCTTCAGGAGCAGGCCGAACTCACCACAGAATATCAGAAACTTATGGCAACCGCAAACATTGAATTCGACGGAAAGGTTCTCAACCTTTACGGAATCCAGAGCTATTTCGGAAACCCCGACCGCGAAATCCGTAAAGCCGCTTTTGCAAAATATTCCGAATTCTATGCTTCCAACGAAGAAAAAATGGAAGAGATTTTTGATAAACTCGTAAAATGCCGCACCGCAATGGGCAAGGCTCTCGGTTACGAAACCTTCACCCCCCTCGGTTACATCAACCAGGGCAGAAGCGATTACGGTCAGAAGGAAGTTGCCGCTTTCCGCGAACAGGTAAAACGCGACCTCGTTCCCCTTTGCGAGGAACTTTATAAGGCTCAGGCAAAACGCATCGGCGTTGAAAAAATCATGGCTTATGATGAAAAATTCATTTTCCCGGACGGCAACGCGGAACCCATCGGCGACGCAAAATTCCTTGTTGAACAGGCAAGAAAAATGTACCATGAATTAAGCCCCGAAACCGGCGAATTCATTGATTTCATGATCGACCACAACCTTATGGATCTTGAAAACAAACCGGGCAAAGCTTCCACCGGCTATATGACCAGCCTCAAAAAATATAAAGCTCCCTTTGTTTTCAGCTGCTTCAACCACACCATTTTTGATATGCAGGTTCTTTCCCATGAACTCGGTCACGCCTTCGCAGGATACTGCGCAATGCGTCACCAGCCCGTTGCGGATTACTTCCACGAAAGCACCGATATTGCGGAGATCCATTCCATGTCCATGGAACAGTTCTGCTATCCCTATGCCGAATACATGTTCGGCGATATGGCGGACAAATACCGCTTCGCACATCTCCAGGAAGCTCTCACCTTTGTTCCCTTCGGCGTTGCTGTTGACGAATTCCAGCATATCATTTACGAAAACCCCGACCTTACTCCGAAGGAAAGAACTTACGAATGGCATAAACTTGAGGAAAAATATATGCCCTGGAGAACCTATTCCGACGACGAATTCATGGACCGCGGCGGTTATTGGTACCACAAGCTCCATATCTTCCTCTATCCTTTCTATTACATCAACTACACCCTTACAACCATGGGCGCAATGGAATTTAAAAAACGCTATGCGGAGAACAAAGAGCAGGCTTGGAAAGATTATCTCAACCTTTGCAACGCCGGCGGAAGCAAGAGCTATCTCGGACTTCTTAAAGTTGCAAACCTCCGCGTTCCTTTCGAAGAAGGCAGCGTAAAAGAATCCATTTCCTACGCAAAAGAAATCCTTCTTAAAGCGATTGAGGAAGAACAGAAATAAAAATTACAGAGTTTAAAAAAAGCTCCCCGCCGAATGGCGGGGAGTTTTTTATTGTTTTTATTAATCGGAAATTTGCTGTCTTTCGGCTTTTTCGATTACATCAAAGTCAATGGGAATCGAAATTTCTTTTCCGTCAACAACAAGCCGATACCAGTACATGCAGTTTTCCGGAGCATCATAATAGCAGGTAAGACTCAGAGGATGAGCGGTCTTTTCCGTTCCGGTAAGAACAGTCACGCTTATGTAATAAAAATTTTCTTCATGTCTGAAAGACCAGTCGCCGGCATATTCAAAATTTTCCGGATAATCCAGCGAAACTTCCACAGCATTATCAACCATATGCTTCATACCGTCTTTCATGCTTTCGGTGAAAATATAATCTTCCGCATCGTAAGCTTCGTAACCTTTAAGATAAACGTCCGCCCCGTCTTCACCGACTTTTACGGAGGTGATTTCAGAATCCGATTCCATTATTACAGTAAAATTCGTATCCCGATAGGTGAAGCTGTATTTTTCGCCCTCTTCGGTACTTTCAACCATTTTGAAATCTTTAATAAACTCTGTGTTCATCTTTATATCGGTAAGCGCGGAAAAAATATTTTCTCTTTTTACTTCATCGATAACAACTTCGTCCATAAAAAGGCGGTCATAATAATCTTCGGTGAATTCTTCGGCTTCTTCGATAATTACTTCGCTTTCTTCCGGAATTTCGATGTTTTCCGGTTCTTCGGAATCCGCGCATCCGCCGAAAGCCAGAGCAAGGGCAAGAATTATAAAGTAAATCTTAAGCAATTTTTTCAGTTGCATTTTGATCCTCCGGAAAAATTTTTATTGTACCGGAAGGGTTTCAATCATTTTAATTGCAAATTTCCGGATTATGTTCGCGTCGATGGCGGTTATTTTTCCGTCGAGGTCAACGTCGCCAAGCAGAATCTGCTGTTCCGTCGGTTTTCTGAGCTTCGCAACAACAAGGCGGATATAATAGGCATCCATTACGTCAACTTTTCCGTCGAGGTTTATGTCGCCCAGTTCGTAGCCTTTTGCGGGGATTACTTTTGTTTCGTAATAATCGCAGTTTTCACAGTCGCGGCGTTCCTCGCCCGGTTCAGTCGGAGTTGCTTCCGTTACGGTGTACCATTCGCCGAAGGTGTGTCCGAGTGCCGGAATAATTTCCTGTTTTACAAGAACCTCACCGCAGACGGAGCAATGTTTGCCTTCCGTAAGACCCGTTTCGGTACAGGTGGGTGCGACGGCTTCGTCGGTGACTTCGGTATGACCGAGAGCCGGAACAATCTCCTGTTCAACGATAACTGTTCCGCAGACGGAGCAATGTTTTCCTTCGGTAAGACCCGTTTCGGTACAAGTCGGCGCGACGGCTTTGTCGATTACTTCGGTATGTCCGAGAGCGGGAACAACTTCCTGCTTTACAAGTACCTCGCCGCAGACAGAACAATGTTTACCTTCGGTAAGACCTGTTTCGGTACAGGTGGGAGCTACCGCTTCGTCTGTTACTTCGGTATGTCCGAGAGCAGGAACAATTTCCTGCTCAACGAGAATCTCGCCGCATACGGAGCAATGTTTTCCTTCGGTAAGACCCGTTTCGGTACAAGTGGGAGCAACCGCTTTATCGGTTACTTCGGTATGACCGAGAGCAGGAACAATTTCCTGTTTTACAAGAATTTCGCCACAAACGGAGCAATGCTTGCCTTCGGTAAGTCCAGTTTCCGTACAGGTCGGCGCTACAGCTTTGTCGATTACTTCGGTGTGTCCGGTTGCAGGAACAACTTCCTGTTTTACGGTAACAGTTCCGCAAATGGAGCAATGTTTGCCTTCGGTAAGTCCGGTTTCGGTGCAGGTCGGAGCGACCGCTTCGTCGGTTACTTCGGTGTGACCGGTTGCGGGAACAACTTCCTGTGCGACAAGAATCTCGCCGCAGACAGAACAATGTTTACCTTCGGTAAGTCCGGTTTCGGTGCAGGTCGGAGCGACCGCTTCGTCGGTGACTTCGGTGTGTCCGAGAGCGGGAACAATTTCCTGTTTTACAAGAATTTCGCCGCAAACAGAGCAATGCTTACCTTCGGTAAGACCCGTTTCGGTACAGGTGGGCGCGACGGCTTCGTCGGTTACTTCGGTATGTCCGAGGGCCGGCACATAATTTTCGATATAGCTTTCGCCGCAGGCAAGGCAGATGTATTCGGTATAACCCTGTTCGGTACATGTCGGCGGAGTTACATACTCGTCATAAAAATGTCCCGTTTCCGGAATTGCTTCGCCGTAATACGTTGTTCCGCAAACGGAACAAACTTCGTCGCCGGTGTAACCCGGTTCGGTGCAGGTCGGCTCAACAAAATTTTCAAGAACAAGGCTGTGACCCTTTGCCTCGGTGTAATTCGCGGTATAGCTGTAGCTGCATCTTACACAGGTATAGGTGGTATAACCCTGCTCGGTGCAGGTAGGCGCTGTAACCGTTGCCGAATAGCTGTGACCGAGAGCGGCGGTATAGTTGCTTCTGTAAGATGCTCCGCAGGCGCAGGTATAAACGGTATAACCCTGGGCTGTGCAGGTCGGCGAAACAACTATGCTGGCCGTATAGTTATGGGTATCGCTGTGGGCAAGGCCCTTGCTTCTTGCGTAATTCCAACCGACTGTGCCGCAGGTTACGTGAAGAACAACGTTCGGACATTCGATAAAAGTCCAGTCCGTGGAACTTTTATTTTCAATGGTTGTGACGGAAGAAGGAATTACAACTTTTTTAAGTTTCGGGCTTCTGCTGAAAGCAAGCCAGCCGATTTTCTGAACGCCTTCCTCCATAATTACGGTTTCGAGCTTATCGCAATAATCGAAAGCCTGCTGTTCAATTGTTTTTACGTTTCCCGGAATTGTGATAGTCTTGAGCGAATCGCAATCGAGGAAAGCGGAAGAACCGATTTTTGTAACGCTTTTCGGAATCGTTACTTCATTAAGCCTTGCGCTTCCATAGAAAAGACCGTTCGGAATTTCCTTGAGGTTTGCCGGAAGAGTGATGTCTTCCATGGTATCGCAGTTTGCAAAAACGGATGATTCAAGAATTACGTCGGGGTTTTCAAACATTGCTCTGTAAAGGTTCACGCATGAACGGAATGCCGAATCCCCTATCCTTGTGATATTAGGAGTAAAAGTTACTGCCCAGAGCGATTCGCAATACGCAAAAGCATATGGCTCGATTATTCTGAGGCTGTCCGGAAAATAAACGTGTTCAAGGCGGTAGGAATCGTTGAATGCGCTTCTTGCGATGACCTCTGTTCCGGCCGGTACATAATAATAGGAAGTTATATCTCCCATTGTATATGCAACAAGGGTTTTTCCGTCCTTTGTGAAAAGAACTCCGTTAACGGCTTTATAATATTGGTTTCCGGATTCTACTATGAATTCGTAAAGCCCGCGGCATCCGCTGAAAACGGAAGAACCAAGACCGGTAAGGCTTGCGGGAATTGTGAACTTGAACAAACCGCAGTCCGCAAAAGCCGTATCGCCGATATATGTAAGTCCTTCGGGCAAAGTTACGTCCCTAAGATTTCTGTCGCCGAAGAACATGCTGTCCGGAATCTGTTTAAGTCCTTTTCCGATAACTGCGGTTTTAAGTCCGTAGCAGTTTGAAAAAGCGCTTGATTCACAAATTGTAACGCTGTCCGGAATTACGATTTCCTTGAGGGCAACGCATTCGGAGAAGGCGCAGAATTCCATTATTTTAAGATTTTCCGGAAGAGTTACGTATTCAAGAGCACGGAGGTTGTTGAAACCGTATTCGCGGATAGCCGTAAGGGTGCTTGGGAGGGAAAGGGAAGTGCAGTTCACGCACCAATAAAAAGCCCTTTCGCCGACTTCGGTGATTCCTTCGGAAACAACGATTTCCTTTACGCTGTCTTTATAATCGTACCACGGCGCGTGGCTGTAACGGTAGCTTGGAATTGCGCCGGTTCCCGCAACGGTGAGAGTTCCGGTATCGCCGTCGAGTACCCATTCCATTCCGTTCGAAAGTTTTCCGGAAGCGGCAACGTTGAAAACATAGGGAACGACCGCCATGGGATATTTTGCCTTCCATTCAGTGGTGAGATATTCCGCATCCGGGTGGTGCTCGGTAAAGTTTGCTTCGGTGCAAAGGAACATTCTGTAATGGCCCATAAGGTCCCTGTCCCAGGTTGCGTCCATGTTGTAATATTTTCCGTCAAGGGCGACTATGTTCCAGGCGTGGCTTTCGATTTCAACGTAACCCGCCATGCCGCTTATATAGCGGCAATCGACGCCCAGTTCGAGCATCAGCCTGTAATAAAGGGTTGCATAACCCTGGCAGACCGCTTCTTTAAGGACAATCGCCGCATAGGTCGAATGGCAAAGTTCGTATTCGTCGTTGTCTTCGTTGTTGAAGTCATACTGGACGTTTTCGGTAACCCAATCGTACGCGCCTTTTATTTTTTCATAATCGGTTTTTCCCCAAAGATTCAGTTCCGCAAGAACGGCATCAACGGCGGCGTCAACTTCCGCTTCCTGTTCCGCAGTTGTAAGCCAGTTGAAAGTATAAGTTATTTCTGTGTATGCGCCGTTTTCGTCCTCGCCGGAAACGGTCGTGTAATTATGGCCTATCTGGTTATGGCGGATATAGTCGCCTTCGTTCGGGGTTCCGTTATGTTCCCAGGCTTTCGCAAGAACTTCCGAAGGAAGAATTCCCTCCGCAACGCGGATCGTTGCCGGCGATTCGCGGGCGATCATCTTTTCGCGAAGAGCAAGGGCGGCTTCGGAAACGGAATTCGCCGAATCAAGAGAAACCGATTCCGCTTCGTGCAAAACTGTTTCTTCAACAGTCTCTTCGGGAATTTCTTCAGTTTCTTTTTCCTCCGGAACGGAAGTAACTTCCGCTGTTTCCGTTATTTCTTCATGAAAATGTTCTTCGCAATGTTCGTCTTCGCAAACCGCCGCCTCTTCCGTCATCATTGCAGAAACAATCTGCGGCGCGGCTCCGAAAATCATCAGCACCGCCAGAATCAACGATAAAGTCCTTTTAAAAATTCGGTTCATATCAAAAAACCTCCGGAAAGTATAAAAATCTTTTTATTGAAGATAACAAAACATTAAAAATATATAATTTATTGTACCACTTTCATTTATTAAAGCAAGACCTTTTCCGGCTGTTTCGGGGGTTTATTTTTGAGCATGCTCAAAAATAAACCCCGTGCTCAAAAGAAAAAGCTCCCTTTCCGAAGAAAAGGAGCTTTTGTTTTTATAATGGCGGAAACGGAGGAACACCTCATCCGTCTTTTTGGCAATGAATTGCCGAAAATCCACCTTTTGCTCGCCGCAGACGGCAGACCCCTCTGCTTCGCTTCGCTCAACATCTCCCCTAACAGGGGAGTCTCCTCAAGGGGAAGGCTATTGGGAATCCCTCCGTCATTTTCGGTCAATGACCGAAAATGCCACCTCCCTTTAGGCAAGGGAGGCTTTTTTATTTGCAGGCTTCGTAAACTGCTACGGAAACTGCAACGGTTGCGCCGACCATGGGGTTGTTGCCCATGCCGATAAGACCCATCATTTCTACGTGAGCGGGAACGGAGGAAGAACCTGCGAACTGGGCGTCGGAATGCATTCTGCCCATGGAGTCGGTAAGACCGTAGGAAGCGGGACCTGCGGCTACGTTATCGGGATGAAGGGTTCTGCCGGTGCCGCCGCCGGAAGCAACGGAGAAATATTTTCTGCCGTTTTCAACTGCCCATTTTTTGTAAGTGCCTGCAACAAGGTGCTGGAAACGGGTGGGGTTGGTGGAGTTGCCGGTGATGGAGATATCAACGCCTTCGCTCTGCATGATTGCAACACCTTCGCGGGTGTCGTTTGCGCCGTAGCAGCGGATGTTGCCGCGTTCGCCTTCGCTGAATCTTACTTCACGGACAACTTTGAGTTCGTCGTGTTCGAAGTCAAAATCGGTTTCAACATAGGTGAAGCCGTTGATTCTGGAAATGATATATGCGGCGTCTTTTCCAAGACCGTTGAGGATAACTCTGATAGGAGTTTTTCTTGCTTTGTTTGCGTTTCTTGCAATACCGATTGCGCCTTCTGCTGCTGCGAAGGATTCGTGACCTGCAAGGAATGCGAAGCATTTTGTTTCTTCGGAAAGAAGCATTGCGCCAAGGTTTCCGTGACCGAGACCTACTTTTCTCTGTTCCGCAACGGAACCGGGAATGCAGAAGGACTGGAGAGCTTCGCCGATGCATTTTGCTGCATCTGCTGCGGAAGTTACGCCGCGTTTGATACCGATTGCTGCGCCGAGGGTATATGCCCAAACTGCGTTTTCGAATGCGATGGGCTGTACGCCTTTGACGAGAGATTCTACGTCAACGCCTTTTGCAAGGCAAATTTCTCTTGCTTCTTCAAGGGAAGCAAAACCGTTTTCTTTAAGACAGGCTTCAATTTTCGGAAGTCTTCTTTCTTTACCTTCAAATTCTGCCATTGTTTAAGCTCCTCCTTTCCTTATTCTTCTCTCGGGTCGATATATTTGGGTGCGTCAGCATAGCGACCGTAGGTGCCGGTGTTTTTTGCAAGAGCTTCCTCTGCGGGAACACCGTGACGGATGTCTTCCATCATTTTGCCGAGGCGGACAAATTTATAACCGATGGTTTCGTTGTTTTCGTCGAGTGCGATAGAGCTGATATAGCCTTCGGTAAGGTCGAGATAGCGAACGCCTTTTGCGCCGGTGGAATAGATGGTACCAACGGAGCTGCGGAGACCTTTGCCAAGGTCTTCAAGACCTGCGCCGATGGGAAGACCGTCTTCGGAGAATGCGGTCTGGCTTCTTCCGTAAACAAGCTGGAGGAAGATTTCGCGCATAGCTACGTTGATTGCGTCGCAAACGAGGTCGGTGTTGAGAGCTTCAAGGATTGTTTTTCCGGGAAGGATCTCGCCTGCCATTGCGGCGGAATGGGTCATACCGGTACAGCCGATTGTTTCAACAAGAGCTTCTTCGATAATACCGTTTTTTACGTTAAGGGTGAGTTTGCAAGCGCCCTGCTGGGGTGCGCAAGCGCCGATACCATGGGAAAGACCGGAGATATCTTTGATTTCATAGGCTTTTACCCAGCGGCCTTCTTCCGGAATGGGAGCCGGTCCGTGGTGGGGTCCTTTGGTAACGGGACACATCCTTTCGACATCTTTTGAGCAGTTCATTTTGATTTTGCCCCTCTCATTATGTAAATTTTTGCTTTTGCACAAATTTTTTGCGGCGGTTTCCGGGAAGATTCTCCCCGAATTTACGCCATAATAATTATATATAAAAAAACAGGTTAAATCAATAGGCATTTTATTCCCCGTTTTTTAATAAAATTCGGGGTTTTTAAGAATTTTCGTCAAAATTTCCGTTTTTTATTTCACCGGATAGGCAAAAAAGACAAAAAGCCCTTTCCGCATTTTTGGCGAAAAGGGCAAAAGGGGCGAAAATTTGAGTTTTAAATGCTGAATTTTCTAAAACAAAAATTCAGGGAAAAAATCTTAATCGAGATATTTTTTAAGTCTTTCCGGAATATTATCAATAATTATGTCCGCCATTTTTTCAGAAGAACAACGGATATTTTCTTTAATCCACTCTTTTACCAAACCAAGTTCCCCATAGCAATTAAATCTTATGGCAACTTTCATATCATCATCGAGTGCTTCTTTTCCTGCTTTTTGAACAACCAAATTTTCATAATATTCAACTGCAGCTCCAAAAACAGATTCTGAAAGAGAATTTTGTCCGTAAATACTGTATGCTCGAATATAAAACTGTCTTTTTTCTGCGCAGAGATTAAGAATTTCTATCATATGTTTTTTAAGAGAATAATCATTTTTTAAAATTTCCTCGCCTTTTTTTCTATCGCACAAATATACATATTCAATAAGTTCTTCCTTATCGCTAAAATGATTATAAAAAGTCTGACGACCTGCTCCGCAGCAATCAACAATATTCTGGATTGTTATTTTTCCAATGGGTTTTGTTTTTGAAAGTTCAACTATTGCGTCCACAAAAATCTGTTTTGTATCAAGCTTCAACATCAAATCAACTCCAATTATATAACTCATGTGTACATTATAGAATATTTGTCAACAAGGTTGACAGCTACAATTCTTTGGTTATGTCAACTTTTTCGGTTTAATTGTAAAATGGTTAACATAAAATATAAGGAGATGTTGTTATGTTTGATATTAAAGACAAAGTAGCTATTGTTACCGGCGGTGCTTCCGGAATCGGTCTTGCAACCGTTGAAATGATCCTTGCAAAAGGCGGCAAACCCGTTATCGCAGACTATAACGAAGAAGGCGGCAAAAAAGAAGCGGCACGCCTCGGCGTTCCTTTTGTGAAAGTTGATGTTTCCAAAGAAGCGGAAGTTAAAGCCGCGGTTGATTACGTTGTTGAAATGTACGGTCATCTTGATATCATGGTTGCAAGCGCAGGCATCAACCCCATGGCAACCCTTTTTGATCTTACCCCCGAACTTTATGAGAGAGCAATCGGAATCAACCAGAACGGCGTTCTTTATTGCGACAAATACGCCATTGCACAGATGGTAAAACAGGGCAAAGGCGGCGCTGTTGTAAACATCTCTTCCGTTTCCGGACTTCGCGGTCAGGCCTATGAAATTGCTTATAACACCACCAAATTCGCAGTTCGCGGCATGACCAAAGCTCTTGCTCTTGAATTTGCTCCCCATTGCATCCGTGTAAACTCCATTCATCCCGCATGCGTTCTCAGCGGAATGGTCAACGCAGACGTTGTTGGTGAAGAAATGATGGTTTCCATGCTTGCAAACCATCCTATCAGCGCAGGTACCGGAAGAATCGGCGTCCCGGAAGAAATTGCTCATGCAGTTATTTTCGCAATCGAAAACACCTTTGTAACCGGTACCGAAATCGTTGTTGACGGCGGATGGACCGCTAAATAAATCAAAAGGCTATTTCCACGTTCTTAATAATACCCCCAAATCCACAAAAAGAAAGCCTCCGGCTCTGCCGGAGGTTTTCTTTTTTTGTTTTTTGGGAAGAATATACAGAACAGATTTAATTTGGACAGGGTTACAATCCCTCCGCCACCGGATTATTATTACGGCGGGAGCAAGCCCCCGCCCTACAGTAGATAGGGAAGGCTTAATTTAATTGTTTACATTCCGTTAATTGACAATACTATATATTAGCGGTAAAATATAAAATTAGATTAATATTGCTTTTTCCATTTTAAAAAACAAAGGAGATTTATTGAAAAATGGGATTTCTTGATAAAATTTTCGGTAACTATTCCCAAAAGGAACTTAAAAGAATAGACCCGATTGTAAAAAAAGTTCTTGATCTTGAAGAAACTTACCGCGCCATGAGCGAAGAAGAACTTAAAAGCCAGACCGCAATCCTTAAAGGACGCCTTGCAAACGGCGAAACTCTTGACGATATTCTTCCGGAAGCTTTTGCCGCCTGCCGCGAAGCCTGCGACCGCGTTCTTGAAATGCGCCCCTATCCGGTACAGATAATCGGCGGTATTATTCTTCATCAGGGAAGAATTGCCGAAATGAAAACCGGCGAAGGCAAAACCCTTGTTGAAACCCTTCCCGCATACCTCAACGCCCTTACCGGCGAAGGCGTTCATATCGTAACCGTCAACGATTACCTTGCAAAGCGCGACTCCGAATGGATGGGCAAGGTTTTTGCGTATATGGGACTTACCGTCGGTCTTGTAATCCACGGCGTTTCCAACGACGACAGAAGAGAAGCCTATGCCGCGGATATCACTTACGGCACCAACAACGAATTTGGCTTCGATTACCTCCGCGACAACATGGTGACCTATAAAGAAAACCTTGTTCAGCGCGGTTTTTCCTATGCAATCGTTGACGAAGTTGACTCCATCCTCATCGACGAAGCGAGAACCCCTCTTATCATTTCCGGCAGAGGCGACAAATCCACCGACCTTTACCAGAAAGCCGACCGTTTTGCAAGAACCCTTTCCGCAATCCGAGTAAAGGAACACGATTCCAAAGAGGAAGTTGACAGCATCGAAGCGGATTATATCGTTGACGAAAAGGCTCATAACGCAACCCTTACTCCGAGAGGCGCAAAAAAAGCCGAAGTTTACTTCAACGTCGAAAACATCAACGACGCCGACAACATGACCCTTCTTCACCATATCAACCAGGCGATCAAGGCGCACGGCGTTATGAAACGCGACACCGATTACGTTGTAAAAGACGGCGAAGTCATCATCGTTGACGAATTCACCGGACGCCTTATGCTTGGAAGACGCTATAACGAAGGTCTTCATCAGGCAATCGAGGCAAAAGAGGGAGTTACCGTTGCAAGAGAAAGCAAAACCCTTGCGACAATCACCTTCCAGAACTACTTCAGAATGTATAAAAAACTTTCCGGCATGACCGGTACCGCAATGACCGAAAGCGACGAATTCCGCGAAATCTACGGTCTTGACGTTGTTGAAATCCCCACCAACAAACCGGTTATCCGCGAAGATATGCCCGACGTTGTATATAAAAACGAACGGGGAAAATTCGGCGCGGTAATTGAAGAAATTGCCGAAGCCCACGCAAAGAACCAGCCGGTTCTCGTCGGCACGATAACCATCGAAAAATCCGAACTTTTAAGCTCCATGCTTAAACGCCGCGGAATTCCCCATAACGTCCTCAACGCAAAACATCACGACAAGGAAGCGGAAATCGTTTCCCAGGCGGGTACTCCCGGCGCGGTTACCATTGCGACCAACATGGCGGGACGAGGCACCGATATCATGCTTGGCGGCAACGCGGAATTCCTTGCGAAAGCGGAAATGAGAAAACTCGGTTACGAGGAAGAAATGATAAACGCCGCAACCGCATATTTTGAAACCGGCGCGGAAGATATCCTTGCCGCAAGAGCGCATTATTCCGAACTTCTCCATAAATTCAAAGCGGAAATCGCCCCGAAGGCGGAAGAAGTCAGAAACGCCGGCGGTCTTTATATAATCGGCACCGAACGCCATGAATCCCGCCGAATCGACAACCAGCTCCGAGGAAGAGCGGGACGCCAGGGCGACCCGGGAAAAACCAGATTCTTCATCTCCCTTGAAGACGACCTTATGCGTCTTTTCGGCGGACAGAGAATCCAGGGAATCATGGAAACACTCAATATTCCTGAGGACGTTCCCGTTGACGCAAAAATGCTCAGCGGAACCATTGAAAACTCCCAGAAAAAGGTTGAAGGCAGAAACTTCGAAACCCGTAAAAGCGTTCTTCGCTTTGACGACGTTATGAACCAGCAGAGAGAAATCATCTACGGTCAGCGCGGAAAAGTTCTTGAAGGCGAGGATATAAGCACTTCCATCGCAAATATGAGAAAAGAATCCGTCGAGAAGACCGTTGATATCTACCTTGCTAACGATGAAAGCAAGGCGGACTGGAACCTTGACGGTCTTCGGGATTACTACCTCGGATGGATGCTTACCGACGGCGACCTTCGCTTCACCAAAGAGGAATTCGAAAAAATCACAAAAGCCGATATCATCGGAATCCTTTCCGACAGAATGGAAGAGATCTATTCCATGCGCGAAGAACAGTTCACTCCCGAGGTTATGCGCGAACTGGAACGCGTTGCCCTTCTCCGGAACGTTGACCTTAAATGGATGGATCATATCGACGCCATGAGCGACCTTAAACAGGGAATCTATCTCCGCAGCTACGCTCAGCACGACCCTGTTGTTGAATACAGAATCGAAGGTTTCGATATGTTCGACCAGATGATCGAAGCTATCCGCGAAGATACCGTAAAAATGCTTATGACCGTCCGGGTAAAAGCTGCTCCACAGAGAGAGCAGGTTGCCGTTCCGGTTGAATCTTCCGGCGACGGAAGCGTTTCCGCAACCGTTGTAAAGAAGAAAAAAGTCGGAAGAAACGATCCCTGCCCCTGCGGAAGCGGAAAAAAATACAAACATTGCTGCGGTAAATAAAAATGGCGGAACTTAATCTTGTTCTTGTTGAACCCCAGATTCCCCAGAACACAGGCAATATTGCAAGAACCTGCGCCGTGACCGGCGCCCGTTTACATATAATCCGCCCCATGGGTTTTGTTATCGACGATAAAAAACTCAAAAGAGCGGGGCTTGATTACTGGGACAAGCTTGATATAACTTTTTACGATAATCTCGGGGATTTTTTCTCGAAAAACAGTGGCGATTTTTATTATTTCACAACAAAAGGACTTCATCGCCATTCCGACGTTTCCTATCCGGACGGATGCTATCTCTTCTTCGGAAGGGAAGACGCGGGTCTTCCGGAAAAACTGCTTTTTGAAAACCCGGGAACCGCCGTAAGAATCCCGATGAAGCCAACCCTCCGTAGCCTTAATCTTTCAAATTCCGTTGCCATAGCCGCCTATGAGGTTTTGCGCCAATGGGATTATCCGGATTTGCAGTTCAAAGGCGAACTCCGGGATTTTGATTGGGCGGACGCGGGAATAAATCAGATATAAGCCTCCCTTGCCTAAAGGGAGGTGGATTCGCCGCTTTGCGGCGAAGACGGAGGGATTCCTTTCGCAATTACCGAAATTTTATAAAGAATCCCCCCGCCACTTCGTGGCTCTCCCCCCTTAACAAGGGGGGCTTTTAAAGGAGGAATTACCATTTCCGGCGATAACACTTTGCAGAAACTTATGGGCGCAATGCGCAAGGCGATTGAAGATTACAATATGATTGAAAACGGCGACAAAATTGCCGTGGGTGTTTCCGGCGGAAAGGATTCCGTTGCAATGCTTGCGGGTCTTGCGGGTCTTCGCCGGTTTATCGGAATCGATTACGAAGTCGTTGCGGTTTGTCTTGACCCCCAATTCGGCGGCGAACCGAACGATTTTTCCGAAATTGAAAAATTCTGCGAAAAAATCGGCGTTAAACTCGATTTGCGCCGCACCCATATCGGAGACGTTATCTTCGAGGACAGAAAGGAAAAGAACCCCTGTTCCCTTTGCGCAAGAATGAGAAGGGGACTTCTCCATGACGTCGCAAAGGAAAACGGCTGCAACAAAATGGCTCTCGGTCATAACTTTGAGGACGCGGTCGAAACTTTTATGATGAACCTTTTTGACGAAGGAAGAATCGGCTGTTTTTCTCCGGTAACCTGGCTTTCGAGGAAGGAAATAACCGTTATCCGTCCGCTTATTTATTGCCACGAGGACGAAATTGTTAAAATTGCGAACCATGAGCATTTCCCGATAGTAAAAAGCCGCTGTCCCGCGGATAAACATACGGAACGCGAGCACGTCAAAAAACTTATCGAGCGTCTTGAGCACGAAGAGGGATATGACTGCCTTCCGAACAAGCTTCTCGGCGCGATCCAGCGGGGAAACGTCTGCGGATGGGGTCTTCCCGGCGACGATTCCGCGGAAAGATACGCGAAGATTTAAGATATTGCCTCCCTTGTCAAAGGGAGGTGGATTTTTTAACCGCTTGCGGTTAAAAAAGACGGAGGGATTCATCATAAAAATACCGGTAATTTTTAAAAGAATCCCCCAGTCACGCCTTTGGCGTGACAGCCCCCTTTAGGCAAGGGGGCCTTTTCAGGAAAGGCGGTGCTCAAATTGGAAAAGAAGCCGAAAGTTTTTATGATCTGCGGAATTTCCGGAAGCGGAAAAACCTCTTTTTCAAAAAAACTCGAACTTTACGGCGTTCCGAGGATATCTATGGATGAGGAACTCTGGCCGGATTTTTACGTTCTTGGAGATCTTATTTCCGATGAGCACAGGGATTTTCTTTATAAACAGGCAACGGAAAGGATTTTTGCGAAAATCCGCAATTTCTGCGCCGAAGGGCGTTCCTGCTCCGTCGATATGCCTTTTTGCAAGGTCGCGCAGAGGGAAGCTTTCCGTGCTCATGCGGAAAATTGCGGCGGAGAACCCGTTCTCATCTGGATAAACACCGATTTGCCGGTGCTCAAAAAACGTCTTGCCGAAAGAGAAGGCAAAAACGGACCGAACAATCTTCCGGTTTCCGAAGAAGAAATCAATATGTACTGGCGCGGTTTTGAAAGACCGACCGGCGAAGAGCATATTGAAATCGACGGAACGGCAGATTTTGATGAAGAAATGCTCAGGGAGATGATTCTGTGAAAATTTCCGTGCTCATTGCTTTTGGAATTGTACTTGTATTGAATATTTTCCTGTTTCAGGTTTTGCGCAAAAAGGCAAAAACGGCTTTGGAAAACGAAATTTGCTGCTATCCCGTTTCCGTTTCTGCTTTGATCTGTTTTCTTTATTCAATCGTATTGATTATGCTTGGTTATGAAGCGGCAAGCTCTGCAATTTGGTCAGTTTTCGGAGGAGTAAGCCTTGCCGCATTTCTCGCGCTTTTCATTTTATTTTTCTTTTGGATGGCAATTAATTCAATAGTTTATGACGAAAACGGTTTTTATTCCCGGGATTTTTGGGGAAGAACGCAGGAGTTTCTGTATTCTGATGTAACCGGTTTCAATAACAAAGGCGATGAATATGTCATCCGCTGTGGAAAAAAGAGCGTTTCTTATTTTTCGAATTCAAACGCGGCGAAAGAATTTTATAAAATCGTAAAAGAAAAATATTTTGAACAAACCGGAAAAACCGTTCCGGAAAAGCCGGATGATATTTTCCGTGGAAACCTGAAAAATCCGAAGGAGCAGGGTATCGCAATGATTATCCTGTTGGTATTGGGAACCGGACTTCTTTTTGCACCGATTTTTCTTCCTTCGCTTCTTTCTCCGCCGGATGAATCTGAACTTTTTTCGAAAGAACTTACTTTCAGCAGTTTTGAGACAATAAAAGAAAAAACCACAAAGCATCTTTATCTTTACAGTGATAATGAGGAATACGCATACAGTACCAAATCCGAACGCTTTATTTCCGATATAAACCGCCTTATGGAAAAATGTGACGGAGAAACTGTTTTTTCTGTTTTATATAAGCCAAAAATCTTTTTCCGTAACGCAAACGTTGTTTACGGAATTTCGGATGAAAGCGGTTTTGTTTATTATTCTCCTGAAAATCTTGACAGAACAGAGGACCTTGAGGAATTATCTGTTATGTCTGTCTGTTTCGGAGCAATACTTATCGGATTCTCTGGTTTTCTTTTTTATACCGCAAGAAATCCCGGGAAATTCAGCAAAAAATTACTTGAATTTATTTTTGGAGATGAAATTTCAGCCTGAAATAAAAAAAAGCACCCTTTCGGGTGCTTTTTTGTTTTTATATGCAGTCTTCAAATTCAATGTCGCTTTCCGGGAAAAATTCAAATTCCGAAAGTTCCGGGAAGAATCCGGATATCCGATCCGGATTTTCAATAAGCAAAAGTTTTTTCGCCTTCGGAAGCTGTTTTATCCGGTATTCAAGCTTTCTTGCGCCGGTTTCGCTTTCGGTTTTCCAAAGGGCGGAAATTCCGCAGACCTTGTGGCTTTTGGTATATTTTGCGGCGGATTTAAGCCTGTGATAATGGGAATAGATCCGGTGCTTTATATCGTCAGTAAAGCCGGTATAAAGGGAATTGTCTTCGCAGAGAAGGATATATACCCAAAACATCAGATATCGAGAACGGCAAGAACGTTTCCGTCTTCGTTTGCTTCGCCCACAACAAATCCCGCTTTTTTGAAGAGTTTGTTTGCGCGGCTGTTTTCAAGGGAATATGCGGCGCAAAGTTTTTTTGCTTCGCCAAGGGGCATTTCCTTTACGATTTTGATTGCTTCGTTAAGCGCGGCGGTGCCGTAACCCATTTTCTGGCAGTTTGCGTCGGTCATGATTCTCCAGATGCAATAGAAAGGTTCCGGAAGGTCCTCGTCGCCTTCTTCGGCATAACCGATCATAAGGAAGCCGACCATGTTGTCCTGTTCGGCATCGTAAACGCCGTAGGGCATCGGAACAACGGGTCCGGAAGTCATTGCAACGTATGCTTCCGCAAGGGAGCACATATTTTCCGCGATGAAATCCTGCTGTTCTTCGCGAACGTCAAGGCTTATGCAATCTTCAAAGTTTTCTTCGGTAATGGGTCTTAATTCTACCATTTTTAAAGCACCTCTTTCTTTTAATAAGCGCCCCGGAGGGGGAGCTGTCGAGCAGAGCGAGACTGAGGGGGGATATCCCCGACAAACTTATTTCTGCGCATTGTTTTTAACCCTTCCACCGTGCCGTACGGCAACGGTCCTCCTCCCCTGTCAGGGGAGGTAAATTATTTTTTCGGGGTTTCAAGAATATATACGTCAACGCGGCGAAGACCGTTCAGTACACATTCGTAATAGGTTTCGTAATAAAGATCGACGAAGTTTTTTCCGGAGAGCATTGCGCCGCCGGTATCCGCCGCAAGGGCATAGCCATATACAAAACCGGTGTTGCCGTGGGCAACTATCCACATTTTTGTTCCGTAGGGGATTATCTTCGGATCGACCGCAACGTAACCAACCTGGGCGCGTCTTCCGGTTGCGGTTCCCGCTCCGTAGGGAGCGTAATATCCGGTTGCCCGGACGTTTGTGTAAACTTTTTCATAAGTTGTTGGAATTCCGTTTACAATCTCGAATCCGTAATCAAGCGGGGAAATTGCGCTTCCGTCGCCAAGAAGATAAACGTCGTTTGTGGCCTGTTTAAGAACTTCCTCGGAAACAAGTTCCTTTTCGTGATAAACCCCGTCAACAACCTTTTGTTCATAGGTTTTAAGAAGGGTTCCGTTTTTTCCGTAGGAAATTATAACCGGTCTTTTGCTTGTGAGAAGTGAAGTTCCACGGATCGTTTCGCCTCTTTGAATGGTTTCCTCCTCGGTGGTGATGATATAATCAACCCGGGTGAGTTTTATATCGTCCCCTTCTTCGAGTTTTTTCGTTTCCTCAACGTTTAAAAAATCGTGTTCCCGGATTTCAAGACCGGAAACTTCAAGGGCATCCGAAACGGTATCTCCTTCCGCAAGGGTTAAATGATATTTCAATTCATCAGCAGAAATTTCAACTTCAACGGCGCTTTGTATCTTGATCTCCGCTTCGTTTTCGCCAAGTTCGCCGAAGAATCCGCCGTCGCCGAAGCCGGTTACGGTAAGCCTGTCTTCCGGTTCAAGTTCAATTTCAAGTTCCTCAAGAACTCTGTAGGGACTTGCAAGGGCGGTTACAACGGTTTGTTTTTCGCCGTCGATATCAACGGTTACTTTTTTGATTCTTGATGCGGACCAAAGCATTACAAACGCCAGCAAAAGCAAAAAGAACGCTGCAATAAGGTGGCGCGGCCGGAGTTTTGATACAAGGACTTCTGCTTTTGATACAACTTTTTGCATAAAGCCCCTCCTTTTCAATAAACCCTATTATATTAAAAAATGGCTTAATTGTCAAATTTTTCCCCACAGAGGGCGTTTTTTTATGCTTTTTCGGATTGTTTTTGTGGGTTTTTTGATGAAAAAAATAAAAGGCTCCCTTGCGCAAGAAGGAAACCCGGAGGGCAAGCCTTCCCAGAGGGGAAGGTGGATTTTCTGCAACTTGTTGCAGAAAAGACGAAAGAGGGATTACCAAGCAACCCGGAGGGCAAGCTCCCTCTGACGAGGGAGCTGTCACCATAGGTGACTGAGGGAGAGAAAACCCCGTCCGATTACAAAACGGGCGGATAATTAAAAAACGGCGGGAGCAAGCCCCCGCCCTACATTGTATCAATGAACCTCTTTCCATTACCGTAGGGAACGTCGTCCCCGACGTTCCGTAAAAAGGAAACCCGGAGGGTCAGCCTTCCCAGAGGGGAAGGTGGATTTTCTGCAACTTGTTGCAGAAAAGACGAAAGAGGGATTACCAAGCAACCCGGAGGGCAAGCTCCCTCTGGCGAGGGAACTGTCACCATAGGTGACTGAGGGAGAGAAAACCATGTCCGATTACAAAACGGGCGGATAATTAAAAAACGGCGGGAGCAAGCCCCCGCCCTACATTGTATCAATGAACCTCTCTCCATTACCGTAGGGAACGTCGTCCCCGACGTTCCGCAAAAAAAGGATTCCCGGAGGGTATTAGCCTCCCTTCAAGGGGAGGTAAGAAGTAGCGGTAATATGCCGCAATTTATATTTTTGCTTTTTTTCTTCCGAGGAAATACCAGGGAAGATACATCGCCGCCCAGACGAAAATGAGAAGAACCGGCATTCCGAGGAAATAGAATTCCCCGCCAAAAATTTTTTCAAAAATTTCAAGAACCGGGTTGTTTGCGGTTCCGTTGAGGAAGAAAAAGTTCGTATCAAGAACCTTGTTGAGGAAGAAAATCGGAACGCATTCGCAAAGAAGAACAAGAAAAACCTTCGGAATCCGCTTTATATCCGGACGGAATCCGCCCGCAAGAAGCAAAAGCGGATACATAAGCAAAAGAACGTGGACGGAATTTGAATGGATACTCATAAAATTCCAGAAAGGAAGATCCGTCCAGGTGGGCATCAGAAGGGCAAGAGCCGCCCCGGGAATGCAGGTCGCATAAAGAACCTCCGAAGAAAGGTCATCCCTTTTTAAGGAATTATAAACGCAGACAAAAATATTGAAGCTGCAAAGATGGAGCGGAAGGAATTCCCATTCCCATTGTCCCGTTGCGGCGGAACAGATATGCTTGAAAAGTTCGTCCGCAACCAAAAGGACGGACATTGCGTAAAGAAATTTCTGCCTTTCCTTTTCGCCGAGCTTTTTATAAAAAACCATTGCCGCAGCGATAATTGCGATAAAAACAGCGGTCAGAAAAAGATGTATCGGGCTGAAATGAGTGAAATTGACGTAATCCGGCGCAATTTCGTTCATGGTTGTTTTTGTGTACCAGAATTCGGACAAAAAAATCTCTCCTTCCGTAAAAAATCCAAGGATATGTTATCATAAGTGCAAATAATTGTAAATATCAAAAATTCCGCGCCGTTGAAAAAGCTTTTTTTCTGTGATATAATTTCATGACAGAAAACAAAACCGAAAGGAACCTGAAAAATGGGATACAAACGCGAATGGCAAAGGCCGCTTGAACTCGACAGACCCACATGGGATATGCTCCGTGAAAACAATATTTATACCGACAGCAGAAAGGATTTTCGTTGGCGCCATTGCCCGGACAGCGAAAAGGACGTTATCCATGCGGCGGTTTATACCGTTATGAGCTATGAGCACGCCGACGACGTTGCTGAACGGGATTTTCCCCTTTCGCCGGAAGGACTTGCGGAAGCGAACCTCTGGATCGAATCGAAATTCAGGGAATTTGTTGACGAAAACCCCGAAAGATATTAAAAATGGAAGAACGGAAATATATTTTTGTTGTTTTTGAAAAAACGACCCTCGGAATGGGAAAATTCATCCGTGCCGTAACGGGATTTCCGTATAATCACGCGGGAATTTCGTTTTCGGAAGATATCGGAACGATTTATTCCTTTTCAAGAAAATATAAAAAGGCGCCTTTTTACGGCGGATTTGTTGCGGAATCGCCCCTTCGGCTCAAAAACGGAAAAAGAACCGGAAAAATAAAAATCTGCGCCGTTCCGTTGAAGAAAAAAGACTTTTCGGAAGCGGAAAATTATATTGCGGAAATGTTTGAGGAACGGGAAAAATACATCTACAACATGATTTCCGCCGCTCTTTTTCCCTTCGGAATAAGGGTGGAGATAAAAAATTCATTCACCTGCGCCGAATTTGTTCTGAGCATGCTCAAAAATTTCACCGATATAAAATTCCGGGAAAAGAAGGATTTTTACTCAATCAAAGAACTTTCGGAAGTCCTTGAACCCTATAAAATTTATGAAGGTTCCGGAGAAAAATTCCTTTCCGGCACGGCTTGGGGGAAAGACAGCTTTTCGGAAGATAAAAGTTTTTTCTTTCTTTTAGGAAAAACAATCGGAAACAACGCCGAACTCCTTAAAAGATTTATAAAAAAGCATTAAAAAAGTGTGTTTTTTCTTGAAAAAACACACTTTTTTCAATTCATAAGTTTTTTGCGGCCTCAAGAAGCGGATTTTTTTCGTTCGGAAGTTCGCCGTTTATAACTTTATCGAGAAGATGCTCAAGGGTTCTTCCGATTTCCGGTCCGGGAACAAATCCGAGCATAATCAGATCATTTCCGCCGATTGCGAGATTTTTCAGCGAAAAACATTCCTCTTTTGCGATTATTTCATCCGCAATTTTCCGGTATTTTTCAAATTCGCTTTCCGGAAGGCGGAATTCCTCCCGTTTTCCGTACTCGTCCGCTTTCATCAAGCAGAGGAGTTTTTTATAACTTTCCGCGCCGATTTTTGAAAGAAGCCTTTTTATTGCATTCGGTTCGGCGCCAAAACGGTCTTCGTGCCGAGAAACAAGTTCAAAAACGGCTTTTTTCGTTTCGTTGTCGAATTTAAGCCGGGTGAGAATTTCCTCCGAAAGTTTTGCGCTGATCTGAGCATGACCGTAATAATGCGCGGTTCCGCTTTCGTCAAGGGTTTGGCAAAGAGGCTTTGCGATATCATGGAAAAGGGCGGCAAGGCGCAGTTCCAAAACCGGCGGAACCGCTTCAAGAACCGCAGCGGTATGTCCGAAAGCGTCGAGATGATGGCGGAAATGCCGCTGGTCAAAGCCTTTGAGCACCGAAAGTTCGGGAATTATCACGAAGAAGGGTTCCGGATGCTCAAGAAGGATTTTTGCGGCGTTTTTTCCGCAAATAAGCTTCGAAAGTTCCGCGGAGATTCTTTCGGAGCTGATTTTTTTAAGAAGCCCGCAGTTTTTCCTGATCGAAGCGGCGGTTTCCCCTTCGATTTCAAAGCCGAGAACCGAAGCAAACCGAAGCGCCCGCATGATCCGGAGAGCATCTTCGGTGAAGCGTTTGTCCGGATTTCCTACACAGCGGATTATTCCGTGCTCGAGGTCGGAAATTCCGCCGAAAAGATCAACAACGCCCGTTTTTTCGTTATAGGCAAGGGCGTTTATTGTAAAATCGCGCCTTGAAAGATCTTCGGAAAGGGAACGGACGAAGGCGACTTTTTCCGGTCGACGGTTGTCGGAATAGCCTTTTTCAACCCGGAAAGAGGTTGTTTCAACCGGTTCTCCGTTTATGAGCACCGTAAGAGTTCCGTGTTTTATTCCGGTTTCGATAACGTGCTCGTTTTTAAAAACTTTCTTCATTTCCTCAGGGGAAGCGGAAGTTGTAACGTCAAAATCGAAAGGCTTTTTTCCAAGAAGGCTGTCGCGGACGCATCCGCCCACGGCGAAAGCTTCAAAACCAGATTTTTCAAGCATTTCGATGACTTTTTTTGAACCTTCTGAAAGTTCCGTAAAAACCGCCCCCTTTTAAAAAATTTTTCCCAAAACAGATTTTATCATAACTCGCGGAAGCGGTCAACAGCGAAAACAATTCTATTTAAATAAGGTATAATATAAATAATTAATTTAAGCTGAAAAAATATTGCAAAATACAAAAAGCCTATTGACTTTATCTCTTTAAAGCACTATAATTTTAAATGGCGAAAGCATTTTTGAAAAATCCGAAACGGAGGAAATAAAAAAATGAAAAAAATCGTAAGCATTCTCATCGTTCTTGCAATGGTTCTATCCTTTGCCGCCTGCGGAGGCGAACCCGCCGCGGACGGAAAATATAAAGTTGGTATCTGCCAGCTTGTTCAGCACGAGGCTCTTGATGCGGCAACCGAAGGCTTTAAGGCCGCTCTCACCGAAGCTTTGGGCGAAGATGTTGTTTTTATTGAACACAACGCTTCCGGCGACCAGGCAACCTGCATAACGATCTGCAACCAGCTTGTTTCCGAAGGCGTTGACCTTATTATGGGCAACGCAACCCCTGCTCTCCAGGCTGCCGCCGCGGCATCATCCGAAATTCCGATAATCGGAACATCCATCACCGACTATGCAACCGCTCTTGAAATTGCGGATTGGAACGGCGCAACCGGAAGAAACATCACCGGAACGGCTGACCTTGCCCCTCTTGATGAACAGGCCGCAATGATTCCCGAACTTTTCCCGGGTGCAAAAAACGTGGGTATCGTATATTGCTCCGCGGAACCCAACTCAGTATATCAGGCAAATGTTGTTATCGAGGAACTTGAAGCAATGGGTCTTTCCTGCGAAGTTTTCACCTTCGCTGATTCCAACGACGTTGCAAACGTGGTTTCCGCCGCCTGCGCTTCTTCCGACGTTCTTTATATTCCAACCGACAACACCGCCGCTTCCTGTGCGGAAACAATAAACAACGTTGCTCTTCCTGCGGGAGTTCCGATTATCTCCGGCGAGGAAAACGCCTGCAAAGGTTTCGGCGTGGCAACTCTTTCCATCAGCTACTATGATATCGGCTACATCGCAGGTCAGATGGCCGCCGAAATTCTTATTAACGGCGCAAACCCCGGCGAAATGGAAATCGGATATGCTCCCGAAGTTGTCAAGAAATATAACGCAGATATCTGCGCCGCTCTTGGAATCACCGTTCCCGAAAATTACGTTGCAATCGGCTGATAAAACAGATTAAAAAAGCGCACCCGAAAGGGTGCGTTTTTTTTATGTTTCATTTATAAATCATAATATAAACATAAAAATGGCGGTAAACTTGCTTTACCCTCTTTTTTATGTTATAGTACTATGGCATGTTGTAAAAAACTGCGGTCCATACTGTATAATGAAAAAGTTTTAAAAAAACGCAAAAAACTTTTTAAAAACCCCTTGACTTTATCTCTTTAAAGCGTTATACTTTTAAACATCAAAAGCGATTAAAGTCAGAAAGGATTTTGCGGCAATGAAAAACATGAAAGTTTTCGGAAAAGAATACTTCATGTATTTTAACGTTCGATACCAGAACGTTTATTTCCGCATGAACAATTCTTAAAAAAGGCTTTTGGCCTCTGTCTTTGATTTTGCGATTTATGTAAAAGTAAATCAAAGCGGTCCCCAAAAACCGGGGATCGCTTTTTTTGTAACTGTTTTTAAAATTGGAGGAAATGAAAATGAAAAAGATCGTCAGCATTCTTTTGGTTCTTGCAATGGTTCTCTGCATGGCTTCCTGCGGAAGCGAACCCGCATCCGACGGCGCTTACAAAGTAGGTATCTGCCAGCTTGTTCAGCACGTTGCTCTTGATGCCGCAACCGAAGGCTTTAAAGCTGCTCTTACCGAAAAACTCGGCGACAACGTAACTTTTGTTGAACACAATGCCTCCGGCGACGCCGCAACCTGTGTCACCATCTGCAACCAGCTTGTTGCGGAAGGCGTTGACCTTATGATGGGCAATGCAACCGCCGCTCTCCAGGCAGCAGCCGCAGCATCCGCAACCATTCCGGTAGTCGGAACTTCCATCACCGACTATGCAACCGCCCTTGAAATCGAAGGCTGGACCGGAAAAACCGGCAGCAACATCACCGGCACCGCAGACCTTGCTCCTCTTGATGAACAGGCAGCAATGATTCAGGAACTCTTCCCGGAAGCAAAGAAAATCGGTATTCTCTATTGCTCCGCAGAACCCAACTCCGTATATCAGTCCGACGTTATTTCCGGATATCTCACCGATATGGGATTCGAAGTTGAAGTTTTCACCTTCGCTGATTCCAACGACGTTGCAAACGTAACTTCCGCCGCCTGCGCAGCAGCAGACGTAATTTACATCCCCACCGACAACACCGCCGCTTCCTGCACCGAAACCATTGCAAACGTTGCAATTCCCGCAGGCAAACCCATCGTGGCAGGCGAATCCGGAATCTGCGGCGGATGCGGCGTTGCAACCCTTTCCATCGATTACTATGATATCGGCTATGCGGCAGGTCTTATGGCATACGAAATTCTTGTAAACGGCGCAAACCCCGGCGATATGGAAATCCAGTATGCTCCCGAAGTTCAGAAACTTTATAACGAAGCAAACTGCGAAGCTCTTGGAATCGAAGTTCCGGAAGACTATGCACCTCTTGCATAATTAATTTAAAATACCATTTTGGAGGCAAATTTCTTAATGCTTGACATTACAACTCTTTTAAACGCTTTCCCGGGCTATGTTGCCCAGGGCGCAATTTGGGGAATAATGGCTCTTGGCCTGTACATTTCGTACAGGCTTTTGGAGTTTTCGGACCTTACCGTTGACGGTTCCTTCGCAACCGGCGCGGCAGTAACCGTTATGCTTATAATCATGGGCTGGCCCGCCTGGGCGGCAATGATTGTGGCGGTAATCGCGGGAATGCTTGCGGGACTTGTTACCGGTCTTCTCCATACCATGCTTGGCATTGCGCCTATTCTTGCAGGTATTCTTACCCAGATCGCACTTTATTCCATCAACCTTCATATCCTCGGCAACAAACCGAACCAGGCTGTTTCCGTCGATAAATACGACCTTATTCTTTCCCTTCGTACCGTTAACGAAGCGATTGTAATTGCCCTTATCTTCGCCGCCGCGCTTATTGCAGCTTTCTATTGGTTCTTCGGAACCGAAGCGGGTTCCGCGATCCGCGCAACCGGATGCAACCAGGCAATGGCAAAGGCTCAGGGAATCAATATCAATTTCTGCAAGGTTTTTGCTCTTGCTCTTTCAAACGGAATCGTCGCTCTTTCCGGCGGTCTTCTTGCCCAGTACCAGGGTTTTGCGGACGTTGCAATCGGCCGAGGCGCAATCGTAATCGGTCTTGCTTCCATCATCATCGGCGAAGTTCTCGCGGAAGCATTCTTCGGAAAGCACATGACCTTCTGGCTCTGCCTTTCTTCCGCGGTAATCGGCGGTATCCTCTATTACATCATCATGGGCGTTGTTCTTTGGCTCAAACTCCCGACAAACGATATGAAACTTTTCACCGCAATAATCGTTGCGATTTTCCTTGCAGTTCCCTATCTTAAAAAGAACTTCAAGAACTCCTTCCTCCGCCTTAAATTAGCGGAAAGAAAACGCGCAAAGGAGGCAGGAAAGAATGCTTGATTTAAAAGGAATCAAAAAAACTTTCAACCCCGGTTCAATCACCGAGAAAAAAGCCCTTCAGGGAATCGATCTTCATCTTGAGGACGGAGATTTTGTAACCATAATCGGCGGCAACGGCGCAGGAAAATCGACCCTGCTCAACGCAATTGCCGGAGTATGGCCCATTGACGAAGGTTCGATTCATCTTGCGGGACAGGACGTTACCGCTGTTCCGGAACACAAAAGAGCCGCACTTCTCGGCCGCGTTTTCCAGGACCCCATGACCGGTACCGCAGCAAACATGCAGATTGAAGAAAACCTTGCTCTTGCCGCAAGAAGAGGCAAAAAACGCGGTCTTGGCTGGGAAGTTACAAAAGCGGAAAGAGAACATTATCACGATATGCTTGTTTCTCTCGACCTTGGTCTTGAGGACCGCCTTTCCGCAAAAGTCGGACTTCTTTCCGGCGGCCAGCGCCAGGCATTGACCCTTATGATGGCGACTATGGTTAAACCGAAACTTCTTCTCCTTGATGAACACACCGCGGCCCTTGACCCCAAAACCGCCGCAAAAGTTCTCGAAATCACCGATAAAGTCATCAACGAAAACAAGCTTACCGCACTTATGATTACCCATAACATGAGCGATGCCATTAAACACGGCAACCGCCTTATTATGATGAACGAAGGCAGAATCGTTTATGATGTTTCCGGTGAAGAAAAGAAAAAGCTTACCGTTGAAGACCTTATGAAAAAATTCAGCGAAGTCGGCGGACATTTTTCCGACCGCGCAATCCTCGGATAATTCCTTTCATTTCCTCATATCTTTTTTTAAAAGTCCCGCGTTCCGGAAAACGCGGGACTTTTGCTGTATATGCATATTCGAAGAAAACCTTCAAACGAACCCGGGTGTTCCGAAAAAAGGCGGAAAAACAAAAAACCGCATCAATAAAAGCCTTCTCTTTAATAATGTATTAAGATGTTAATATAAAATTAATAAAATTAGTGGCAAATTTATACTTGACATCGAAGGCCTTCGAGTATATAATGTTAATGTTACATTTATGTACGAAGAACAAAATTGTTCTTAGCTCCAGCCCAATGGCGAAGGAGGGAAACAGATTATGGCAGAAATTCATGTAAAAGAAAATGAATCTCTTGACAGCGCACTCAGACGTTTTAAACGTTCCTGCGCTCGCTCCGGCGTTCTTGCAGAAGTCAGAAAGCATGAGTGCTATGAGAAGCCTTCGGTAAGACGTAAAAAGAAATCCGAAGCAGCTCGTAAGAGAAAGTATTGATTTCTAACAGAAAAAGAGGATGGCGGACGGCTTTTGCTGTCCGCTTTCTTGTTTTTCCGGAAAACCGGAAAGGAGGAAAGGGCTTTTTGTCGATTTTAAAACCGGATTTTCGTTTTGAAAAAATAACCGATATAAAAGCGGAACTTCTTTTGGAAAACAAAATAAAAATCGTTCTGCTCGATGCGGACAACACCCTTTCGTTCCACGGTTCAAAAAAACCTTTTCCGGGGGTTCCGGAATGGCTTTCGGAAATCAAAAAAAGCGGGATTGTTCCTGTTATAATTTCCAACAACAGCGAACGCCGGATTAAACCTTTTGCGAAAAAACTGGGGCTTGATTACGTAAGCAAAAGCAAAAAGCCCCTTTCAAAAGGTTTTAAAAGCGCTCTTGAAAAATTCGGTTTTGAACCGGGGGATTCCGCCGTTATCGGCGACCAGCTTTTCACCGACGTTCTCGGCGGAAGGATTCTTGGCGCAAAGGTTATTCTTACCGAACCCCTTGGACCCGAAACCGACAGATTTATAAAAATAAAAAGGTTTTTTGAAAAACCTTTAAGATAATTGTATAAGGAGGATTCAGAATGGACAGAATCAAAAGACTTTCCCAAATGCTTCCCGAAGATATCGATGCGGCTCTCATCACTTCCGACGTGAACCGCCGTTATTACACCGGTTTTGCATCCAGCGCCGGCGCGCTTCTTGTAACAAGGGAAAACGCTGTTCTTCTTCTTGACAGCCGCTATGTTGAAGCAGGCACAAAAGCAGTTTCCGACGCAAAAGTCGTTCTTATGACCGATATGGCAAAACAGCTCAACGAACTTTTCGAGGAATTCGGAGTAAAAACCGTTGGAATCGAATCCGGTTATATGACCGTTGAAAGCCTTTTCAGCCTCCGCAAAGTTCTCAGCGCAGAGCTTCTTGATGACCCCAGACTCAACAGCATTATTCTTCACCAGAGAAGCATCAAATCCGCCGACGAAATGGAAGAAATCCGCGCTGCCCAGGCAATTACCGACAAGGCTTTCCTCCATATGCTCGAAGTTATAAAACCCGGTCTTTGCGAAAAAGACCTTCAGCTTGAACTCGATTATTTTATGCTCCGCAACGGCGCAACCGGTCTTGCTTTCGATACCATTCTTGCCGCAGGCGCAAACGGTTCCATGCCCCATGCGGTTCCCGGCATGAACATTGTCAAAGAAGGCGACTTTGTGACCATGGACTTCGGCGCCGCACATAACGGTTATTGCTCCGATATGACAAGAACCGTCGCAATCGGCAAAATTTCCGAAGAACAGGAAAAAGTTTACAACCTTGTTCTTAACGCGCAGCTTGCCGCAATCGACGCTGTAAAAGCGGGTGTTCCCTGCAACTCCATCGACAAGGTTGCAAGAGATATGATCTACGGCGCAGGTTATGAGGGCAGATTCGGCCACGGTCTCGGACACAGCCTCGGACTCGAAATCCATGAAAACCCCAGATTCTCTCCCCTTTGCTCCGATCTTACCGAAGCGGGAATCGTTATGTCCGTTGAACCCGGAATCTATCTTGACGGTCAGTTCGGCGTAAGAATCGAGGATATCGTAATGGTAACCGAAGACGGCTGCGAAGTTATCACCAAAAGCGAAAAGAAACTTATTACCCTTTAATAAAAAAGCCCCCCTTGTCAAAGGGGGGTGGCTTTTTTGATGAAAATCAAAAAAGACGGGGGGATTCATTATAAAAAAACCGTTGCAGAAAAAGAATCCCTCCACCGTGCGTACCGCAACGGTCCCCCTCCCTTTAACAAGGGAGGCAATATTGAAAAAGGAAGTTTATCCATGAGATTATTCATTGCCATCTGCGTTTGCAGAGTGCTTTATTTCATCGGTCGCCTTGTTGGAAAAGGCACGGCGAAACCCGGCGATATTGCAAGAATGATTTGCCCGAATCTTTTGAAAAAGCTTGATTTTGATGGCAAGATCATCTGCATTACCGGAACCAACGGAAAAACCACCACTTCCAATATGGTGACCCATATTCTCCGGGAAAACGGTTTTTCCGTAATCAACAACAGCTTCGGTTCCAATATGCTCGGCGGAATCACAACCGCCCTTCTTACGAACTGCACCTTCGGCGGAAAGGTAAAAGCGGATTTTTCCGTTCTTGAAATCGACGAACGCTGGCTCCGCTTTTTTGTAAAGGAAGCAACCCCGGATTACGTTCTTGTAACAAACCTTCTCCGTGACCAGATTGTCCGCAACTGCTGTCCGGAAATTGTTCTTGAAAAAATAAAAATGGGCGTAACCCCCGGAACGACCTATATTCTTAACGCAAACGACCCCGTTTCACAGCAGATAAGCTGGGGAATCGAAAACCCGGTTATCTGGTTCGCCCTCGGCGAAAACGAACGTTCCACAAAGGAATGCAGAAGCGGCACAAACGACGCAAAAGTCTGCCCCAAATGCATGCACAACCTTTCCTATGATTATTACCATTATAATCACGTCGGTTCGTTCAGATGCAAAAACTGCGGTTTTGAAAGCCCGAAGGCGGATTTCGTCGGACATGATTTTGATTTTGAAGGCGGAAAATTCCATATCAACGGAAAAGAAACAAAAATCACCTTCGACGCGACCTATTTCATGTTCAACACCGTTGCCGCGGCAGCGGTCTGTTCCGGCGCCGCGGGAATTGAACTTGAAAAAGTTCTTTCCGCCGCGGAAACTTTTGATATCGGCGTAACAAAACGTTACGAAGAACTTTCCGTTCTCGGAAGAAAATGCCAGCTTATCCTTACAAAACAGAATCCCGCTTCCATTGACCAGAGCGTTGAATTTGTTGCGGATAAGGAAGGACCCAGAACCCTTATCATTATTTCGAACAATATGTTCCATACCGAACGCAGGGACGTTCTTTTTATGTATGACGTTGCCTATGAAAACCTCAGAGAGGTTGAGCATATCGTGATTGTCGGAAAACGCCGCTATGATATGGCTGTGCGCCTTAAACTTGCGGATATCGACATGGAAAGAGTTCAGATCTGCGACAGGGACGAGGAACTGGGTTCCTGCCTTGAAAAAACCGAAGGAAACATCTACGTAATGACTTCCTCCGTTTTCTCTAATGAAGATAAAGTATTGGAGGAATTGAGAAAATTATGAAAAAAGTAAGAATACTCAACCTCTACGGCGAAGCCCTTGACCTTAACGGCGACGGAAAAAACGTAACCGCCTTCGAAAAAAGAATCCGCGAAATGGGATATGAAGCGGAAACCGAAACTCTCGGCGTGGGCGATGAAATTGATTTTCCCGGTTACGATATCGTTTTTCTTACCCACGGAAAACCCCATAACGTTTCCGCAATAAGCCCCGATTTTATTAAATATAAGGAAGATATAATTAATTATATCGAAAGCGGAAAGGTTTTTGTCGCAACCGGAAGTTCCAATATGCTTTTCGGAAAAAGCTTTTCCATGCTTGACGGAAAAACCTATGAAGGAATCGGCCTTTTCGATTGCGAAGCGGAAGAATTCGACAGCCTTTACGTAAGCGACGCGGTTCTTGTTCCGGAATTTGCCCCGGAAGAAAAAATGTTCGGAACCTATTACCGCTGTGAAAGCGTTAAATTCAACGCCCCCAACGAAAACCGCCTTTTCAGGGTTCTTAAAGCGGATTCCGGAAAAGGTTCCGTCGGCGAAGGGGAAGGCTGCCGCTATAAAAACCTTTTTGCAACCTGGTGCCTCGGTCCGGTTCTTGCAAGAAACCCGATTATGATGAAGGAAGTTCTGCATTGCGTTTTGGGCGAAGATTACCGCGAAACGGACTTTTCCCTTGAAGAAAAAGCGGCAAAAATGCTTGTTGAAGGACTTATCTGACCCCCTTTTTGCCGAAAAATGAAGATTTGAAATTCTCCGCGCCGTCTTTTTAATCAGAAGACGGTGCGTTTTTTTGTCTGTTTTTGCGAAATTTGCAGGATTTTATATTTATAACTTGCAAAATCACTTTTGCGCGGTAAAACGCTGCAACGGAATTGAATATTTGAATACTTATGCAAAATTATGCTAAAATATACAATGTTTTTGCATACAAAAGCGGTTTTTGAAAAACTGATAAAATCAACAAAAATTTTCCGGAAACAGGCGTTTTATGGCAAAAACGACAGAAATATTTTAATGGTTTAAAGTAAAATTATCCCGTAAAAATACATTTGTGTTTGTTGGAAAAACAAAATATTATAAAAAAGTTTCATATTTTTTGTATTTTTTACTTGACAAACGAATAAAAGGGGTGTAATATACGGGTATCACAATGAAACTTCGGTTGCTAAGAATTTCATTGAAGGTGAAATTAACAGTTGAATGAGGTGAAATGTAAATGAAACTCAACAAAATTCTTTCCCTGATCCTTGCACTTGTTATGGTATTCAGCCTTGCAGCATGCGGCAAAGAAGAAGGCGGTGCTGAAGGAAAAATCCTTAACGTTCACGTAACCGCGGCAATCGATTCCATCGACCCTGCTCTTACTTCCGCAGGCGATGACTTCGAAGTAATCGGCGCCATGGTCGAAGGCCTTTTCCAGTGCGATGCTTCCGGTGCAGCAATCCCCGGTATGGCAGAAAGCTATGAAATTTCCCCCGACGGTATGACCTGGACTTTCAATATCCGCGATGCAAAATGGTCCAACGGCGCAGAAGTTACCGCAGACGACTTCGTATTTGCATGGCAGAGAGCTATGGCTCTTCCGGCAGAATATGCTTCCCTTTTCGAAACCGCAGGTATTAAAAACGCTTCCGCAATTTATGCCGGCGAAATGGATGCAACCGAACTCGGCGTTTATGCAAAAGACGACAAAACCCTTGTAGTTGAATTCGACGTTCCCTGCGCATTCTTCGATACTCTTATGTTCTTCCCGGTATTCTACCCCATGAACAGAGCATTCGTTGAAGAATGCGGCGACCTCTATGGCTCCGCTCCGGAATATTATCTTTCTAACGGCTGCTTCACTCTTTCCGAATATACCCCCGCAGCAACCGAATTCAAAATGGTTAAAAACGAACTTTATTATGATGCTGACGCAGTTGAACTCGCAGGTCTTACCTATAAAGTAATCCTCGATTCCCAGCAGGCATACAACGCATATCAGGCAGGCGAGCTTGACGTTTGCGTACTTTCTTCCGAACTTGCAGACCTTCTTAAAGGCGACGCAGAGTTCCTTGCAACCGAATCCGGTTACCTCTGGTATATGTCTCCTAACGTATCCAAAGGCGGCGCAATGGCAAACGTAAACATCCGCAAAGCAATCGGTATGGCATTCGATAAAGAAGCTATCTGCAACAACATCCTCAGAAACGGTTCCTTCCCGGCAGATTTCTGTGTTCCCGTTGGTCTTGCAACCGGTCCTGACGGCAAAGATTACCGTGAATCCTCCGGCATTACCTACAACGAATACAATGTTTCCGAAGCACAGGCTCTTTGGGCAGCAGGTCTTGCAGAGCTCGGCACCGATTCCGTTGAACTCACCCTTATCTTTGATGATGAGGAATCCGTAAAACTCGTTGCTGAATTCATCCAGCAGGAACTCCAGACCAACCTTGCAGGTCTTACCATCACCCTCCAGCCTTATCCGAAGAAACAGCGTTCCGACCTTATGAAAGCACACGATTATGACATTGGCCTTTGCAGATGGGGACCTGACTATGCAGACCCGCTTACCTATATGGATCTTTGGACCGACGGTTATACTCATAACTACGGCGCATGGCATTCCGACGCTTACATGGAAATCCTCAACAAGATCAAAACCGTTGAGTATGCAGTTGACGCAGAAGCACGTTGGCAGCTTATTAAAGATGCAGAACAGATCATCGCTGATGAATCCGTAATTCTCCCCGTATATCAGAACGCAAACGCTTCTCTTATTAAACCCGACATCACCGGCATTGAATTCCATGCAGTTGGTCTTAACCGCGTATTCAAAAACGTAAAAGTCGGCTGATATCTTAAAGCAAAATCAATTATTTGATAATTCAAGGCCTTACAGTGGCCCGTCTTATAACGGGTCACTGTATGCTTTTATATAAGGAGGGATAAACCTCAGTGAAGAAATACATATTCAAGCGAGTTTTATACTCAATTGTTGCGATTCTTGTACTTCTCATGCTCCTGTTCCTGATGCTTGATAAAATGCCCGGTTCGCCTTTCAACGACGATAAACTTTCCCAGGAACAGATCGACGTTCTCAACGAAAAATACGGACTTAACGACCCGATGGTTGTCCGCTATTTCAGATATCTTTTCAATATTGCAAAAGGCGACTTCGGCGTTTCCTATAATATCGCGACGAACGTGCCCATAACCCAGCTTCTTGAAAACAGGGTCCCGACGTCAATCCGCCTTGGCGGACAGGCCGTTTTCCTCGGCGCATCAATCGGTCTTTTGCTGGGTCTTGTTGCGGCGCTTAAACACAACACGATTTTTGACACCATTGCAACCGTAATATCGGTTCTCGGCGTTTCGCTTCCGTCCTATGTTTTCGCCCTTGCCCTTTCATATACCTTCGGTTCCCGCCTCGGCTGGTTCCCGATTCTTTATGAATCCGCAAATCCTTTCGTTTCTTCGATTCTTCCGACCGTTGCTCTTTCAATGTTCTCAATGGCGAACATCGCAAGATTTACAAGAACGGAAATGCTCGAAGTTCTCCGAAGCGACTATATGCTTCTTGCGGAAAGCAAAGGCATAAGCGGTCCGAAGCTTATAATCCGCCATGCGCTCCGCAACGCGCTTATTCCGATTATCACCGTTCTCGGTCCGCTGATTGTTAATACCATGACCGGTTCCCTTGTTATCGAGAAGATTTTCTCCATTCCCGGAATCGGCGAACTTATGGTACGTTCGATTCAGCAGAACGACTATAACGTAACAATCGCTCTTTCTTTTATTTACAGCCTTATGTATATCGGCATAATGCTTGTGGTCGATATTCTTTACGGTATCATCGACCCGAGAATTCGTCTTTCGAAGGAGGATAATCATGAAAGCTGAAAATTTTGATTATTCTGCGCTTCCGGCAGACGCATTTGAACTTACCCATAACGACATAAACGCCCATGTTGACCGCAACTTTGCCTCCCAGAACTACTGGAAGGATGCTCTTGTCCGCTTCCTTCGCAACAAAGGCGCAATTTTCGGTCTTATCATGATTGCGATTATAATTTTCTTCGCGATTGCGGGTCCCGCAATGACTCCCTATACCTATGAGAGCCAGATTATTGAACAGCAGAACCTTGCTCCCCGAATTCCCGGACTTGAAAATCTCGGGATTTTTGACGGTACCGAAAGCATTTTCCTCGGCGGAAAAGAAATTGAACAGAACCTTTATGAAAAAAACGGTTTTGATGACGTTTATTACTGGTTCGGTTCCGATACTCTCGGACGCGATATTTTCACCCGTGTATGGGAAGGAACGAGAATAAGCCTTTATATCGCGGTTGTTGCGGTTGTAATCGACGTTATCTTCGGTCTTTCCTACGGACTTATTTCCGGTTATTTCGGCGGAAGACTCGACGCGATTATGCAGCGCTGCGCGGAAATCCTCAACAGTATTCCGAACCTTGTAATTGTAACCCTTATGATCCTTGTTCTAAGCCCGGGTCTTGGCGCAATTATCGTTGCCCTTATGATAACCGGCTGGATCCCCATGAGCCGAATTGCCCGTGCTCAGATGCTCAAACTCAAGGAGCAGGAATTTGTTCTTGCTTCAAAAACTCTCGGCGCTTCCCCGATGAGAATTATCTTTAAGGAAATTATGCCCAACATCATCGGTCAGATCATCACCCAGACCATGTTCTCCATTCCCCACGCAATTTTTACCGAAGCGTTCCTTGCTTTCGTAGGTCTTGGTATTCCTGCTCCGATGGCATCTCTCGGAACTCTTATTTCCGACGCATACAAGAACTTTTCGACCCATCCTTATATGATAGTATCCCCGCTTATAGTTCTTGCGCTTCTTATGCTCAGCTTCAACCTTCTTGCGGACGGTCTTCGCGATGCCCTTGACCCGAAGCAGAAAGATATGTAAAGGAGGGACAGATTTATGGAAGAAAAAGGCGATTTTATCCTTAAAGTTGAAGGTCTGTCCGTTTCCTTCGCAACAACCGCCGGAAAAGTTCATGCTCTCCGCAACGTTGATTTTGCGGTAAGACGCGGCGAAACCGTTGCAATAGTAGGCGAATCCGGTTCGGGAAAATCCGTAACCGTTAAAACCGCAATCGGTATTCTTGATACCAACGGAAAAGTTGAAGCGGGAAAAGCGCTTTTCACTTTTAAAAACGATAAGGGCGAGGAGGAAACAATCGACCTTCTCAAGCTCACAAAAAAACAGATGCGCCAGACCATAAACGGCAAGCGCATCGCAATGGTTTTCCAGGACCCCATGACCTCCCTTAACCCCACCATGACTATCGGTGACCAGATTATGGAAGGCATGATCTGGCATTTCAAGACCCCGAAAAAAGAAGCATGGAAACGCGCGGTTGAACTTCTTGACATGGTAGGAATCACCGACCCGGAAAAACGTATGAAGAACTATCCTCACCAGCTTTCCGGCGGTATGCGCCAAAGGGTTGTTATAGCAATAGCTCTTTCCTGCAATCCGGATCTCCTTATCTGCGACGAACCCACAACCGCTCTTGACGTTACAATCCAGGCAAAGATTCTTGAACTTATCAAGGAAGTTCAGAAA
Organism: Oscillospiraceae bacterium; assembly: GCA_015067315.1. GTDB lineage: Bacteria > Bacillota > Clostridia > Oscillospirales > Ruminococcaceae > UMGS1668. The sequence goes on along the minus strand of SVMR01000004.1, from coordinate 57,553 downwards.
AAACTCGGTATTTCCGTAATTTATATCACCCATGACCTGGGCGTTGTTGCAAAGGTCGCGGATTTTGTAAATATCATGTATGCCGGAAAAATTGTTGAAAAGGGAACCGTTGACGAGGTCTATTACGACCCGAAACACCCCTATACCTGGGGACTTCTTTCCGCACTGCCGGATCTTGAAACCCATGACGAAAGACTTTATACAATCCCCGGAAGCCCGCCCAACCTGCTCCACAGCATCAAAGGCGACGCTTTTGCACCCCGAAACGAATTTGCGCTTAAAATCGACGAAATTGCCGAACCTCCGATGTTCTGGGTTTCCAAGACCCATTGCGCCGCAACCTGGCTTTTGGACGAAAACGCGCCGAAAGTCGAAATGCCGAAGGAACTTCGGGCAAGAATCGACCGTATGCTGAAGGAGGCGAAATAAATGGAAGAAAGAGTTCCGCTTCTTAAAGTAGAAAATCTTAAACAGTATTTCCCGATCAGCAAAAAATTCACCGTAAAAGCCGTTGATGACGTTTCCTTCGAAATTTATCCCGGCGAAACTTACGGACTTGTGGGCGAATCCGGTTCAGGAAAAACCACTATCGGACGTTCCATAATCCGTCTTTATGACCCCACAGCGGGAAAAATCACCTTCGACGGAATTGATATCACCGGAAAAATGTCCGCGGCGGACGAGAAAAAACTCCGCACCGAAATGCAGATGATTTTCCAGGACCCTATGGCATGCCTCAACCCCAGACAGAAGGTTGCGGATATCATCGGACAGGGTCTTGATATCCACCATCTTTACACTGACAAAGCCGACCGCGACGCAAAAATCGCAAGAATCCTTGCGAAGGTCGGTCTTGCGCCGGAACACGCGGAACGTTATCCCCACCAGTTCTCCGGCGGTCAGCGCCAGAGGGTCGGTATCGCGAGGGCTCTTATTATGAACCCGAAGCTTATTATTGCCGACGAATGTATTTCCGCCCTTGACGTTTCCATTCAGGCGCAGGTTGTCAACCTTATGAGGGATATCCAGCAGGAAACCGGCGCCGCATATCTTTTCATTGCCCACGACCTTTCGATGGTAAAATATATCTCCGACAGAATCGGCGTTCTTCATCTCGGTCACCTTGTTGAAACCGGAACGACGGAAGAAATTTTTGCAAATCCTGTCCATCCTTATACAAGAAGCCTTATTTCCGCAATTCCCCATCCGAACCCCGCAGTTGAAAGAGTCCGCACCGCCATGCATTACGATTATTTCACAAGCGGAATCGATTATATGGCGGGCGAGCTTCGCACCATTGAAGGTACCCATAAAGTTCTTGCAACCGAAGAAGAATTTGAAAAATGGACCAAGGCAGAGAAAAATTACCGTTAATTTCACCATAAACCAAACCCGAAAGACCCCCGTTCCAGGAAGAGCGGGGGCCTTTCGGGTTTTTAATAACCCGGAGGACAGAAAAAACGGGCGGATAATATCCGCCCCTACGATATTTCAATAAAACCCGCCGAGTTACAGTAGGGAACGGTCTTGACCGTTCCGAAAAGAGAAACGGATTGCCACGCCTTCTGCGAAGGCTCGCAATGACATACCAATGTCATTCTGAGCGAAGCGAAGAATCCGTTCTCTTTTAAAAGGATTCCCGGAGGGCAATAGCCTCCCTTGTTAAAGGGAGGTGGCATTTCCGCAGGAAATGACGGAGGGATTCCTCATTAAAATACCGGTAAATTATAAAAGAATCCCCCAGTCACGCGCCTGTTCTTAAAGGCGTGACAGCCCCATTTAGGCAAGGGGGCCTTTTTGCAAAAAAATGAGCACGGCGAAAATTCGCCGTGCTCATTTTCATGTCGATCCGTGCTCATCAGATTTTCTCGCATCTTCCGATTTTTGCTTTTGGGGAGATTTCAACGCTTTCGGAATACTGAAGAAGTCCTATTTCACATCCTTCGCCGATCATAACGTATTTTCCGGTTACGGTTTTAGCTTTGGTGTGCTCAATAATAATTTCGTCGCCTTCAATGGATTCCGAAACAACGAAGCCGCAGGTTTTTCTTCCGAAAATTCGCTCGATGATTCCTTTTTCCCTGTAATTTTCAATAACAATTCTGCTTCCGCCAATGTTTTCGGCTTTTGAACCGGAGGAATTTGAAAGTTCAACCCGAAGTTCTTCCGCGTTGATAAGTCCGCCGCAGTTGATTCCGCCGGTTATTTCGGCTTTTTCCGCTTCAATGTCGCCTTCGGTTATAAGACCGCCGCCGACGCTGATTTCGGTCGCTTTAAGATTTCCATGAGCTTTAAATGCGCCGGAAACTTTGATAATCTCCGCGGAAACTGCGCCGGTTTTTGCGCTTCCGGAAGCGCGGAACTCCTTTGCGGCGATTTTTCCGCTGTTTGAAAAAGCTCCGGAGATTTTTATTTCATTTTCACATTCGATTTCCGCATTGCCCGAAAAAGCGCCGGAACAATGCAGTTCCTTACAGCGGATAAATCCTTCCGCCTTTACGCTTCCGCTTATTGAAACTTTGTCATATTCTCCGCCGCCGATAACGCCGGCGCCCGCAATTTTCATATCCATAATAAAAATCTCCTTTCAAAATTTAAGGATTTCGCTTAAATCCGCCGTTTCGCCGTTTTCAAGAACGCGCTTTATGCTTTTTATGTCCTTTATACGGAAAGTTTTTTCACCGAAAACGGTATCTATAATAATTCTTGCGTCGCTTTCTTCCTCGCCGGAAATTTTTTCCGCCAGTTCATCAAGAAGAACGTCCTCTTTTTTTTCAAGAATCATCTCGACCCTTTCAAAAATAAGGTCCTTCGGGAAAAAAGTTTCCTGCCCGGTGGGGGTGGATTTTTTGATGAACCATTCCTCCGGAATAAGTCCTTTTCGCTTCCAGCGATAGAGCGCGCCATAGGAAATTGAATATTTTTCAAGAAGATTCTTTTTTGAAACAAGATTTTCGTCACCCGAATTCATCTTTAAAAACCTCCTTTTTTAAAAATTTGCACATGTGCGTAACAATGTTACGGTTACATTATAGCGTAACAATGTTACGTTGTCAATATCTTTTTTAAAATTTTTCCGAACAAAAGGCTCCGGGAGGATTTACCTTCCCAGAGGGGAAGGTGTCACCGAAGGTGACGAAAGAGGGATTCACAAGAACCCGGAGGGTAGCCTTCCCTCGGGGGAAGGTGTCACGAAATGTCGGATGATGGACAAACCCCGTCCAATTCAAAATGGGCGGATTTACCTCCCCTGATAGGGGAGGCTGAACAGAATCCCCCGGTCTTTTTTACCGCGAAGGGCTGCAAAAAAACGAGCACGGCGAAAATTCGCCGTGCTCAAAATTTCATTCTTCAATTCTCTTCCGGAGGAGGTCGCCTTTTTGGAGTTTGACCGGGCAGGGAAGGCGAAGAATCTGCTGGATAAGTCTTGCGTCCTCTCTTTCGTTTCCTTCCTCGTCAAAAATTTTGGTGACTTCGAATTTTTCGCCGATGCTTATGGGCGAAACAACCTCAAGTTCGTCCCCGGGTTTAAAATTGTTGCGCTGCTGAATGGTTACAAAACCGTCGGAATAATCAAGAACTTTTCCGACGAAGGTGCATTTCTGGATATACGCGCCGGAATTTCCGTGGCTCATCTTCATTTCGCCGAAATAAAACGCGCTGGAATAGGGGCGGTGGCTGATGCTGTCGAGTTCGCGTTCGATAACTTCCATCGGAACGTCGCCGTCGATTGCGTGGCGGTATGCGTTGACCGCTGTTGCGACGTAGAAAGGAGTTTTCATTCTGCCTTCGATTTTATAGGAGCAGATTCCCGCTTCTTCCAGCTTATCGAGGAAACCGACAGCGCACATATCATGGGAACTGAGGATGGCGGTGCCTTTTTCGTCCTCAACAACCTGGAAAAATTCGTTGGGGCGTTTCATCTCCACAAGATGGTAGTTCCAGCGGCAGGGCTGGGCGCAGCCGCCGCGGTTTCCGCTTCGGTTCACAAGATAGGAGGAGATCATGCATCTTCCGGAATAGGACATGCACATGGCGCCGTGGACGAATGCTTCAATTTCCATTTCCTCGGGGATTCTTTTTCGGAATTCGATTATTTCATCAAGAGTCATCTCTCTTCCGAGGACAACACGCTTTGCGCCCATGTTCCAATAAACCTTTGCGGCGTTGAAGTTGAGGCAGTTTGCCTGGGTGGAAACGTGGATTTCAAGTTCCGGCGCGGATTCATGGATTTTTGCAATAAGACCGATATCGGAAACGATTACCGCGTCAACCCCGACGCTGTGAAGATATTTTGCGTAATCCTCCGCGGCGTCGATTTCTTCGTTTTTTGCGAAGCAGTTCACCGTGACGTAAAGTTTAACTCCGTGTTCATGGGCATATTTTACCGCTTCGGCAATTCCTTCACGGTCGAAACCGACGTTGTCTGCCCGAAGCTGGAGAAGGGGTCCGCCGATATAAACCGCGTCGGCGCCGAAATGCACCGCCGTTTCAAGACATTCCATATCTCCCGCGGGAGCAAGAAGTTCGGGTCTTTTCATTAAAAAACCTCCAATTTATTCAAGACTACATTTTATAATAACATAATAAAAGCAATTTTTCAATTAAACTTATTGATAAGAAGATTCCCGGCAAAAATTTTTAAAAAAGGTGTTGACTTTAACACTTTACTTTGCTATACTGTCTTACATAGTTCAAAAACGGACTATTGAAAACAAAATACATATTGTTTCTGGCTTTGCCAAAAACAATGGTAGAGGCGCGGAAGTTAAAAGTAATGCAAAGCATTTTTTAAAGGGAAGGCTCCCGGTTTTGCAGGAAAGGAACTTTCGCCGAAGCTTTCGGAGAAAAGCCTTGTTTTCCGTTTGCTGGGGCATGGGACAATATCCCATGGACTGTCACTTCGGTGGAGAGCTATCATTGGTTTTAAGCAGGCGAAAATCGCCTGCGAAGCATTTTTGTAAGAATGTAAGTACCATGAATCTTCATCCGAAAGTATTCATGGTTTTTTTATTTTTAAAAAAACCGCAAAAAAATGAATTCTTAGGAAAGAAGGAACAAAACAATGACAAGAAAGATTATCGCACTCGTACTCGCAATGGTAATGTGCCTCGGCTTTGCCGCATGCGGCAAGACCGAAGAAAACAGCAACGTTCTCCGCGTTGCAATGGAATGTGCTTATGCACCTTATAACTGGACCCAGACCGACGATTCCAACGGCGCTGTTCCGATTGCAGGAACCAACAGCTATGCATACGGCTATGACGTAATGATGGCAAAACTTATTGCAGAATCCATGGGCAAAGAACTCGAAATCGTAAAACTCGATTGGGACGCACTTGTTCCCGCAGTTGCTTCCGGCGACGTTGACCTTGTAATTGCAGGTCAGTCCATCACCGCGGAAAGACTTGAGGTAGTTGATTTTTCCGATCCTTATTACTATGCTTCCATCGTAACTCTTACCAAAGCGGATTCCAAATATGCTTCCGCAGCTTCCGTTGCGGATCTTGCAGGCGCAACCTGCACTTCCCAGCTCGGAACCATCTGGTATGATATCTGCCTCCCGCAGATTCCGGACGCAAATATCCTCAACGCACAGGAAACCGCACCCGCAATGCTTGTTGCTCTTGATTCCGGCGCAGTTGACCTTGTTGTAACCGATATGCCCACCGCAATGGCAGCAGTCGCAGTTTACAGCGATATGGTTCTTCTTGATTTCACCGGAACCGCAGGTGAATTTGAAGTTTCCGACGAAGAAATCAACCTCGGTATTTCCATGAAAAAAGGCAACACCGAACTTCTTGAAGCAGTAAACGCACTTCTTGCAACCCTTACTGTTGAAGATTACGAAGCAATGATGGCAGAAGCTATTGCTGTTCAGCCTCTCAGCGAATAATCGTTTTTAAATCAGAAAAAATGCCGCCCGGTTTTTTGCCGGGCGGTTTTGCTGACAAACACCCTTCCGTCTTTGCCTTTGGCAAAGACATCTCCCCTCAAGGGGGGCATTATTTGAAAAAGGAGAATAACCTTGGCAGAATTTATTGAAGGCGTCATCAAGGTCTGGAACGGATACGGCACAGCTTTTCTTGAAGGCGCGCTTAACACTCTTATTGTTTCGTTCGTCGGTACGGCGGTGGGCTGCATCATCGGCTTCGGAGTCGGCGTTGTTCAGACCATTCCGATGGAGAAAAAAGACCCCGTCTGGAAAAGAATAATCCTTACAGTAGTCAACCTTATCCTTAAAGGATACGTTGAACTTTTCCGCGGAACACCGATGATAGTCCAGTCCGTTTTCATTTATTACGGCGTAATCATGATTTTTAATTACAAGATGGATATCTATTTTGCCGCGCTTCTGATCGTTTCCATAAACACCGGCGCATATATGGCGGAAACTGTCCGCGGCGGTATCCTTTCAATCGATCCGGGTCAGACCGAAGGCGCAAAAGCGATCGGCATGAACCATCTTCAGACCATGCTCAACGTAATTATTCCCCAGGCGTTCCGCAACATCATTCCCCAGATCGGCAACAACTTCATCATCAACATCAAGGATACTTCCGTCCTTTCCGTAATCGGTTTTGCGGATCTTTTCTTCATGCACAAAAGCGCTGTCGGCGCACTTTATCTTTTCTTCCATTCCGCAAGCATCGTAATGGTTATCTATCTTGTTATGACCGTAACCGCTTCCTTCCTTCTCCGACTTCTTGAAAAGAAGCTTGATGGCGACGATAACTATGACCTTGCCACGACCGACACCCTTGCATACACAAGCGGACTTTTGAGCTATCACCCGAAAAAGAAAAAACTGGAGGACTTCAAATGAGCGAAAATATCATTGAAATTCAGCATCTTGAAAAGAATTTCGGAAGTCACAAAGTTCTTTCCGATATCGATTTTTCCGTTAAAAAAGGCGACGTTACAACAATAATCGGCGTTTCCGGTTCCGGAAAATCAACCCTTCTCCGCTGCATAAACGTTCTTGAAACCCCTTCCGGCGGAAAAATTCTTTTCCATGGAAAAGATATTGACGAAAAAGGTTTTTCCGTAACCGATTACCGCGCAAAGGTCGGAATGGTTTTCCAGAGTTTCAACCTTTTCAACAACCTCACCGTTCTCCAGAACTGCGTTGTGGGTCAGGTAAAGGTTCTTGGAAAAAAGAAATCCGAAGCGGAAGAAAAAGCAAGATATTTTCTTGAAAAAGTCGGAATGCTTCCCTATATCAACGCAAAACCGAAGCAGCTTTCCGGCGGACAGAAACAGCGTGTTGCAATCGCGAGAGCCCTTGCAATGGAACCGGAGGTTCTTCTTTTTGACGAACCCACTTCCGCCCTTGACCCCCAGATGGTCGGCGAAGTTCTTGCGGTAATGCGCCAGCTTGCCTCCGAAGGACTTACAATGATTGTTGTAACCCACGAAATGGCATTTGCAAGGGACGTTTCCAGCAGAGTTGTTTTCATGAAAGACGGCGTTATCTGCGAAGAAGGAACCCCCGAAGATATCTTTGCAAATCCGAAGAAAGACGAAACAAAGGAATTCCTCGCAAGATTCATAAACTGATAAAAAAGCACCCGCAAGGGTGCTTTTTTAATGCAGAATGCAAAATGCATAATGCAGAATTAAAATTTAAAATTGATTGAATCGTCGTAGGGGCGACCCTATGTGGTCGCCCGAAAAAAGGCTTCCCAGAGGGTAGCCTCCCTTGTTAAAGGGAGGTGGCATTTCCGCAGGAAATGACGGAGGGATTCTTCCTTAAAATACCGGTAAATTATAAAAGAATCCCCCGGTCTTTTTTTAACCGCAGGCGGTTAAAAAATCCAACCCCCTTTGATAAGGGGGCATTTTTTGTAAAAAACGGGCGGATTTACCTCCCCTGATACGGGAGGCTGAAAAAAATAAACCCCCTTTAACAAAGGGGCCTTTTTTATTTTGCGCTGCGTCTTAAAAATTTCGGGCGGAAAACATAGATGTAAACGTTCATGATTTGCGTTAGGGCAAAATCATAAACAAGGAAAAGAAGATTTCCGAGTCCGAGCATGATATAAACGGAATATTTTCCGAAGTCGCCGAATTCCGTAAGAATATCCGGCATCTGGAAAACAAAAATTATGATCCAGTATGCGGCGACTATGCAGATATTGAAAACGATGATTTTTAAAAGCAGGGAAAGAGGCTTGAATTTTATTTTTTCAAGCCAGAATTTTGTTACCGGATAATGTCCGAAGAACATTACAAACATAAGCATCGCTTCCTTATCCGGGGTAAGGATTATCGAAAGGATAGAAACCGCGGCATAAAGGGTGAAGGCCCAGCTTGCGCCGGTTTCAACCGCAACAGTCACCATAAGAAGTCCCGCAAGACAGGGCATTGCGTAGGTCGCAAAAGGAAAAACACCGGTCATGAACATCAAAAGGGTGCAAAGCGCCGCAACCATTCCGCAAAGGGCGACTTTCTGGCTTTTCTTTGTCATAATCCGGTTTTCTCCTTTCTTTAAAATTGCGCCCCTTGTAAAAAAGGAGAGGGTCGCGAAGTGGCGAGGGGATTCTTTATTAAGGAATCCCTCCGTCTTCGCCGCAAAGCGGCGAATCCACCTCCCTTTAACAAGGGAGGCATAATTATTGTCAGCAGCCGTTTCCGCAAAGGCAGTCCATGCACATCATTGCCGTGCAGCAATCGCAGCAGTCGCAGGGGCAGCCATAGATTTGTGTTCCGGAGTTTCTTCCCGGGGAAGAGCCGTATTGCTGCTGATAAGCTATACGCTGGTATGCGGCGGCATATTCCTGGTTTCCGGGCTCCATCTGATATGCCCTTTGGAAACATCTTGCGGCTTCGCCGAGCCAGCCTCTTCTGTAATAAATGCTTCCTTTGAGGAAATACCATTCCGCATTTCTGTTATAATCCGGAACGCCGTCAAGAATTTCGTCCGCTTCCGCAATGCGGTTCTGCTGAATAAGTCTGCGGACGTCCGGAAAACGGCTGTTTTGGGAATATCCAGTTCCGTAGTTATTATAGCTTGCGTTTCCGGTTCCGTAATTTGGGTTATATCCGCCGGCATTATAATATCCTCCGGAATTTCCGTAGGAAGTTTTTCCTTCTTTACGGTCTTTCTGAATCTGATCATAGGCGGCGTTGATATCCTTCATTTTTTCCGCCGCAATATCCGCAAGGGGATTGTCAACGTATTTATCCGGATGATACTTGCGGACAAGATCGCGGTATGCTTTTTTAATTTCTTCGTCCGTTGCGTTTTCTGAAACGCCGAGAACTTTATATGGATTTTCCGTTTTCCGTTCCCCCTTTTTTGTTTATTATCCGTTCAATTTCGGCTTTTAAACCGAGGTCTATTGTATTTTCCACTATTTCGCTGTATTTGTCAAGTTCAAGAAGCTCAAGATCGTCAAAAAGTTCCGCCGTTGTAAGAAAAAGCGCGGATTTTGCTTCCAAAACAGCCTTTTCTCCGCCGAAAATGAAGGGATTGTAATTCTCCTTTTTTATATCGTCCTCAAGGTCATCAAGGGCATCGCAGAGATAGATATATCTTCCGAGGAGATAGCCGAATCTTTCAAGGATTCTTTCGTTTTCGGAATTTCCGCCGAGAGTTATTATTCTGCTTAAAAATTTTGCGGTCGGTTCGGCGGCTTCGTCCGGAAGGGGAGTTTTTCTTTCCTCAAGAACCCTTTGTTCCGCAATCATTTCCGCGGCGGCGCTGTCTATAAAAATTGCTTCCTCACCGAAAGAAAGGGCTTTTTTCCTTGCGGAAGCCGCAAAAGGAAAAAGAACCGCAGCGGCGATTTTTTTAAAGAAGCCTTTGTCGGAAAGATCGTCCTTCAGCTTGTAATAAGTCAGAATCATTGCCGCCCTTGCGGAAAGGGAAATTGCCCTGTTCCCAAGGCAGCGGCATTGCTTTTTAAAAGGATGGGCGATACAGGAGCATTTTTCGAAAGAGGGACAGGAATTTTTGTCGAGTGACATAAAAAGCATAGCCATAAAGGCGAAATCATAGCTGAGAGTCATTCTCGCGAAGATTCCGTAGCTTCTGCCCAGTTCTTTGCAAAGTCCGCAGTAAACAGCCTTATAATCTTCTGCTTCCCGGATTTTGAGTTCCGGACGGAAAGGCTTTATGTATCCGAACAAGGCAGATTCCCCCTTTTAATTTTATGGTTTTATTTTACACCTTTTTGAAGCAAAAGTAGTTAATAAAATGTAAAATTAATTGATAAAAAGCCGCATTCCCGGAGGGCATTAGCCTCCCTTGCCTAAAGGGAGGTGGCATTTCCGCAGGAAATGACGGAGGGATTCCTTTCAATGTAAAGCAGGAAGTTAATTGGAACTCCGTAGGGGCGACCCTTGTGGTCGCCCGCAAAAAGGAAACCCGGAGGGCAGGCTCCCTCTGACGAGGGAGCTGTCAGCGAAGCTGACTGAGGGAGAGAAAACCCTGTTCAATTAAAAACGGGCGGATAATAAAAAACGGGCGACCGCATAGCGCCCTGAGCACGAAGTGCGAGGAAGTACCCTTGGGGTAGGTCGCCCCTACATTGTTTCAATAAACCTCTCCGCACTGCCGTAGGGAACGTCGTCCCCGACGTTCCGCAAAAACCGTTTCCACCCTTCCGTCTTTTCCGGCGGCAAGCCGCCGGAAAACCCACCTCCCCTGATAGGGGAGGCTGAAAAAAATCCGGTCCCCCCTTTAACAAGGGGGCCTTTTTTTGGACCCCCCCATTTCTTTCAGGAAAAGAAACCGGTTTTTCCGTAAAGAAAATAACAAATCCGGTTGATTTAAACAACTTAACATGCTATAATGGCTTTAATGAATTAAAGTATTAAAGAAAAGAGGATCCGCTATGAAAACTGACAGCAGATATATCGAAACCCCGAAGATAGGTTTCGCGGAAAAGCTGGGTTTCGGCACCTTTTCCACAGCCAGCAACGTTGTTTTTAACTTCAAGGATTTGTTCTATCTCTTTTTCCTTACAAACGTAATGGGAATAAAAATCGAGCATGCCGGAATGATAACCGCTCTCGGAATCGTCTGGGACGCGGTAAACGATCCGCTTGTGGGTTACTGGGCGGTTAACCATACTTTCAAAAACGGCGAAAAATGCCGTCCTTTTGCCTTCTGGTGCGCTGTTCCCTGGGCGGTTACCGTTGTTCTGATGTTCACCTGCTTCGACGTGGCTTACGGAATGAAGCTTGCGATAGCCATTGCGATTTATTTCCTTTTCGAACTTTTCAACACCTTTGCGGCAATTCCTTATAACAGCATGGGCGGTCTTGCAACAAACCGCGACGCCGACAGAAGAGCCATCAACGTTGCAAGAAACCTCGGCGGCTGCGTCGGCAGCGGAATCGGCGGCGTTGCGCTCTATCCTCTTCTCAACCTCTTCGGCGGACTTGACGAAAACGGAAACGTAATGGCAAACGAAGCCGGACAGATCGCCTTTGTTTATGCGGCGGCGGTTATGGGCGTAATCTGCATAATCGGAAGCTTTGCCCATTATTTCACCACAAAGGAACGTGTTCAGCAGGAAATTGAGGATGATTCCAAAATCGGAATCGTCGAAGTTTTTAAAATGCTTCTTTCCTGCAAAAGCTGGGTCATGAACGCTCTTTATATAATCGTTTACGGAATCCTCAATCTTCTTATCATGAGCAACGTAAACTATTACGCAACCTATATTCTCGGTTCCGCAAAAGCCGCAACCCCCATTATGGCGGTTTTCCTTGCAACTTCCGTAATCGGAACGGTTCTTTGTATTCCGGTCGATAAAAAAATCGGCAGAAGGAACACGATGATTCTCGGCGCGGCAATTTATATGGTCGGTAAAATCCCCTTCCTCATCAATCCCTATTCTTTTGTTACAATTTACATCAACGGAATAACCGTTGCGGTTGCAATGGCATTTGCCTTTGTTCTTTTCAACACAAACCGCAACAACCTTTCCGACCTTATCGAATTCAGAAGCGGACGCAGAATCGACAGCCTTGTTTCAACCTGCGATAACCTTGCGGCAAAACTTTCGAAAGCCGCAGTCAACCTCGGAATGACCGCCGCTCTCGGCGCCGCGGGATTCAATGCGGAACTTGCAAGCCAGCCCCAAAGCGCAATCGATACAATCTGCGCGCTCCTCGGCTGGGTTCCGATGATTTTTGCGGGAATCATGCTTGTGATCGCGGTTTTCCATCCCATTGAAAAAGAAATGGCGGAAATGAGAAAAATCCAGAAAGGCGAAGAATAAAGGAGGATAAAAATGCAGTATATAATTTTCGGAATCCTCGGAATAATTGCCGTTCTTCTCGGAATTGCCGTTATCCGGACCTTTATGATAAAAGCGCCGGAAGCGGAAAAATGCAAAACCGAAATTTCCCGGGAAGAAATTGATATTGCCGCAAAAAAACTCGGCGATATGGTAAGAGTTCCCACTGTTTCAAAAAACGAGGACGAGGATTTTTCCCAGTTCTATAAATACCACGAAGTTCTTGAAGAACTTTTCCCGAACGTACATAAAACTTTTGAAAAAACCGTTCTTAACGGAACTTTGCTTTTTAAATGGAAAGGAACCGACCCTTCAAGAAGACCGATTCTTTTCATGGGTCACCAGGACGTTGTTCCGGCGAACGACAACGGCTGGAAATGCCCCGCATACAGCGGAACGGTAATTGACGGCGACCTTTACGGACGCGGCTCAATGGACTGCAAAAGCACCATGTATGTCGAGCTCCAGGCAATGGAGGAACTTATTGAGGAAGGTTTTGTTCCGCCCTGCGATATTTATCTTGAATACGCAATAAACGAAGAAACCGGCGGCGACGGCGCCGCTTCCGCAATGCGTTACCTCAAAGAAAAGGGGATTGAACTTGCAATCGTAATCGACGAAGGCGGCGCGGTTGTTGACAGACCCATTGCCGGAATGGACAGGGAATACGCAGTTATCGGCGTTACGGAAAAAGGCTATATGGACCTTAAAATTTCCGCAAAAGGAAAAGGCGGCCACAGCAGCACTCCGCCGAGGAACACCCCCGCCGCAAGACTTTTTGCCTTTGCGAACGAAATTGAGAAAAAACGCCCCTTCAAAAAACATCTTATTCCGGAAGTTTATGAAATGTTTGCCCGGATGGCGCCTTCCTTCAGCTTCGGAATGAGAATGCTTCTCGGAAACATCTGGCTTTTTAAGCCGCTTTTAATTGCCCTTATGCCGGTTGTTTCGCCTTTCGGCGAGGCGATTCTTTCAACAACCTGCTGTTTCACCATGATGAAAGGTTCCGACGCCTGCAACGTGATTCCGAAGGAGCCCTATCTTGTTGCAAACCTCCGCACAAGTGTTCATCAGAACTGTGAGGAAAGCCTTGCGGTGCTCAGAAAATACGCAAAGAAATATGACCTCGAAATCGAGATTATCCAGGCAAGGGATGCTTCCCCGGTTTCCAACATAAAATCCAAAGAATATGCCTATCTTACCGACTGCATCAGAAAGCAGTTCCCGGACGTGGGCGTTGCGCCTTATGTTATTATGGGCGGAACGGACTGCCGCCATTTCCACGCCCTTTCCGAAAACGCCCTTCGCTTCTGCCCGGTAAGAATGAGCAACGAACAGAACGCCGCCTGCCACGCGGTAAACGAAAACGTGACCCTTGCTTCCCTTGCGGAAGGAGTCCGCTTCTTCAAAACCTTTGTCAAAGGCTACGATTTATAAAACAAAAAAGCGCTTCCGCCGGAAGCGCTTTTTTTTAGCCTTCCGGTAGGGCATTTGCGTGGGGGAGAAAACCACGAAATAGCGGAGGGATTCTTTTAATTGTAAAGTCGAAAGTCAATTAGAACTCCGTAGGGGCGACCCTATGTGGTCGCCCGCAAAAAAAGGATTCCCGGAGGGCAATAGCCTTCCCTTGTCAAAGGGAGGTGGCATTTCCGTAGGAAATGACGGAGGGATTCCTCCTTAAAATACCGGTAATTATAACAGAATCCCCCAGTCACGCGCCTGTTCTTAAAGGCGTGACAGCCCCCTTTAGGGCGAACTGCCCTTTCGTCACCTGATGGGTGAGGCTGAAAAAATCCGGTTCCCCTTTAACAAGGACGTCTTTTTCATAAAATATTTACACTTTCGTTATTCAATTTTCCGCTTTAATGTGATACAATAAAACAAAGAAAATTCTTTCCGAAAGGGGTTATGATAAATGCTCAGTATTGAAAACGAAAACCGGATCAAACAATGGATCGAAGACCATAAAGACGAATTCATTGCCGATCTTTCAAAAATAATTGCGGTTCCTTCCGTTGCAACTTTCGGGGTTTCCGAAGGGGAATATCCTTTCGGAATCGAAAGCGCGAACGTTCTTGCCGCCGCAAAGGAACTTGTTGAAAGCTACGGTTTCCCGGTAAAAAATCTCGATAACTTCTGCCTTGTTGCAAACGTCGGTGAAGGTGAAGAGAAAATCGGTATTTTCGGACATCTTGACGTTGTTCCCTGCGGAAACGATTGGAACTATCCCCCTTATCAGCTCACCGTTGACGGCGACCTTCTGATCGGCCGCGGCGTTCTTGATGACAAAGGCCCCCTCTGGGCTTCGATTTTTGCTGTCCGCTGCCTTAAAGATCTTGATCTTATGCCGAAACGCGAAATTGAATTTTTCCTCGGCGGTCAGGAAGAATGCGGAATGAACGACCTTCTCCATTACGTCGAAGTTACCGAAAAGCTTCCGGACGTTTCCTTCACTCCCGACGGAAACTATCCCATCTGTCACGGCGAAAAAGGCGGACTCCGCTTCTATCTTGCAATCCCCTGCAAGGACGACAAAGTTGTTGATTTTTCCGGCGGAACCGTCCGCAACGTTGTTGCAGACAAAGCGACCGCAACCCTTAAAGGAGTCTGCGGAAAATCCCTTGGGGAAAAACTTTCCGGAAACGAAAGAATTTCCGTCGAAACCGAGGGCGAACTTGTTAAAGTCACCGCAACAGGCGCTTCCGTCCATGCTTCCATTCCGGAAAACGGAATCAACGCCATCGGAGTTCTTGCAAACGCTCTTCTCGATGCGGAAATTTTTGAAGGCGAAGCAAAATCCGCAATGGAATTCCTCGCCCTTGTAAACTCCGATTACAACGGCGCGGCTCTCGGCGTTCCTGCCGAAGACGAACCCAGCGGAAAACTCACCCATGTGGGCGGAGTTATTTCCATGGATCGCGGAATCCTCAATCTTTCGATAGATATCCGCTATCCCGTTACCGCAAACGGCGGCGAACTCCTCGAGAAAATCATCGAAACCGTTGAACCTTACCACGTCACCGTCCACGATATCGGCGACACAAAACCCGCCTATTCCCCGGCGGATTCCGATAAGGTAAGAACCTGCATGAGAGTAATAAACAGCGTTTTTCATAAGGAACATTGGAAACCTTACACCATGGGCGGCGGAACTTATGCAAAACATCTGCCGAATGCCTGCGCCCTCGGTCCGGAAGACCCGGATTACGAAAGCCCCTTTGGCCTTTTCCGCGGAAGCATTCACCAGGCGGACGAATCCACCCCCGCAAAACTCCTTTTCGATACGATGCTTGTTTACGCAAAGCTTCTTGTTGAACTGGACGATATTGACGTTAATAAATAAGCCTTCCCATTGAGGGGAAGTTGGCATTTCCGCAGGAAATGACGGATGAGGTGAAGCCGCAAAACGGCGATAAAAAAATCCCTCCGTCTTTTGTCTTCGGCAAAATCCACTTTCCTTCACACAAGGTAGGGCTTTATGCTCCTGATATGAAAATTAAATTTAAATCTGTTTTTAAAACACCCTGTTTTTATTTTATAATGCTTCTGCCGACAGGACTTTTGCTTCTTGCGGCGGCAAGATTTGTTCCCGGTTTCGCGGATTTTTATTACCGGACTTTTTACAGGTTTTTCGGCGGGATTTTCGGAAGCATAACCGGAATTCTTCTTTTTTCCCTTATGGAAGCGGGAATTGCCGCGCTGATATTCCTTTTGATATATTGGATTGTCAGGCTCGTGCTCAAAGCAAAAGAGGACGAAAAAGCCGTGCTCAAATATTTCGGCTCCGTGCTCAAAAGCATTGTTTCGCTTGTTTGCCTTCTGCTCTTCCTTTTCTGCGCCTTTTGCGGAACGAATTATTACAGAGCGGGTTTCGCGGATGAAATGGGACTTGAAGTGAAAGAATCCTCCGTGGACGAACTTTATGACCTTTGCGAATTTCTTCTTGATGAGGCGATTGATTCCGGAAACGGACTTTACCGGGGCGAAGATAATGTCACCGTTTTCGATAAAGAAAATTTCAGCATGGCGAACGAAGCAAAAGCGGAATTTGAAAAATTCTGCGCCGATTACGGAATAACCGATATGGGTTTCTGGCGTTTCGGAACGCCGAAGCCGGTAATATGTTCCGAAATTATGGCGTATCTTCAGATTTCCGGCGTTTTTTCGCCCTATACTTTTGAGGCGAATATCTGCACGGCAGGTCCGGATTTTCTTCGGGGCGCGACCATGATGCACGAACAGAGCCATCTTCGCGGATATATGAACGAGGCGGAAGCGAATTTTATCGCCTATCTTGCCTGCGCAAACAGCGATTCGGAATATTTCCGTTACAGCGGAACGAGCCTTGCGCTTATTTATTCCATGAACGCCCTTTATTCCGCGGATTACGAAAGATGGTACGAACTTCGTATTCAGTATCCGGATTATCTTGATGCGGATATGCGCGCCCAGAACGCCTATATCGACGCCCATGACACAAAGATTGCGGAAGTTTCCGATGCGGTGAACGATACCTATCTTAAACTCAACAACCAGAAGGAAGGAACCCGAAGTTACGGCGGAATTGTTGATTTGCTTCTTGCATACCGCCGCGGCTTGTGATATACTGACCTCGTAATATAATTTTTGAAAGGCGGTTTTCTAATGGCTATTTATCTCCAGGATGACGACGAAAACGAGGGTATCGAAGTTTTTTGTCCCTATTGCGGAAAACCTGTTATTGTTCCCGCAGGATACAACAGATCCACCTATCTCTGCCCCCGCTGCCACAAAGCAATTCCTCTTGATGAAAAAATGCTTGAGCAGCTTGCTTCTTCCGCAAAAGTTGAGGAAAAACCGAAAGTTACTTCCCCTTGCAGAAGAGACAGCCTTCGCTGATTGAAATTTGAATTTACTGAAAAAAGGACGTTCCGTAAAGGAGCGTCTTTTTTGTTGGTTCACTCTTTCCCCGGAAATCTTTTTAAAGATACGGATTATTCGCTTCGCTCAGAATGACATTGACTTGTCATTGCGAGCATACCGCAGGGATGCGTGGAAATCCGTTTTTCCTTTATACGGAACGGTCAAGACCGTTCCCTACCGTAAAGTGGTGGGTTTTATCGAAATATCGTTGGGCGCACCTATGTGTGCGCCCGTTTTTAGCGGAACAAGGTTTGTCTCTCATCCGTCTTTTTCGCGAGGACACCTCAACAGATAAAAGAAAAAGCCTTCCGCAAAAGCGAAAGGCTTGATTCTCTGTGTAGTCCAACGATCAACGTTTGGAGAACTGAGGTGCACGACGTGCTTTTTTGAGACCGTATTTTTTACGTTCTTTCATTCTGGGGTCACGGGTAAGGAGACCTGCTTTTTTGAGAACGGGTCTGAGTTCTTCGTTGTACTGAAGAAGAGCACGGGAAAGGCCGTGACGGATTGCGCCTGCCTGACCGGTTACGCCGCCGCCTGCAACGGTGCAAACGATGTCGAATGCGCCGACAGTTTCGGTGAGTTCCATGGGCTGACGAACGATGAGTTTAAGGGTATCGAGGCCGAAATAATCGTCGATGTCGCGGCCGTTGATGGTGATTGCGCCGGTGCCGTTAGGATAAACGCGAACACGAGCTACAGAGCTTTTTCTTCTGCCGGTACCGTAGAAGTAGGGGTTAGAATTATACATAGTTTACGTTCTCCTTTCGATTATTTTACCCAAGCTTCGGGAGCCTGAGCCTGATGTTTGTGGTTTGCGCCAGCATAGATGTGGCAACGGGTAAGGCTTTTTGCGCCAACGCTGTTGTGGGGAAGCATGCCTTTAACAGCAAGTTTCATTGCAAAAGCGGGGTTTTTTGCCATAAGGGTTTTGTAGTTAACTTCTTTGAGGTGACCTACATAACCGGTGTGGTGATAATATTTTTTCTGGATGAGTTTGTTGCCGGTGAGAACTGCTTTTTCAGCGTTGATGATTACAACGTAATCGCCGCAGTCTGCATGGGGAGCAAAATCAACTTTATGTTTGCCGCGAAGAAGAACAGCAGCCTGTGCAGCAACACGGCCGAGAGATTTTCCTTCAGCGTCAAGAACATACCATTTACGCTCGATGGTGGAAGCGTTAGGCATAGTAGTGGACATAGCGTTTACCTCCGATTAAATTTCCTTTATTTATTACTTTTGTTTAAAAGCGACAGTCATTATTATAATGAAAGAAAACCCCTTTGTCAACAGCTTTTTTGAAAAAATTCAATTTACAAATTGATTGCTCCGTTTTTCTTCGTTTTTCTCTTGTTTTCTTTGTTTTTCTAAGTTTCGATTTTTAAAACCGTGTTTCAAAAAGGCTTCAAAAAAGGCTTTATCTATGCGGTTTCGGGCTTTTGCATATAAAAAACGCCCGTTTTGAAAACGGGCGTTTTTCTTCGTTATTCATCTTCCGGTTCTTCGATTTTGACCTTGCGGCGTTTTTTAACCGCTTCGGTTAAAAGATATTCGATCTGTCCGTTGATTGAACGGAAATCGTCTTCCGCCCAACGGGAAATTTCTTCCCATAAAGTCGGCGAAAGCCTGAGCAAAAGCTGTTTTTTGTCTTTCTCTGCCAAAAGGCTTCCGCCTCCTTTCGATTGATTTCAAAAAAATTAAAAATCAGTAAATTGAACCGGTGTTTACTATGGGCTGGGCGTCGTTGTTTCCGCAAAGTACAACAAGAAGGTTGGAAACCATCTGTGCCTTGCGCTCATCATCCATCTCAACGACTTTATCCCCTTCAAGGCGGTCAAGAGCCATTTCAACCATGCCAACAGCCCCGTCAACAATGAGTTTTCTCGCGGCAATGATAGCGGAAGCCTGCTGGCGCTGAAGCATTGCGGCGGCAATTTCGGGCGCATAGGCAAGGTGGGTGATTCTCGCTTCGGTAACTTCGATTCCGGCGATTTCAACTCTGCACTGAATCTCGTCTTTAAGGCGCTGGGCAACTTCAAGACTTGAACCGCGGAGAGATTTTTCGTCGCCTTCCTCGGATTCATCATAAGGATACTCTCTTACGATATTGCGGAGAGCCGCATCGCATTGGGTTGAAAGGAATTCAACGTAGTTATCAACGTTGAAAACTGCCTTTGCCGGGTCGGTAACATGCCAGATAACAACGGTTCCGATGATAACGGGGTTGCCGAGCTGGTCGTTTATTTTCTGTTTATCGTTGGTAAGAGTGATTTCTTTAAGGGAAACACGTTTGTTGGTGGAAATTTGGACAGAGCCGGTGGTTGCTTTTCCGGAAAGAGCGGCTTCGGCGTTTGCCGCAGCGGCTTTTTCAAGTGCGTTTTCGGAAGCGGGATTTATTGCGGCAGCGAAGGGGTTGATAAAGAAAAATCCCGGTCCGTAAAGGGTTCCGTAATATTCACCGAAAAGTGTGAGAACATAAGCTTCGTTGGGGCGAAGGGTGCGGAGTCCGCCGAAAAGGATCGGAAGTACTATAAAAGCAAGTATAGCACAAAGAATCATAAGAATCAAAGAAAGCGGGAACAAAAATCCGCCGTCAAGCATTATTATTCCGCCGATGAAGCCTGCAAGAGTTACAAGTTCGCCGAGAATGAGCATAAGGAGCATTGCCATTCCGTTTTTGGGGTTAAGAACTTTGTTGTAATCGTTTTTTACGTTTGCGTTCATTTAAATTATCATCCTTTCTGATGTAAAATACGAAAAATGTAATTGATATCGTTTTGATATCAACTTCATATTACCATACCCGGGAAATTTTGTCAATAGTATAAAAAAGCCTCCCCTGATAGGGGAGGTTTAAAAATTGGATGACCACATAGGGTCGCCCCTATGGTGTTTCAATTGAATTCACCGCTTTACAGTAGGGAACGGTCTTGACCGTTCCGTTTAGCCTTCCGGTCGGGGAAGGTGTCTGCGAAGCAGACGGATGAGGTATTACAAAACAACCCGGAGGGAGAGAAAACCCCGTCAAATTAAAAAATCCCCGCAGTTTTAAGAAGAAAGGACGAAAGAAAAATCGTTCCGGCGGAAAAAACGGTTGTCCAGACAACAAGCTGCCCCGCAAGTTTTGAATCTCCGCCCATTTCCTGCGCCATCGGGACGCTTGAAACGGCAACGGGCGCGCTGAAAAGCGCCGCGATTGCGGCAAACTGCGCACCGCTGAAACTTCCGGAAAAAAGCAGAAAGGCTGTTCCGATTCCGATTGCCGGAACAACGGCGCAGCGCATTGCCGTTCCGAAAAGAATTTCTTTCCGAAGTTCGGAAACAGCGGAAAATTCAAAATCCGCGCCGAGAACAATAAGGGAAAAAGGCGTTGCCATTGCGGAAATATATTCCGCGGTTTTTTCGATAAAAGCAATATCGAAAAGCCGGAAGCCGATTCCGGCTTCGGCAAAAATCCCCCGGATTATAAGGGCGGCAAAACCCGCCGCAACACCCTGTATAAGCGGATTTTTTATTATATCCAATAATGTTTTCCGGAAATCAAGCTTTTTTCCTCCGCTGAAAAAAGCGAATTCCGCAACCGCAAGAACGTTAAAAAGCGGAATTGCAAAGGCGGAAAGAACCGCCGCGGCGGAAATTCCCTCTTCGCCGAAAAGACTTCCCGCAAGAGGGATTCCGATAAGCGCATAGTTGGAGCGGAACATTCCCTGGATAAGGGCGCTTCTTTTCGGACCTTCCTTCGTGATTATTCCGGAAAAGAAAAACGCAAGAAGAAAAACCGCAAGAATCGCCGGAAGGGCATAGAAAACGTGACCGGGATTTATTTCCCCGAGGTTTTCGATTTTATATACGTTTGAAAAAAGCATCACCGGAAGAAAAATTTTGAAAACAAGGCGGTTTCCGCTTTTTGCAAAATCCTTTCCGATTATTCCGGATTTTTTAAGAAGATATCCGATTGCGGCCATTATTACTATCGGCGCAACCGCGTTGAACGCAAAAGAAAAAGCTTCCATATTTCCGCTCCTTTCCGGGGAAAAAACAACTGCCTGTTATTATAGCAGATTTTTTCAAAAAAATAAAATGTCGGTCTTGTTTATTGACATTGTCTTTTAATAGGAATATTATTAATATTAGGTAAATTTCGGGAAAAAGGGAGGTTTTGTCATGGCTGAAACAGAAGAAAGATTCGAGGAAGTTTATGACGAACTCAGAGATGAACTGGAGGAACTTTGCCACGAAAAGCGGTATAACGACCTTCGGAAGCGTCTTGCCGATATGAACCCTGCGGATATCGCCTGGCTTCTGGACGATATGCCGGAGGATCATCTTCCGATAATTTTCCGCCTTCTTTCAAAAGAAGTTGCGGCGGACGTTTTTATCAATCTTGAAAGCGATTCCCAGGAAATGCTCATCAAAGGTTTTTCGAATTCCGAACTCGAAGCGATCCTTGATGAAATGTTCCTTGACGATACGATAGACGTTATCGAGGAAATGCCCGCAAACGTTGTAAAAAGAATCCTTAAATATTCCGACCCGGAAACAAGAAGAGAAATCAACAAAATTCTTCAGTATCCGGAGGATTCCGCCGGTTCCCTTATGACAACGGAATTTATCCGTCTTCGCCGGGGAACAACCGTTGCCGGAGCTTTTGACGTTATCCGCCAGAAAGGCGACGATTCCGAAACAATCAACGTTTCCTACGTCACCGACGAGGAACGCCATCTTATAGGATACGTAACAATCCGTACCCTTGTTCTTGAAAAAAACACCGAAGCGCTTATCGGCGATATTATGGAACCGAACGTAATTTCCGCAATGACCACCGACGACAAGGAATCGGTTGTACAACGAATGAGTAAATACGACTTCGATACCATGCCCGTTGTGGATGCGGAAAACCGCCTTGTCGGAATCATCACCTTCGACGACGCAATCGACGTTATCGAAGAAGAGGCCACCGAAGATATCGAAAAGATGGCGGCAATCACCCCGAGCGACCGCCCCTATCTCCGCACGGGAATTTTTGATATATGGAAATCCCGTATTCCCTGGCTTATGATACTGATGCTTTCCTCCACCTTCACCGGAATGATTATCAGCAGCTTTGAGGATGCTCTTGCGGCCTGCGTCGTGCTCACAGCCTTTATCCCGATGCTCATGGGTACCGGCGGTAACTGCAGCAACCAGACTTCCGCAACGGTTATCCGCGGACTTTCCCTTCAGGAAATCGAATTCCGCGACCTTTTCAAGGTTATGTGGAAAGAAGCAAGGGTCGGTCTTCTTGCGGGTCTTTCCCTTGCGGCGGTAAGCTTTGTGAAAGTTCTGCTTTTCGACGGCTGGCTTCTTGGAAATCCGGAAGTGACGCCGATGGTTTCCGCGGTAATTGCCCTTACCCTTGTTCTTACCGTTTTCTGTTCAAAAATCGTCGGCGCGTTCATGCCTCTTTTTGCAAAAAAGGTCGGCGCGGACCCTGCGGTTATGGCTTCGCCTTTTATCACAACCGTTGTTGACGCCCTTTCCCTTGTAATCTATTTCGGATTTGCGACAGTGCTTCTCGGAATTTAGAATAAAACGGAATTTTCCGCTTGACAATGCGTTTTTTTGCTATTATAATATTTATTGCTGTTTACAGATTTTATTAACTGTCCGGCCTTTTAACCGGACAGTTTTTTGTTATTAAAACGGAGGTATAAAATTGGATAATAATATTGTAATTGTAATCGCAAACATAATTTCAATAATTTCCTGCACTATAATGGTGCTTACCGGTCTTATCAAAAGCAAAAACAGAATTCTTGCCGTTCAATGCGTCCAGTTCACCCTCATGGGAATTTCCCATTATCTTCTCGGAGGAATGGGCGGGGTTGTTGCAACGATTGTAAGCATTCTTCGAAATCTTGTTTTCTTCAAGTTCAAAATAACCGTTCCGCTCAAACTTCTTTTCATCGCTCTTTCCGTGGGACTTTCCCTCGGAACGGTTACGCTGAACCCCATTACCTGGCTTCCGATTCTTGCAACCAGCCTTTTCACCTGGGTGCTCGACAGCGAAGACATCATTAAATTTAAAAACGTGATGATTCTTACAGTCTGTATGTGGTTCGTTTATGACGCATACCACCTCAATTTTGTTTCCGCGGCTTTTGACGCATTCACCATTGTTTCCACAAGCTACAGCGTCTGGTCCATAAGAAAAGAAAGAAAAGCGGGAGATAACAAATGAACATTCTTCTCGGAAATATAGTTTCTCTTCTCGGCTGCACCGTTATGGTGCTTATCGGTCTTATCAAAAACAAGGACCGTTATATCGTTGCCCAGACTCTTCAGTTCGGGCTTAACGCCCTTTCCCATTTCCTTTTGGGCGGATACGGCGGAACGGTTGCTTCCCTTGTAAGCGTTGCAAGAAACATCATCATCGCAAAATGGAAATGTACAACCGGAATTAAAATCGCCCTTATTGCGGTCCAGGCGGTTTTCACAATTTCCACCATAACCGCAAACCCGATTACATGGATTCCGATTATCGCCGCAGGCATGTTCACCTGGTATATCGACACGAAGGACGCCATGTGGTTCAAATGGGTGATAATTATCACCCTTATCATGTGGGCGATTTATGATATTTATCACCACAACTACGTTTCCGTCTGGTTCAGCGCGTTCACCTGCATCACAAACGGAATCAGCATGGTAAAAATTCATAAGGAACGCAAAGCGGAAAAAGAAAAGCTCCACGCATAAGCGAGGAGCCTTTTTTTGTTTTTTTATTCAAGTTTTTCTTTTATGTAAGGAACAACCTCTTTCGGGTCGATTCCGAGAACGAAGGCAAATTCCCCGAAAAGGAGTTTTTCCGCCCTTTGCATGATTGTTTCGTCGCTGCTCCGGAGTTTTTTCCCTTTTCCGGCAAGTTCAAGTTTATGAAGATAGAGGGTATGGATAAGCGCGGCGATATCCTTTCTTGTTCCGCCTTCGAGAAGATTCCGGAAAGTTTCGATTCTTTCCTTGTCGTTGCGGATCCATTCGGATTTCTCTTCCCGGAAGGAAAGGATTATTTCCTCAACTTCCTCTTTTGTAAGAAGCTCCCTTGCATGGGAGGAAAAAACCGGACTGTCAACCGGTACGGAAAGATTTGAACGAAGGTCAAAAACAGGCTGGAGGATATAATATTCCTTTTTTCCTGCGCCGTAATCCCGGACGCAGATTTCCTCAACGCGGCAGACTCCGCTTGCTCCATATACGAAAACATGACCTTTTTCCAACATCAAAATCGTTCCTTTCATTCCGGTTTTGTTAAGAGTATGATGCCTAAGGATTTAATACTTTAATTTATATTAATTATAACATATTTAAAATAAAAATGTCATAGGCATTTTTGCAAAAAAAGGAAAAATTTTGATGAAAAATATTATATTACGAACTCAAAAAGCCCTTCACGGTTTGAAAAGAAAAGGATTTTGCCTTTTCCGGCAAAAGGAAAACGGATTTCCGCTTCCTGCTCCGGATAAAGCTTTTTTATCTGAATTCCGCTGTAACTGATGTATGCGGCGAAGGAGATGTAATCCTCCTTCGTCATTGGGTGGCTGAAACGGACGTAAATATCGTTCTCCGGTCGTTCAATCTTAAAAGAACCTTCCGGAGCGGGTTCCGGGGAAAGAGCGGGAAGGCTTATTCCGCAGCAGGAAAAAGCGCCTTCGCCCAGGGCGGTTATGATATTCCCGCAAACCGGGCAGACATAGAATTTTGTTTTCCGGATGTTCCCGGCGCGGTTTTTGTTGATTATGCTTTCGCCGGAAAGCAGTTCCGCAACGGAAATTCCAAGGGCGGCGGAAAGAGGTTCGATAAGGGTTATATCCGGAAGTCCCCGTTCCGTTTCCCATTTTGAAATTGTTTTATCCGAAACGGAAATTATTTCCCCAAGCTGTTTTTGGGTAAGATTCCTCTTTTCCCTGAGTTCCTTGATAATTTTTCCGGTTATATAGGACATAAAAAATCAACTCCTTTTCTGCTTTTGAGGTTAACACAAACCGGAAGAAACGGCAACCTATGGAAAGTAGAATGGCAAAAAAACATAGTTAAAACCGCCTTTTTTGAAATATAAAGCCGATTATGGGTATAATTTTATAAAAAACTATTGCAAAAATGATGAAAATACTTTATTATTTATAGTGTAAAAAAATGCGCTAATGCGCTTGATTTTAGGAGGATTAACTTTATGGTTTCTGCAGGCGATTTCAGAAACGGCGTTACTTTTGACGATAACGGCGACGTATATCAGATTATTGAATTCCAGCACGTAAAACCCGGCAAAGGCGCGGCATTTGTCCGTACCAAAATCAGAAACGTAATTTCCGGTGCAGTAGTTGAACGTACTTTCAACCCTACCGATAAATTCCCGACCGCATTTATCGAAAGAAAAGAAATGTCTTACAGCTACACCGACGGCGATCTTTATTATTTCATGGATCCCGAAACTTTTGAACTTATCCCGATCGAAGAAAGCCTTCTCGGCGATTCCTTCAAATTCTGCAAAGAAGAAGACATTTGCCGTATCCTTTCTTACAAAGGCAAAGTTTTCGGTCTTGAAGCTCCGAACTTCGTAACTCTTGAAGTTACCGAAACCGAACCCGGCGTTAAAGGCGATACCGCAACCAACGTAACCAAACCCGCAACCGTTGAAACCGGCGCAAACGTAAAAGTTCCGCTTTTCATCAACGAAGGCGACAAAATCCAGATCGACACCAGAACCGGTGAATATATCGGCAGAGCATAATCGAATCTGAAAAAAGTTAAAAAATTCTTTACGGCAAAGGAGAAATTTATCATGACTATTGCTGAAAAAGTTGCACATCTCAAAGGACTTATGGAAGGTCTTAACTGCGACGACAAAGTTCTCAACGCAATCGTTGACATCCTCGAAGATCTCGCATACGATGTAGAAGACGTTCAGGACGCTCTTGCAGAAGTTGGCGAACAGGTTGAACTTATCGACGAAGACCTTGAAGCTCTTGAAAACGATTATTATGAATTCGACGACGATTGCGATTGCTGCGACGACGACTGCGACTGCTGCTGCGACGACGATGACTGCGATTGCGATTGCGACGATCTTTATGAAGTAGAATGCCCCGCATGCGGCGAAGTTATCTGCATCGACGGCTGCATCGTTGACGAAGGCGAAATGGATTGCCCCAACTGCGGCGAACATCTCGAATTCGAAATGGACGAAGAAGAGGAAGACGAAGAATAATTCTTCGTTCCTATAATGGCTCCCCCATGAGGGGAGGCAACAATTAAATAGTTTCGGGGCAGGGTGAGAATCCCTACCGGCGGTGAAGCGGCTTTTTTGCCGACAAGTCCGAGAGCCTTAAAAATAGGCAGAACGGGTCAGAATCCCGTACCGACGGTGTTTGCGGAATTTCCGCATTTAGTCCGGATGGCGAAACTGCGTAAAGAAATTTGTGCTCCGTACAAAAAATTGTGCGGAGCCTTTCTTTTTGCAATTTTTGCCTTTCTTTTAAGAAACTGTTCATACTATCTTAAAAAAGAAGGGGTATTATTATGAAAAACATGAACACAAAAAAACTCACAACTCTCGGCGTACTTGCTGCCTGCTCAATCGTTCTGGTTGCATTCATCCATTTCCCGATTTTTCCGGCGGTTTCCTTCCTTGAATATGACCCGGCGGATATTCCGATACTTATAGGAACCTTCCTTTTCGGACCGGTTTGGGGAGTTGTTCTCACCGTAATTGTTTCCGCAATCCAGGGAATGACCGTTTCCGCCCAAAGCGGAGTTTACGGAATTGTGATGCACGTTATTGCAACAAGCGCATTCACCGTTGTTGCGGGAACGATTTATAAACGCAAAAAAACAAAAAAAGGCGCCCTTATCGCAATTCTCTGCGGAGTTGCCGCAATGACCGCCGTAATGTATCCCGCAAACCTTGCTTTCACTCCGGTTTATCTCAACGCAATGGCCGGAATGGAAATGGAAGCGGCAAAAGAAATGGTAAAAAGCCTTATGCCTTTTATCCTTCTTTTCAACCTTACAAAAGCGGGAATCAACGGCGCAGTAACTTATCTTGTATATAAACGCATCCATAAGCTTTTCGGAAAGCTTAACCTTGCGTAAGAATAAAAAGGCTGTGATATCTTGAAAATTGACCCGGGCTGGCCGGCTCTTTCAAGCGCGGAAGCAAAAAAATTTGCCGCCGAAGGCAAGGCAAACGTTTCGCCCTCCGCCGCTTCAAAAAGTGTGAAACAAATCTGGTTTTCAAACCTCTTTACCTTTTACAATATGCTGAATCTTGCGCTTGCGGCGCTTGTTATAACAACGGGAAGATTCAAAAATATGCTTTTCATCGGGGTTGTTCTTGCAAACTTCCTGATCGGAACAATCCAGGAACTGCGCGCGAAAAAGGTTGTTGAAAGCCTTTCGGTGCTCACCGCGCCGACAGCAAGGGTTATCCGCGACGGAAAAGAGATAGTTTTGCCCTGCGGGGAACTGGTTCTCGGCGATGTGGTTCTCATAGGCGCCGGAGATCAGCTTACCGCAGACGGAACGGTGCTCGGCGGAGAAGCAAGACTTGACGAAAGCCTCATAACCGGCGAAAGCGACGCCGCTTTAAAGACTTCCGGAGATAAAATTTTCTCCGGAAGTTTTGTCATAAGCGGGGAATGCGCTGTTTTGCTTACCAACGTCGGCGGGGAAAGCTATGCCGAAAAGCTTACGGCGGAGGCAAAAAAGCTTAAAACAGCAAAGTCCGTGCTCAAAACAACAATGATGAATATAATAAAGACCGCCGCGGTTTTTATTGTCCCGATGGGCGTGCTCACTTTTTGGAAGCATTTTGTAAACGAAGGATTTTCCTATGCGGATTCGATGATTCCGACAGTTGCGGCAATGGTCGGAATGATTCCGGACGGGCTTTATCTGCTGACGAGCATGAGTTTTGCCGTCGGAGTGATCCACCTTGCTCAAAAGAGAACCCTTACCCGCCAGCTTTATTCCCTTGAATCCCTTGCAAGGGCGGACGTGCTCTGTCTTGACAAAACCGGCACCATAACAAGCGGAAAGATGAAGGTAAAGGGAACGGTAAGCTTTGATGGCGACGATATCGGCGCGATTGCGGCGGAAATTTATTTCGCGGTTCCGGCGGACAACGCAACGGCAAAAGCGATAGTTGAAGCCTTCGGAAGCCGGAATCCCGCCGGAAAAGAGGCGAAGAATTTTCTTCCGTTCTCTTCCGTGCTCAAATTTGCCGCCGCGGATTTCGGCGGTGGAGAATGCTATATGATCGGCGCTCCGGAATTTGTAACCGGCGGAAACTTCCCGGAAACTGTCGGAAAAGCGGCGGAATATTCCGGCGACGGAACCCGTGTTCTTGCTATTTGCTGTGGAAAATTTGACGGAAAATTATACAAAGCGGAAAAACCGCTTGGTTTTATACTGATTGAAGACGAAATCCGACCGAATGCCCGGGAAACTTTTGAATATTTCCGGAAAAACGACGTTGCGATAAAAGTTATAAGCGGAGATAATCCGGCGGCGGTTTCCGCAATTTCAAAAAAAGCGGGGGTTGCCGGGGCAGAAAATTTTGTTGACGCCTCCGTTCTTTCGGATGAAGAACTTTCCGCTGTTGCGGAAAAAACGGTTGTTTTCGGAAGAGTTTCTCCGGAACAAAAGCGCGTTATTATAAAATCCCTCCAATCCGCCGGACATACCGTCGCAATGACCGGCGACGGAGTCAATGACG
This sequence comes from Oscillospiraceae bacterium, assembly GCA_015067315.1. Lineage (GTDB taxonomy): Bacteria > Bacillota > Clostridia > Oscillospirales > Ruminococcaceae > UMGS1668. Next base: position 28,645 of record SVMR01000004.1, on the reverse strand, counting down.
TGCTCGCGCTTAAAGACGCGGACTGCTCCGTTGCAATGGCAAGCGGTTCCCAGGCGGCAAATCATGCCGCCCAGCTTGTTCTTCTGGATTCGGATTTTTCCGCAATGCCGGAAGTCGTGCTCGAAGGAAGAAGGGTAATAAACAATATCCAAAGGGCGGCTTCGATTTTTCTGATGAAGACGATTTATACCTTCGCCCTTACTGCAACGCTTTTGGTTGCGCCGTTTGCCTATCCCTTTGCGCCGATTCAGATGACGCTTGTGGGGGCGGTTGCTTCCGGAATTCCCGGGGTTTTGCTTGCCCTTGAACCGAATTTTAAAAGAGTTCCGAAGGAATTTATGAAAACCGTGCTCAAAAGAGCATCGGCAGGAGCGGCAACGGCTTTTTTCGGAATAATGGCGGTGCTCATTTTTGGGGAAAGGCTTGGACTTCCTGCGGAAGAAATTTCGACAGTCTGCACAGTTTACACCGGCGCGGCAAGCCTTATGATGCTTCTCACAACCTGCCTTCCCCTTAACGGATTCAAGGCGGCTATCGTAATCGGAAGCACGGTTGTCTTTTCCGGCGCAATCAAAATTTTTGACGAGCTGTTTATGCTTGTTCCCCTTTCCAATTCGGGAAGAATTCTTCTTCTCTGCCTTATACCGTTTACTTTGATTCAGCTTTTTATACGAGAGATTCAGCTTAAAAAGGAGAAAAAATGACCGGAAAAATCCGTTTTGCAACAGAAAAGGACGCGGAAGCGATTCTTGAAATTTATGCGCCCTATATTGAAAAAACAGCAATCACTTTTGAATATGAGGTTCCCTCTCTTTCGGAATTTTCCGGAAGAATTGCGGAAATCCAAAAGAAATACCCCTGGATCGTATATGAGGAGGAAGGAAAAATCCTCGGATATGCCTACGGCGGACCGGAATATACAAGGGCGGCATATCAATGGACGGTCGAAACCTCGGTTTATGTTTCGGAAGAGGCGAGGGGAAAGGGAATCGGAACGGCGCTTTATGAAAAAATCCTCGGTATTCTTGAAAGACAAAATTTCTGCGTCTGCTACGTTCTCATAAACGACGACAACGAAGCTTCGATAAAAATGCACGAAAAACTGGGGTTCAGACAAAACGGTTACCGGAAAAACTGCGGATATAAATTCGGAAAATGGCACAGTGTTATTTTCCTTGAAAAACAGCTCAACGAATTTTCCGTTCCGCCGAAACCGATTGTTCCGATAAGCGAACTTGATTATGAATTTTAAAAAAAGGCGCTTCCGAAAGGAAACGCCTTTTTTTAAAGCCTTCCGGTCAAGCGGGCTCCCTTGTGCAAAGGGAGCTGGATTTTGCCAAAGGCAAAAGACGGAAGGATTGTAACCCTGTCCTATTTCTGTCTGCCGTCTATATTGAACGAATCGTCGTAGGGGCGACCCTATGTGGTCGCCCGAAAAAAGAAAACCCGGAGGGCAGCCTTCCCTTGGGAGAAGGTGGCACGAAGTGACGGATGAGGGACAAACCCTGTCCAATTAAAATCAGCCGTTAATCTCAACAGAATCCCCCGGTCTATTAAAAACGCCTTTTTTAAAATCTTAATAAAATCTTAATAATTTACCCACTTTATTCTTAAAGATTAAACTGGTATTATTATATCAAGAGGTGAGAAAATGTATAATCTTTTGATTTGCGACGACGACAGGGATATCCGCAACGCCCTTAAAATATATCTTTCCGGCGAAGGCTATAAAATCTTCGAGGCGGAAAACGGCGAAGAGGCCTTGAAAATTGTTTCTTCCGAAGAAATTCATCTTATATTGATGGATATAATGATGCCGAAAATGGACGGAGTTTCCGCAACCGCAAAACTCCGGGAAAATTCAAACGCGCCGGTAATTTTTCTTTCCGCAAAAAGCGAGGACAGCGACAAAATTCTCGGTCTTACCGCCGGCGCGGACGATTACATAACAAAACCCTTCAACCCTCTTGAAGTTATTGCAAGGGTGAAGGCGCAGCTTCGGCGATACGCATATTTCGGCGGAATGGAAAAGAAAGAGGACGTTGTTTCCGTCGGCGGACTTGAACTTGATGACAACGGAAAAAACGTCACGCTGAACGGCGAAACGGTTCCGCTGACTCCGACGGAATATGAGATAATGAAGCTTTTTTTGCAAAACCCGGGAAAGGTTTTTTCCTCGAAGGATATTTATTCCGCGGTATGGAGCAGCGACCCCATGGGCGCGGAAGGAACCATTGCGGTTCATATCCGCCATTTAAGGGAGAAAATCGAAATCGACCCCGCAAACCCAAGATACTTAAAAGTTGTCTGGGGAAAAGGCTATAAACTGGAGGGAGAAAAATGAAAAGAATTTCCGGAAGCCTGTTTTTAAAAATGCTTTCATTTGTAATCGTCTGCATTGCGGCGCCGATTCTCGGAATCAGTATTCTCTGCGCTTTTGAAGCTTATGACACCGGAATTTACCAAAGGGCCGTCACTTATGATGAAAGCAATATATGCAGGAATTTTGTTACGGAAAACCTTGCGGAAATCCGCGAATATATGTATTGGAACGATATTTCCGGTCTTAAAGACAGAACTTATTATAACGAACACAAAAATTTTGCCTATACCGTTTATGACAAAGACGGAAAAATCGTCTATTCAACGATCCGCAAGGATATGAATTTCAACCTTGTTGTAAAAGATTATCCCGCAAGGGAAGTTGACGAAAACGGCGGCGTAACCGCGGAATATACGATGAACGGATATATTTCGGGTTTAATCAGCGATGAATATGACGGTTATGAGGAATACAATAAATTTATGTTCCTTAAACAAAACCGGGAGGAATTCATAACGTACGGAATAATCTGCTTTGCGGTATGCGCCTTCCTCTGCATCTATCTTTTCTCCGCCGCGGGATATAACCGGGAAGGGGAGCTTGCGTATCGGGGACTCTGCGCCGTTCTTTACGATATAATGGCGGGGCTTTGCGCCGTTGGATTCGTCGGACTTGCGGATCTTTATATGCAGTTTGCATATAGCGGCGGCGACCCGATTCTTGAACTTTTGGCAGTCCTTATTGTTTTCGTGGGAATGACCGCCCTTGTGCTGACCTTTGCAATAAGCTCCGCGGTTCATTTCAAGATGAAGCAATGGTGGAAGCATACCCTGATTTATGAATGCTTCCATATCTTCGGAAAATTCTTCCGCTGGATTATGGATAATATCGGAATAACATGGAAAATTTCCCTTGCTGTTCTCGGTTACAGCATTCTGATTTTCTTCATCGGCGCTTTCACCTTTACCGTCTACAACGGCGCATTTTTCCTTCTGCTTGCAATTTTCATAACCGTTGCGGCGACCTGCGGAGCAATCTGGTTCGGAAGCCAGCTTAAAAAGATAAAACGCGGCGGCGAAGCCATTGCAAACGGCGATTTTGATTACCGGATCAACGCAAGGGAACTTTGGCCCATGCTCCGGAAACATGCCTACAACCTCAACTGCGCGGCGCTTGGAATGTCGAAGGCGGTTGACGACAGAATGAAAAGCGAACGCTTCAAGACCGAGCTTATCACAAACGTGAGCCACGATTTAAAAACGCCCCTTACCTCGATTGTTTCGTACGTTGATCTTCTGAAGAAGGAAAACATTGAAAACGAAAACGCCCTTGAATATATCGAGGTTATCGACCGCCAGAGCGCAAAACTCAAAAAGCTTACCGAAGACCTTGTTGAAGCTTCGAAGGCAACAAGCGGCGCCGTTTCCGTTAATAAGGAAACTTTGAACATCGGCGAACTGATAAACCAATCCGTCGGAGAATTTTCCGAAAAGCTTGAAGCGGCGGAAATTATTCCGGTTGTGAATATTCCGGAAAACGAAACCCTTGTTTTCACCGACGGAAGGCTCCTCTGGCGCGTTTTCGATAACCTTATACAGAACATCATAAAATATGCCCAACCGGGAACAAGGGCTTATTTTGACCTTTCAGAGGAGGATAAAAACGCAGTTCTCACAATAAAGAATATTTCAAAAGAACCGCTCAATATGACCGCGGAAGTGCTTATGGAAAGGTTCGTCCGGGGAGATGCTTCCCGCAACAGCGAAGGAAACGGACTCGGTCTTTCGATTGCAAAATCCCTCACGGAACTTTGCGGCGGAACTTTTGAACTTGCCCTCGACGGCGACCTTTATAAGGTCACAATAAAAATCCCTCTTATTAATCAGGAAAGTTAATTAGAACTCCGTAGGGGCGACCCTATGTGGTCGCCCGCCAAAAAAAGAACCCGGAGGGTGTTAGCCTCCCTTGTCTAAAGGGAGGGGGACCATCGAAGATGGTGGAGGGATTCCTTTTTAATGCAAAATGCAAAGTGCATAATGCAGAATTATAAATTGAAAGTGATTTAAGCCTTCCGCACCGCCGTAGGGAACGTCGTCCCCGACGTTCCGCAAAAAGATTCCCGGAGGGTAGCCTTCTTCTTGAGGAGACTCCCCTGTTAGGGGAGATGTCTGCGAAGCAGACAGAGGGGTTGCCGTTTGCGGCTGAGCAAAAGGTGTCACGAAGTGGCGGATGAGGTGTAAACCCTGTCCAATTAAAAACGGCGGGAGCAAGCCCCCGCCCTACATAAAATAACTGATTCCGATAAAAACAGGGCAGTAATCTCAAAAGAATCCCCCAGCCACGCATCTGTTCTTAAAGGCGTGACAGCCCCCTTTAAGTAAGGGGGCCTTTTCAAAAAATTGATACTAAAAGAAAAAGCAGCGCATTCCGTTTTCGGAATGTGCTGCTTTTTTATATCTGTTTTATTAAAATTTTTACGGAAGAAGATCCTTGATGCCGGGGCTTTCATCAACCCAGTCAAAACCGTCGTCGCCCTGGGTGATTTCCGGTTCCTTTTCCGGTTCTTCCGGTTCGGAAGGCTGAGCAGGCTGTGTCGGCTGTGCGGGCTGGGTCGGCTGAACAGGCGCAGCCGGCTGGTTCGGGTTCGGATTAACGGGTTCGGCGGGAACTTCCGGTTCTTCGGGAATTCCGGTGAAATACGCTTCGTTATAAAGAAGGATATAACCTGTTGCGCCTTTTTCTTCAAGGAAGCTGAGGATTCCGGCGGTTTCCTCTTTTGTGAATCCTTCAAAATCAAGAACGGGAAGCATATCAAGTCCTTCGGTGTTTCCAAGTGATTCGTAAATTTTCGCGAAAACTTCGGTTAAATCTTTCGGAAGCTTTTTGAAATAAAAATCGTCGCTTATTTTTCTGCCGATGAAATCGTCGATATCAATTACCGGGGAAAAACCGTCCGCGGAAAGGGAAAGGGGATTTCCGCCGTAAATATCGGAACCGGAAATAAAAGAATAACTGTCAAATCCGATCACGATATTTGTATCGGTTATTACAACGGAAGAATAAATGCGCTTTGCAAACTGGAGGAGAATCTCCTCTCTGGAAACTTCTTCCGCGGTAACTCCGAAATAGGCATATTCCATGCCGTCGTTTTCCGGGAAGCGGATTCCTTCAAGAAGAATTGCGTCAACCTCAAAGTCAACCGCATCATACACAACGTCAAGAATATATTTTTGCGCGGTATCGGAATATGGGTTGAGCCAGGGTTTTCCGCCGTTATCAACGCTGTCGTCGAGCCAAAGGATTCCGTCTTCGGATTCATAGCGGATTGCCATATCGTTTGCGTTATAGGGCGCTGTGGAATCTTCGAAGGCATAGATTCTTGCGATTATATCGAAACCGAGGTTTCTTGCGGTGCGGATTCTTGTATCAAGATCAACGGCATTTTCATGCGCCGCTCCGGCGGCAAGGACGCTTACTTGGTCGGAATTATATGTTATTGTTCCGCTTTTTGTTTTCATATCGATTACAACGGCGGTAACTTCTTCGTCAAGAGCCTTGAGGAATCCGTAAAATTCCGTGGAATCATAAAGAAATTCTTCCGGAACGGCAACTGCGACCGTTTCTTTTTCAAGGAATTCAACTTCAACAGGTTCATAAGCGGGTTCCTGGGGTTTTTCCGGAACAGGGTCCTGTTCGATTATTTCCTTGTTTTTTTCGTTGATTGCGGTCATAAGGGGTTCGTACGCAAACCAGCCGATTGCAAAAAGCGAAGCGACGATCACTGCGATAAGAACGCCTTTGATGATTTTTCCCCGAACGGGATTATAGATTCTTGAACGGTAATGTCTTACTTTATATCTTTTCATAAGTAATCACCTTTTATGTGGGAAGCTGATGGCCGATAAGACCATAGAACGCAAGGGAAAGAAGTCCGAGATAGATAAGCGCAATGGGAACTCCGCGGAAGATTTTCGGAACGCGGCAATATTCAAGCCTTGTAAGACCGTAACCGAGAAGGAGCGTTGCAAAACCGAAACCGAGGCTCATTCCGATTCCGTAACCGAGAGTGCTTAAAAGGTCAAGCCTTTCGTTGGATGCAACAAGAAGTCCGCCAAGGGTCGCGCAGTTGAAAACCGCAACGCCGAGATTCAGTCCGAAAAGCTCTTTCTGCTTCGGAAGGGCATATTTAATGAAGAAATAAACCGCGATATATACAACCGCCATTGCAAGAATATAGAGCACGGGGAGAAGAAGATGGCGGTATTCGCTGTTATAAACAAATCCGCGGAGAGGATATGCAAGAAGTCCGGAAAGGGTTGTGACAACCATCAAAAGACCGGTATATTTCAAAAGCTCCTTCGGATTTTTTATAAGATAAAACATCCAGCTTGTTCCAAGCGCCCTTGTGAAAATAATGTTTTCAATAAAAAGCGCGGTGAGCATTGCGGAAAGGAACTGAACAATAAAAGTCATTCTGCTTCCTCCTCTCCGTCCGGTTTTTTAATGAATTCTTTGATGAAGTTAACAAAAGCAGCCATGAATCCGAGGAAGATGAATCCCCAGAAAGGAAGCTTTGCCGCAGGGAAAAGCGGTTTTGAAAGCCGGAAGCCGAAAAGACTTCCGCTTCCGAGAATTTCTCTTGCGGCGCCGAGGATGAATGCGGTCGCCGCAAAACCGAAGGCGATGCAGATTCCGTTGATAAGCGCGGAAAGGGGACTTTTGTTTTCTGCGATTTTTTCGGAATATACAATAGGAACGGTTGAAACCGCAAGAAGAGCGGGATATATTCCGACAGAATCGAAAATCGTTGCGGAAATTCCTGCGCTTATGAAATATGAAGGAACAAGCATCATGGAACCGACTATTGCGTAGGCAACAACTTTAAGCCAGCCGGGAAGCCTTTTTCCGACAAGCGACGCAAAAACAAGAACGCCGGTTACAACAAAGAAATAGGTTATTGAAAGAGCGGCGGCGTTCTGAAGATTCGAAACGCCCGCGGCAAGCTGGCCGATTACAAGACCGAGAACAAGAACCGGGTTTTTTGAAAAAAGATAGACGGAATTTTCCTTGAAGGAGGATTTTATTTCGTTCATACTGCCGCCTCCTCTCCGGAAAGTTCTTCCGCTTTTTCGGAAGCTTCGGTTTCTTCTTCGGTTTCTTCGGGATTTTCATCTTCGGAAAGGGTTTCTTCGGGAAGGGATTCTTCGGGAATTTCGGGTTCCGCTTTTTCTTCGGAGGATTTTTTCCTGAAGGAAGCGATTATGGAATCCTTATGGCGGTAAACGTGGAGAACGTTTTCACAAAGGGAATCGAAAATCGGGGAAAATACGTTCATAACGATAAGCGCGCTTGCGAATCCCATTTCGAATTTTCCGAAATAGCGGAAAAGGAAAACAACGATTGCGGAAGAAATTCCCGCAAGGATTTTTCCGAAATCGCGCTTCGGGGAGGTAACCGGTTCGGTGAGCATGAAAAATGCGCCGAAGATTATCATTCCGCTGAAAAGTTCATAGCAAAGCGCATCGAAAGCGGAACCTCCGATTCTCGGGAAAAGAAGGCAGAGAACGGAATACTGTGCAAGGAAAAAAGCAGGGGTTATCCAGTTTGCGGCTTTTTTGACGATAAGGAAAATTCCGCAGGCGGCAACAACAAGAATGTTGGTCGCGCCCATGGGACCCGGCGCGCTTCCAAGAAGCATATCGAGGACATTGTAATCCGGAACAGCGCCGAGAGAAAGGCTGTAAGCGGGGCTCTGGGCGGTTTTTGCGGTGACTTCGCCGAAGATTTCAAGATTCTGCATAGTTGCCGGATAGCTGAAAACTTTTTCCGGCCAGCAGATTGCGGCGGAAGCAAAACCTACCGCGGCGGGGTTGAAAAGGTTGTTTCCCGTTCCGCCGAAGGGGAATTTTACAACAAGAATCGCAACCGCGCAGGCGGAGAATACAACGTAATAGGGGATGTTCGCCGGAAGAAGAAGCGGAATTATAAGTCCGGTTATGATCGGAGTAAGATCAAAAACCGCTTTTTCGCGGAGAAGAAGCGAACCGATTGCGGAAAGGGCAAGGCAGGAAATAACGCCGCAGATTCCGAGGAAAATTGCCCTTGTTCCGTAATAAAAAACGCCCATGAGATAGATCGGAAGAAGGGCAAGAACAACGTCCGCCATCATTGTTACAACGGATTCGCTCTGGCGAACGTGGGGCGCGTTCTGGAACATCAGTTTTTCTTTCATAACGTACCCTCCTTCTTCGCAAGTTCAATCTGCTTTTTCGCCTTGATAAGCGAAGCGGCAACGTCGATTCTTGCGGGGCAGACATAGGAGCAGGCTCCGCAGCCCATGCACATATCGATATCGTATTGATGGAGCATATCGAATTTTCCCGCTTCGGCAAATTTACGGAGAGAACAGACCGAAAGCGCCTTCGGGCAGGCGTGGTCGCACCTTCCGCAGCCGATGCAGGTATAGCTGTATGTACCGTAACTTCTTGCAAGGGCGATCACTCCGCGGGTTGTTGCGGAAACGGTTTCGTTTTCCGGTTCAAAAATCGCCCGTCCGGTCATGGAACCGCCGACTACGATTGTTTCCGGTTCTTCGGAAAGTCCGCAAAGTTCAAGAATTTTTTCAACGGTTGTTCCGACGGGAACCTCGACGTTCCTGGGGTTTTTTACAACGTCGCCGGCAACGGTTATGAAGCAGCTTGTCATCTTTCTGCTTTCTTCCGCGGCTCTTGCAAGATGAAGCATTGCGCAGGCGCCGACGATAACGGAGTTTTTGCCCTTCGGGATATGGCGGTAAACCCTGCTTTCCGCGGGATATCTTCCGCCGATTTTGTGAACTTTATATTTTCCGATTTTTCCGGGGATTCCGAAGTTGGAATCAAGGATATGGCGGTACATTGCGATATATGTTTTTTTCGGGGAAAGAACTTTTTCGCAAAGTTCAATTCCAAGAGAAAGTTTTTCCGGCTGATGGATGCAGATGCTCATCTGGCTGGAAATATAGGGTTCGTCGTCGATTGCGTCAACAATAAGGGTTCCGCCTTCGCCGAGATTTGATTTTTCAAGCTTTTCCCAAAGCATTTTTCCGTCGCATTCGTCAACAATTTCCGCAAGGCGGGCAATTTCGATTATCTGTTCCGCGGAAAGTTCCTCAACCGGGGTTTCCTCGAAGTCGCAGTCGAAATATTCAAATTCCTGACGCATTACAAGGGTGCTTCTGGTAAGCATAGGCTCTTTCTTCTGTTCAAGAAGAATGCCTTTTACAAAAAATGACATTTTTATCCTCCAATGGATCGGGTTTTATTTTGCCGCGGCGCGAAGTTCCGCAACCGCTTTTGTATAATCTTCCTGTTTAAAAAGCGCGGAACCGGCAACAAAGATATTCGCGCCTGCTTCGGCGGCGGTTCCGATGGTGTTTTTGTCAATTCCGCCGTCAACCTGGATGTTTACGGAAAGACCTTCCTTTTCGATGATTTCCCGGAGAGCCTTTACCTTCGGCATCATATCCGCCATAAAGCTCTGTCCGCCGAAACCGGGTTCAACAGTCATAACAAGAACCATTTCGATAAACGGAAGATAGGGAACAACTTTTTCAAAAGGGGTTCCGGGTTTTATTGCAATCGCCGGAAGAACGCCGAAGGATTTTATCTTTTCAATAACTTCTATCGGGTCGTTTTCGGATTCAAGATGGAAGGTGATTCTGTCCGCGCCCGCTTTAACAAAATCTTCGATATAACGGAGAGGTTCGGAAATCATAAGATGGGTATCGAAGAACATTCCGTTAACCTTGCGGAGACTTTTCATAATCGGTGCGCCGTAGCTTATGTTGGGAACAAAATGTCCGTCCATAACGTCGATATGGAGCTGGTCCGCGCCTGCTTTTTCCATTGCGGCGCATTCATCGCCGAGAATCGCAAAATCTGCGGAAAGAATCGAAGGGGCAATAATTACTTCATTCATAAAAAACATCTCCTAATTTTAATTCGTGGGACATGAACAGCCGGCAAAAATATTGTATTATATTTAATATAAATATAGTTTTACAGTTTATTTTATCAAAAACCATAAAAAAGGTCAACCTTTGAAGGCGGTTTTATGACATAACGGAATATCAAAAAAACCTTTGTTTACAGAAAGTTTTCATTTTTTCGCCAATACCGGCCTTCAAAGAGGACATTAGCCTTCCCCTTTTTAATGCAGAATGCAAAGTGCATAATGCAAAATGTTTTTTTAATGGGGAAACGGATTGCCACGCCTTCTGCGAAGGCTCGCAATGACAAGTCAATGTCATTCTGAGCGAAGCGAAGAATCCGTTCTCTTTTAAAAGGATTCCGGTCGGGCAATAGCCTCCCTTGTTAAAGGGAGGTGGCATTTCCGCAGGAAATGACGGAGGGATTCCTCTTTAAAATACCGGTAAATTATAAAAGAATCCCCCAGTCTTTTTTAACCGCAGGCGGTTAAAAAATCCAGCCCCCTTTAGGCAAGGGGGCCTTTTTTATAAAAAACGGGCGACCGCATAGCGCCCTGAGCACGAAGTGCGAGGAAGTACCCTTGGGGTAGGTCGCCCCTACATTGTTTCAATGAACATCATTGCGTTACGGTAGGGAATGTCGTCCCCGACGTTCCGAAAAAACCATTTCCACCCTTCCGTCACCTGCGGTGCCACCTCCCCTGATAGTGGAGGCTGAACAGAATCCCCCGGTCACGCACTTGTTCTTAAAAGCGTGACAGCCTTCTTTAGGCAAGGGGGTCTTTTTGCAAAAAAGAAACTGCGGAGGAAATTTTTCGGAAACAAAAAATCCCCTCCGCTATATAAAGACCGCTTTTTTTAAAAAGGGTCGCCCAATATTCTATGTTCGGGAAAGGTTTTTCGGGAAGCGGAGAAAAAACCGGCGGCAAAACGAAAAAACTGCCCGGTTATTCGGGCAGTTTTTCCTTTTTTCTTTTATCCCGGAGTTTTGAAAAAAACTCGCTTAAAATTCTGGAACATTCTTCTTCAAGAACGCCGGAAACAACTTCCGGTTTGTGGTTGTAGGGAATTTCAAAAAGATTTGCAAGAGTTCCGCAGGAACCCGCCTTCGGGTCGGAAGCTCCGTAGATGACTCTGCGTATTCTTGAATTTATAATTGCTCCGGCGCACATCGGGCAGGGTTCAAGGGTTACGTAAAGGTCACATTTCCAAAGCCGCCAGCCGCCGAGATTTTTGCAGGCTTCGTCAATTGCCATTATTTCCGCATGGCGGAGGGAGTTTTTGTCCGTTTCGCGGAGGTTCATTCCTCTCCCGACAATTTTTCCGTCCCAAACGGCAACGGCGCCGACCGGAACTTCGCCCATTTCAAAAGCTTTTCTTGCAAGAACAAGCGCTTCCTGCATATATTCTTCATCGGTCATCCGAAAAACCTCCCGTCACATAATATAGACATAGGGAAGGGTCATAAGAAACGCGATTATAACCGCGATAATCATTGCGGGGGAAGTGATGAAATAAAGAGCTTTTTTTCCGGGGGAAAGAATTGTTCTGCTCGGTTCAAATCGGAACATATCCTTATATTTCATCAGAATTGCAATAAAAGCAATTACGGAAAGTATAATACAGACAAGATTATACCCAAGGTTTGAAATATACCAGACTTCATCGGACATCTGCGGGCTTAAAACCTCAAAAACAACGGCAACGCTGTTGTTGACAAGATGGATTATAACCGCGACCCAAAGGGAACCGGTTCTCATAACGAAATATCCGATGCAAAGTCCAAGGATGAAAGCATAGGGCATCTGGATCAGATTCAGATGGAAAATTCCGAAAATAAGGGAAGAGGCAACAAGGGCAAAAATATCGCCGAAGCGGCGAAGACTCTGCATTACGATTCCGCGGAAAATAATTTCTTCAATAAAAGCCGGAAGAACGGTCAGGGAAAGACAATAGATTATGAAGGCCGGAAGGGTTTCCGGAATTTCATATTCCGGCATTGTGATTCCGATTCCGAAAAATTCAAGAACGATCTGAAGTCCGCTTGTCGCATAGGAAGCGATTACCCCAACTCCGAGGCTTATGAAAATTCCGCCGAGAGTAAGGTCGAATTTTGCCCTGCGGAAAGGAAAAGCAACCTTCGCCGGAATTTTGATGCAAAGCGCATAAATCAGGAACGGGATAAGAAGGGTGAAAATATAGGAAAAAAGATTGAAAAGCCATTCAACCGTTTCGGTGACGTAAATTTCCCCGTGGATGCTGGAAGCGGGAAAGATAAAGGCTATGATAATGGAATAAACCGTTCCGAGCAAAAGCGCAAGGGCAATGTATCCGATTGACGCAAGACCGATTCCGTTTCCGGAACCGCGGATTTTTCTGCGTTCTTTTTTCCAAAGCGGTTCAACGTATGGATTATAAAAACCGTTTCCGGTATGATAAACCGTTTCCCGGGGAGGTTCGTTTTGAAAACGGTTTTGCTCATCATAAAAAGCCATCGGCATACCTCCAAAAATTTTAATATGTAAATACAATATCACAAAAAGCTTTTTAAAGAAACCTTTTATTTGTAAATTTTCTTTTGAAAAAAATATTCCGGATATATGTTGACATTTTTTCTTTAAAAGTATATACTCAAAGCGGAATAACATATGAATAATTGTTCATATGTTCATATTAAACAAAAAAGGAGCTGTTTTTTTGGCAGAAATACATCCGGAACACGCCCATATAATAGAACAGACAAAAGCGAATATGCCTTCGGAAGAAATTCTTGAAAAAACCGCCGAGGTTTTTAAGGTATTCGGCGATAAAACAAGAATCCGGATTCTTGCCGCTCTTTCCGAAGGGGAAATGTGCGTCTGCTGCATCTGCGAAATCCTCGGAATGAGCCAAAGCGCGGTTTCCCACCAGCTTTCGGTCCTCAAATCCGCAAGACTTATCAAAAGCAGAAGAGAAGGAAAGCAGATGTATTATTCTCTTGACGATGCCCATATCGGCGCAATTCTCTGCACCGGAATTTCCCATGTTGAGGAGGATTAACAATGTCCTGCAAATGTCACGAACACGAACATTGTCACGGCGGCTGCTGTGAGCGCGAACACCACCATGAACACGGTCACTGCCACGATGGCCATTGCGGTCATTCCTGCGCCTGCCACGGTGGAAAAGAAAGCGGCGAAATTAAAAAAGATCTTATAGTAATCGGAATCTGCGCCGCGGTTTTTGCGCTAAGCTTTCTTCCGTTTATAAAACCTTTTGCGTTCTGGATCTGCCTTCTGGTAACAATCGCCGCCGGAAGAGAGGTTCTTAAAGAAGGTTTTGAAGATCTTCTTCGTTTCCGCTTCGGCGAGGAAACACTTATGTCGATAGCGGTATTTGCCGCATTTTTAATCGGCGAATACGTTGAGGGAACAATGGTTGCCCTTCTTTTCACCTTCGGCGAAAATCTCGAGGGACTTGCGGTTGACCGTTCAAAAAAGAACATCGCCGCTCTTGCGGATATCAGACCGGATACGGCTAACATAATCTGTCCGGATGACGGGGATATGGAATCCGTCCCGGCGGAAAGCGTTGAAATCGGAACTGAAATTATAATAAAAGTCGGCGAAAGGGTTCCGGATTGCCGTCTTCTTTCCGAAGGAGTTTCGGCGGATTATTCCGCCCTTACCGGCGAAAGCATTCCGGTTCAGATTGAAACCGGCGAAATCCTTAAAGCCGGTGCGGTTCTTCTCGAAAATACCGCAAGATGCGAAACAGTAAGCGGTTACGGAGATTCCGCCGCCGCAAGAATAATCGAAATGGTCGAAGGCGCCGCCGCAAAAAAAGGAAACGCCGAAAAATTCATCACCCGTTTTTCCGGAATTTATACCCCGACCGTAATCGTTCTTGCAATACTTGTTTTTGCGGTTCCGCTGGTTTTCGGCTGGCTCGGTTTTTCTGAAAGCGCCCACCGCGCCCTTGTTTTCCTTGTTTCAAGCTGTCCCTGCGCCCTTGTTCTTTCGGTTCCCCTTGCGTATTTTGCGGGAATCGGCGCCGCTTCAAAAAACGGCGTGATAATCAAAGGTTCCGAATACTGCGAACAGCTTGCAAAAGTTAAAAACGCGGTTTTCGACAAAACCGGAACACTTACTTCCGGAAAACTCCACGTTGAAGAAATCAGTTTTGAAGAAGGTTTTTCCGAAGAAGAGGTTCTTCGCTATGCTGCGGCGGCGGAAACTCTTTCCGACCACCCCATTGCAAAATGCGTTGTCGCAAAAGCGAAGGAAAGCGGAATCGAAATTCCCCCGGCGGGAAAAGCTTCCGAAATTGCGGGAAAGGGCGTTTTTGCGGAAATTGACGGTGTTCCCGTTGCCTGCGGAAGCAAAAAACTTTTTGAGCATCTCGGAATCGAAATTCCGGAAGAAAACGGCGCAAGCCTTTATCTTGCGGTGGATTCCGTTTTTGCCGGAAGCATTTTTCTTGAAGATACGATCCGCCCGGAAGCGAAGGAAAGCCTTGAAAAACTCCGTTCCCTCGGGGTTGAGCACAGCTTTATGCTTACCGGAGATAATGAGCACGCCGCCGCAAAAATTGCGGAAAAATGCGGTTTAAAAGGCTTTTTCGCCTCCCTTATGCCGGAAGATAAGGTTTCGAAAATCGAAGAAATCAAAAAAAGCGGAATCACGGTTTTCACAGGCGACGGAATCAACGATGCGCCGGTGCTCGCCGCGGCGGATATAGGCGCGGCAATGGGAATGGGAACCGACGCCGCAATCGAATCTGCCGATATTGTCCTTATGAAAGGCGGAATTTCCGCCCTTCCGAAGGCGGTTGCAATCGCGAAAAAGATTATGACCTGCGTCCGCCAGAACGTCATATTCATTATGAGCACAAAGGTCTTTGTCTTGGTGCTCGGCGCTCTCGGCTATGCGCCGGTATGGCTTGCGGTTTTTGCCGATGTGGGCGTCTGCCTTCTTGCGGTTCTTTGGTCTTTGCGCCTTTTGAAAGCGAAAATTTAAAAAAGCGAAGCATTAAAAAAGCCTTCGTGCTCATTTGAGCACGAAGGCTTTTTCTTTTTTACATATCCTTGCAGGCTACGATATCAACTCCGGTTCCAAGGACGTTTTTTATTAAAACGTCGCCGCATTTTACCGGGCTTTCGACGGAAATTTTGTTGATTTCCGCCATTACGTCAAAGATTTTTTCCTTCGGAATGTTCCCGTTCGTCTTTACCGGGATTCTCGGATGGATCGCGCCTTTTATTTCCGCCGTTGAGGAAATGGTTCTCATGGGATGGATAAGTTCGGAAACCGCATAATCCTTTCCCTGTTCACATCGGAAGCCTTTTACGGTTTCCTCCGGTTTTTCGGAATCGAGGGTTATCACACAGCCTTTCGGGCAGCAGATGCAGGTTATCTGTTTAATCATTTTCTCCGCCCTCCCTTACCGAAACAAAAAGTTTTTTGCCTTTTGCTTCTTCAAGAATCTTTTTCGGAACTATCAGTTTTTCCATTTCCGCCGGAAGCATCTGTTCGCGTTTTTTGCTTAAAACAACGCCGCTTCCGTCCGAAAGAACGATTTTTGCGTTGCTGAGAACTTTTTTTACCCGGAAGAAAATTTCGGCAAATTTTTCCGTTTCCGAAAGGTCGATTTTCTGGGGAACGGTATAGCCGACAAAATCTCCGGTTTCGATATCAATTATATTTTCGGAAGATGCGGAAATTTTTCCGGAAAGATATTCCGCGGCGGCTTTTCCGGCTTTTTGCGCTTCGGAGGTTACGAAGTCAACGAGATCGTGAACGTGGAGAACGTTTCCACAGGCAAAAATTCCGGGTACGGAAGTCATCATTTTTCCGTCAACAACGGCGCCGTTTGTGCGGCTGTCGAGGAGGATTCCGGCTTTTCGGGAAAGTTCATTTTCCGGAACAAGTCCCACGGAAAGAAGAAGAGTATCAACCTCAAATTCAATTTCCGTTCCGGGAATGGGTTCAAAACCTTCGACTTTGCTGACGATAACCTTTGAAAGGCGTCCGTTTTCGCTTTTTATGTCGGTTACGGTATGGCTTAAATAAAGCGGAATTCCGTAATCATCGAGGCATTGGGCAATGTTGCGTTTAAGACCGTTTGAATGGGGCATTATTTCAACCACAGCTTCAACTTTTGCTCCTTCAAGAGTCATTCGCCTTGCCATAATAAGTCCGATATCTCCGGAACCGAGGATAAGGACTTTTTTGCCGACCATATATCCTTCAACGTTGATATATTTCTGGGCGGTTCCGGCGGTGAAAATTCCGGAAGGTCTTTCGCCGGGGATTGCAATGGAACTTCTTGTTCTTTCCCGGCAGCCCATTGCAAGGATAATGGCGCCGGCTTCGATTTTAAGGAAGCCTTCCTCCGCGCTTACGGCGGTTATGATTTTTTTCGGGGTTATTCCGATTACGGTTGTGTCGGTTTTGATTTCAATTCCGCTTCCGGGAAGAAGGTCAATGAATTTTTTTGCGTATTCCGGACCGGAAAGCTGTTCCTTGAAGATATGTATTCCGAAACCGGAATGGATGCACTGGTTAAGAATTCCGCCGAGTTCCTTTTCGCGTTCGATTATGAGAACGGAACCGGCGCCGTTTTTCTTTGCCTCTTCCGCGGCGGCAATTCCGGCGGGACCTCCGCCGATTACAACAAGGTCATAACGGATCATAAAATATCTCCTCCTTTCCCGGTTTTTCCGGAAAGGATATAGGAACCTTCACTGTTGAGAAGGATTTTTTCGGGTTCGATTCCGAGTTCCCGGGAGATTATTTCAAGAACTCTCGGTCCGCAAAATCCGCCCTGGCATCTTCCCATTCCCGCGCCGCAGCGGCGTTTTATTCCGTCAACGGTCTTCGGAACAATGGGGCGGTGAAGGGCATCGATTATTTCGCCTTCGGTGATTGTTTCACAGCGGCAGATTATTCTTCCGTAGGCGGGATTTTTTTTGATTGCCTCCGCTTTTTCTTCGTCGGAAAGTTCACGGAAACGGAGGATTTTTCTTCCGCTTATAAAATTTTCTTTTTCTTCGGAAGGAACTCCCGCGTCAAAAAGCATTTTTGCGGCGTCGGCGGCAATTGCCGGGGAAGAGGAAAGCCCCGGGGATTTTATACCCGCAAGATTGAGGAAATTTCCGTCGGCTTTTGAAAAACCGATTATGAAATCATGGTTCGAAGGTTCACAGCGCACTCCGGCAAAATTCTTTACGCATTGGCGAAAATCAACCGCTTCGGTTGTTTTTTTGCTTGCGGCAATAACTTTTTCAAGACCTTTTCTGTCGGTTGCGGTGTTGTCCTTTCCGCTTCCGGGGTTTGCGTCCGGACCGACCATAAGGTTTCCGTGGATTGTGGGAGAAACAAGAATTCCCTTTCCAAGGGGACCGGGGCATTGGAACATGACATGGTCAAAAAGTCCGCCCTGGTTTTTGTCGAGGATATAATACTGTCCTTTTGAGGAATTTACGGAAAAGCTTTTGTCGCCGATCATTTCCGCAACAAAATCGCAATAAACCCCGGCGGCGTTAACAACGAATTTTGCCTCAATTTTCTCGCGGTTTTTTCCGCGTATCACAAAGTTTCCGTCTTCCTTCTTTATTGAATCAACCTCAAAGGAAAGCCGGAGTTCAACGCCGTTTTGCACCGCCTGTTCCGCCATTGCAAGGGCGAATTCCCAGGGACTTATAATTCCTGCGGAGGGGGCAAAAAGCGCTCCGACGCATTTTTCGGAAACGTTGGGTTCCATTTTCCGGACTTCTTCGCCGGAAAGAATTTCCATTCCGGGAACGCCGTTTTCGGTTCCGTTTTCAAAAAGCTCCCCTACGGTTTCCATATCGTTTTCGTCGAAGGCGAGAACGAAGGAACCGCAGCGGCGGAACGGAATATCAAGTTCTTCGCAGATTTCGCCTGCCATCCGGTTTCCCGGGGCGTTGTGTTTTGCCATAAGGGTGCCGGGTTTCGGGTCATAACCCGCATGGATAATCGCGCTGTTGGCGCAGGTTGTTCCCATTGCAACGTCGTTTTCTTTTTCAATAAGCACCGTTTTGCATTTTCGCTTCGAAAGCTCCCTTGCAAGGGCGCATCCGATTGCTCCGGCGCCGATTATTGCAACATCGTATGTCAAATTTAAAATCTCCTTTTCTGAAAAAAGAACGGGTTTGAAAAAATTTCTGTCGAATTATAAGTTTTTTAAAAACGCAACACAGGTTTTTAAAAACTTTCTTTTATAAGATAATTATAATAAAAAAAGCAAGGCAGTTCAAGTTTTATTTGAAAAAATTTACATTTTGTCCATAAAAGCTTATTTTCGGTTTCCTTCGGAAAGAATAAAACAAAAAGGAGTTTTTTATGTGCACCGCGGTTTTTATGAAAAACAAAAGCGCCCTTTTCGGGCGCAATCTTGATCTTGAATATCATTATGACGAAAAAATAACCTTTGTTCCGCGGAATTTTCCGTTGGTTTTCAAAAATTTTTCCGGGGAAAAAGAACATTTTTCGATAATCGGAACGGCGATTTTCGAAAAAGGTTTTCCGCTTTTTTATGACGGGATGAACGAACACGGACTTTGCGCCGCGGGACTTAATTTTCCCGGGGAGGCGGTTTATCTTCCGGAGCGGGAAGGGTTTTATAACGCCGCTTCCTTTGAACTGATTCCGCGGATTCTGGGCTTTTGCAAAAATCTTCGGGAAGCGAAGGCGGTTCTTGAAAAAACAAATATCACGGACAGAAATTTCAGCGAAAGGTTTTCCGCAACGCCGCTCCATTGGATTTTTGCGGATAAAACCGGCTGCATTGCGGCGGAACCGCTTGGGAACGGACTTAAAATAAGCGAAAATCCGGTGGGCGTTCTTGCGAACAGTCCGGATTTTGAATTTCAGATGAAAAATCTTGAAAATTATCTGAACGTTTCGCCCGCCGAACCGGAAAGCCGTTTTTCGGAGAAAATAAAGCTTGAACCGTACAGCCGCGGAATGGGCGGAATCGGTCTTCCGGGGGATTTTTCCTCCGCTTCGCGATTTATAAGGGCGGCTTTTGCAAACTGCAATTCCGTTTCCGAAGGGGCGGAAGTTTCGCAGTTTTTCCATGTTCTCGGATATACTGAGCAGATAAACGGCTGCGTCCGTCTTCCGGGCGGAAAACTTGAAAAAACGGTTTATTCAAACTGTTTTGACCCGGAAAAGGGAATCTGCTATTGGAAAACCTATGAAAACAGCAGAATCCGGGCGGTTGATATGCGGAAGGAAAATCCCTGCGGCGATGAAATAAAAACTTTTCCGATGTTTTCGGCAGAGGATATCGAATTTTTGAACTGAAAAAACGCCTTCGTCTCTTCCGAGGGTTCGAGTCTGAAACAATAAAAAAAGACAACAGACAAAAGTCTGTTGTCTTTTTTTGGCGGAGAAGGAGGGACTCGAACCCTCGCGCCAGTTTTGAGCCAGCCTACGCCCTTAGCAGGGGCGCCTCGTCACCACTTGAGTACTTCTCCAAATGTAACGTCTCGTTTTAATATTAAATTCGTAAAGAGAGTTGGCGGAGAGGATGGGATTCGAACCCATGGCTCTTTCGAGTCACTGGTTTTCAAGACCAGCTCCTTAAACCGCTCGGACACCTCTCCACGGCTGACTTATAATATACCATAAAAACAACCGTTATGTCAACAGTTTTCGCTTCTTTTTAAAGAAAAATCTTTCGACAGGTTCTGCGGATTCCGGTTTAAAACAACGATTTTTCAAAAAACAGAGGGATTTTCCAACAAGCCGGCTTTCGGTTTTGAATTTTGGGGCGTCAGATACTCACCCGGTGGGTTCCAATCCGCACCGAAAAGAGAAAAAAATTTTTCTTGCGGCTTTTGCATTACTTTGAATTCTCATTAATTTTCAGTGAAATCGTCAGCCGGCGCTAACGGTGAAATAATTTACTTCGTAAATTGTGAAATTTGATGCTTTGCATCAAGTGAAATGAAATAAATCCCACCGAAGGATTTATTTCGTTAAAAAAACGACTTGCCTTGGCAAGTCGTTTTTTTATGGCGGAGATGGTGGGATTTCCGCTCGCTTCGCTCGTCGGATTGCTTCCGCCATCCAAAAATCCTGCGCCGGTGGCTTGAATTTTTGGGGCGTCAGGTACTCACCCGGTGGGTTCTCATCCACACCAAAATTAAAAAAGACTCTCCGGAAGGAGAGCCTTTTTTAATGGCGGAGATGGTGGGATTCGAACCCACGTGCCCGGTTAAGGACAAAACGATTTCGAGTCGTTCTCGTTACGACCACTTCGATACATCTCCATATTAAGTTTGCCCGAATATCATATCACGATTTTGCCCGAAGGTCAAGGATATATGCGAAAAAACCGTATTTCGCCTATTGACATAAATGTTGATATAATATATTATATTAAACTGAATTATTCTATATGTATTGGAGGAAACATTCTGATGGATGACCCCGGAAGTACTATGACTGTTATTATGGTACTGATTCTTGTTTTATTAAACGCGCTTTTTGCAATGAGCAAAACCGCCGTAATTTCTTTTAATGACACAAAGCTTCGCAAAGAAGCGGAAGAGGGAAACAAAAAAGCAAAACGCATCGCAAAAATTGTTGATGCGCCGAATAATTTTCTTACAACAATAAAAGCTGCAAAAAGCCTTTTCGGTTTTCTTGCGGCGGCTTTTGCCGCAAACGAACTTGCTTATTCCGGCGCGGCGAAAATGTTCGCGGATTTTATCGGGGAATATGTTCCCGTCGGTTCAAAAATAATAAGCGGAATAATTATTTTTGTTCTTGCGGCTTTGCTTTCCTATGTTTTTCTCGTGCTCGGCGAAATTGTTCCGAAGCGCATTGCAATGAATCACCCCGAAAAGACAGCCTATGCCCTTGAAGGAATGCTTTCTTTCTGCTATAAAATTTTTAAACCTTTTGTGTTTATTCTCAACGGTTCCGCAAATCTTGTTCTCCGCCTTTGCGGAATCAACCCCGACGAAGAACCGGAGGAAGCAACCGAGGAAAACATTCGCATGATGCTCGACGTTGCCGATGAAAAAGGCACCATTGAGGAAAGTGAAAAAGAGATGATAAACAACATCTTCGAATTCGATGACAGAAGCGTCGGCGAAATCATGACCCACAGAAAAGACCTTACCGCAATCGAAATGGAAACTCCCATAAGCGAAGCGGTCGATCTTGCAATTTCCGACGGCTATTCAAGAATGCCCGTTTATGAGGAAACCATCGATAATATCAAAGGCATTATCTATGCGAAAGATCTTCTTACTTTAATCGGCGATACCGTTCTTGAAGGCAGAAAAGTTGCCGATTTTATCCGCCCGGTAAACTTCATTCCGGAATCCAACAGCTGCAGCGACGTTTTTATGGAGTTTCAGCAGAAAAAGATCCAGGCGGCAATCGTTGTTGATGAATACGGCGGCACCGCCGGACTTGTTTCCATGGAAGACCTTATCGAATCCGTAATGGGCAACATCCAGGACGAATATGACAACGAGGAAGAGGAAATCAGCGCAATCGACGAAGACAACTTCGATTTTGAAGGAACCGTTCTTCTCGGAGATATCGAAGAGCTCCTTGATATCGAAGTTGATGAGGACGCGGATTATGACACTCTTTCCGGTCTTATAATGGATATCCTCGGAAGAATTCCGGAAGAGGAAGAGCACCCTGTTGTTGAATTCCAGGGCGTTGAATTCACCGTGACCCAGGTTGAGGAACACCATATCGCAAGAGTTCACGCAAAAATCCTTCCGAAAGAAATTCCGGAAGAGGAATAACATAAAAAGCACCCTTCGGGGTGCTTTTTTTTAATGCAGAATGCAAAGTGCACAATGCAGAATGTTGCAGGAAAGCCCCCCTTGCCTAAAGGGGGGAGGGCCACGAAGTGGCGGGGGATTCTTTTGAGTGTAAAGTTGAAAGTTAATAGAAACTCCGTAGGGGCGACCCTGTGTGGTCGCCCGCAAAAAAGGATTCCCGGAGGGCAGGCTCCCTCTGATGAGGGAGCTGTCGCGGCTTTGCCGTGACTGAGGGAGAGAAAACCCTGTCCAATTAAAAACGGGCGACCGCATAGCGCCCTGAGCACGAAGTGCGAGGAAGTACCCTTGGGGTAGGTCGCCCCTACATTGTTTCAATAAACCTCATTGCGTTACGGTAGGGAACGTCGTCCCCGACATTCCGCAAAAAAACAGAACCACCCTTCTGTCACCTGCGGTGACACCTCCCCTGATATGGGAGGCCGAAAAAAGCCCCCTTTAACAGTAGAACCTTTTTTATAAAATCTCCGTTAAGGCAAATAATTCCACTTTAAAAAGGGCATAATATTTTCAAAAGAAAGGAAGTGGAATTTAAAAAATGGAAAACGATAATATAAAACTTCTCCGGGAATGCGATGCGGGGGTTGAAATGGGAATGTCCTCGATCGACGAAGTTCTTCCCTATGTAAAAGCGAAGGAGCTTAAACAGCTTCTCACCGTCTGCAAAGAGGAACACGAAAAGCTTGAAAGGGAAATCCGGACCCTTCTGCGAAGGAATTCTGACGAAGGAAAGGACCCTAACCCGATGGCAAAGGGCATGTCCTGGATAAAAACAAACGTGAAGCTTGTTTTTGATGAATCGGATTCAACAATTGCCGACCTTATGACGGAAGGCTGCAACATGGGCGTAAAATCCCTCAACAAATATCTCAACGAATATAAAGCCGCGGACGAAATCACAAAGGATATCACAAAACGCCTTATCAATCTTGAAGAGCGCCTTGTTATCGACATCCGCGGATACCTTTAAAAAAGTTTCCCGGAGGGCAATAGCCTCCCTTGTTAAAGGGAGGTGGCATTTCCGCAGGAAATGACGGAGGGATTCTTCCTTAAAACACCGACAAATTATAAAAGAATCCCCCAGTCTTTTTTAACCGCAAGCGGTTAAAAAATCCAGCCCCCTTTAGGCAAGGGGGGCCTATTCAGGAATCACCTTTCCGTCGCTTGATAGGAGAGGCTGAAAAAAGCCCCATATAAACAAGGGAAACTTTTTATAAAAAACAAAAAAGGGACGCGCCGCGTCCCTTTTTTTGTTTTTTTATCAGTCAAGTTCAAATGCGCCGGTATAAAGTCTGTAATAGGTGCCTTTTTGTTCAATGAGTTTTTCGTGGCTTCCGCGTTCGATTATTCTTCCGTGGTCAAGAACCATGATGATGTCGGAGTTTTGAACGGTTGAAAGGCGGTGGGCAATTACAAAAACGGTTCTTCCGTACATAAGCGCATCCATTCCGCGCTGAACGATCGCTTCGGTTCTGGTGTCAATGGAAGAGGTCGCTTCGTCAAGAATCATAACGGGCGGATCCGCAACGGCGGCTCTTGCAATGGAAATAAGCTGGCGCTGACCCTGGGAAAGACCGCTTCCGTCGCCCTCAAGAACTGTGTTGTAACCTTCCGGAAGCATACGGATGAAGGCATCCGCATCCGCAAGCTGCGCCGCGGCAATACATTCTTCGTCGGTGGCGTCCGGTCTTCCGTAACGGAGGTTTTCCATAACCGTTCCGGTGAAAAGGTTTACGTCCTGGAGAACAACGCCCATTGAACGGCGAAGGTCATCCTTGTTGATGTCGCGGATGTTGATTCCGTCATAGGTGATCGTGCCGTTTTCAATGTCATAAAAATGGTTGATAAGGTTTGTGATGGTTGTTTTTCCTGCGCCGGTTGCGCCGACAAGGGCAACTTTCTGTCCCGGTTCCGCATAGAAGGAAACGTCATGGAGAACGCGTTTTCCTTCCTCATAGGAAAAATCGACGTTTTCAAGCCGGACTCCGCCCTGGAGTTCCCGGTATTCAAAAGTGCCGTCCTCATGGGGAATTTTCCATGCCCATTGTTCGGTGCGTTCGCCGATTTCCTCAATAGCTCCGTTTTTCTTTGTTATGTTGACAAGGGTTACTTCGCCGTTGTTTTCTTCGGTGGGTTCGTCGATGAATTCAAAAATTCGTTTTGCGCCCGCAATAGCCATTATAACGGAGTTGATCTGGTTCGAAACGTTGCCGATGGGCTGGCAGAAGCTTCTGGAAAGCTGGAGGAAAGAAGCGATTGTACCGAGGGTAAGGGTTCCGATTCCGAAAAGGGAAAGGTTCGGAACGCCGGAAAGGGCAAGGTATCCGCCGATTATCGCAATGATAACGTAAAGGAAATATCCAAGACCGTTCATAAGAGGCATAAGGGTGTTGGCAAATTTGTTTGCGTTTGTTGCGTTGAAGCAAAGTTCGCCGTTCTTTCCGTCAAAAGCCTCTTTTGCCTTTTCCTCATGGTTGAAAACTTTTACAACTTTCTGTCCGTTTATCATTTCTTCGATATAGCCGTTCATTCCGGCGATGGAACGCTGGGCCTGCATGAAATAATGTCCGGATTTTCCGGTTATTATTCCGAGGAGCTTCATCATGAAGAAGGTGAAAACGATTACGATTGCCGTAAGCCAGATGCTCTGGATGAGCATTGAAATGAAAACAAAAGTTATGGAAAGAATGGACTGGATAACCTGCGGAATGCTTTGGGAAAGCATCTGGCGGAGAGCGTCGGCGTCGTTTGTGTAATAACTCATAACGTCGCCGTGGCTGTGGGTGTCAAAATATTTAATCGGGAGCTTCTGCATATGGCGGAACATCGAAGAACGGATATCCTTAAGGATATTCTGGGAAACGGTCGCCATGGTTCTGTTATAAAAAAGCGAGGAAAGGATTCCTATGATATAAATTGAAGCCATTACGCCGAGAGCGCCGATAAGGGGCATGAAATCCGGATTCTGAACTCCGACAAGGGGAGTTATATAATCGTCGATAAGGGTTTTGATGAAAAGGGAGGAAGCGACGCTTGCAACGGTTGCAAGAACGATGCAGAGGAATACAAAAACCATCTGGATACGGTAGTTTCTGAAATAGGTGAGAAGCCTTTTTGCTGTGATCATATCAAGGGAGGGCCTCTTCATGTTCGGTTTTTTATCATTCATCGGAAAGTCCTCCTTTCATCTGGGATTCATAGGTTTCGCGGTAAATTTCGCTTGTTTCAAGAAGTTCCTCATGGGTTCCCATTGCTACGATTTCGCCCGCATCGAGAATGATGATTTTATCCGCATCCATAACGGAAGCGATTCTCTGGGCAATGATAATCTTTGTGGTATCGGGAATTTCTTCCGCAAAAGCCTTGCGGATAAGCGCATCGGTTTTTGTATCGACCGCGCTTGTGGAGTCGTCAAGGATAAGGACCTTCGGTTTTTTAAGAAGCGCTCTTGCAATGCAAAGACGCTGTTTCTGTCCGCCGGAAACGTTAGAACCGCCCTGTTCAATATATGTTTCGTATTTTTCGGGCATTTCGTTTATGAACGGAGAAGCCTGGGCAAGGTCGCAGGCATGCTCGATTTCTTCCTGAGTTGCGTTTTCGTTTCCCCAAAGAAGGTTTTCGCGGACAGTTCCGGAAAAGAGAACGTTCTTTTGAAGAACCATTGCGACGCTGTCGCGGAGGGTTTCAAGGTCGTAATTCCGGACGTTGATTCCGCCGACGGAAACGGAACCTTCCGTTGTGTCATAAAGGCGGGGAATCATCTGGACGAAGGTGGATTTTGAGGAACCGGTTCCGCCGATAACGCCGATTGTTTCGCCGGATTTAATGCTGACCGAAACGTTGTTGAGAACGTTTTTGTCTGCTTTTTCGGAATAGCGGAAAGTTACGTTTCTGAATTCAATGCTGCCGTCCGGAACCTCAAAAACAGGATTTTCGCCGTTTTTAAGGTCGCTTTCTTCCGAAAGAACTTCATAAATTCGGTTTGCGCTTTCACGGGAAATAATAATCATAACGAAGATTACGGAAATCATCATGACGCTCATAAGAATCTGCATTGAATAGGTGATAAGGCTCATGAGCATACCGGTTGTAAGACCGAGATCCGGGTTGTTTCCGGAAGCAATTATTGCGTTTGCGCCAAGCCATGCAACAAGAAGCATGCAGGTATAGGAGCAGCCCTGCATAAGAGGCGCGTTCCAGGCGATGTTCTTTTCCGCCCGGGTGAAATCGCTTCGGATTGAATCGGAGGTTTCGTCAAATTTTTCAATTTCCTTATCTTCGCGGATAAAGGATTTTACAACGCGGATTCCCCGGAGGTTTTCCTGAACGGTTCTGTTAAGGCGGTCATAGGTTTTGAAAACCCTTACAAAAATCGGATGGGTTTTTTTAATAATGAATAAAAGACCCGCAAGAAGAATCGGAAGGCATATCACAAAAACCATTGCGAGTTTCGGATAAATCCGGAAAGCAAAAACGCTTGAAAAAATCATCATGATCGGAGAACGGAACGCAACGCGAATAAGCATAAGATATGCCTGCTGGACGTTCTGAACGTCGGTCGTCATTCTTGTAATAAGGCTTGATGCGGAAAATTTATCTATGTTTGAAAAGGAGAAATTCTGGATATTATAATACATATCCTTGCGGAGGTTTTTTCCGAATCCGCAGGCGGCGGTTGAAGCGGCTCTTCCCGCAAGATTTCCGAAAAGAATCGTAAGGCACGCATAGAGCATAAGCCTTATTCCGCTTTGGATTACAAATTCCATGTTTCCGGCGTTTATTCCGAAGTCGAGCATATCCGCCATTTCGAAAGGAATGAGAACTTCCATTACAACTTCAAGGCTTACAAAAAAAGCCGAAAGAAAGGAGGGAAGCTTATATTCCCTTACGCATTGAGCAAGGCGTTTTAACATCAGAATTCCTCCCCGGTTTCAAGATTTGATGAGAGTCTGCGCAAGAATCCCCGAAGCTGTTTTTTTTCTTCTTCGGAAAAACCTTTAAGCATCTGGGCTTCAAGGGTTGCGCGGTCGTTCCGCATTATTTTAAAAACTTCCTTTGCCTTTTCGGTAAGAACAAGTTTTTTAAGGCGGGCGTCATAATCAACGGGTTCTCTTGTTATAAAACCGTTTTCAACAAGAAGATCGACGTTTTTTGATGCTGTGGAGCGGGTTATATCGAATTCTTTTTCAAGGTCGCGCTGGAAAACGTCCCTGTAATAATTTTCCGCAATATATGAAATTATCCAGCCGCCGGAGCCTGTCATTTTATCAATTTTTTTGCGGTTGCCGTAATTGATGAAATAATTGGCAATGTTGCGGGAAAGAATCCGAAGTTCGGTGTTGATATAATATCTTTCACACATTGAAGAAACCTCCTTTTTCAGGTTTGTTGAAGATGAAACTGTTTCGTATGCAACAATTATACATCAATATAATTTTGCAATCAATACCCTTTATAAAATTTAACAGATTCGTAAAAACTATTGATTTAATTAAAATTTTATAGTATCATTATATCAGTAAATTATCGGAGGAAAAGAAAAATGCGTAGTGAAATTATTTTCCAGGGCAAAAGATATAACATGATCGAAGACGGCGCGTATAAAGACGACAACGGATATTATATTGTCCATGCTTACGATCCCCTTGAACAGCCCGACCAGTTCGGTTGGCAGAACAGTTTTTATGTCCGCGCAACCGATCCGGACTGCAAAAATATCATCGAAGTAAGAGCCTGGTGCCCTTACAGCAAAACCGAAGGTTTCCTTTAATAAAAAAACCAAAAGCGGCGGTCTTTTGACCGCCGCTTTTTTTGTTAAACCGCATAAATAAGCCGTTTTTTGACTTTTGATATATAATATTATATATTTTAAAGTATAATACTTTAAAATAAAAATATTACTCTTCCATCTGTTTTCCGAGGAAATTTGCCGCTGCGGAAACAAGTTTTGTTTCAGTTTCGGTGGATTTTTCCCTTCCGTCGGAAAGATAAACAACCGCTCCGCAAACGTCGCCGGAAGCGATTATTGCCGCGGCGGCAAGGGCGGCTTTGTCGATTCCCTCCGCGGGGAAAAGAAGATTTTCGCCGGAAGCTCCGGTTCTTCCGTAAACTGCGCGGCGTTCCATAAGGTCTTCAAGCATTGGAGTTACGCGCCGTTCAAGCACTTCCTTTTTCGGAATTCCCGCGGCGGCAACAACGCTGTCCCGGTCGCAGATCAAAACCGGGCAGCCGCCGACTTTATAAAGAACTTCGGCATACTGTCCGGCGAAGGAAGCGAGTTCGCCGATGGGGGAATATTTTTTGAAGATGACGCCGCCTTCGTTATCGGTGAAAATTTCAAGAGGGTCGCCTTCGCGGATTCTCATTGTTCTTCGGATTTCCTTCGGGATAACGACTCTTCCGAGGTCGTCTCGACGTGTCAACAGAGAGGCAAAAAATTTTTTCTGTACAAAACTCGCACCTATATGCGAGCTTTGTACAATTTTGTCGAAACTTTGGAGGCGTATTGCGTTGTGTGTAGGATATACCTCGTGTC
>SVMR01000024.1 GCA_015067315.1 Oscillospiraceae bacterium | reverse complement strand
GAGGATCCACCTGTTCCCATTCCGAACACAGTAGTTAAGCTCGTTTGTGCCGAAGATACTTGGAGGGCAGCCTCCCGGAAAAATAGGTCGATGCCGACACAGCACAGTCTTCTGACTGTGCTGTTCTCTTTATTCCTCCTTAGCTCAGTTGGCAGAGCATGCGGCTGTTAACCGCAGGGTCGTTGGTTCGAGCCCGACAGGGGGAGCCAGATCGGGCAGAATTTCGGTTCTGCCCGATTCTTATCTAATTTAATATGCGGTGTCTATTACGACGGGGTCCCACCTGTTCCCATTCCGAACACAGTAGTTAAGCCCGTTCGTGCCGAAGATACTTGGAGGGCAGCTTCCCGGGAAAATAGGTCAATGCCGCAACAAAAAATCCCCGTGTATTACACGGGGATTTTTTGTATATATTTTAGAATCAGTTGTTTTCACTATACCAATCCCAGAAAGAATCGCTGTATCCCAAAAAGCCGTCATCATCATAAACGACATCATAACGATTATCGTTTCCTCCGCAAGCGGTTAAAGACAGACAGATTATTAAAGCCACAATTAAATATAATAATTTTTTCATTGTATTTCACCTCTTAATAAAATAATATGCAGTACCGCCTAAAACATAGGCAAGCAGGTCATAAATATCTGATGTGCTGTATGGTAAAAACAGAGGAAAAATAAATTCCCAGGTTAAACCAACAATAAAAATCACAACAAATATTTCTAAAAATTTTTCAGCAGGATTTTTTTCCGCATACAGCATAATTATATTGTAATATGCACAAAAAACTATACCGCCGAAAAAATCGTTGATATGGCATTTTGATAGGTAACTTAATACAGGAATTGAAATATATGGCTTTATAAAAAAACGATTAATAAAATATAAAGTCATACATATAATAATTATTATAAGTTCCTTTTTTATCAGCCTATTACTGCAAATAAAGCTATTCCGAGAAAAACGGCGAGAACGACTGCGCCAAAACCCATTCCTCCATTGTTATTCATAGAAGCACATCCTTTCCTGATAATATGTTTTAATACAATTATAGACGCATTGCATCTAAAAGTCAATAGACACTTTCTGTCTATGTTAAAGTATTTTCGGTGATGTATATGAATTTTGGTGAGAAAATAAGATCTTTCAGGGAAGATCTTGATATGAATCAAACAGAACTTGGAAATGCGCTTAATATGACTCAGCGAAAAATATCCTATCTTGAATGCGGAAAATATTCGCCAAGCATTGACGATATTCGTGCGTTTTGCAAGTTTTTTAAAGTATCCGCAGACTATCTTCTTGATATTGAAAAAGGGTTGGATTATCCGGAAAGATAAGAAAAGCTCCCTGACATCCGTCAGGGAGCTTTTCTTGCCCTGTACCAGGCGGATTTTATTTCTTCCGGCGAAAGCTTTGAATATTCCGTTTTTATAATTCCCGCTTTTTCAAGCTTCCTTTCCGATTGGGAAAAGAACATTCCCGAAACAAAACCGGTTATGAAGGAAAGAGTTTTGTTCCGGTGGATTATTACCGGCGAACGGAAATCTTCCGGTATTCTGTAACCGAGGATCATAAGCCGTTTTTTTAGTTCCTCTTCATCTTCGCTTTCGAAACTGAGGCAGATCTTTTCATAATTCTTCAATAACTGAGTGATGTTCATTTTTGTTGCTCCTTTAAAATAATTTCCATAAAGGCGCAGAAAAAAGGCCCATCGTTACCGATGAGCCTTTTTTCCACAACAACAAAAAACTTAAATTAAAGGAGACCATCGGTCAGGCGTTAGCACCTTACCTTTCGGCAGGTTGCTGTGCGGTCAACGAGCCTGTCTCTCGCGCACTCTTTATGGTGACTATATTATATCATTTTTCGGATTTGTTTCAAGACCGAAACCGCACCAACAAAAACCGTTGGACAAATGGGATTTTTGGTGATAAAATGTTTACGGATAATAATATATTCTTTTAAAAATACGGAGTGTAAACTATGTTAGGCGCAAAAAATCTTCTTGTTGATATCGGCGGCGCAAAAATCCCCTGCGCGGTTTTCGGAAAAGGAAATAGGAATCTCATAATGCTTTCCGGATTGGGCGACGGACTTACGACAGTAAAAGGCAAGGCTCTTCCGATGGCGCTTATGTACCGGGAATTCGCAAAGGATTTTACCGTTTATATGATGAGCAGGAGGGAGCCCCTTCCGGAGGATTTTTCGACGAAGGATATGGCGGCGGATATCGCTCTTTTTATGGAGAAGTCGGGGATTGAAAAGGCAAGTATCTTCGGCGTTTCCATGGGCGGAATGATCGCCCAGCATTTTGCGGCGGATTTTCCGGAGAAAACCGAAAAACTTATCCTCGTTGCAACGGCGCCGAAAAGCAATGATACGATGAAAAACTGCGTTCCGGAATGGGTCGAACTTGCAAGGAACGGAAAAGGCGCGGAACTTATGGACAGCAATGTTAAAAACATGTATTCCGATGATTATTACCGAAAAAACCGCTGGCTTACGCCCATAACGGGGAAAATTGCCGTTCCGAAGGACTGTTCAAGGTTTTTGAGCATGGCAAAAGCTTGCCTTGAGCACGATGCATCCCCGGTGCTCAAAAACATAAAAGCGCCTGTTCTTATAATCGGCGGCGAAGAGGACAGAACTGTCGGACCGGAAGGTTCAAAAATTCTTGCAAAGGAAATTCCGGATTCGGAAATTTTTATGTATCCGGGTCTTCGCCATGCGGTTTATGACGAGGGAAAGGATTTTAACAGGCGGATTTTTGAATTTCTCATAAAATAAAAAAAGGACGGATAAAATCCGTCCTTTTTGTTTTGCGGTTTAAATTAAAGTTTGCAGTATTCAACAGCGGTTTTTGCGGCAACTTTTGCGTTGTTGAAAACAAGCTGGATGTTGGAAGCGAGGGAATCGCCGCCGGTGAGTTCGGCAACTTTTGCAAGAAGGAAAGGAGTTGTTTCTTTGCCTTTGATGCCCTTTGCTTCTGCTTCCGCAATGGCGGTGTCGATGGCGGTGTTGATTACGTCAAGGGGCATTGCGTATTCTTCCGGAATGGGGTTTGCAACAAGCATACCTGCTTTAAGTCCCATTTCGTGGGAAGCTTTGAATGCTTTTGCAAGTTCTTCGGGGGTGTCGATTCTGTAGTCAACTTTGAAACCGGAGGAACGGGTGTAAAATGCGGGGAGTTCTTCGGTGCCGAAGCCGATTACCGGAACGCCTTTGGTTTCGAGATATTCAAGGGTAAGTCCAAGGTCAAGAATGGATTTTGCGCCTGCGCAAACAACCATCATAGGGGTCTGACCGAGTTCCTCAAGGTCTGCGGAGATATCCATGGTGGTTTCGGCGCCGCGGTGAACGCCGCCGATTCCGCCGGTTGCGAAGATTTTGATTCCTGCCATGTGTGCGATGATCATGGTGGTGGTAACGGTTGTTGCGCCGTCTTCGCCTCTTGCGCAAAGAACAGCAAGGTCGCGGCGGGAAGCTTTATGGATATCCTGGCCTTTTTTGCCGAAATATTCAATTTCTTCGGGGGTAAGACCTGCTTTAAGGCGTCCGCCGATTATTGCAATTGTTGCGGGAACAGCGCCGTTTTCGCGGATGATTTGTTCAACTTTAAGAGCGGTTTCAACGTTCTGGGGATAGGGCATTCCGTGGCTGATGATGGTGGATTCAAGAGCGACAACGGGTTTTCCTTCTTCGATTGCTTTTGCAACTTCTGCGTTTACGTCAAGAAATTTGTTGAGGTTCATTTTTATTTCTCCTTCTAAAAATATGCTGTTCTTTTATTTTTGTTTCATGCGGTTTCTTAAGATTTCCTCGCACATAAGCGGATTTATTGTTTCGTCGGATTCCATCGCGATGGAACCGGCGGCAAGTCCTGCGGCGGCGGTATCCTCAAGATTCATTCCTTCAAGATATGCCCAGACAAGAGCACCCATGAAAGCATCTCCGCATCCGGTTGTGTTCACCATTTTTCCCGGGAAGATTCCGTGCCAGAGGCTTTCCTTCGCGGTTGCGGCAAAAACTCCCTTTGCTCCCATGGAGATGAAAACTCTGCGGACTCCTTTTTCAATAAGAGCTTTTGCGGCTTTTTCGGCGTCTTTTTCGCTTTCGATTTTAACGCCGGAAAGAAGTTCCGCTTCGATTCTGTTGGGTTTAAGGGTGTGTATTTTCGGGAGGATTTTTCTTACCTTTTCGGCTTTTACCGTTGAAACGGGGTCAACAAAAAGCGGAACGAAAAGATTGTTCGCAAGGAATTCAAGGGATTCCTGGGGGATGTTTGCGTCGGCAACAACAACCTGGGCGTTCTGCAAAAGGGCAAGATTCTTCGAAAGATATTCGGGAGTTATCTTTTTGCAGACTTCCATATCCGAAACCGCAAGGGCCATTTCGCCAGCCGGGTCGGTTATGTAAAGATAAGTGGAGGTTGCCGCGCCCGGAACACGAAGGGCGTTGCTTAAATCAATTCCGAGTTCGGAACAGGAAGCCGCAACCCTTTCGCCGTTTATGTCGTCGCCGTATGCGGAAAGAAGCCGGACGTCAAGTCCCATAAGGCTCATGTTATGGGCAATGTTTCTGCCAACTCCGCCAAGGCTTGTCATAACTTCGCCGGGGTTTGAATCTTCGCCGACAAGAGCATTGAACGAACGTCCGCCGATATCAACGTTTACTCCACCGACAACAACCGCGTAGCTTCCGGTGCGGAGAACGTATCCCTTTCCGGCAATGCAGCCTTTTTTTGTCAGGTTCGAAATATGAACCGCAACGGAGGAGCGGGTTATGCCGAGTTTATCGGCAATTTCCTGCTGCTGAATCATCGGATTTGCTTCAATAAGCTGGAGAATCTGCCTTTCCCTTTGCGTCACGGAAAACGCCTCCTTTTTATAGACAAAGTTTAATCAATATAAACATTTGTTTATATTATATCACCTGTATATCGATAGTCAATAGCTAAAGAAAAATTTTTCCGCTTTTTCCGAAAAAAGAAACCCTGAGGGCATTAGCCTCCCTTGTTAAAGGGAGGGGGACCATCGAAGATGGTGGAGGGATTCTTTTTTAATGCAGAATGCAAAGTGCATAATGCAGAATTTTAAAAAAAACCGGCGGATAATTTAATCTTCGCTTAATTTATAAGCGTTGTTATCAACGTAAATGCACATTTTGTTGTAAAAATAAAGATACAGAGCAAGGCAAAAAATCCCGGCGGAAACGATAATTGCCCCAAAAACCGAAAGCATCTTTCCGATTCCGAAACCGAGGATCCTTGCGGCGGTAAAAGCAGCAAAAAGACCGGAAAGCACAAAAAGAAAAACAACAATCCCCCAAAAAACAAACCAGCTTCTGTTTTCCCGCTTCCAGTTTCTCCGCCAAAAATCCGCCCTTTCCTTCGGGCTGAAAGGGTCGGGAGTTTCGGGCGGCTTTTTTTCAAAAATTCTTTCGCCGTCCAAAAGTTCTTCAATGGAAACGGAAAATTCTTTTCCGAGAAGGCGCAAAGTTTCAATATCCGGCATATAGTTTCCGTTTTCCCAACGGGAAACGGTTTTGTTCGAAACCCCAAGAATCCTTCCGAGTTCTTCCTGGGTATATCCTTTTTCCTTTCGAAGAGCCGCAATCAATTTCCCGGTTTTAATCTGATCCATAAAAAAACACCGCCTTTTTATGCTATTTTAGCATATTTCGGCAAAAAAATCTTCCCCACAAAAAGCGAACTCTTTATTTGTTCATAAATTTGGGATATAATGAGAAAAAAGGAGGCGGTTTTATGAAAAACTTTATTTTTTATGTAATTTCCGCAGTTTTGATTTTTGCGGCCGCCTTTGTTTTTACGGAATATCGGATGGGAACTTCCCCTGTTCTTGAAGAGGGAAGCGCAAATCTGATTTATATCGAAAAAGTTTCGGCGCATTCGAAAGAGGAGATAAATCTCCGAAGCGAAGAAGCGCAGGCTATTATAGAAATTCTTTCAAAAGCGGAAAGAAAAAATTACAGAGTTAAGTTTACTCCCGTCTGGCAGGGGGATATGAAATATAATATACATGTTACAGACCACAAAAATAAGCAGCAGTTTTTAACACTCGGAAACGTGAACGTTGTTTATTCGGACGATTCAAAGGGCGGCTATGAAATAATCAATTCCGAAGAAATTATTGCGGAGATTGATTCGCTTTTTGAAAAATAAATTAAGCAAAATGAAAGGAGGCGGTTTTATGAGCGGGATTTTTGTAATTCTTCTGTTCATTGTCGGCGCGGTTATTTTCGGCGGAATGGGTTTTATTATTCAGACAGCTTTCAGAAAAGTCAAAAAACCTTTTGCAAAATTCATTCCGCTTGCGGTTCTTTTTATGATTCTGGTTTGTATGCTGATAAAACCTGTGTTTTTCTTTTATTACGTGGCGGTGGGTTTTGCGGCGGTCGGCGCGGCGGTTTGCCTTGTTTTAAGCAAAAAAGGAGAATAAAATGTATTATGTAATCTTCGGAATTCCCGTTGCGGTTGTTTTTGCCGTTGCGCAGATTATAATCTGCAAAAAAACGGAGAAAAAAGCCATAAGGCTTGTTCCGTTTTTTATAACCCTTGGAATAATTGCGGCGCTTTGTCTTTTGATTACCGATTCCGTTTCGGGTTTTCTTGCCCAATATATTGATTGGGGCGTTTTGGCGCTTATTGTTTATCTTGTTGTCGGGGCGATAGGTTCTGTAACGGGAACTGCCGCAGGCTGGATTATCTGGCTGATCAAAAATAAAATCGGGGGAAACAGATGAAAATCGAACATATAGCCATGTATGTCAATGACCTTGACGGAGCGAAGAATTTTTTCGTAAAATATTTTGCCGCGGTTCCGAACGAAGGCTATCACAACGAAAAAACGGATTTCCGTTCATATTTCCTCAGTTTTGATGACGGCGCAAGGCTTGAAATAATGAAGAGTCCTCTTGCTGAAAAAAGCGAAAAAACGCCTTACCGAAGCGGTTATATCCATATCGCTTTCAGTCTTGGAACAAAAGAAGAGGTCGATGAGCTTACCGAAAAGCTGAAAGCGGACGGATTTGAGGTAATAAGCGGTCCGCGGACAACCGGCGACGGTTATTACGAAAGCGCGGTCGTTGGTTTCGAGGGGAACATAATTGAAATAACGGTTTAAAAAACGGCGGATTTATTTCCGCCTTTTTTATTTTCGCAGGAAATTCCGCTTGACAAAGCCGTTTTTCGGGATTATACTGACAATAGAAAATTATCGAAAAGGAGCGGATTTTTGATGTACGAAGAAATCAAAAAAATCGCCGAAACAATCGGTTTTGAAGAATGCAAAGAAATTCCCGCAAGATTAATCCCCTGCGATCCGGATCTTCGCCGTTTTTGCGAACAGAACCTTTGTGGAATGTACCATGCAAGCTATATGTGCCCGCCCGCAATGGGAAATGCAAAAGCGCTTATCGCCCAGCTCCATAACTTTAAAGACTGCCTTGTTTTCACCAAGGAATATCAGGTCGCCGATCTTACCTGCCGTGAAGGCTACCTCGGCGAGCAGATTGCGCATGAAAGAAGAAGCCAGCTTCTTTGGAAATCCATGCAGAAAATTGGTTTTGACAGCAAAAATTCCCGCGTTCTTGCCGCCGGCGGATGCCATCTTTGCGAAGAATGCGGAATCAAAACCGGCGAACCCTGCCGCCATCCGGATACCGCGATCCATTCCGTAAGCGGTTACTGCATCGAAGTTGCAAAACTTTCGAAAACTCTCGGAATCGATTTTGTCGGAAAAAACGGCGGAGTTGTTTTCTATACCTTTGTTCTTCTTAAATAAAACCGGTTTAAAAAGACCGCATTCGGGAGTGCCTTATAAAGAGGCACTCCTTTTTTATCGTTGCAAGTTCCGGAAAAGCCGGAAGAGGTATTAAAAAAAGCCCACCTTGTCAAAGGGGGCTGTCACGCCTTTAAGAACAGGCGCGTGACTGGGTGATTCTGTGTTCAGCCTCCCCTATCAGGGGAGGTGGATTTTCCGGCGGCTTGCCGACGAAAAAGACGGAAGGGTGGTTCCTGAAGGCTCCCTTGCCTAAAGGGAACTGGATTTTTAACCGCCTGCGGTTAAAAAAGACTGGGGGATTCTTTTATAATTTACGGTATTTTAAAGAGGAATCCCTCCGTCATTTCCTGCGGAAATGCCACCTCCCTTTAACAAGGAAGGCGGATGCCCGAGCGGAAAGCCAAATTTTTATTTCTTTTTAAAAATTCCGATAATTCCGGAAACAACGGGAACGGCAAAAGAAAATCCGAGCACCGTTAAAACGGATTTTAAATCAAGGGGAACGGTTTTGAAAATCGGGTTGAGAGCGGGAACATAAACCGTGCTCAAAACGATAACCGCAGAGGAAAGAACCGCAAAAATAAGCTTCATGTTGTTGAAAAGGTTGATTTTAAAAAGGCTTCGGTTTTCGCTTTTGCATTCAAAAACATGGATAAGCTGGGTAAAAACAAGGGCAAGGAAGGCGGCAGTTCTTGCAAAATCAACGTTTTTCGTAAAACCGAGCACCGAACCGAACGCCCCGAGCACCGAAAGCCCAAGAAGAATTCCCCTTACAATAATTTTGAATCCAAGTCCGTTCGAAAAAACGGATTCGTCCCGTTTTCGAGGCTTTTCAAGCATAACGTCGTCCTGGGGCGGATCGAAAGAAAGGGCAATCGCCGGAATTCCGTCCGTAACAAGGTTCACCATTAAAATCTGAATCGGAAGAAGAACAACGGGCATCCCCATGAGCATCCCGAAGAACATTGTCACAACTTCGCCGATGTTGCAGGAAAGCAGATAGCGGATAAATTTCCGGATGTTGCCGTAAATAATGCGTCCTTCCTCCGCGGCGGAAACAAGAGTTGAAAAATCATCGTCAAGAAGCACTATTCCGGAAGCTTCCCTTGTAACGTCCGTTCCGTTTTTGCCCATGGAAACGCCGATATCCGCTTCCTTAACCGCGGGCGCATCGTTTACTCCGTCGCCGGTCATTGCGGCAATGCTTCCGTTTTTCTTAAGAAAACGGACGATTTTAAGCTTATGAGCAGGGGTGACCCTTGCAAAAACGTTCCGGTGCTCAACAATTTTTGAAAAATCCGCATCCGAAAGCCTGTCAAGCTCCGCCCCGGTTATAACTTCGCTTTTCTGCGAAGCAATATGAAGGTTTTTTGCTATTGCAAAGGCGGTTTCCGGGTGGTCGCCGGTAATCATAACCGTTCGGATTCCCGCGCGCCTGCATTTGAGCACCGATTCCGCCGCGCCTTTCCTCGGCGGATCTATCATTCCGAAGAATCCGAGGAAACAAAGGTTATCCTCGCTTATTTTTTCGGCGGAATCCTCCTTATACGCAACCGCAATTACCCGAAGAGCGTTTGCCGCCATTGCCGAAAGCTGCTTTTTAAAAAGTTCCCTGTCGCCGGCGGAAATGGAAAGGTGCTCGCCTTTACAAAGTTTTTCGCGGCAGAGAGGAAGAAGAACGTCCGGCGCTCCTTTTGAAAAAACAAAATACCGCCCGTTTTTGTCTTTTGCGGAAACGGACATAAGTTTTCTTGCGGAATCGAAAGGAATTTCGTCCCTGCGGACAAAATCAGAAAAGGGAATCCCGCAATCGAGCACCGTTTTGAGGAGTGCGGCTTCCGTCGGTTCGCCGGAAATTTTTTGAGCACCGTTTGCTTCCGCGTTGTTGCAGATTCCCGCCGCAAGAAGGGGAAAATGCAGTTTTTCCTTTTGCCCAGGAAAATCCTCCGGA
The DNA here is from genome assembly GCA_015067315.1 of Oscillospiraceae bacterium. Lineage (GTDB taxonomy): Bacteria > Bacillota > Clostridia > Oscillospirales > Ruminococcaceae > UMGS1668. Next base: position 19,604 of record SVMR01000024.1, on the reverse strand, counting down.
TGAAAAACCTCCCCGGAAGGAAGAAAAATCTCCGTAACAGTCATCCGGTTTTCCGTAAGGGTGCCGGTTTTGTCGGAACAGATCACGTTTGCGCATCCGAGAGTTTCAACGGAATGGAGCTTCCGGATAAGGGCGTTCTTTTTGAGCATCCTTCCGACGGCAAGACCGAGGGAAATTGTTATAACCGCCGTAAGTCCTTCCGGAATTGCCGCAACGGAAAGGGAAAGCCCGAGAAGGAACATATCAAAAGCGGGTTCGCCCCGAAGAATCCCGGTGACAGTAACAATAAAACATATAAGAAGACAGCCGGCGGCTATGTATTTGCTGAGAACCGCAAGCTTTTGCTGAAGGGGAGTATGCTCATTTTTTGTTTCTTTGAGCATCCCGGCGATTTTCCCCATCTGGGTTTCCATTCCCGTTTCGGTAACAAGGAACTCCCCATGGCCGGAAGTTACGGAAGTTCCCATATAGACCATATCTTCACGGATTCCGGAGGATTCCCCGCCGGAAAAAATCCGCTTTTCAACCGGAAGGCTTTCCCCGGTGAGCATGGATTCATCCGCCGCCATGCTCGCAGCGGAAAGGATTTTTCCGTCCGCCGGAACTTTGTCGCCGGCTTTCAGAAAAACAACGTCTCCCGGAACGATTTTTGATGCGGGAATTTCGGTTTTTCTGCCGTTTCTGAAAATGGTTGCCTTAGGCGAAGCAAGTTTTTTTAAATTTTCAAGGGTGCGTTCGGTTTTATATTCCTGGGAAAAACCGATAACCGCGTTTATAAAAACGATTGCCATAATTGTGAAAGCGTCGATGAATTCCCCCATGAAAACCGAAACGGCCGCCGCCCCAAGAAGAATAAGGGTCAGCAGATCCTTGAATTGCGAAGCAAAAATTTTTGCGGCGGAATCGCGCTTTTCGGACGAAAGGACGTTTTCCCCGTGCTTTTCCAAAAGTTTTTCCGCTTCCCGGTCAGAAAGTCCTTTTTGCATAAAATCCCCCCAAGAAAATGTTTTTCTCCCGAATTTTATGCTTCCTTTGGTGCAAATATGCCCCAACATCCGTTTGACAACGGCGCCCTGCTATTATAAAATATATGTATATATATAAAACGGAGGTGCCGCCATGTCCCAGATTGATTTTATTACGGCAATTCTTTTTGCCGCCGGAACCCTTGTTCTTGGTTTTGCTGCGGCTTTTTTAATAGAAAACGGAAGAATTTCCACCTTTAAAAAGGAAAACGCAATTCTTAAAGCGGAAAAAGAAAGCCTTTCGGAAGAAGTTTTTGAAAGCAGAAAAAACCGCGAAAAACTCCTTTATGATATTTCCGAAAAGGAAAGGGAAATTGCCGTAAAGGAAACGGTTCTTAAGACCGAAACTTTCCGAGCAAACGAAGCCGAAAGAAAAGCCGCCGAACTTTCCGAAAGAAACGATGTCCTTTCGGAAAAGCTTTCCGCAACAACGGCAAAAGCCGCCGCCGCAATCGAAAGCAGCAGAATAATCAGCGAATGGATCGAAAAGGCGGATTCCAGCCTTAAGGATTCCTTCGCAAGCATTTCGAAAAACATCACCGAAAACAACAACAGGGTTTTTCTTGAAAGCGCGAACGATAAGGTCGGCGGAATCGTTGCTCCGGTTGCAAGCGAACTTAAAGAACTCCGGGCAAAGGTCGAGGAACTTGAACAAAAACGCGCTTCCGCTTACAGCGGACTTAACGAAAAGGTCGAAAATCTTCAAAAACAGAACAGCGAACTTAAAAACGCAACCGATCTTCTCAACTCCACCCTTAAAAACAACGCCCAACGGGGAAAATGGGGAGAAGAACAGCTCCGAAGAATTGCCGAGCTTGCGGGAATGGTGGAGCATATTGATTTTGAGGAGCAGGAAGTCAATTCCGAAGGAAGCCGCCCGGATATGGTGATCCACCTTACCGGCGGAAGAAGCGTTCCCGTTGACAGCAAGGCGCCAATGAATTCCTATCTTGCATATCTTGACGATACGGACGAAGCCGCAAGAACAAAGCATCTTTCCGAACACGCAAAAGCTCTCCGCAGCCATATAGACGCGCTTTATAAAAAGGCATATTGGAAAAGCGAGGACCGAAGCGTTGAGATGGTCGCAATGGTCGTTCCTTATGAAAGCGGACTTTCCGCCGCATTTGCGGCCGACAGGGAAATCTTCGGCTACGCCATGGGAAAAAACGTCCTTCTCCTTTCGCCCATGACTTTCTATGCGTTCCTGAAATCTGTTTCGATAGGTTGGCAGGAAAACGCCATGAGCCAGAACGCAAAGGAAATTGCGAAGCAAAGCAGGGAACTTATAAAGCGCTTTGAAAAATTCGGCGAACATTTCGGAAAAATTGATTCCGCCCTTTCGAACGCAAGAAGATCCTTCGACGACGCAATGGGTTCCTATAACACCCGACTTCTTCCTTCCTTTAACCGTTTCCGGATGCTTTCCGACGGAACGGAACAGAATCTTTCGGAAGAAAATATTGAATAAAAAGAAAAAATCCGCCGGAAAGGGGTATCCATCGGCGGATTTTTAGTGTCTTTATGGTTGAAAGGAGGTTTTTTGTTTGGAAGACGCAAAAATAATCGAACTTTATTTTGAAAGAAACGAAGAAGCAATTTCCGAAACTTCGGGAAAATATACCCCATATTGCTCCGTTATTGCGAAGAACGTTTTACATAACGAACTTGATGAGGAAGAATGTCTTTCGGATACCTGGCTTTGCGCCTGGAACAACATCCCGCCAACCGTTCCGAACTGCCTTAGGGTTTTCCTCGGAAAAATCACCCGGAACATTTCCCTTAATCTTTTCCGAAAAAAGAACACAGCGAAGCGAAGCGCGGTTTTTGAACCTATTGATGAACTTGAGGAATGCGTTTCCGGAAGGGAAAACGTCGAAGCGGAAGTTGACGCAAAGGCTCTTTCGGAATATCTCGACAGTTTCATCCGGAATCTTCCGGAAGAAAAGCGCTATGTTTTCATTCGGAGATATTGGTACGGCGAAAGCCTTTCGGATATTGCAAAAAACGCAAAAATAAACGAAACAAGGGTAAAAAACATTCTTGCAAAACTTCGTAAAAAGCTCCGGGAGGAACTGGAAAAGGAGGGATTCTCCTTATGAACGGCGAAATTTTGTGGAAAGCCATTGGCGAAATCGGCGAAGACCTTGTTATCTGGGCGGAAAAACCGCCGAAAACGCTTCACCGCAAAAGTTTTGCGATAATTCTTGCGGCGGCTATTATAATGCTTCTTTCCGTGGGAACGGCTGCGGCTCTTCGCTTCAATATCTCCTTCGGCGATCTTTTCGGTTTTGAGGAAGCGGAAATTATCGAAGAGGATAAACAGATTATCGAAGAAAGCACACCTGTTGAGGTGATTCCGGAAACGGAAGAAAAAACCGGTTCCGAATTCACGGTGATTTCCGCCCTTACGGACGAGCGAATCATGTATCTTCTCTGGCAGTTCGATTATTATGACGGCGAAATTCCGGAAGGCGCAAGGCTCTTGCCGGAGATTACTTTTGACGAAACGGAAGTTAACAGCGGACTTGGATATTACGGCGGAATGCGCGACGAAAACCGGGATGAAAACACCCTCGTTGGTTATATTCTTGCGGAATGGAACGAACCGATGCAAAACGCAAGCGGAACGGTTTTTGCCCATGAAATAACCGAGCCGGTTGAACAGAATTCAAAAATCTATGAAACGGATATCCTTTCCGCCATCGAGCAAAGCGAATATGTCGAAGGGGAATATATAATCCGCTTCGGCAAAGAATGGCCTTACGGATATTATGCGGAATATCAATGGCTTGATGTTCCCGCCTATGAGGATACATATATCGACCTTGCGGAATATAAGGACGGAAGGCTGCTTCTTGTAACAAGAACCCCTTGGGGTGACGGAGTTGAAAGAAGAGGAAAATATGAGCTTTTCAACACGAAAACCGAGGAGATTATTGAACCGATCGAAAGGCATAATTTTATGGAAAAACTCGGCTACAGCTTCAATTCCTATTTATATGAAGTTGATTTTGAGGATATAGAAAATCTCTGCTTCCGCAGAAAAGGCGAGATCGTTCAGAAAAACTGGATTTCCGGCGATTGGAAAATCGATTTTAAAGCCGAACCGAAAATGGAAGATATCATCCTTGAAACCGCCGGCGAAAACATTGAAATACGTTGTTCAAAAATTTCTATGGCAATAAGCGGAAATCTTCCGGAAATGAACAGCTTTGAAGTGATTCTTTCCGACGGAACAAAAGTTGATTTTATGAATCTTGACCTCGAAAGAATAATTTTTAAAATTCCTTTGAATCCCGAAGAAATCGTTTCGGTAATCTACAACGGAACGGAACTTCTGAAATAAAAAAAGCGACCCGCAAGGGTCGCTTTTATTTTAGCCTTCCCTTGGGGGAAGGTGGATTTTTTGCAACTTGTTGCAAAAAAGACGGATGAGGGGATAAAAGGATTCCCGAAGTGCAAGCTCCCATTGGCAGGGGAGCTGTCACCGCAGGTGACCGAGGGGTAGTTTTATAACACAACCCCATTTCTTTTGTAACCGAAAGAAATGTAATATTTTCCCCTATTTCTTTGACGGCGCAAAGAAACGGCAGTTTTCTGTATAGATTATTCGCTCGGTTAAACGGGCGACCACATAGGGTCGCCCCTACGGAATTTCAATAAACCTCGCCGCGCCACGGTAGGGAACGGTCTTGATCGCTTTGCAAAATAATATCCGCCCCCCGAAAAACAAAAAGACCCCCGGTTTTCCGGAGGTCTTAAATTTATCTCATTTTTTCGAATCTTCGTAAACCATTTTGATTCCTTCAAGGGGAAGGCGCTGGTCGATGTAATCGAAAAGCTTTTCCTCGGCAAAAAGCCTTGCAAAGCCGCCGGTTGCAACAACCTTTGCTTCTGCGCCGATAATCGCTTTAAGATTTTCCACCATTTTTTCGATAGCGCCGAGATATCCGTAATAAGCGCCGCTTTGCATTGAAGAAACGGTGTTTTTTCCAAGAGCAAATTCCGGCTTAAGAATCTCGATTTTCGGGAGCTTCGCCGCCTTTTCATAAAGCGCGTCCATGGAAGTTTTAATGCCGGGATAGATGATTCCGCCGAGGTATTCTCCGGTTTCGGAAACCGCCTCGCAGGTGGTGGCGGTGCCGAAATCGACGATTATGAGCGGGCCGCCGTATTTTTTGAATGCGGCATAGGAATCAACAAGCCTGTCTGCGCCGACTTCCTTCGGATTTTCATAAAGGTTCGGCATATTGCAGAAAATATTTTCCCCGATTACAAAGGGTTCAAGACCGAAATATTTTCTTACCGCGCTGCAGACGGAATAGTTTATCTGGGGAACAACGGAACTTATAATAACGTCGGAAACATCGCCGACGGAAAGTTTTCTGTATTCAAAAAACTGGGTGACAAAAAGCCCCACTTCGTCGGAAGTTATGTCGCGTTTTGAACCAAGACGGAAAACCCCGGTAAGGGAATCTCCTTCATAAAGTCCGAATTCCATTGTCGTGTTCCCGATGTCGATAACAAGGATCATTTTTTGATCTCCTTTTGTTTAACAAAATTGTCAAAAAGCGAAAAACATTCTTTTCCGAAGTTTTCCGCGGAATTTTTTTCGAAGAATTCCAGGTTTGCCCTTCCAAGAGTTTCCCGGTCCGCCTCCGTCATTCCAAGAAGCGTTTTTATCCCGAGAGCGATGCTGTCCTTCCGGCGGGGTTTTGTAATAATAACTCCGCCCGCTTTCCGGAAAAAATCCGCCCAATGCTCGGAAGCGGCAACAACCGGTTTTTGAGCGCCGAGAGCGTTCCAGAAATTTTCCTGTTCCGGGAAAAAGCCTTTTCCGAAGTCGGATTCGGAAACAAAAATCCCGTCCGCACCGGAAAGGATAAAGGGGATATCCTCTTTCGGAATATCTTCCGGAAAAAAGACGTTCGTAATTCCTTTTTCCGCGGAAAAGCGCTTGAAATAGGTTGTTTTCCGTCCTTCAAAAGGAAAAACAAGGGCAAATTTTTCGCCGAAGGTTCCGGCGGAAAGAATCAGTTCCTCTACGGAAAAACCGATTTCCGGTTCGCCGCAAAAAGCGAGCACGAAGGTTCTTCCTTCACCGAAGGATTTGAGCATCTCTTTTGCGGTCCTTGCTTTTTCGGAAGGTTCTTTTTTCGGAACTTCCGAAGGGAAAACCATAGGATAAAGGTTATGAGCACCGGGGAATTTTGTTTCCGCCTTCGGAAAAGCGCCGAAAACCCCGCTGCTTTCATGAAAAGCCTTTTCAAAAGCTTTCGAAAGGAATTTGAGCACGGGATTGAAAGCGGAACAAAGCCCAAAGACCGTTAAAGTTTCCTTCGGGAAACAGGAAAGCTCGGTTATGAGCACGGAATCGGAATCGTTCGCGATTTTTGTTCCCGCAGGAACGGAAAAGGGAAGAACCCCTCCGCAAAAAACAACGTCCGGAGAAAAAATTCCGGAAAGGCTTGGGGAATTTTCCGAAAGAATTGCGGAAAATTCAAAAAGTTCCCGAAAACGGAGAAAGGATTTTTTTCTCTTTGCCGGAATCCGGACAAAAAGCTGGCTTAAACCTTCCTCCTCCCGGAAATCGAAACAGGCGTTAAGATTTTCCGGAACAAGTTCAAGCCTTATCAAAAGTACGTTTGCGCCGGATTTCTGAAATTTCTTTCCGAGAAAAATCTTTCTTTTCCGGTTTTCTTCCGAAACACGGCAAAAAAGCGATTTTTTTGCGGAATCCGCCTTCGCTTTTTCCGGAACAAACAAATCGTCGATTATAAGTATATTCAAAGGGGAAAACCTCCTTTTGCAAAAAAACAAAGTAGGTGGCGGATATTATCCGCCCGCTTTAAGTTTTCCCTTAAAACAATAAAATATACTTATTTATCAATATTCTCAACTTCCGCAAGGGTAAGTTCAAGAAGCTTTGAAACGCCTTCTTCCTGCATGGTTACGCCGTAAAGGCGGTCCGCATGTTCCATTGTTCCGCGGCGGTGGGTGATGGCGATAAACTGGGTGTTTTCCGTAAGGCGAAGAAGATAATCCGCATAGCGGTCAACGTTCGCTTCATCAAGCGCCGCCTCGATTTCGTCGAGGATGCAGAAGGGAGCGGGACGGACTTTGAGAATTGCAAAATAAATCGCGATTGCAACAAAAGTCTGTTCGCCGCCGGAAAGGGAAGCAAGGTTGTTGATAATTTTGCCCGGAGGCTGAACGGTGATTTCAATTCCGGATTCAAGAACGTTGTCCGGGTCGGTGAGGAAGAGTTTTGCTTCGCCGCCGCCGAAAAGTTCCTTGAAAACAACGGTGAAGTTGCCGGAAATCTGGGTGAAGCGGTCGAGGAAAATCGTTCTCATCTGTCCCATAAGGCTGCGGATAAGTGAACGGAGTTCGTCGCGGGATTTTTCCGCATCCTCGATCTGGGATTTCATGAATTCATATCTTTCGGAAACTTCCTTGAATTCCTCGATTGCGGAAAGGTTTACGTTTCCAAGAGCTTTAATCTTGCTGCGAAGTTCGCCGAGTCTGCGCTGGGCTTTCTGCGGTTCGGTAATTTCTTCCGCAACCTCCTCCGCTCTGGAATACGTCATTTCATATTCGTCCCAAAGCTGACCGATGATTCTGTCGTAATCAACCTGGAGTTCATCAAGGCGGGTTCTTGCTTTAATAAGGCGACCGGAAGCTTCCTCTCTGCGGCTGACAGTGTTTTTCTGTGCGGTGCGTTCGTCGGTGGTTCGCTTTTCAAAATCCTGGCGCTGGGCAAAAAACGCGGAAATTTCGGTTCTGCCTTCTTCGGAAAGGTTCGAAAGGCGGAGTTTTTCGTCCTCAATTTCCTTGATTTCCGAAGCAAGGGCGGAGTTTTTGTCGATTACAAGAGCCTTGCGTTCGTTAAGGGAAGCGATTTTTTCCTCTCTCTTGTCCCTGCCTTCAAGAAGCTGGGTAATTGCAAGTTCGATATTTTCAATATCCTTCTGAACAATAGCGGCGGAAAGAGCGATTGCGGAAAGTTCCGCGGAATTTGCGCTTTCTTTTTCCGCAAAAGCGGAAAGTTTTTCTTCAATTACGGAAACTTCGGAAAGGAGTTTTTCTTTTCTTCCGTTTCTTTCGGAAAGAAGTCCCTCATATTCGGTTATGCGGCCTTTTGCCTCTTCAATAGCCTTGTTGAGGATATTGCGCTGGGTTTCCGCTTCGGTTCCTGCTGCTTCCGCGTCGGAAATCTGCATAAGAAGGCGTTTCTTTTCGCCTTCAGCGCGGATTTTATCTTCGGAAAGGGTCCGAAGTTCGCTTTCGGTTGCAAGGGAATCCGCTTCCATTGCGGAAATTTCCTCTTTAAGCCTGTTATAATCCCCTTCGCCTTCGGAAAGAAGTTTTTCCGCGGCGGCGGATTTTTTAAGGAGTTCGTCAATTTCCTGTTTTCTTGAAAGGATTCCCGCGGATTTTTGGGTGGAACCGCCGGTGAGGGAACCGCCTGCGTTAACAAGCTGTCCGTCAAGGGTTACGATTCTGAATTTATATCCGAATTTTTTCGCGATTGCAACGGCGCAGTCAAGATCCTCCGCAACAACGATTCTTCCGAGGACGGATTTTACGATTCCGTCATATTTCGGGTCGTTTTTAACAAGGTCGGAACCGATTCCGATGAAACCGTCGCAATCGGAAAGACCCCGTTCCTCAAGCTTGTTTCCCCGGACGGAAGTGAGGGGAAGGAAGGTAACTCTTCCGCGTCCCTGTTCTTTAAGCATGCGGATAGCTTTTTTTGCCGCGTCCTCGTCGGTTACAACAATGTTCTGAAGCGCCGCGCCGACGGCGGTTTCAACCGCAAGGGAATATTTTGCGTCAACGGAAAGAATCTTCGAAACCGGTTCAAGGATTCCCCGAAGAGCGCCTGCGGCGCCTTTATCGAGAACGAATTTTACGCTTTGACCGAAACCTTCCATATTGCGCTCAAGATCCTGGAGGAGTTTTGCGCGCTGGGCAAAGGAATCCGCTTCGCGGCGGATTTTGCTGCGCTTTTCTTCGAGGTCGGAAAGCTGCTTTTTGCGAAGGTCGCGCTTCATAAGCATGCCGGCCTTGGAGTTGTTGATGCTTTCGGTTTTGTCTTCAATTTCTTCAAGAAGATCGTTGACTTCGATAAGTTCGGTTTTATAACCGTCAACAAGTGCAAGCTTCTGGCTTGCGGAAAGGGAAAGCTGTTCAAGCCGTTCGGAATACTGGCTGATATCGTTTTTTGCGGTTGCAAGAACAACGTTTATATGTCCGAGTTCGGTATCGATTCCGGCGATTTTTTCTTCGGAATCCGCTTTTTCCTTAACAAAAACCGCTTTTTCCTCCGCGATTTTTTCGCCGGAGAGTTTTACGGAATTTTCTTTTTCAAAAAGTGCGTTCTTTTCCGCTTCTTTTCCGGAAAGTTCGTTCCTTCTGTTTTCAATGGCGGAATCGCTTTCGGTGGAATCGGAAGAAAGGGAAGAAATCTCCTCGTCGATTCTTGCAATTTCGCTTTCGTTATGTTCAATATCGTTCTGGCAAACCGCCGCTTTTGCGGTAAGTTCACCGAGAGCGGTTTCGTTTTCGCTTATTTTTTCGCGTTTTGCCTCAACGTTTGCGTCAAGGTCACGGATCTGATCATAAAGGGCGTTTATGCGGTTTTCCGCTTCGTTGTAATCCGCGTCGAGGGTGTCATATTCGCTCTGATAAATTCCGATGGTGCTGCTCTGTTCCGCAAGCTGGCTTTTAAGTCTGCGGAGGGTGCGCATCCATACGGAAATTTCAAGGGATTTTTTCTCTTCGGAAAGTTCAAGGAATTTTTTTGCCTTTTCGCTTTGTTCAAGAAGAGGACCGACCCTTTCTTCAAGGGCGGAAAGGTTGTCCCGAAGGCGAAGAAGATTTTCGTCAGCCTTGGAAAGGCTTTTTTCCGCTTCGTCCTTGCGGTAGCGGAATTTTGAAATTCCGGAGGCTTCCTCAAAAATTTCGCGGCGCTGGTTCGGCTTTGCGGAAACAATTTCGGAAATTTTGCCCTGTCCGATAAGTGAATAACCGTCCCTTCCAAGACCGGTATCCATGAAAAGTTCGTTTATATCTTTAAGGCGGCAGGTTTTTTCGCAGATTTTGTAATCCGAATCGCCGTTGCGGTAATATTTTCTTGAAACAATAACTTCGTCCGTATCAAGGGGAAGGGAACGGTCGGTGTTGTCAAAACAAATGCGAACTTCGGCGAATCCGTGGGCGCGGCGAAGATGGGTTCCGTTAAAAATAACGTCCTCCATTTTTCCTCCGCGAAGCGCTTTTGTTGACATTTCGCCGAGAACCCAGCGAACAGCGTCGCTTATGTTACTTTTTCCGCTTCCGTTTGGACCAACAACAGCGGTCATTCCGCGTCCGAAATTAAGCCTTGTTTTATCCGGAAAAGATTTAAAGCCCGAAAGCTCGAGATATTTAAGAAACAAGTTTTCACTTCCTTGTTTTAAGAATCGAATAAGGGGTTGAAAAAACAACCGTAGGGACCGTCGTCCCCGACGGTCCGTTAATATGCGGAACGCTGAGGACAGTGTTCCCTACAGTAAAATCACTTTATTCCCGCCATCATAACCTCAAAATCGCCGGGATTAAGGCTTCCGTCGGGAACAATTCTGACAGCGTATCCAAGGGAAAGCCAATGTTCAACGTTGCTTTTTTTCTGTCCGGAGCATTTCGAAACTTCGGAAGGGGCAACTTTAAGAACATAGCTTCCTTTCGGAAGGCGGGTCAGCATCGGCGCGATTTTTTTGCGGAAGCGAAGGCTTTCGCAAATTTCCCGGAAGGCCGGATGATAAGGTCCGCCAAGAAGATTTTCCTCAAGGGATTCTTCCGCATGAAGACCGAGGCGGATAACTTTTATCTTATAAAGTTCGAAGATATCAAGAAGTTCGGCGCATTCCGCCGCCGCTTCCTCAATGGTCTGGGGAACGTATTCCCCCTCCCCGAACCATTTTGCCATAAGGGTGTTTTTGAGCACGAGGGTCGGATATATCCGCATGGTGTCCGGTTTTAAGGCGGCAAATCTTGCGGCAGTAAGGATATCGTCCTCTTTGGTCGAACCGGGCATGCCGGTCATCATCTGTAATCCGAGGGAGAATCCGGATTCCTTAATAAGCTGCGCCGCCCTTTGAGTATCCTCAAAAGTATGTCCCCGGCGGTTCTTTTCAAGAACCGCGTTGCTGCAGCTTTGGGCGCCGAGTTCGATGGAGGTGACTCCGTATTCCTTGAGCACGGAAAGAATTTCTTCATCAATGGCGTCCGGTCTTGTGCTTATCCGGATTCCGGAAAAGGCTTTTCTGTCGATCCATTTCTTCGCCGGAGCAAGAAGCCCGAGCATCATTTCCCGGGGAATCATGGTGAAGCTTCCGCCGAAGAAGGCAATTTCCGCCTTTTCGGAAAAACCGTGGAGTTCCTTTGCGGCTTTTTTAAGGGTTTTGTCAACTTCCTCCGGGGTCGGAATTCCGCTTTCCCCGGTTATGGAATTCTGGTCGCAAAATGAGCACCGATGGGGGCATCCGACCATCGGAACGAAGAAAGCAACGTTTGCGTGTTTCATTGTCCCATCAGCTCCAATGCTTCTTTTGCGGCATGCTGTTCGGCGGCTTTTTTGCTTTTTCCGATTCCGTGACCGATTACGTTGCTGTTGAGCAGGACGTCAACTTCAAAACGCTTGTCGTGGTCGGGTCCGCTTTCGCCGACGAGCATATAAGTAAGTCTTTCTTCCGGATTTTTCTGGATTATTTCCTGAAGAAGGGTTTTGTAATCCTTAAAAGCGGCGTTTTCAACGTGTTCAAGCGCCTTTTTTACGAAGCTGAGCACGAATTCCGTTGCCGGTTCAATTCCGCCGTCAAGATAAATCGCGGCGAGCACCGCTTCGAAAGCATCCGCAAGAATCGAAGGTCTTTCCCGTCCGCCCATAAGCTCTTCGCCGTGTCCGAGCCGGAGGAAGGAACCGAGTTCGATTTCGTTTGCGAATCCGCAAAGGCTTTTTTCACAAACAAGGGAAGCGCGGAGCTTCGTGAGTTCGCCTTCCGGAAGTTTTGTATAGTTTTCGAAGATGTAGTCGGAAACAATGATGCTCAAAACAGCGTCCCCGAGGAATTCCTGTCGTTCGTTATAAGGAACGTGGTTCTTTGTTTCGTTGGAGAAAGAGGAATGGGTAACGCCGGTTTCAAGAAATTTTATGTTTTTGAATTTGTATCCAAGACGTTCTTCAAGAACGGAAAGTTCTCTGGTGCTCATTTTTCTTCCTCCTTCATTTTTGCAAGCGCGGCGGAGATAGTTCCGTTGATATCCGTTTCAACAAAAATCTTTGCCTGCTCAATGGCGTTTCTGAAAGCAAGAGAATTGCTGTTTCCGTGGGCTTTGATAACCGGTTTTGCAATTCCGAGAAGGGGCGCGCCGCCTCTTTTTGTGGAATCCATCTTGTTTTTAAATCCGTCTATTCCGTTTTTAACAAGAGCGGCGGCAAGGATTGTAAGAAGGTTCTTTTTGAACATGCCTTTGAGCATTTTGCCGAAGCCTTTTCCAAGACCTTCAATGGTTTTGAGCACGATGTTTCCGGTCCAGCCGTCCGCAACGGCAACGTCGCAGGCACCAGCGGGAACGTCGCGCACCTCAACGTTTCCGATGAAGTTGTAATCCGCTTTTTTCATAAGCGCAAATGCTTCTTTCTGAAGTTCTGTGCCTTTGCTTTCCTCAACGCCGATGTTTATAAGACCGACCGTCGGGTTTTCAACGCCCATAACGCTCTGCATATAAACAGAACCCATCATTCCGAACTGGTTGAGCATTTCGGGGCGGCATTCAACGTTTGCGCCAAGGTCAAGAAGCATATAATCTTTTTCAAGTCCCGGAAGAACGGAAGCAAGGGCGGCTCTTTTAATGCCTTTTATGCGCTTTACAATAAGAGTTGCGGCAACAACGATTGCGCCGGTGGAACCTGCGCCGACATAAGCGTCGCCTTCGCCTTTTGAAAGAAGTTCAAGTCCTTTAACAAGGCTGCTTTCCTTATATTCTTTAAGGGCGGAAGTGGGTTCCGCGCAAACGGGCATAACAAGGGGAGCATCAACAAAGGTGAATCCTTCGGTGGAGATGTTTTCCTTTTCACAGATTTCCTTCATTTCCGCTTCGTTTCCGACTGCGATAATTTCAACGCCCAGTTCTTTAACAGCCATTTCCGCGCCTTTAAGGGGAGCAAGAGGCGCGTTATCGCCGCCGTATATATCAAGAATTATTTTCATAAGATCTCCTTCATTGCGGCAACCGCCCTTTCGGCGACAGCAAGATAGCGTTCGTCCTTATGGCGGATCTTGTTTGGGAGAGGCGGAAGAAGTCCCATATTTGCGCCCATGGGCTGGAAGTTTTCCACACTCTCGTCAGTTATATAATTTACCAGAGCGCCCAGCATGGTGAGCTCCGGAAGGATAAGGGGTTCTTTTCCTTCGGCAAATCTTGCGGCGTTTATTCCCGCAAGAATTCCCGTTGCGGCGGATTCGGTATAGCCTTCAACGCCGGTGAACTGTCCGGCAAAGAAAAGCCGCGGTTCCGCTTTAAGGGAAAGGTTTTTATCAAGAAGCCTCGGGGAATCCATAAAGGTATCCCTGTGCATAACTCCGTAGCGGAGGAATTCGGCGTTTTCAAGACCGGGAATCATTGAAAAAACCCTTTTCTGTTCGCCGAATTTAAGGTTTGTCTGGAATCCGACAAGGTTATACATGGTTCCCTCGGCGTTTTCTCTGCGGAGCTGGACGTTTGCCCAGGGCCTTCTTCCGGTATGGGGGTCGGTTAAACCCACCGGACGGAGAGGACCGAAACGGAGAGTATCGTGTCCCCGGGAAGCCATTATTTCAACAGGCATGCAGCCTTCATAAACCTTCGGGTCTGCGGTTTCAAACTCATGGAGGGGCGCTCTTTCCGCATTGACAAGCGCTTCATAGAATGCGTCGTATTCGTCCCTTTCCATGGGGCAGTTGACGTAGTCCGCTTCGCCCCGGTCATATCTTGCGCCCATGAAAACTTTATCCCAATCGAGTGAATCCGCGGAAACAATGGGCGCGACTGCATCATAGAAAGAAAGAGTTCCGCCGAAGCGTTCTTTAAGGTTTTCCGCAAGAGTATCGGAAGTAAGGGGACCGGTTGTGAAAATTACGATTCCTTCTTCCGGAACTTCGGTGACTTCGCCGTAAACAATTTCGATGTTCGGGTCGCTTTTTATTTTTTCGGTAATATATTCCGCAAATTTTTCCCTGTCAACCGCAAGGGCGCCGCCGGCGGCAACGGAAGTTTTTTCCGCCGCTTCCATGGTTATTGAACCGAGCATTCTCATTTCTTCTTTAAGAAGACCGGCCGCGGAACCAAGGCGCATTGCTTTAAGGGAGTTGGAGCATACAAGCTCCGCAAAATTTTCGCTTTTATGTGCCGGGGAATATTTTTCCGGCTTCATTTCGCAAAGGCGGACGGAAAATCCGAGGGAGGAGAGTTTGTGCGCCGCTTCGCAGCCCGCAAGACCCGCTCCGATTACGGTTATTTTTTCGCTCATTTTCCGGCCACCGCTCTTTCGTAATTGCATTCCGGATTGGAACAATAGATTTTTGCGTTTCTGCCTTTCTTTTGGAGAAGGGTTTTTCCGCAGCTGGGGCATTTTTCCGCGGTGGGTTCGTCCCAGCTCATAAATCCGCAGGAAGGGTTGTGTTCGCATCCGAAATAGGTTTTTCCGGTTTTGGATTTTTTCGAAAGGATTCTTGCGCCGCAAAGGGGGCATTCGCCGCCGGTTTCCTTAACAATTCGTTTTGTGTTCTGGCAGGCGGGATATCCGGGGCAGGCAAGGAATTTTCCGAAGCGTCCGGTTTTTACGACCATTTTTCTTCCGCATTTTTCGCAGATTACGTCGCTTTCCTCTTCCGGAACCCGAATTTTTTCCGCGCCCTGATTTTTCTGGGCAAGTTCAAGGGATTTCTGGAAATCCTCATAGAATTTTTTCATCATATGGACCCAATCGGTTTTTCCGTTTTCAACCTTATCAAGGTCCTTTTCCATCTTTGCGGTGAAATCAACGTCAACAATATTGGAAAAATGTTCGGTGATAAGATCAACCGTAACGGTTCCGAGGGCGGTTGGTTTAAGAGCCTTTCCGTCCTTTTCAACGTAGTTTCTGCTGATGATGGTGGTAATGATGGGAGCATAGGTGGAAGGTCTTCCGATTCCGTTTTCCTCAAGAGCCTTGATAAGGGAAGCTTCGGTATATCTTGAAGGCGGAGCGGTGAAATGCTGGTTCGGTTTGATTTCCCGGACTTTAAGAACGTCGCCTGCG
Source organism: Oscillospiraceae bacterium (assembly GCA_015067315.1). Taxonomy (GTDB): domain Bacteria; phylum Bacillota; class Clostridia; order Oscillospirales; family Ruminococcaceae; genus UMGS1668. The sequence goes on along the minus strand of SVMR01000024.1, from coordinate 4,250 downwards.
GAAGCGTGTTTCGGAATCGAGGATTTTTCCTCGTCGCCGTAAGGATAAAGAACGGAAAAACCGTCGAAGCGGACGGAAAATCCGCTTGCTTTAAGACCGTAATTCCCCGCGTTGATATCAATGGAAACCGTGTCATAAAGTGCCGCCGCCATCTGGCTTGCAATAAAGCGATCCCAAACGAGTTTATAAAGTTTATACTGTTCCGGGGTGAGGCTTTCTTTAAGTCTGTCCGGAGAAAGTTCCGGCATGGTGGGGCGGATAGCTTCGTGGGCATCCTGGGCGCCGGCTTTTGCCTTATATGCTTTTGCGCCGGAAGCAAGATATTCCTTTCCGAAATGCTGTTCGATATAAGCCGCCGCGGCCTGTTTTGCTTCCGCGGAAATTCTGAGGGAGTCGGTTCTCATATAGGTGATAAGACCGACCGCACCCATTCCGGGAACGTCGATACCTTCATAAAGTTCCTGGGCAATTCTCATGGTTCTTCTGGGCTGGAAGCTCAGGCGGAGAGATGCCTCCTGCTGAAGGGTGGAAGTGATGAAGGGCGGAGCGGGCTGCTTTTTGCGGACGCTTTTTTTGATTGCGCCGACGGTGAAGGGAACTCCGTGGAGTTCGCTGACGATAGCCTCTGCCTCTTCGCCGGTTTTGATATCGATTTTTTCGCCGTTTTTGGTGGCGAGTTTTGCGGAAAAAGCGGAAGTTTCGCCTCTTTCGCAAAGTTTTGCGTCAATGGACCAATATTCTTCCGGGATAAAGGCTTCAATTTCCCTTTCCCGGTCAACAATAAGCTTTACCGCAACGGACTGAACTCTTCCTGCGGAAAGGGAAGAACCGCCGCGGATGTTTTTCCAAAGGAAGGGACTGAGCTTATAACCCACGATTCTGTCAAGGATTCTGCGTCCCTGCTGGGCGTTGACAAGGTCGGTGTCAATGCTTCTCGGGGCGGACATACCCTGTTCAACGCCGAAATGGGTGATTTCGTTAAAAGTAACGCGGTTCGGCGCATCCATCGGAAGACCGAGAAGTTTTGCAAGATGCCAGGAAATTGCTTCGCCTTCGCGGTCAGGGTCCGTTGCGAGATATACGTAATCCGCTGCGGCGGCCTGTTTTTTAAGGCTGCGGACAAGGTTTTCCTTGCCGGATATAAGAATATACTGGGGAACAAAACCGTTTTTCACGTCAATTCCAAGAGTTGTTTTCGGAAGGTCGCGAACGTGACCCATCGACGCAACAACGGTAAAATCTTCTCCGAGATATTTTTCAATGGTTTTAGCTTTAGCAGGGGACTCCACTATAACAAGGTTCTTTGCTGTTTTTGCGGAGCGTTTTGATACTTTTGTTTCTGCTGCCGTAATGATTACCCCCTAATTCATATTAAGCCTCCCTTATTAAAGGGAAGAAAAGGCTTCTCCTTGAGGAGAAGCTGTCAGCGCAGCTGACTGATGAGGTGTTAATCCGAAAAAAGTGATTTTGCAAAACAAAACACCTCATCCGCCGCGGCCATGCGGCACCTTCCCCTCAAGGGGAAGGCAAAAGAATTACGCAATAACAAACCTTCTTCCGGAAGAAGGAATTACAAGCCCGAGGAGTTCAAGTTCCGTAAGTCCTACGGCGATTGCGGAAGAGGGAAGCCCGGTGAGTTCGGAAATTTCATCCGCGCTTTTCGGAATTCTGTCAAGAACGCCGTAAATTGCAAGAGCGCTTTTTGAAAGTCCCGGCGGCGGAGCTTTTTTAACAGGCTTCGGAGCTTTTTCCGGTCTTTCGTTTTTTGCTTCCGGATTCTTTTCAATTTTTCTTTTCCGGATTTTTTCAAGACTGAGATGCGCCGTGTGTTCGTCGCCGAATTCGGAAAGAATATCCTTCGCGTCCGCAACGGGAATTGCCCCGGAACGGAGAAGACGGAAGGTTCCCTGGGAAGTTGTTCTGTTAACGTCCGCCGGAACGGCAAAAACCTTTCTTCCCTGGTCAAAAGCAAGATTTGCGGTGATTGAAGTTCCGCTTCGGGCGGCGGCTTCAATTACGCAGACCCCAAGGCTCATTCCGGAAACGATTCTGTTCCTGATCGGGAAAAAGCTGGAGCGTGCCTCCGAATCCGGAGGAAATTCGCTTATAACCGCGCCGTTTGCAGCAATAAGTTCTTTAAGTTCAATATTTTCCGGCGGGAAGGTCTTGCAGATTCCGCATCCCTGCACCGCAACGGTTTTTCCCCCTGCGGAAAGACAGGCTTTATGCGCGGAAGAATCGATTCCGAGAGCCATTCCGGAAACAACAAGGGCGCCTGCGGAACCAAGCCCGCCCGCAATTATCTGCGCCATTTTGTCGCCGTATTCGCTGAGCCTTCTTGTTCCGACAACCGCAACCGCGGGAACGGTATTAAGGCAGGTTTCGTCGCCGAGAACGTAAAGAACCGGCGGCGCCGCTTCGATTTTAAGAAGATTCTGCGGATAGAATTCGGATTCTTTTGTAATTATTTTTGCGCCGTAATTTTCGGCGGTTTCAATAGCCCTTTTTGCAACGTCAAGATTCGTCGCTCTTATTCTGAGAGCATCCGCTTCTTTTATACTTTTGATTTTTTCAATTCCGGAATCGCCGGAAAGAAAGAATTCTTCCGGGTCGGGAAAAACCCGAAGAATATCATCAACAATTTTGCTGCCGGGTTGGGTCGCAATTCCAAGCCAGACCCAATGTTCAAGACTCATTTTCCGGGTCCTCCTTTCAATAATGCCTTCCCGGAGGGGAAGGTGCCGAGTGAAACGAGGCAGAAGAGGGATTCACCCAAGCCTTTGTTTCACATTTTGGTCAATATAAGCACAGGAATTTTCAAAATTGCGGTCAATATCTTTGTTTAAAAATCGAAGAACTTTTATTCCGCAGCCTTCAAGATATTCCGTGCGTTTTTTATCATAATCGATGGAATCCGGGATATAATGCTGGGCTCCGTCAATTTCTATTGCAAGCTTTGCTTTTTTGCAATAAAAATCAACGATATAATTTCCGATAACAACCTGCCGTCTGAAAGAATATTCATATGAATTCAAGAAATCGTACCAAAGGTGCTTTTCCTGCGGAGTCATATTTTTCCGTAGTTCATGCGAAACATCGCGCAGATTTTCGTTTGCTTCGTAATTTCTTGGCATTGTTATCCCTCTTTCGTCATTTGCTTACGCAAATGCCACCTTCCCCTCTGGGAAGGCTGTTCATCGCCGCGGAATAAATCATAATCGCCGCCGCGGAAGCAGCGTTGAGGCTTTCGGCTTTTCCGGGCATGGGTATCATAACAACGTGCTCGCAAGCCTCAATAACGCCGTGCTCAAGTCCGTTTCCTTCGTTTCCGATGAGCACGCAGGATTTTTCGCTGAATTTAACCTCCGGAAGGAGAAGGGCATTTTCTGCTAAGGCAGAAGCATAAGTGGAAACTCCCGCTTCGTGAAGAAGCGAAAGAGCCTCCGCCGTTTCAGAAAATACCTTTATCGGAAGGCGGAAAATACAGCCCATTGTTCCTCGCAGAACCTTCGGGGAATAGCAATCGGCGCATCCGCAAAGAAAAACTCCCCGGACGTCCATTGCTTCGCAGGTACGAAGAATTGTGCCGATGTTGCCCGGATCCTGAAGATTCGAAAGAAGAACATAAACGCCGTTTTTGCTTAAATCAACCGGCCGTTCGTCAATTCTGCAAACGGCAAAAACCCCTTGGGGAGTTTTTGTGTCGCTTATTTTTTCGGCGACGGAACAAGTTATATTATACACCTCTTTTGCTTCGGAAAGAAGACTTTTGAGGTATTCCGGATATTTTTTTTCGGCCTCTTCCGTAACAAAAAGGCGGAGAACTTCGGCGCCGCTTTTGCAGGCTTCGGAGCAAAGTCTTGCACCTTCAACAACAAAAAGCCCGCTTTGCTTCCTTGCTTTTTTGTCGGAAACAAGCGCTGCGGCCTCTTTTATAATCGGGTTTTCGCGGCTTGAAATAACCATAATGTCCTCCTGTTTCTGGAAAAATTGGAAGTAATTGTATGGAAAAACACTCCATAAAATTACCCGTAAATAAAGCAATTCGCCCGAGCTTATATAAAACTCGGGCGTTTATTGTAAAAATTAAAGAGCTGCTTTTGCCTGTGCGCAAAGTGCTGCGAAGCCTTCTGCGTCATGGATTGCCATTTCGGAAAGCATTTTTCTGTTAAGGGTTACACCGGATTTTTTAAGGCCGTTCATGAAAGTGGAATAGTTCATATCGTTCATTTTGCAGCCAGCGGAAATTC
>SVMR01000023.1 GCA_015067315.1 Oscillospiraceae bacterium | reverse complement strand
CTTATTAAACTTTTCTTCGGTAGGCATAAACATACAGTGTTTGTAAATCTCATATGTTTGTAAAATATCGTTCTTGTGAGTTAATTCTATTAGGTTCATTGCACGCACCTACAAATTCAAGTTTGTCTAATTGTTTAGTTGATTCTATCACATAGCTGTAATATATACAAGAAAAGTCCCGGCAGAAACATCTACCGGGCCTGCAACTGTTTTACGGACACCCGCCCTTCGGCCGGGGATTTTTTTGTTTTTATCCTACGTATTCAAGTTTTTCAAAATCGATTCCGGAAGAAAAAGTTGCGGTGCTGTAAGCAAAAAGAACGCTTCCGAATTCATTTGCGCGGATTGCCGAAAGCTGGCTTTCGGTTGCGGAATTAAGATCCACAAAGGTTATTTTTCCGAAATTTGAAACAAGGAACGGAATCCAGCTTTTTGCGCTTTCGTCCCCGAAGATGAGAATGGAATTCCGTTCACCCTGGCTTTCGGAAACGGTTATTTCGATAACCGGCGAAATTCCGCCGAGTATCATATCGGTTTTATCCTCGAAGTTCTTTCCGTCATAGATAAAAAGATTGTTGTAAATGCTTCTTGTTCCGTTCTGGTTGCGGTGTTCAACAATAATTTCGGAACCACCCACATATTCATAGAGCGAAACAAAATCCGGTTCGGAATATTTTTTGAAAAAATCGTTCGCAAGGCTTCCGTAAAAACCGTGGGAAGCGAAGGAAACGGAAAAGGAATCGAGTTCGTTTGCGGTTATTCCAAGCCTGCTGCAAAGTTCGCCGTAAATATAGTATCCGCCGAGGGAAGTCGGAATATCTTCCGTATGGTAATAAATATATTCGTTCCGGCGGTCATAAAGGGTCTGGTAAATATCCGTGGTGCGGACTTTTCCGCCGAATTCGGAATACATGCGGTTTATCATATTGCGCTGGCTGAAAAAATCTTCCCGGGCAAAGTTTTCGATTTCATGCTGAAGAATTGCCGAAGAAGTCGGAACAAGCATAAAATATGGCTTTATCTGATTCTTTTCGGAAAAACCGAGGATATAGTTTTTTGCCGCGGAAAAAGTTCTTGAAGTGGGTTTTTGGATATCCCGGAGAAGGCTTCCTTCGCTTCCGATATATATATCGCCGAAGAGGCGGACTCCGGAAAAATAGCGGATGCTGTCCATAAGTTCCGAAAGTTCATCCCGGAAAGGAATGTTATCGGAAATAAGTTTTTCCGTTTTTTCGGCAAGGGTTCCTTCGACAGGAAAGCTTTCTTCCGAAAGAATGTTGAACCCAAGGGCAAAACTCATTCCGAAAAGCATTGCGGCAATTAAAAATGCGGAAATTTTTTTCATCGGCGAAAGCCTCCTTTCGGCAGAAATTTTTTAAAAAATCAAAGCAGTTCCGCGGTTATGAGAACGAGAAGAACCGCGCTTTCGAAAACCGCGAAAATATTGAATGCAAAGCGGTTGTTTTTGCTGAGATGGCGGATGAACATGCTGAACGCGCTTATCAGGAAGAACGCTCCGGCAACAAGCAAAAGCACGTTTTGGGAAACGATATAGGCGATGGAATCCGTCACAACCGCCGCGCCGATTCCGAACATTGCCTTATAGGAAGTTATTATTGAACCGAGGTCGGAAGAGGAAAAAATCACCATCGAGAACATTGTTACGGCAAAAGTATAGATCCTTGCGAAGAAATGGGGAATTTCCCGAAGGATTTTTTTGAGGAAGAATTCTTCAAGAATGATGAACGCCGCAATATAAAGTCCCCAGAAGATGAAGTTCATCTTTATTCCGAACCAGATTCCGCAGAGCATTGAGATAAGAATGGTGTTCACAATGAACTGCGGGCGGGAATTTTTGTCGTTCCGGAGAACGTCATATACATAATGGCGGAAAAACGCCGTTACCGTCATGTTGAAACGGTCGAGGAAATCCGAAACGGAAGGGCTTTGGAACGGAAAATAGAAGTTTTTCGGAAGTTCCATTCCGAAGCATTTTCCAAGACCCCTTGCCATATCGCAGAATCCGGAAAGATCGAAGAAAATCATCATCGAAAAAACGATCATATCAAGCCAGGCGCCGAAAACGGAAATTTCCTCCGAATTTGCGGCAAAAAGCTCTTCGTGAAGCTGGGCAAGAGGGGTTGCGAGAACAACGTATTTTGCAAGACCGCGGATGAAAAGATAAAGTCCGCCGCCGGTTTCGGAAAGGGAAAAACCGCTTTCGGAAACGGAAATAAAATCCTTTGCGCGGAAAAGGGGGCCTCTTGTAAGCTTTCCGAAAAACGCAAGAAAAACAATAAAATCCGCCGGGGAATGGATCGCTTTCGCTTCGCCTTTATAAAGATCGACAAAATATCCGATTGCGGTGAAGGAAATCACCATCAATACGAAAGGCGAAAAACCGCCGGAAAGCTGGCTTTGGACGGAATAAAAAAGAATCGCGCCGATGTTGATGAAAAGTGCGGAAAGGAAAAACGCCTTTTTCCGCTTTTGATTTTCGGAATTTTTCGAAAGCGCTTCCGAAAGTATGTAAAGAATTATTATATCCGCGGAAAGGAAAATAAAATCCTCCGGCTTTGAAAAAAGGATAAATCCTCCGGAAATAACCGCAAGAACAATGCTTTTTAATTTTTTCGGAGCAAGATTGAAAACAAGAAGCGCCCCGGGAAGAAAAAGATACAGGAACGTAAGACTGTTTATATTCAAAATTTGCGGCGCCTCCTTTTCGTTAAGATTCCTTTATTTTTTCAACGGCAGAAAGAAGCTCCGCCTTTGTTGTGATAATCGGAAGGATTTCCGAAAGCGAATTTGAAGAAAGCATCTTCGGAAGAGAAAAATATTCGCAGATTTTTCTTCTTAAAAAAGCGGAATTTTCTCCGCCGGAAAGACCGATTTCGTAAAGAAAAACCTTTGTGAAAGGTTCGGTTCTTTCGGAACTTCCGTTTTCCGGGTCGATTCCGGCTTTTCTGAAAGCTTCGAGAAGAACTTCCGTTGTCATTCCCTCGACCCCGATGAGATTTTCCTTTCCGGGTTTAGCCTTGCGCTTTTCCTTTCCGGAAACATCGGGAATAAAAACGTTTTTGATTTTTTCCTTCGGAATTGCGGAGGAAAGATAGTGCCGGAGGCGAAAACCCGCGGAATCCGAATCCGTGAGAACGATTATTCCGTTCGTTTCCGCAATTTTACGGATAAGGGCAAGCCTGTCCCGGTTGTTGTAAATCCTGAAACCGCCGAGTTCTATTATATTTGCATCAAAAAGCGGAGCAAGGCGGATTTTGTCGTATTTTCCTTCGACTATTATTGTTTCCTTTATTTTAATACGTTTTTGTGAATTTTCCATGAATCCTCCGTTATTTTATGGAGAAAAGTTTTGCGACTGTTTCGTCAAGAATAATGTCGCTGTCGCCGCCGGTGCTTTTCATTCTCTGTTCCGCATCAAGAAGAACGTCGATGCATTCAAGAAGCGCGGAAAAAGAATATCTTCCCTGGGCGGTAAAAGCTTTGTCGATTAAAAATTGGCGGGGTTTCGGATAGCTTTTCGGAAAATCCGCCGCAATATCGGATTTCGTTCTGCCTTCGGCTCTTGCGGCTTTTGCCCGGAACATATCGATATACATTGAGGAAAGGATGTTGAGAACAAGCGGGGCGGATTCGCCCATTTCACGGAGTTCCTGGAGAACAAGGAACGCGCCGGTTCTGTCCCTTGCGGCAATTTTTGCGGAAAGGTCGAAAACCTTTGCGTCCGGCGTTGCGCAGGTCATAAGGTCGATATCGGCTTTTGAAATAATTCCGGTGCCTTTATATTCAGCAACCTTTCTTGCTTCGTTCATCAAAAGGGCGGAATCGCTTCCGCAGCGTTCGATCATATATGCGCAAAGATCCCGGTGGATGCTGCATTTATATTTTGCGCAGGTTTTTTCGATTATGGTGCAAAGTTCGGCGGTTGTGGGAGTTTCACATTTTATAACGCCGCCTTCTGCTTTGTCGATTATCTTTTTAAGGGATTCGATCCGGTTTTTCTTTCCGGTTTTGCTTTCGTTTTTTGATTTGGAATCCATTTTCTGTTCGGTATCGACGGAATAGAAAACGAAAACAAGAACTGTTGAACCGCCCATTTCACCGATTTCGGAAACAAGCTGTTCGAATTTTTTGAATTCGTTTTCGCCCATGCTTCCGAAGGGAAGATCTTCGCAGACAACGCATCTTCTTCCGCCGCCGAAGGTGATTTCAAAAGCGGCGTCGCCGATTGTATCCGCAGAAACGTTTCCGGAAAAGCGGTGGGTATCAAAACCCGTTCCGCCTTCGGTCGTCATTCCGATTATTTTATTTAAAATTGCCCGTTTGCGCTGGTCGTCGGTTCCGCCGATAAAATAGCAGGGAAGCGGAACGCCGATTTTTAAATGGCGCCTTATTTCGTCCATATCCTTGAATATCATCCGGCATTCCTTCCTTTCATAAGATTTCCGTTATATGCAAAAAATTGGCATTCGCCGTTTTTGAGAACGATTATTTCGCTTGAACCGCTGTAAAATCCGCCGTAGTTCCGAAGAACAAGATATCTGCATCGAAGAAGAGGAAAATCTTCCGGCGAAACTTCGTCAAGAACGGCGATATCCGCCCTGCGGAATTTCGGTTCAATATTCATTATATCACATTCTTCGAAAATGTATAGGACTGTAACGCCGTTTATTTCAAAAGTAACGGCGGAATCCGGAATTATTTCAACAAAACAGTTCTCCGCAAAGGCGATTTTTCCGGCGGAAACGGGTTTTGCAAAAGGATAATCCGCGCCGGAATCCTCGGTGCTCAAAAAAGCAAGGGAAGGTTCCGAAGCTTCGAGAACTTCATGTTCCGCGGCGGAAGAAAGGGATTCAAGACCGATGAAAACTTCGTATTCCGAAGCAAAATCAATGTTGTAACGGTCGGAGGAATCGAGATTTTTTGTCACGAGCACGGATTCTTCGCCCTTTGAGCACGAAAAAGCGGTTCCGTGCTCAAGAACGGAAATTTTTATTTCCGCAACGCCGGAAAACATAACCGAATCAAGAAGGATTCCCGCAAGAAGAACAAAAACGGACATCAAAACGGAATGCCGGACATAGCGGAAGCTTTTTGAATAAAGCATCGGGAAAATTATGAGCACCGCCGAACCGAACATCCAGATTTTGAACCAAAGTTCCGGCGTTTCGATATAGAAAAAGGAAATGCTTCCGAAAAATTCCGCGATTTTAAGAAGGATTCCGCCGCATATCATTCCGAGGAATGCGGTTCCGCCCGCAAGAAAACCGAGGAAGGGAACAAAACCGAAAAGAACGGTAAGAACCCCGAAAAATATGGAATATTGGATGAAAAATCCCGCAAAAACGTTTGAAAAAGGCGAAGCAAGGGAAAATCCGCCGAAAACAAAAGCGGAAACGGGCAGAACCGCAAGAAAAGCAACGGCGCTTACCCAAAAGGATTCGGCAATAAATCCGGCGAAAGGTTTTTCCTCCGCCTTTAAAACCGCAAGGGTTTTCTTTTTGAGCACCGGCGCAAAAACCGAAATTGAAAGGCAGGAAAGAACGGACATAAGAAAGCCCGAATCGCAGGCGGCAAGAGGATCGATGAGCAAAACCGCCGTAACCGCAATTCCGAGATTGTCGGGGGATTTTGAACCGGAAAAGAAAATTCCGGAAAGATAATGGGCAATGAGCATGAATCCGGAACGGAGAACCGACATTCCGAAGCCGCCGATGAACATATAAATTCCAACGACAAAAATCAAAATTGCCTTCTTCGTTTTCTTATGCCCCTTGATTAAACCGAGCGCTTTTTCAAAAATCCCGACGATTATAACAAGATGCATTCCGGAAATTGCAAGAATATGGCCAAGTCCGCTTTTGCGGAAAAGGGAGGTTATTTCGTCTTCAAGGTCTCCCTTCGTTCCGATCAGGATCTGCTCCATAAAAGGCGCATGCCAATCCAGATAGTTTTTATATATCACGGAGGAAATTTTTTCCCGGAGAAGGTGAATTCGGTATTCAAAGGAGGAAGAATCTTTTCCTATGATTTCAACCGGGGAGGAAGTATAGCCGCAGACGAAAATTCCGCCGGAGCGGTTTTCGAGGAATTCGTTTATATCGCCTTTTGAATATGTTCCGAAAGTTACCTCACAGGAAATTTCATCAAAAGCGCCGGCGGGGTTTTCGTCCCAACCGGAAAGAAGAAGGGTGATTTCCTGCGGAGCGCCCGGGATTCCGACGGAAGAGGTTTTTACCTTATAAACAGGGTTTCCGCTTCCGGCGGAAATATCAATGACCTTTCCGGTGATTCCGGCAGTCATTCCGTCAAGAGCCTTTGCGGCATAAAATTCCGTTATAAGATTGAAAGCAACAAGTCCGAAACCGAGAACGGCCGCGGCAAAAAGCGCGGAAAATTCCCGGAGCTTTTTTCCGGAAAAGAAAAAACCGAAGAACCCGAAAAGGGAACAGACCGCAAGGACGATTGAAAGTTCCGGACGGAAAAAGGAGGCGGAAAAAGCACAGACCAGCATTACTGTGCCGAATTTTGCAATAAGATATGACATTTTTTTGAAAAACCTCCTTTTTCTTTTAATTATGCCAAAAGAAAAGGGATTTTTCAATAGCGGGGGAAGTTATAATTTTTTTGAAATTATGAAATTTTTGTCAAAGAAACTTGCAATTTAAAGCATTAAAGCATATAATAGAGTATATTATTCTCTCGGGAGGGAAAGTTAATGGCATTTAAAAGTGAATATCTCGCAAAAGTTTATGAAGATATCGAAAAAAGAAACCCCGGCGAAAAGGAGTTCCTCCAGGCAGTAAAAGAAGTTTTTGTTTCTCTTGAACCCGTTGTTGAACAGAACCCCAATATCGAAAAATGGGGAATTATGGAAAGAATTGCGGAACCGGAACGCTTTATCCAGTTCCGTGTTGCATGGGTCGATGATTCCGGAAAAGTTCAGGTAAACCGCGGATACCGCGTTCAGTACAACTCCGCAATTGGTCCTTATAAAGGCGGAATCCGTCTTCATCCTTCCGTAAACTCCTCCATTATAAAATTCCTCGGCTTTGAACAGGTATTCAAAAACAGCCTTACAAGCCTTCCCATGGGCGGCGGCAAAGGCGGATGCGACTTCAACCCGATCGGAAAATCCGACCTTGAAATAATGCGCTTCTGCCAGAGCTTTATGACTGAACTTTACCGCCATATCGGTCCGGATACCGACGTTCCCGCAGGCGATATCGGAACCGGCGCAAGAGAAATCGGATATATGTTCGGTCAGTATAAACGAATCCGCAACGAATGGACCGGAACCCTTACCGGAAAAGGTCTTTCCTATGGCGGCTCGCTTGCAAGAACCGAGGCAACCGGATTCGGACTTTGCTATTTCACCAAGGAAATGCTTGCATCAAAAGGCGAATCTTTTGAAGGAAAACGCGTTATTATTTCCGGTTCCGGCAACGTCGGTACATATGCAAACAAAAAGACCACCCAGCTTGGCGGCAAAGTTGTCGCCCAAAGCGACGTTTCCGGTTATATCTATGACGAAAACGGAATTGATTACAAAATCGTTGAAAAAATTTATCAGCACAGAGGTTTTATCTCCGAATATCTCGATTACGTTCCCACCGCAAAATTCGTCGAAGGTCCGAGAAATATGTGGCTTGACGTAAAAGCGGACGTTGTGCTTCCCTGCGCAACCCAGAACGAAATTGATGAGGAAGCCGCAAAAGCAATCGTTGCAAACGGCGCGATGGCTGTTGCGGAAGGCGCAAATATGCCCAACACCCCCGAAGCAATCAAGGTTTATAAAAACGCCGGAATCCTTTATGCTCCGGGAAAAGCTTCCAACGCAGGCGGCGTTGCAACTTCGGGTCTTGAAATGACCCAGAACAGCGAACGCCTCAGCTGGACTTTCGAGGAAGTTGACAGCAAGCTTGAAAGCATTATGAAAAACATCTATAAGAGCTGCGTGGATGCCGCCGCGGAATACGGTTTCGGCTATGACCTTGAAGCCGGTGCAAACATTGCAGGCTTCAAACGCGTCGCCGAGGCAATGATCGCCCAGGGCGTTGCATATTGATAAAATCCAAAAACAGAAAGAGCACACTTCAGAACGAAGCGTGCTCTTTTTTTAGCCTTCCCTCGGGGGAAGGTGGATTTTCTGCAACTTGTTGCAGAAAAGACGGATGAAGGATTACCAAGAACCCGGAGGACAACAGCCTCCCTTGCCTAAAGGGAGGGGGACCATCGAAGATGGTGGAGGGATTCTTTTGAGTGTAAAGTTGAAAGTTAATTGAAACGCCGTAGGGGCGACCCTATGTGGTCGCCCGCAAAAAAGGAAACCCTGAGGGTCAGCCTTCTCCTTGAGGAGACTCCCCTGTTAGGGGAGATGTCTGCGAAGCAGACAGAGGGGTTGCCGTCTGCGGCTGAGCAAAAGGTGTCGCGAAGTGACGAATGAGGTGTCAACCCTGTCCAATTCAAAACAGGTGGTGATTTCAACAGAATCCCCCAGTCACGCACCTGTTCTTAATTGCGTGACAGCCCCCTTTAACAAGGTGGCCTTTTTTGCAAAAAAAAACGGCCGATAACAAGTGAAAAACAAAACTTGCAAAAAACTTTTTTTGCAAAAAATTTTCTTAGAACGCAAAAAACGCCCCGAAAAACGCAAAAATGTTGATATTATACAAATATCGGAAGAAAAAATTATCGGTTTTAACGTAGCCGAAAATTTGATTTTATCAAATGAAAATTGTAAAATATTGGCAATAAAGGTTTTTGGGGAGGATTTTTTTATGAGTGAGGAAGAGATTAAACCGCAATATGAAGTTTTGCCGGAAGAGGGGATTTTTGCAATTTTCGGGAAAGAGGAAACAACCGGCGAAACGGTTTTTATAAAAATTTCTCCGGAGGAAAAAACCGCTTTGCGCTTTGCAAAAATTCTTAACGAAAACAAAGTTTCCGTCCGGCATGCAAGGGACGTTTTAAGGGATATTCTTTTTGAAACGTTTTTTGAAAAATAAAAAAGGCGCGCTTCGGTTTGAAACGCACCTTCCGAAAAAATTTTTACTGAATTTCTTCCGCCGGATGAACCGTGATATCCCGTATCCATTTTCCGCTTTTAAGGCGGAAAAAGCTTATGATGTTCTTGAAAAATTCGTCGGATTTAAGCATAAGATAAACATAGGGCGGCGCCCAGCCGAGAACAAATCCGGAAAGCGCCCCAAGGGGAATTGCGGCAAGCCAAAGGAAAAGAACGTCAACAAGCATTGCGGTTTTTGTGTCGCCGCCGCCCCGGAAAATTCCGACAACGTACTGAACGGACATGGACTGGAAAACGATTATAACCGCATAGGAAACGATTAGGTCATAGGCAAGAGCCTTTGTTTCGGCGGAAACTTCATAGAAGTTGATAACCGGTCCGCGGATTATGATAAGCATAACGGCGGAAATAACGCCCATAACCGCGGAAAGAAGAACGATTGTTTTTGCCTTATTGAGAATAAGTTTTTTGTCCTCTCCTCTTCCGACTGCGTTTCCGATCACAACGGAAGTTGCGTTTCCCATTCCGGAAACAACGACCCAGACGCATTGCCAGATTATGTTCGCAATGCTGTTTGCGGAAACAAATTCTGTGCTTATATGTCCGATTATCATTGAAAGAACGGAAGTTCCGATGCTCCATATCGCCTCGTTAAGAACAACGGGCGCGCCGGTTTTAAGAAAGGCGCCGAGATAGCTTTTTACCGGAACAAAAAGGTCTTTTAAAGTATAGTGGATCTTCTTTTCAAAAAAAGCAAGATAGATGAGAAGAATTATAAATTCAACAACCCTTGCGCAGGCTGTTGCGATTGCCGCGCCGCGGATTCCGAGAACGGGTGCGCCGAGATTTCCGAAGATGAGCACCCAGTTGAGGAAAACGTTTACAACAAGGGAAGAAAGATAGATTACAATAGAAATTTTTACAATATGGGCGGAACGGAGAACCGAAGCCATTGAGTTTGTGATTGAATAAAAAGGATACGCCCAGCCGATTATGCGGAGATAGCTTGCGCCTGCCGCAATTACTTCCGGGTCGTCGGAATACCAGTTCATAACGGTTTCCGGAATGCAGATTGCAAGAACGGAAGCAGCAAGGCTTATTGCCGCCGCAAGGCGAAGCATTATTGTTATTACCCTCTTCATCGAAAAAACGTCGTCCTTGCCCCAATATTGGGAGGCAAAAACCATCGCCGCGGAAGTTACGCCGAAGGTGATAATCATAAGGATGAAGAAAAGCTGGTTTGCAAGGTTTGCGCCGGAAAGAACAACTTCGCTTACTTTTCCAAGCATAAGGGAGTCCGCAAGGCTTACGGTGAAGGTTATGAAGTTCTGCGCCGCAATGGGAAGGGTTATTGAAAACAGAACCTTATAAAAGTTTTTATCTTTTACTAAAAATGACATGATTCCTCCGGGGAAAATAATAGAATATATCTGCAAAAATAAAAAGGCGGAAGAAAACCGCCTTTTTGTTTGTTTTTAAAAAAATCAGCCTTTGGGTTTAAGGATTTCCACTTCATCGGTATATTCGGGGTCTTCGCGGGAAGAGGAACCGGTAACTTCGATCATTTCCTGTTCGGCAAGTTTATCGTCGCAGGTGAATTCCGCAAAAACCTGGAAGTTGTTTTCGTTTTCGTCGAAGAAATAGGTGGAAATACGGTAGGTTTTTCCGTTTTCAATCTCATCGGTATAAAGGGAAAGATCGTATCTGGAACTGGTTTCGCTTTCCGGGTCAATTCCGTGGCGGTAGTTGGTGTTGAAAGAAACTTCGCCGCCTTTTGAAAGAAGATACCATTCTCCGTCGTTTCCGAGAACATGGAGTTCAAAAGTATCATGGAAGGAAAAGCTTTCGGTGCTTTCGTTTTTCCAGATGCAGCGGATATTTCTTTCGTCTTTAAAACAATAGCTGTATTGGGTATTGAAAGTTACGTCTTCTCTTGTTTCGGAATAATAAGGTTCCGCTTTCGGAAGTTTTTGGCATCCGGAAAGAAGAAGCACAAAGCAGAGAAGAATAAGAATTATTTTTTTCAAGAAAACTGCGCCCTTTCGTGTAGTTTATAAAAGTATCAAATCGTATTATAACACGGTTCTTCGGGAAAATAAAGTCTTTTTTAAAAATTAATAACCCAAATGTTCTCCGACGATGATAATTTTTATTCTTCCCGGAATTCTTTGGTAACCGAGGAGGGTATAGCTGCAGCAGATCCTTCCGGGGGATTTGCAGTTCATGCAGGTTCCGGTTTCGGTGCAGGGAGTTTTGCAGCCAAGGCGTTTTGCGTTTGCGGGCGCGGCAAGATTGCGGAGGCGGTCTTCCGCCGCGGCAATATCGGAAACGATTTTGTTTGTTCCGGCAACAAGAATCACATTTTTTGGACCGTAAATAATCGGCGCGACCCTTGTTCCGGCGCCGTCAACGTTATAAATCTCGCCGTCTTCGGTAATTGCGTTTGCGCTTGCAAGGAAAAAATCCGCGAAAAAGGCTTCTCTTCTTGCGGTTTCAACTTCCTCCGGGGGAACGGAATGGGAATCCCGGTAATCGTAATTTCCTTCTTCAAGAAGTTTTATAATTCCGGTTTCATGAAGGGTTCTTGAACCGCCGACCCGGCAGACGGAACCTTCGGGAATAAGGTTTTTGACAAGCTCAGCGGCTTCTTCGGAAGTTTTTACAAAATAAGCGTCCATTCTGTTGGAACGGAGAGCTTCCATGGTGCGCTCTGCCCTTTTTTCTTCGGTGAACATTACGTTTTTATCCATTTTTCATTCTCCTTCCTTTCCGAGGACGATTTCGAGAAGGTCAAGAGGCTTTTTTATAAGATAATCCGCGCCTGCGCCGGAAAGTTCCGCTTCGTCGCCGTAACCATAAAGAGCGCCGACGGCGGTTATTCCGTTTTCATGAGCACCGAGCATATCCATATCCCTGTCGCCGACCATATAGACGTTTTTGAGTTCCTCTTCCTTAACTCCAAGGCGTTCGAGAGAAAGCTTTATGATAGCCGGTTTTGTATCGAGAGTTTTATCAAGAGTTGCGCCGGAAACAACGTCGAAATATTTGAGCACGCCGGTTTCCTCAAGAATGGTTTTGCATGCTCCCTCGGGCTTGCAGGAAGCAAGGGCGATTTTGCATCCGTGCTCATGGAGAGCTTTGAGCATTTCGGAGGAACCGTTATAAGGAATGTTCTGGTGGATTCCGGTGAGGAGGAATCTTTCCCGGTATTTTGCAACAAGTTCCTCGCATTTTTCGGAATCGAAACCGTATTTTGCGAAGGTATCCCGAAGGGGAGGCCCGATGAAGGAGCGGAGGGTTTTGCGGTCGGTTTCATCAAGACCGACTGTGGAAAGCGCGTATCTTATGCACATGGTGATTCCTTCATAAGGGTCGTTCAAGGTTCCGTCAAGGTCAAAAAGTACGTATTTTGTCATAACAAATCTCCGAAAATCTATGGTAAAGGGCGTTTCAGCACATGAAACGCCCTTTTTTGTTTATTATTCTTCTTCTTTTCTGACAACAGCGATATGAAGTTCATCAAGGTTTTTCTGATCAACTTCGGTGGGGCACTGGGTCATAAGTTCGCTTGCGGTCTGTACCTTCGGGAACGCGATAACGTCGCGGATGGAAGGACGGTCGAGCATGAGCATGACCATTCTGTCAAGACCGAAAGCCATTCCGCCGTGGGGCGGAACGCCGTATTTTTCAGCGTCGAGAAGGAAGCCGAAGCGAGCCTGTGCAACTTCTTCGGAAAGACCGAGAGCCTGGAGCATTTTATCCTGGATTTCGGTGTCGCTTATACGGATTGAACCGCCGCCCAGTTCGCAGCCGTTGAGAACCATATCGTAAGCTCTTGCGTAGCAATCGCCGGGGTCGGACATGAGTTTATCTTCGTCGCCGGGTCTCGGGCAGGTGAAGGGATGGTGTTTTGCCATCCAGCGGTTTTCTTCGTCGCTCCACTCGAAAAGCGGGAAATCGGTTACCCAAAGGAAGTTATAGGTGCCTTTGGGGATAAGGTCAAGGCGTTTTCCGAGTTCAAGACGGAGCGCGCCGAGAGAATCGAATACGATATCGTTTCTGCTGTCCGCGACGATAAAGAGAACGTCGCCGGTTTCTGCGCCGAGTCTTTCGCGGATCGCAAGTTTTTCTTCTTCGGTAAGGAATTTTTCATAGCTGGAAGTTTCGCCGTCGGGGGTGAGTCTTGTCCAGGCAAGACCTTTTGCTTTATAAAGTTTTACAACTTCAACAAGCTTGTCGATTTCTTTTCTTGTGAAAACGGAAGCGGCGCCTTTTGCGTTGATTGCGCGGACGGAACCTTTTTCAAGCGCGCCGGCAAAAACCTTGAATTCGCAGTTTTTGAGAAGATCGGAAAGGTCGCAAAGTTCAAGACCGAAACGGGTATCCGGTTTGTCGGAACCGAATCTTGCCATTGCTTCGTTGAAGGTAAGTCTTTCAAAAGGAGTGGGAACGTCATAATCGAGAACGTCCTTGAAAACGCGTTTTACAAGACCTTCGTTAAGGGTCATAACGTCGTTTTCGTCAACAAAGCTCATCTCCATATCGATCTGGGTGAATTCGGGCTGGCGGTCTGCGCGAAGGTCCTCGTCGCGGAAGCAGCGGGCAACCTGCATATATCTGTCGCAGCCGGACATCATAAGAAGCTGTTTATAAAGCTGGGGGCTCTGGGGAAGAGCATAGAAGCAACCGGGATGAACGCGGGAAGGAACAAGATAGTCTCTTGCGCCTTCGGGGGTGGATTTGATGAGGTCCGGAGTTTCGATTTCCATGAAGCCGTTTTCGTCGTAATAATCGCGGGCGGATTTTACGATTTTGTGGCGCATCATAAGGATGTTCTGCATTTCGCCCCGGCGAAGGTCAAGATAGCGGTATTTGAGGCGGAGATCCTCTTTTGCGTTGCAGTTGTCGCTGATTTCAAAAGGAGGGGTCTGGCTTTTTGCAAGGATGAAAAGTTCGGTTACAAAAAGTTCGACTGCGCCGGTTGCGATTTCGGTGTTGACGGATTCGCGTTTGCGGATAATGCCTTTTGCTTCAAGAACAAATTCTGCTCTTACGGAAGCTGCTTTTTCAAAAACTTCTTTATCGGTGCCGTCGCCGAAAGCAAGCTGAAGAATGCCGCTTCTGTCGCGAAGGTCGATGAAAATAAGGTTGCCGAGGTCGCGGGTTTTCTGCGCCCAACCGAAAACGACAACTTCTTTGCCGATATGGCTTTCGTTGAATTCGCCGCAATATGCGGTGCGGTTATAACCGTTGATCATTTATATTCCTCCGTTACGGATAATTTATCAGAAATTTATTTCGGGCGGGATGTTGAGAGGGGTGAGGTTGGAAACCTCGTTTTCAATAACGCTTTCGAGAGAACCGAAAACGTCGCCGAGTCTTGCCTCATAAACAAATTCAATGAGTTCATCAAGCTCAACCTCTTCGGCTTCGCCGTTTGCCATGTTTTTAACTTTAACTTTGCCTTCCTCAAGTTCGGAATCGCCGATTATGCAGGAAAGTTTTGCGCCGATTTTATCGGCATATTTCATCTGCGCCTTAACGCTTCTTCCGCAAAGGTCGCATTCCGCTTTAAAACCTTCCGCGCGAAGGGAGTTAACAAGGTTTGCGGCTTCAATGCTTGCCTTTGTTCCCATAGAACCGATGTAAATATCGCAGGTGCTTTCTTCCGGGAAGGAAACACCGGTGTTTTCCATAAGGAGAAGAAGTCTTTCAAGACCCATTGCAAAACCGATGCTGGGGGTTTTGGGTCCGCCGAGGAGTTCGATAAGTCCGTCGTATCTTCCGCCGCCGCAAACGGTTCCCTGGGAACCGATGTTGGTGCTTACAAATTCAAAAACGGTGCGGGTGTAATAATCAAGTCCGCGGACAATGGTGGGATTTACGGTATATTCAATGCCGACGGCATCAAGGCGTTCTTTGAGTTCGTCAAAATGCGCCTGGCAGTCGTCGCAGAGATAATCGAGAATAACGGGTGCGTCTTCGGCAATTTTATGGCAGACGGGGCTTTTGCAGTCGAGGATTCTCATGGGGTTGCGTTCAAGTCTGCCGCGGCAGGTTTCGCAAAGTTCTTCCTCATGGCTGCGGAAATATTCTTTAAGCGCCTCGTTGTATTTTGCTCTGCATTCCGGGCAGCCGATGGAGTTGATTTCAAGCTCGATTCCTTCGATCTGGAGCTGTTCGAAAATCTGGCTGACCATTGCGATCATTTCCGCATCCGCGGCGGGGGAAGCGGCGCCGACCAGTTCCGCGCCGAACTGGTGGAATTCGCGGAGGCGTCCTGCCTGGGGTTTTTCATAGCGGAAGCAGCTTGTGAGATAGCTTGCCTTTACCGGAAGGGCGCCGTTGAGGAGTCCGTGCTCGATAAGGGTTCTCATGCAGCCTGCGGTTCCTTCCGGGCGGAGAGTTATCGAACGTTCGCCTTTATCAAGGAAGGTGTACATTTCTTTTTGAACAACGTCGGTGGAATCGCCTACGCCTCTTGCAAAAAGTTCGGTATGTTCAAAGGTGGGGAAGCGGATCTCCCTGAATCCGAAAAGTTCCGCAACCTTCATGGCAGTTTTTTCAACGTGCTGCCATTTTGCGCTCTGTTCCGGAAGAACGTCCTGGGTTCCTCTGGGCGCTTTTGTAAGAATAGCCATATAAATTACCTCTTATATAATCTTGATTATAATAATCAAAAATAGTCTAACTTTGTCGATTTTTAAAGAAAATGGCTTGTTTAAGCCGTTCTTTAATGGAGAAGATCGCGCCAGTCAAGGTCGCCGCGTTCAAGAGCATGGATAAGCGCTTCGGCGGTTGCAATGTTGGTCGCAACGGGGATATTGTGTACGTCGCAAAGGCGGAGAAGGGTGGTATAGTCCGCGTCCGGGGTCTGGTTCATGGGGTCGCGGAAGAAAAGAAGAAGGTCAATTTCGTTGCAGGCGATTCTTGAAGCAATCTGTTCACAGCCGCCGTGGCTTCCGCTGAGGAAGCGGGAAATTGAAAGACCCGTTGCGTCGGAAACGAGTTTGCCGGTTCTTGAGGTGGAGCAGAGTTTGTGTTTTCCGAGGATTCCGCAATAGGCAATGCAGAACTGTACCATAAGTTCCTTCTTGGTATCCTGTGCAATAATCGCAATATTCATAAGCAAAACCTCCTTTTTTATTTAAAACCGAGGGGGATATTTTTGCCGCGGATTCTTTCTTTAAGAGCGCGGAAAGTTTCGTAGTTGGGGCTTGTTCCGTCAAGCGGTTTTCCGAAATCAACGGCGTTTCTTGTGGAAGGGTCTTCCCAGATAACGGCGATAAGACGGATTTCGGAACCGTCGATGATCTCATCGAGATTTTTTATCGGAGCAAGATTTTTTGCCTTTTGGGGGCATCTTTCGATTACAAGGCGGATTTCCGGAACGCCGGCGGAAGAAAGAAGAATTCCGGTGCTTCTTGCGCCGCGGATCGAAGAAGGATCCGGCGTTGCAACAACAAGACCGAAATCCGCGCATCCGGCGGCGTTTTCGGGAATTTCGCCGATTCCGGCGGGGCAATCGAGGATTATATATTCAAAATCTCCGCCCATTTCATCCGAAATTCTTCGGATTGTTTCGCCGGTTACAGCAACCGGTTTTGCGGCGGCGGGAATAAGCGAAAGACCTTCGCAGAAGGGACAGTCAATAACCGCGTCGCGGATTCCGCAGGAACCGCGGATTATGTCGCCCATATCAAAAACAATGTTTTCGGTAACGCCGAGGGCAACGTCAAGCCCCCGAAGCCCGGAATCGAGTTCGATTATAAGAGTTCTGCTTTTTCCGAAGGCAAAAGCTTCGCCGAGAAGAGCGGAAACGGTTGATTTTCCCGCGCCGCCTTTTCCGGAAGCAACAAGAATTATTTTTGCCAAATTCCGCACCTCTTTTCAATACTTATTCCATTTTATTGTAACATATTATTTATAAAGTTGCAATAAGACGAATGCGGTTTTTATCCGTCGCTTCCGGTCAATTTTTGCAGGAAATTATTTATTTTCGGAGAAAAAGTGAAAAGCCGGGCGGAAATTTTCCGCCCGGCTTTTCTGGGTTTGGTTTATGAGGAAATTTTGGGGATAACAAAAATTTTATGCGGCTTTTGCGGTATAGATCGCGGCGACCCTTCTTGCTCTTTCGCGTCTTGCGTGGCGTTTCATTGCTTCAATCGTTCTGGTGCAGTTGATTGCGCCCCAGATTCCGAGGGAAGCGACGGCAAAAGAAATTCCGCCGTAAACGAAAATTTCCGCGTTGCTGATGTTTCCGAAATCGCTTGCGCCGGCAATTCCGAAGAAAGCGATGATTCCTGCTGCTGCCATAACTTTGAAGATGAAGTTTAAAACATATGTTCTTTCCATTTTACTGCGTCCTTTCCGAATGTTTATATGGGGTATGTTCGAAAAATCGAACATCTGTTCTTGTTTTTGTGACTTTATTATACCACCTATTTTTCAAAATGCAATAGGTTTTGACAAAAAAATCGAACAATCGTTCTTGTTGGTGCAAAAATGTCGCAGTTATGAAAAAACGCTTGTTAAAATTTTGCGCGGAAAATAAAACCTTTTGTATAAAAATGTCTGTTTATTACGGAAAAACGACGTGCACTATAATAAATGATAAATAATATTGACAAAATTTTAACGGGATGATATAACTATACAGAACAATATTTTAATAAAAAGGAGATTTTTTCTATGGCAAAAATCATCGGAAGCCCCACCAGATATATTCAGGGCAGAGGAGAACTTGCAAATCTTGCAAAACACGCAGGCGCAATCGGCGATTCCATGTTCATCCTTGTTGACAAATTCGTAAAACCTCTCGTAATGCCTTCTGTTGAAGCAGGCATGGGCGACAAAAAATTCGAGGTTGTTGAATTCGGCGGCGAATGCTCCATGACCGAAATCAACCGCGTTATCGAAGAACTTAAAGCAAAAGGCGGCGACGTTGTTGTCGGTATCGGCGGCGGCAAAACCCACGACACCGCAAAAGCAGTCGGTTATTACACCGGAAAACCCGTTGTAATCGTTCCCACCATCGCTTCCACCGATGCTCCCTGCTCCGCTCTTTCCGTAATCTATACCGATGAAGGCGTTTTTGAAAAATATCTTTTCCTTCCGAGCAACCCGAACATCGTTCTTGTTGACACCGACGTTGTTTCAAAAGCTCCCGCAAGACTTCTTGCAGCAGGTATCGGCGACGCTCTTGCAACCTATTTTGAAGCAAGAGCCTGCGCACAGAGTCAGGCAAGCAACTGCGTCGGCGGAAAACCCACCAAAACCGCTCTTGCCCTTGCAAAACTCTGCTATGAAACCCTTCTTGAAGACGGCGTAGCAGCATATCTTGCAGTAGAGAACAAAGTCTGCACCAAAGCTGTTGAAAACATCATCGAAGCAAACACCTATCTTTCCGGAATCGGTTTTGAATCCGGCGGTCTTGCCGCTGCACACGCAGTTCACAACGGTCTTACCGCAATCGAAGCAACCCATAAATTCTATCACGGCGAAAAAGTTGCTTTCGGCGTTCTTGTACAGCTTGTTCTTGAAAACGCACCCAAAGATGAAATTGAGGAAGTTGTAACCCTTTGCCAGGAAGTCGGTCTTCCTACCACTCTTGCTGACCTTGACGTTACCGAAATCAAACCCGAAGAGATCATGGCTGTTGCGGAAACCGTCTGCGCACCCGGCGATACCGTCGGCAACATGCCCTTCGAAGTTACCCCCGAAGACGTTTACGCAGCAATCCTTGCCGCAAACGAAATCGGCGAATACCTCAAATAAGAAAACAATCATATTGAAAAGTTTCGTTTCAGGAGCACTTCGCAAAGAAGTGCTCTTTTTTTATAAAAAGGCTCCCTTGTCAAAGGGGACTGTCACGCTTTTAAGAACAGGTGCGTGACTGAGGGATTCTTTTCAGCCTCACCCATCAGGTGAGGTGGATAATGCGCCCCTTGTTAAAGGGGAGAGGGCCACGAAGTGGCGAGGGGATTCTGTATAGATTACTGGCTGGTTTCCGATGGTCTCGCAAAATCAATGTAGGGCAGGGGCTTGCTCCCGCCGTTTTTAATTGGACAGGGTTTACAGCTCATCTGTCACTTCGTGACACCTTTTGCTCAGCCGCAGACGGCAACCCGTCTGTCTGCTTCGCAGACATCTCCCCTAACAGGGGAGTCTCCTCAAGGGGAAGGCTAATGCCTTCCGGGAATCCTTTTTTGCGGGCGACCACACAGGGTCGCCCCTACGACGATTCCGTTGATATCGACAGCAGACTTAAGATTGGACAGGGTTACAATCTCTCAGTCAAAAATCAAAGATTTTCGACAGCTCCCTTTGCACAAGGGAGCCTTTTGCGGAACGGTATTTTACGGGTTCTTTTTTTCTTTTCCGCCGCATATAAATTCCGGAAGGGAGGCGGCGGTTTTGTCAAAACTTCGGAATTTTGCGGTGAATGCGGGGATTTTGACTGCAACGTCACTTTCTCTGGGAATAGTCGGGGTAGCGTATAACGCCTGGCTCACAAGGAATCTCGGTTCGGCGGGAATGGGTCTTTTTTCGCTTATGATGGCGGTATATCGTTTTGCGGTGACATTTGCCTGTTCCGGTTCCGGTCTTGCGGCAACCCGGCTTGTGGCGGAAGAAACGGCTCTCGGAAACGGAAAAGGAGCCGCTTCCGCTATGAAAAAAAGCATTTTATACAGTCTTTTCTTCGGAATTGCCGGCGGAGTTTTGCTTTTTGCCGCGGGAAATTTTGCGGCGGTTTCAATGGTGGGGGATATCCGGGCGGCGGATCCTTTCAGGATTCTTGCGTTTTCGCTTCCTTTTGCCGGGGTTTCTTCGGCGCTCGGCGGATATTTCACAGCGGTCACAAGGGTTTTTCCTTCTTCCGCGGCGCAGATTTTTGAACAGCTTTCCCAGATGGCTTTTACCGTTGCGGTTTTTGCGGTTATGAAGCCGGAGGATCTGGGCGAAGCCTGCGTTCTTGTGGCGGCGGGAAGCACCGTTTCGGAAGCGCTTGCGTTTCTGTTTCATTATTCCCTTTATAAAATCGACAGAAAAAGGAACCCTTTTCCGGAAAACGGCGTAAAAAAGGATTTTTCAAGCTGGAAAAGGGTTTTTGAAATTGCGTTTCCGGTGGGCGCTTCGGCGGTTCTGCGTTCCGCTTTAAGCACTGTGAAGCATCTTCTTGTTCCGGTTTCCCTTATGAAAAGCGGTATGACGAACGAAACCGCCCTTTCCGAATACGGAACGGTTGGCGGAATGGTGCTTCCGGTGCTGATGTTTCCCTGCGCGTTCCTCCTCGGTTTTTCAAATCTTCTTGTTCCGGAAATAACCCGCTGCAAGGCTCTTGGACAAAACGGAAAAATCGAAAGGATAATGGGCTTTGTTTTCCGGCTCACCCTTATGTTTGCGGTGGCAGTTGCCGCGATTCTCATCTGGAAGGCGGAGGATTTTGCGGTTTTGCTTTATAACGAACCGGCGGCGGGAAAAGCGATCCGCGCCCTTGCGCCGATTGTCACGGTTATGTATCTTGATTCCGCCGTTGACGGAATCCTTAAAGGACTCGGCGAGCAGGTTGCCGTTGTGCGCTATAACGTCTATGATACCGCCCTTTGCGTACTTATGGTCTATACCGTTGTTCCGCTTTTCGGAACGGCGGGATATCTTACAACCATAGTGATAAGCGAAGTTTTCAATATGGCGCTTTCGGCTTCGCGGCTTGTTTCGGTAACCGGTTTTAAGGTGGATATGCTGCGATGGGCGGTTTTTCCGACGGCTTCCGCAATTTTGAGCACGGCGTTTTCCGGATTCGTGCTCAAAAATCTTCCAGAAACGGGAAGAGCACCGGAACTTGTGCTCGCGGTGCTCATAACGGTTTTTGCATATTATGTTTTCCTGCGGATTTTCCGCTGTATCGAAAAAGACGATATTTTATATATAAAAAGGATATTCAAAAAATGATATGTAACCCGCCGGAAAGGGCGGAAAATAATCAGCCTTTATATTTAAAGGATCTGCAGTCGGTGCATTCGGCTTTAGTGGGGTTGACTTCGTGGCTTCCGACTTCGATATGCTCAAGGCTGCAGCAGTTGCAGTCCTTGCAGTGATATACGCAGTTGTTGACGTTGCATCCGATGTGTCTGT
Source organism: Oscillospiraceae bacterium (assembly GCA_015067315.1). Lineage (GTDB taxonomy): Bacteria > Bacillota > Clostridia > Oscillospirales > Ruminococcaceae > UMGS1668. Next base: position 9,713 of record SVMR01000023.1, on the reverse strand, counting down.
TTGCTTCCATAGTTAAAAAACCTCCTTTTTGTTTTGATTTTATTTTTAACAAAAAGCTCTTCTTTATTCAAAAAACGTTCTATTTGAAAAAAATTCCGCATAAAAATTTTACGACAAAAAAATAAAGAAGCGAGGAAGGGTAATTTTTTATGAAAGAAACAAGCGTTTACCGCGACATTGCCGCAAGAACAAACGGAGATATATACATCGGCGTTGTTGGTCCGGTAAGAACCGGAAAAAGCACCTTTATCAAAAAATTTATGGAAACCCTTGTTATTCCGAATATTGAAAACGATTATAAAAAGGAAAGGGCAACGGACGAACTTCCCCAATCCGCCGCGGGAAAAACAATTATGACAACGGAACCGAAATTTGTTCCGGAGGAAGCGGCGGAAATCAATCTTGACGGCGAAACAAATTTCCGCGTCCGGCTTATCGACTGCGTGGGCTATATCGTTCCCTCTTCCATCGGATATTTTGAAAACAACGCGCCGAGAATGGTTCTCACCCCATGGTTTGAGGAGGAAATTCCGTTCAACATGGCGGCGGAAATCGGAACGGATAAAGTTATCCGGGAACATTCCACAATCGGTCTCGTCGTAACTTCCGAAGGTTCGATAACCGATATTCCAAGGGAAGAATATCACGAAGCGGAACAAAGGGTAATATCGGAACTCCGCGAAATAAAAAAACCTTTTGCGGTGATTCTTAACTGCGCGGAACCGGATTCCCCGGAAACAAAAAGAATCGCTTCGGAAATGGAAGAGGAATATAAAGCGCCGGTAATCGCCCTCAACTGCCTTAAAATGAAAGAGGACGATATCCGGGAAATTCTTTCCGGCGTTCTCGGAACTTTCCCTGTAAGGGAAATTGCCGTCGATATTCCGAAATGGCTCATGGGGCTTGAAAAGGAACATTGGCTTCGGAAAGCAGTTGTTGAACCCGTTGCGGATTTTGCGAAAAATATTTCAAAAGTTTCCGAAATCCGGAATCTTGTTCCGAAAATTTCCGATTGCGAATATGTAAAAGACGTTTCCCTTAAAAACATCGACCTTGGAACAGGCAGAGCGGATATCACCGTTATAATCAATCCGGAACTTTTTTATAAAATTTTAAGTGAGGAAACAGGGCTTGAAATAAACGGAGAAAGCGGACTTATGCCCTGCATGAAGGAACTTGCGGATATAAAACGGAAATATGAAAGAATAAGGGGCGCGCTTGATCAGGTTGAAGCGGTCGGTTACGGAATCGTTATGCCGACCATTGACGAACTCACCCTTGAGGAACCGGAAATTGTCCGCCAGGGCGGAAAATACGGGGTGAAACTCCGCGCGTCCGCGCCTTCGGTACATATGATGAGGGCGGATATCACAACGGAAGTTGCGCCCATTGTCGGAAGCGAAAAACAAAGCGAAGACCTTGTCCGCTATCTTCTTGATGAATTTGAGGAGGACCCGGCAAAAATCTGGGAATCCAACATCTTCGGAAAATCCCTCCATGAACTGGTGAACGAAGGACTCCATACAAAGCTCAGCAGAATGCCCCAGGAAGCAAGACTTAAACTTCAGGAAACCATAAGCCGGATAATCAACGAAGGCTGCAGCGGACTTGTCTGCCTGATTTTATAAAGACTCCCCGGAGAGCAATAGCGCCCCTTGTTAAAGGAGACTCCCCTGTTAGGGGAGATGTCTGCGAAGCAGACAGAGGGGTTGCCGTTTGCGGCTGAGCAAAGAGGGCCACGAAGTAGCGAGGGGATTCCTCTTTTAAAATACCGGCAAATTATAAAAGAATCCCCCAGCCTTTTTTGGAACCACCCTTTCGTCTTTTTCGGCGGAAAACCACCGAAAAATCCACCTCCCCTGATAGGGGAGGCTGAACAGAATCCCCCAGTCACGCGCCTGTTCTTAAAGGCGTGACAGCCCCCTTTGACAAGGGGGCCTGTTAAAAAAAGGTGCTTCTTTCCGAAGCACCTTTTTTGTTTTATCCGAAAAAATTATTTAAGTCCGCTTGAAATTACAAGAACCGTGATGGCAAGACCGAGGATCACAAGAAGGGGAATTCCTTTTTTGTCCGCCTTCGGAAGTTTGAATTTGATGATAAAAGCGGCCGCGCAGCCGAAAAGTGCAATCTGGTAAAAAACGGGCATTGCGCTTTTAAGAACGGATTCAAACCCGAAAATCATCGGGAAAAGAAGAGCAGCGGTTGTAACGGGAAGACCGTAATAGCTTTTTCTTTTTCCGGTTTCGGTTTTCTGGCGCTGCGCTTCGTCAACGTTGAAATATGCAAGGCGGATTATTGCGCAAAGGAGATAAACCGCGCAGGAAACATAGAAAATTCCTCCGGAAAGACCGATTCCGTAGCCGATTGCAAGGGGAAGAACGCCGAAGCTTATGAGGTCGCAAAGGGAATCAATCTGGATTCCGAAAGCTTTTTCGGAATCGGTGCGCTTCATTGTTGAAGCAACTTTTCCGTCAAACATATCGGTAAGTCCGGCAAAAAGAAGGCAGATGACTCCCCAGAAAGGATATCCGGAAGCGGAAAAGAAAATTCCGCAAACTGCCGCCGCCGCACCGAGATAGGTCAGTATTACGGTATAGTTATAAAAACCTATAAGATTCATAAAAAAACTCCTCTTATTTTTGTAGATTTATTTTTAAAATTAGTATATAATTTAATTATATATAAAAACTTGAACCAATTAAACATAATTATAGATAATTGCTGTCGAAAAAGCAATATTGTTATAATATAATACCACAAATAGAAAGATATTACAAATTTTTTATTTTCCGGGGTGATTTTTTTGGAGGATTTTGTAAGTTTAAAAAACGTCTGCAAAAGATATAAAATGGGCGAAGTTACAATAACGGCTTCCGACCATGTAAGTTTTGATATCAAAAAAGGCGAATTTGTTGTAATAGTCGGTCCTTCCGGCGCCGGAAAGACAACAATCCTCAATATCCTTGGCGGAATGGATACCTGCGACGAAGGCGATATTCTTGTTGACGGAAAAAATATTGCAAGATATAACAATCGCGAACTCATCACATACCGCCGCCACGATATCGGTTTTGTTTTCCAGTTTTACAACCTTATCCAGAACCTTACCGCAAAGGAAAACGTTGAACTTGCCTCCCAGATATGCAAAGACCCCCTTAATCCGGAAGCGGTTCTCCATGAAGTCGGTCTTGCGGAAAGAATGAACAACTTTCCCGCCCAGCTTTCCGGCGGCGAACAGCAGCGCGTTGCCATTGCAAGAGCCCTTGCGAAGAACCCGAAGCTCCTTCTTTGCGACGAACCGACCGGCGCCCTTGATTACGTCACCGGAAAACAGATCCTCCAGCTTTTGCAGAACTGCTGCAGAATCGACGGAATGACCGTTATCGTAATAACCCATAACCTTGCGCTTACTCCGATGGCGGACAAGGTTATCCATATCAACAGCAGCAAAGTCACCGGAATTGAAATAAACGAAAACCCGACCCCGATTGAGGAAATCGAATGGTGAGTTTAAAAAGTTTTTCGGAAGGAGGGCGGTTTTTATGAAATCGGCTTTCATAAAGGATATTTTTCGCGAAATCGGAAAAACAAAAAGCAGATTCTTTTCAATTTTTGCAATAATCGCTCTCGGAGCAGGATTTTTTGCCGGATTAAAAGGAACCTGTCCGGATATGCTTGTTACCCAGGACAATTATTTTAAAAACAGCAATCTTATGGATATAAAAATCGTTTCCAACTACGGTTTCGATGAAAATGACGTTACCGCAATTGAAGAAACCGGAGAAATCCGCGATATTTGGGCAACTTATTCGAAAGACGTTTTTGTTGAAAACGATAACAATTCAATCATAATAGCAAAGCTGATGTCTTTCCCGGAAAAGGGAATGAACGAAGTTATCCTTGTTGACGGACGCCTTCCGAAAAATCCGGACGAATGTGTTGTCGAAAGACATTCCCAGATGGAAGTCACTTACGAAATCGGCGAAACGGTTTCGGTTTATACGACCGATCCGGACGATCCCATAGGCGACAGCCTTGAACGGAACGAATGGGAAGTTGTCGGAATTGTAATGAGCCCCCAATATATTGCCTATAACAGGGGAAACGCAACCATAGGCGACGGCGGGGCGGATACCTATATTATGGTTCCGGAAGAAAACTTCACAATAAAAGCCTATACCGAAATTTATCTTACCCTTGATTCGACAAAAGAACTTTCAGCTTTTGATGAAAAATATACCGCCGAAGTTGAAAAAGCTTCGGAAAATTTTGAAATAATTGCGGAAAAACGCGCGCCGGAACGACTTGATGAAATTAAAGAAGAAGCTTACGCCGAAATAAACGACGCAAAGAAAGAAATTGCCGATGCTGAAAAAGAGCTTGCGGATGCTGAAGCGGAGCTTGCCGAAGCGGAAGCGGAACTTGCTGACGGAAGGAAAAAACTTGACGACGGCTGGGCGGAATATTACAAAGGCGTAAAGGATTATAACGACGGAATAAAACAGTTCGAGGAAGAAATCGCAAAAGCCGAAAGGGAACTTGAAGAAGGCGAAGCGGAAATTTCCGAAGGCTGGGATCAATATTACGAAGGCCTTGAACAGTATGAAGCAGGACTTGCGGAATTTGAAGCAGGACTTGCCCAATCCGGAATGTCTGTCGGTACCCTTTATTCAATGCGCGATTATCTTCAGAAAACGATTGACGCAATGAGCAGGCTTCCGGGAATGGAATGGATGATTGCTCAGCTTGAATCCCAGCTTTCCCAGATAAACGCGGCAATTTCCGGATATGAACAGCTTCTTGCGGCGGAAAAAGAACTTGAAAGCGCGAAAAGAAGACTTCAGAACGGAGCTTCCGAAATTGAAAGAGGAAAAAAAGAACTTGAATCCGCAAAAATTTCCGGAAAAGAGGAACTTGAAAAAGGCAAAAAGGAACTTGACAATGCCTATATGGAACTGAAAGACGCGGAAGAGGAACTTGCCGAAGGAATTGAGGAATATAACGAAGGTCTTGCGGAATTCGAGGAAGCAAAAGCCGAAGCGGAAACCGAAATTGCCGACGCAAAAAGGGAAATTGCGGATGCGGAAAAAGAACTTGAAGAATTAAGGGACCCGAAATGGTATATCTTCACAAGGGACGACAACCCCGGATACAGCTCCTATGAAAGCGACGTTTATATAATCGAAAGCGTCGGAAAAGTCTTCCCGATTTTCTTCTTCCTTGTCGCAATGCTCGTCTGTCTTACGACAATGACAAGAATGGTCGAAGAACAGCGCACACAAATCGGAACAATGAAGGCTCTCGGTTACGGAAAAGGCATGATTCTTATGAAATATCTTGTCTATTCCGCTTTTGCAAGCATAAGCGGAGCGGTTTTCGGAATTGCGGTCTGCTCCTTCGTTTTCCCGCTTATAATTTATTATGCCTACGGAATGAGATATATAATTCCGCCTCTTGAAATCGTTCCGATGCCCGGAATGTGGGCAGTAATAATCCTTGTCTGCGTCCTTTGCACAACCCTTGCGGTCGCAATGGCGGGATATGCGGAACTGCGCGAAAGCCCCGCGGGACTTATGCGCCCGAAGGCGCCGAAAGCGGGAAAAAGAGTCCTTCTTGAAAAAATCCCGTTCATCTGGAAAAGGCTCAACTTCACGAAGAAAGTTACCGTAAGAAACCTTTTCCGCTATAAAAAGCGGATTTTTATGACGATTCTCGGAATTGCGGGATGCGCGGCGCTTACCCTCACAGGTTTCGGAATTCTTTCTTCGATTTCGATTGTTTTTGAAAAACAGTACAGCGAAATTTTTAATTATGACCTTATCGTTTCCCTCGATTCGGATTCCGAAGAGGAAAAAATCGTCGAGGTTTTCGATGAACTTTCCGGAAACGGAATTGTTGAGGAAGAACTTTCCGCATATATGATGTCCGCAAGCTATAACGGAATCCAGAATCTTACCCTTGTTGCGGCGGAAGATCCGGAGCTTCTTGAAGAAATGATATGCTTCCGGGATCCGGAAACGGAAGAGATACATGAACTTTCGGAAGACGGAATTATTGTAACCGAAAGATTTGCGGAAAAATTTGAACTTTCCCCCGGGGATGAATTCACATTCTACTGCGATGACGCCGAACTTACCGCAAGAATAGACGGAATCGCCGAAAACTATGCTATGCATTTCATCTATATGAGCGGGGAATGCTATGAAAATCTTACCGGTGAGGAACCGGAAATCAACAGCGTTTTTGCAATAATGTCCGCAACGGACGGGGAAACCCAGGAGGAACTTGCGAACACCCTTATGGAGTATGACGGCGTTCTTGCCCTGACTTTCTCGAAGGATTCCATGGAATCTTTCAAAAGCGTTGTTGAAAACCTCAACTACGTCGTAATCCTTATAATCGTCTGCGCGGCGGCTTTGGCTTTTGTTGTTCTCTATAACCTTACGAACATCAACATAACCGAAAGAATAAGGGAGATTGCGACGATAAAAGTTCTCGGTTTTTACGATAAGGAAGTTTCTTCCTATGTTTTCCGCGAAAATATAATTCTTTCGATCCTCGGAGCGGGAACGGGACTTCTTCTCGGAAAAGGTCTTCATTCGTTTGTAATGTCCGCAATCCAGACGGATGACGTTATGTTCGGAAGATTTATTCCCCTTTGGGCCTATGCTTCCGCTTTTGCAATGACGATTTTCTTTGCTTTTGCGGTAAACTGGATTATGTATTTCCGCCTTAAAAAAGTAAGCATGGTCGAATCGCTTAAATCCGTTGAATAAAAAGAAAAATATTTTTTCAAAAAACGGTTTTACATCTTTCTTTTTTGAAAAAGCCGTGCTATAATATATTTATCTAATTATGTCTGGAGGATGCTAAAAATGCTCAGAATTGAAGATCAGATTGAAAACTCTACCGCTATGATCAAAACCGTTGATTACATCGAATCCCAGATTCGCAAAATCAACCCCGACGAAGGCACCGCAGATGCATTTGTTGCAGAAGCAAAAGTTGCAATCGAAAAACTTCGCGCAATCATGAAAGACGGCGGAATCATCAGATAATCAATAGCGAAAAAGATAAAATGCCGGTTTTTAACCGGCATTTTTTTGTTTTTGTTAACAGGGAATTAATCACAGTTTACAAATTTGTGTTATAATGATATTATTATATAATAGAATTGATTTAAACTTTGAATTTTTGGGAAAGGAGGCTTTTTATTGAAAAAAATCCGCGATTTTATAAAAAAATATTATGCGGCTGTTGATAAATGGCTTCTTTTCTTCTGCGTTTCAATTTCCGCAATCGGAATTCTTTGCCAATATTCCCTTGTTAATTCAAAACAGGCCGCAACTTTGAATATAGGCGACCGAGTTGCCCTTGTTCAGGTTGCCGCTTCGCTTCTCGGAATCGGCGCCGCAATTATAATTTCGAATTTTGATTATCATTTTATGTCAAAACTCTGGAAGCTCTATCTTCCGGCTTCGGTTTTTCTTGTAATTCTTACGTTTTTCATAGGAATGCAGGTTGACGAAACCATTGACGACAAAGCATGGCTTCGGCTTCCTTTCGGACTTACGTTCCAGCCTTCGGAACTTCTTAAGATTTGTTTTATTCTAAGTTTCGCTTACCATCTTTCAAAAGTTTGCGGCGAAATCAACAAGCCGGCAAATCTTGCGCTTCTTTGCCTTCACGGAGCTTTTCCCGTTATTCTTATACATTTTCAGGGCGACGACGGAACGGCGCTTATTTTCGGATTCATCTTCCTGACAATGCTTTTTGCAGCGGGGTTAAGCTGGAAATACGTTGTTGCGGGAATTCCGATTGTTGCTGCGGCAATTCCGGTGGTCTGGCAATATTTCCTTACGGATGACCAAAGAACCCGTTTCCTCGCGGTTTATTTCACGGAATATGCGGATCCTCTCGGCGCGGATTATCAGCAAAGACTGAGCCGTATTTCAATAGGTCTTGGGCAGCTTCAGGGCGAAGGACTTTTTAAGGAAGATTACTGGTACGTTCCGAAGATGCATAACGATTTTGTTTTTTCGTTCATCTGCCAGGCGCTTGGATTTGTCGGCGCGCTTGTTGTAATCTCCCTTCTTTTCGGAATCTGTTTCCGATGCATCTTTGACGCAAAAAACGCCCTTGATCCTCTCGGCGCATATATCTGCTACGGCGTTTTTGCAATGTTCTTTTTCCAATGTATAATCAATATCGGAATGTGCGTAAGCGTCCTTCCGGTAATCGGAATAACCCTTCCGCTTTTAAGCGCCGGAGGAACTTCAATTTCCATTACATACCTCGGCATCGGACTTGTTTTAAGCGTGCATGTCCACCGCCGCCGCAATATTTTCTATGAATAATTTTTTCTTTGAGGAGTGTGCAATATGAAGTATTCAGCAGCTATCGACCTTGGCGGAACCAATATCGGAATCGGAATTGTAAGCGAAGAAGGCGAACTTGTTTTTAAAACAAGCGTTCCGGTTGAGGACAACAAAAACCACGTTGCTCTTCTTACCCAGATGGCGGAAGGCACAAAGCAGTGCATTGAAGAATGCGGAATAGCGAAAGAAGATATCATCTTCGTCGGAATCGGCGTTCCCGGTCTTATAAAAGGTCCTAAAGGCCCGGTAATCCTTGCCGCAAATATAAATTGGCATAACGTTGACGCGGTTTCCTTCCTTGAAGAAAAAATCGGTCTTCCGGTATATCTCGGAAACGACGCGGATTGCGCCGCAATGGGCGAATATTATGCCGGTTCCGGAAAACAGTACAAAAGCCTTATTATGATCACCCTTGGAACCGGAATCGGCGGCGGCGCCGTTGCCGACGGAAAACTCTTCCCCGGATTCAACGGATTCGGCGGAGAATACGGACATATTCCGCTTGTTCATAACGGTGTTCAGTGCGCCTGCGGCAAAAAGGGCTGCTTCGAAGTTTACGGAAGCGCAAACGCCCTTAAACGCGAAACCCGCGAAGCCGCGGAAGCAAATCCGGAATCTCTTATCTGGGAACTTTGCGAAGGCGACCTTGACAACATCGGCGGAAGAACCGCTTTTGATGCGGCGGAACAGGGCGACGAAACCGCAAAAGCCGTTGTTGAGCAGTATATTGATTATCTTGCGGACGGAATTTCCGGTATTGTGAATATGTACCGTCCGGAAGTTATCATTCTTGGCGGCGGTGTTTCCAACCAGGGTGCTTCTCTTCTTGATCCGCTCAACGAAAAAGTTGCAAAACTTTGCGTTGCAAGCGAAACAATCGAAGCTCCGAAGGTTGTAAAAGCCTCCCTCGGAAACTCCGCAGGCATTATCGGCGCAGGACTTCTCGGATTCTGAAAATAAAATTGCAAAAAACAGTTACAGTCCCGGCATATTGTCTGCCGGGACTGTTTTTTATGAATTGAAGTTTGCCGGATATTATTGCCTTCCCCGAATGGGCGGAGATGGAAAACACCCTCTCAGTCACGCCGATGGCGTGACAGCTCTCCCAAAGGGAGAGCCAAGGGAGCTTCCGCGCCGATGCATTACACAAAAAACAACCTATGCTTTATGGTAGTCTGCGGAAAAGGGGAGTTTTCTTCTTTAAAAAACGGACAAAAAAACGGCGGGTCTTTCGACTCGCCGTGATTTCAAGCTGTTAGAATTGCTCGGAAACTAACATCTTTGCTCTTTTTTGCTCTGGTTATATAATACCCTTGGAATGTGATGAGTTTGTGA
>SVMR01000022.1 GCA_015067315.1 Oscillospiraceae bacterium | reverse complement strand
TAAGAGCATCTTCGCCTACGTTCGGGATATCGCGGGTGATCTCTTCCGGACCGAGTTTGGTGTCGCGGGATTCGAGTTCGTATTCCTCGATATGAACGGAGGTGTAGGTATCTTCTTTAACAAGTTTCTCGTTGATGAGAACCGCGTCTTCGTAGTTATAACCTTCCCAGGTCATAAAGCCGATGAGCATGTTCTTGCCGAGGGAAACTTCGCCTTCGCTTGTTGCGGGACCGTCGCAGATGACCTGGCCTTTTACAACGTGCTCGCCTTTTTCGACGATAGGTCTTTGGTTTACGCAGGTTCCCTGGTTGGAACGAAGGAATTTGATGATTTTGTATTCATCGGTTTCGACGGAATCGTCGCGTTTGATTACAACGCGCTCTGCGTCAACTTTGGTAACGGTGCCTGCGTGTTCCGCAAGAACGGTTACGCCGGAGTCAACCGCAGCTTTGTATTCCATACCGGTACCGACGAAAGGTCTTTCGGTTTTGAGAAGCGGAACTGCCTGACGCTGCATGTTCGCGCCCATGAGAGCACGGTTTGCGTCGTCGTTTTCAAGGAAGGGGATCATTGCGGTTGCAACGGAAACTACCATCTTAGGAGATACGTCCATGTAGTCAACTTTTTCCGGAGCAACTTCGATGAATTCGTCTTTGAAACGGCAGGTGATCTTCTGGTTTGCAAAACGGTTGTTTTCATCAAGAGGAGTGTTCGCCTGTGCAACGATGAAATCGTCTTCGGTGTCCGCGGTCATGTATTCGACTTCGTCGAGAACAATTCCGGTTTCTTTATCCACTTTTCTGAAAGGCGCTTCAATAAAGCCGTATTTGTTGATTCTTGCATAGCTTGCGAGGTAGGAGATAAGACCGATGTTAGGACCTTCGGGGGTCTCGATCGGGCACATGCGTCCGTAATGGCTGTAATGTACGTCTCGGACTTCGAAGCCTGCGCGGTCACGGGAAAGACCGCCGGGACCGAGGGCGGAAAGACGGCGTTTATGAGTAAGTTCCGCAAGGGGGTTGGTCTGGTCCATGAACTGGGAAAGAGGCGAAGAGCCGAAGAACTCTTTGATAGCCGCAACGACGGGGCGGATATTCACAAGACCCTGGGGAGTGATGGCTTCGGTGTCCTGTGCCTGGATGGTCATGCGTTCACGGATTACGCGTTCAACTCTGGAGAAACCGATTCTGAACTGGTTCTGAAGAAGTTCGCCGACGGAGCGGATACGTCTGTTTCCGAGATGGTCGATATCGTCGGTGCTTCCGAATCCCCAGTAGAGGTTGCACATATAGTTGATGGAAGAGAAGATATCATCGGTGATGATATGGTTCGGGATAAGTTCGTTAACGTTCTCTTTGATGAGAGCGATAAGTGCTTCTTTGTCGTCACCGGCTTTTTCGGCAATGGCGGTGATTACGGAGAAGCGTACTTTTTCGTTGATGAAGAGTTCTTCAAGCTCTTCTTTGGAAAGATCGACATAGTCTTCTGCATCTACCATGTTGTTGGAGATAACTTTGACTTTGTGACCTTCAACGTCAACATAAACTTCGCGTACGCCTTTTTTATCGAGAAGACCTGCGTCATCTCTTGTAAGGGTTGCGCCTGCTTCAAAAAGAACTTCGCCGGTAAGCGGGTCTGCTGCCGGTTCTGCAAGGGTCATGCCTGCAATACGTCTTTCGAGAGCAAGTTTTTTGTTGTATTTATAACGTCCGACGCGGGAAATATCATATCTTCTTGCGTCGAAGAAGAGGTTGTTGAGGTGCTGCTCACTGGTTTCAATCGTGGGCGGTTCGCCGGGACGAAGTTTTCTGTAAACTTCAAGAAGCGCCTCTTCTCTGGATTTGGTTGCGTCTTTTTCAAGAGTTGCGAGGAGCATGGGCTCTTCGCCGAAATAGTCAAGGATCTGCGCATCACTTCCGAGTCCGAGGGCTCTGATGAAAGTGGTGATGGGAAGTTTTCTGTTTTTGTCGATTCTTACGCCGAAAACATCGTTAAGGTCGCTTTCGTATTCAAGCCATGCGCCTCTGTTAGGAATAACGGTGCTTGCAAAAAGCTTCTTACCGGTTTTGTCGTAGTTCATGGCGAAATATACGCCGGGAGAACGGACAAGCTGGGATACAATAACACGCTCTGCGCCGTTGATGACAAAGGTGCCGGAAGGGGTCATAATCGGGAAATCTCCCATGAAGATATCCTGTTCTTTGATCTCGCCGGTTTCCTTATTCTGCAGTCTTGCCCTTACGCGAAGGGGTGCTGCATAAGTCACGTCGCGCTCTTTGCATTCCTCGATTGTATATTTGGGCTTGTTTTCGATATGATAATCGATGAAGTCCAAAACAAGGTTTCCGGAATAGTCGGTGATGGCCGAAACATCACGGAACACTTCCTGAAGACCTTCTTCGAGGAACCATCTGTAAGAGTCTTTCTGAACCTCGATGAGGTTCGGCATATCGAGGACTTCCTCGATCTTGGAAAAACTCATGCGGACATTTTTTCCGAGCTTGACAGGTTTTACATTTACCAAATTAGCTCACTCCATTCATCCGTATTAACGTCGTTTATTTTTCTTGACCGAAATACTTGCTTTTTTCGTCAAACTGTGGTATAGTAGTTGTGAACGGGGCGCAAGTATCCACTATGGTACATTCTACAATTATATTACTAAAATCAATAGGTGTCAAGCCGTTTTAAGGCGGTTTGGCGCAATTTTTTTATATTTTTTAAAAATTTTTTAAAAATAAGGCAAAAATGGGTCCGAAATCGCCCTTTTTGCCTTTATTTTTTGTAAATTATTGGAAATTTTTTCAAGGAATATTCAGCCCCTTTTCTCCCCTTTTTCGTCCGGAAAACCGCTCCGGAGTGTCGGTTTTCGTAAGAAAGAGTACACGCTCCCGTGTGTTTCAATACCCTGTTTTTTCATTTTCCCCTTCGTTTTTCCGGCAAAAAATAACCCCGGAAAAGCAATTCCCCGCAACAATGTTCTTGACAAAGGCTCCCTTTGCCGTTATAATATTTCTGTTGTAATTTAATATTCAATATAAGCTTTGATGGGAATAATCGGAAAACGCGCAAAACAGAGAGCCTTTTGTCCGCTGAAAGAAAGGTTTGCAAACGGTTTTTGAAGGCCGCCCCGGAGCTTCCGGAAGAGATTCCGGCGTCTGCCTTGCGTTACAAAGGTTCAAAGAGGCCGCAATGCGGCAATTTGGGTGGTACCACGGAGATGTCTTCGTCCCAACGTCATTTTAATGACAGGGATGGAGGCTTTTTTTATTTTCCGCGGTTTCTCCCGGCAAAATTGTTACTTAATTGAAAGGAATGATATAAACATGGAATGGATGGGTGTAAACGACATCCGCGAAAGCTTCCTCAGCTTTTTTGAAAGCAAGGGTCACAAAAGACTCCCCAGCTTCCCCCTTCTCCCGAAAGATGACAAGAGCCTTCTTCTCATCAACTCCGGTATGGCGCCGATGAAAAAATGGTTCCTCGGACAGGAAGAACCCCCCTGCCACAGAGTAACCACCTGCCAGAAATGCATCCGTACCCCCGATATCGACAACGTCGGTAAGGACGACCGTCACGGAACCTATTTTGAGATGCTCGGCAACTTCTCCTTCGGAAACTACTTCAAAAAAGAAGTTATTCCGTGGGCATGGGAATATTTCACCGAAGTTATCAAACTTCCGAAAGAAAAACTCTATGTCACCGTTTATCAGGACGACGACGAAGCTTATGACATCTGGCACAACGTGATCGGACTTTCCGAAGACCGCATTTTCCGTTTCGGAAAAGAGGACAACTTCTGGGAAATCGGTTCCGGTCCCTGCGGTCCCTGCTCCGAAATTTATTTCGACCGCGGCGTTGAGCACGGATGCGGAAAACCCGACTGCACCGTTGGCTGCGACTGCGACCGCTTTATCGAAGTCTGGAACCTTGTTTTCTCCCAGTTCGATTCCGACGGCGAAGGCAACTATGAAAGAATGGAACATCCGAACATCGACACCGGTATGGGTCTTGAAAGACTTGCATGCGTAATGCAGGGAGTTGACAACCTTTTCGAGGTTGACACCGTTCAGAACATCATGAAAAAAATCGGCGAGATCGCAGGCATCAAATATCACGACGATCCCGTTAAAGACGTTTCTCTCCGCGTAATCACCGACCACGTCCGTTCCACCACTTTCATCATCAGCGACGGCGTTATGCCCGCAAACGAAGGCCGCGGATATGTTCTCAAACGCCTTCTCAGAAGAGCGGCTCGCCACGGCAGACTCCTGGGAATCAACGAACCCTTCATTTATAAAGTTGTCGATACCGTTATCGAAGAAAACCACGTTGCTTATCCCGAACTCGCCGAGCACGCAGACTATATCAAAAAAGTTATCCTTTCCGAAGAGGAAAGATTCTGCCGCACCATCGACCAGGGCTTTGAGCTTCTCAACGATTACGTCGCAAAACTCGAAGAATCCGGCGAAACCGTTCTTCCCGGCGACGTTGCATTCAAACTCTACGATACCTACGGATTCCCGCTCGACCTTACCCAGGATATTCTTGAAGACAAAAACATCACCGTTGACGTTGAAGGCTTCACCGTTCTTATGAACGACCAGAAAAAACGTGCACGTGATGCAAGAGCTTCCGCAAACGGCGTTTCCTGGGTTGAGGACAGCCTTGCCGCTCTCGGCGACGTAAAAACCAAATTTGTCGGATATAACAGAATGGATTCCGCTTCCGAAGTTCTTGCAATCCTCAAAGACGGCGAACTTGTTTCCGAACTCGATGAAGGCGACGAAGCGGTTATCATCCTCGATTCCACTCCTTTCTATGCTGAAATGGGCGGTCAGGTCGGCGACAGAGGCACCATCACTTCCGGTCCTTCCATCTTCAACGTAACCGACTGCAAAAAATCCCCCACCGGTCAGTATATGCATATCGGCGTAATGGGTTCCGGCCATCTCAGAACCGGTTCCAGCGTCCGCGCAAGACTTACCGAATCCATCCGCAACGCAACCCAGCGCAACCACACCGCCTGCCACCTTCTCCAGAAAGCTCTCCGCGAAGTTCTCGGCGACCACGTTCACCAGGCAGGTTCCTACGTTGACGAAAACCGCTGCCGTTTCGACTTCAGCCATTTCTCCGCAATGACCGCAGAAGAAATTGCAGAAACTGAAAGAGTTGTTAACGAAATGGTTCTTGCTTCCCTTGACGTCGATATCAACGAAATGCCTATCGCAGAAGCAAAACAGATGGGTGCAATGGCTCTCTTCGGTGAAAAATACGGCGACACCGTTCGCGTTGTTAACGTTTCCGGACGTTCCATCGAATTCTGCGGCGGTACCCACGTTACCAACACCAGCAAAATCGGTCTTTTCAAAATCATCAGCGAATCTTCCGTTGCAGCAGGCGTAAGACGTATTGAAGCGGTAACCGGCACCGGCGTTCTCGATTACATCGAACAGATGAACGGAACTCTCGGCGAAACCGCCGCAAACCTTAAAGTTAACGGCGTCGGCGAAGTTGCTCAGAAATCCGCCGCTGTCATGGCTGAACTCAAAGCAAAAGACAAAGAAATCGAAGAACTCAACAACAAACTCGCAAAAATGAGAGTTGAAACTCTTCTTGCTTCCGCAAAAGAAATCTGCGGACTCCGCTTCATCTGCACCAAGCTTGAAGGAATCAGCCCCGCAAGCCTCAGAATCATGGGCGACCATATCAAATTCACCGCCC
Organism: Oscillospiraceae bacterium; assembly: GCA_015067315.1. Taxonomy (GTDB): domain Bacteria; phylum Bacillota; class Clostridia; order Oscillospirales; family Ruminococcaceae; genus UMGS1668. Next base: position 25,713 of record SVMR01000022.1, on the reverse strand, counting down.
AGGACGCAATCGCGCTTCTCGCTTCCGTCAACGAAGAAAAAGTTTCCGTTCTCGTAGTTTGCGGAATCAACGCTCTTAAAGAAGGCGCACACGCAGGCAAGATCGTCAAGGAAATCGCTGCAATGGCCGGCGGTTCCGGCGGCGGCAGACCCGACAGCGCAATGGGCGGCGCAAATCCCGAAATGATCGACGACGCTCTTGCTTCCGCCGCAGAAATCGTTGAAACTCTTCTTATCAACAAATAATTAATATGGCCCCCTCGTCAAAGGGGGCTGTCACCGAAGGTGACTGGGGGATTCCTTTAAAAGAATCCCTCCACCGTGCCATACGGCAACGGTCCCCCTCCCTTTAACAAGGGAGGCAAAATAGAAAGGAGAACCGTTATGGAAAACTGCCTTTTCTGTAAAATTGCCGCGGGAATTATTCCAAGCAGCAAAGTTTATGAAGACGAAAAAGTTCTCGCCTTCAACGATATCGACCCCCAGGCTCCCACCCATTTTCTTGTGATTCCGAAGGAACACATCACCGGCGCAGGCGAAATCAACGAAGAAAACAGCGGCATAGTCGCTTATATCTTCGAAGTTATCGCAAAAATCGCAAAGGAAAAAGGAATTGAAAGCTACCGCGTAGTTACCAACTACGGCGAGGAAGCGGGACAGACCGTTCCCCACCTTCATTTCCACGTTCTTGCCGGAAGAAACCTCGGCTGGCCTCCGGGCTGATAAAATCAATAAAGCAAAAACCGCACCGAACCGGCGGTTTTCATGAAACAGTTAACAGGCACAACAGTTTAATCTGCTGTGCCTGTTCTTGTATATCCGGATAAATTATGATATTATAAAAACAAATTTATTTAACGATAATTTGCCGGAGCGATAATAATGAAAAAACTTGGCTCTCCCTCTGGGAGAGCTGGCGGCGAAGCCGACTGAGAGGGCTTGGCTCTCCTTCGGTAGGAAGCTTAGTAAATCGCTTGCCTCTCCCTCTGGTAGAGGTTGCCGAACGAAGCGAGGACGGAGAGTGCTTGCCTCTCCCTTTGGGAGAGGTGGCCGAGCAAGGCGAGGACGGAGAGGGTAGAAATGACCATACCAAAAGATAACGGACAGTTGGAAAACGCCCGGCAGCTTCGCAGGGAAATGACGCCCCATGAGCGCAAACTTTGGTATCTTTTTCTTCGCAAATACCCGGTGAAAATTTACAAACAGCGTATCATCGGCAGATTTATCGTGGATTTTTATTGCGCTTCCGCAAAACTGGTAATTGAATTGGACGGCTCTCAACATTATGAACCCCAGGGTTTGGCTTATGATGCCGAGCGCACCCGCTTCCTGGCGGATTTCGGTTTGGAGGTTTTGCGATTTTCCAACCGGGATATTGACAAAAATTTTCGCGGTGTGTGCGAACAAATTGACCTTACCGTTAAAAAACGATTGCAAAACCCTCTCAGTCACCTGCGGTGACAGCTCTCCCAAAGGGAGAGCCAAGCATCTGTGCTTGTTAAATTATGTATAATAATATATATTTTAAAAAAACTCATCGCAAATTGCGGAAATTATGATATAAAAGGAAGTTGTTTTATGAAAAAGCTTGTTTTTTGTTTGGCTGCGCTGATTCTTGCGGCTGCATTTGCGGGATGCGCTCCCGAAAAAAGCGAAGAAATAACCGAAAAATACGTTGAAAAAATCGTTCTCGATTTCGGGGCGGAAAAACTCGAAAACGGAAAAATCGAAAGTCACAAAACCCGCGGATTCTTTTTTGAAAATTATTTTGAAGATGGCTCCGCTTTGGAAATGAAATATTATTTCAGCTGGGCAGCGGGAAAATTCGTTGAAAAATACAGCGATTGGAACACCCGTTTTGCCTCTCCCCACGGAATCGGCTATTCCTTCCCGGAAGAGGAATTTGAAGAAATAATCGGAACATATTTCGACGCAAAAGCCGAAAATCTCCGCGGCGACAAGGATTTTTACTGCAAGGAACATAACGCCTATTGCTGGCCCGGCGGCGGAACCGGTCTTCCCGGACAGCAGGAAATCGAAATTCTTTCCTATGAAAAAAACGGCGACGTTCTTTCCGTTCATCTTTCCGTCGGAAAAAACTTCACCCTTCTTAAAGTTCTTCTTACCGAAAACGGCGGCTATCGCTTCCTCAGCCATCTTCCCGAACAATAAAACCAAAAAAGTGCCTGCTTCGAAAAGCGGGACCTCATAAAACATTGAAACCGACCTGTGGTTACAATCATAGGTCGGTTTTTTGCGTCCTTCTTCGGTGCAGAAGCACTCTTGGCTCTCCCTTTGGGAGAGCCGGCACGCCGCAGGCGTGACTGAGAGGGTATTTCCAAGAACCGGTCGGGCATTAGCCCCCCTTGCCTAAAGGGGGGAGAACCACGAAGTGGCGGAGGGATTCTTTTTAAGTTGATAATTGAAAATGTAGGGCGGAGGCTTGCTCCCGCCGTCTTTTAGCCTTCCCTTGGGGGAAGGTGTCTGCGAAGCAGACGGATGAGGGACAAACCCCGTCCAATTAAAACCAACCGGTAATTTCGACAGAATCCCCCAGTCACGCACCTGCTCTTAATTGCGTGACAGCCCCCTTTGGCAAGGGGGCCTTTTTGAAACCACTCCACCTTCCCTGATAAGGGAGGACGAAAAGAATCCCCTATTTTTTTTTGGAATATTTTGAAAAAGGTATTGACAAAATTTTTAGACAGGTGTAGAATATTTATAGTTTTACAAACGTAGAAAGGACGTGGCGTTTTGAAAAAACTGTTTGCGGTAATTGTTTCTCTGATAATCTGTCTTTCCGGCTGCGGCTGGAACGTCGAAATTGTTGACCCGACGGAAAAAGAACAGTATCTTTCGGGAGAAAATCTTTCCGATAATCCCGAAGACGAAAATCTTTATCCGAAGGACAGCCTTGTTGAGGAAATCGTTCTTGATTTCGGCGCGGAAAAGCTTGAGGACGGAAGCTTCCGCAGTCTTAAAACCGGCGGCTTTCTCTATGATAATTTTTTCAGCGACGGCGCGTTTCTTGAAACGAAATATTATTTCAACTGGGCAAGAGGCGAATTTGTCCGCAGATACAGCGATTGGAACACCCGTTTTGCCTCTCTCCATGGGGAAGATGGGGGTTATTCCTTCCCGGAAGAGGAATTCGAGGAAATAATCGAAACTTTCTTCGGCGTTTCCTCCGCAAGTTTAAGAATGAGCTCCTATTATTGCAAGGAACACGGCGCATACTGTTCTTCCGGTCCCGGCGGAACGGGAATGCAGTATGATATCGAAATAATGCAGTTTATCGAATCGGAAGACGGAATCAGCATTCAGCTTTCCGTCGGCGGAACTCCCTGCTTCCTCAACGTTCTCCTTCTTGAAAACGGCGGTTACCGCTTTTTAAGCTATCTTCCTGAAGTTCCCCTTGCTGACCGGGAACCGGAAAGCCTTTATTTCAGCTTCGGCGGAAATCCTCAGGAATTGAAGGAAGGGGATTCCTGTATGAACTGGGTCCTTGATGAAATCGATATCCTGACTGACGAAAGCGACGGAGAAATCCGGTATGTAACCGCGGAATTTTCCGCGGAATTCCCCATAAGACTCGACGGATTTATTATGAAAAACGGGATTCTTGAAGATACTTACGATTTTGTTCCCCGTTCGGAAGATGAAGGACTGATTCCGAAAATCTGCTATACCGCTTTCAGCGAATATTCCGGCGGTTTTATAATCAACAATCCGGAGGATTTTGATATTCCGGAAATCGGGGATTTTGAAAAATTCCCCTGCAGGATAACAATAGACAGCTACAGCCTCAGCCGGGGTTATACAATGACCGCCGACGGAGCAGACGTTGTTTCGTTTATTCCCCTTAAAAACGAAGCCGAACTTACCGAACTCCAGGAAGAAATAATTCTTAATTTCGGGGCGTTTAAAAAAGATTTCGGCGCGATAATCGCCAATAAGGTCGCAAGTCTTTATTTTAATACCGAAGGTTTTTCCGACGGAACAAAACTCGGCGAAACAAGCTATTTCGCTTGGGCGATGAGCTATCTCAATTACAGCTATGTTTATGAAGAATACCGCGAAACCTTCTCCCATCCGGAAGGTCTTCCCGGCTGGGCATATCCTTCCGCATATTACGAATCCGCGGTTTTCCAATTTTTCGGCGTTCCTTCGGATGTTCTCCGGGCGGGCGAAATTTATGACGAAGAAGGGGATTTTTACTGGATCGGCGGAGGCGGCGGAATCGGCGATACTCCGTATATCGTTGTAACCGCCGTTGAGGAAACGGAAGAGGAAATCGTTTTCCATCTCACTCTGAAATATGATTTTAGTGCTGACGAAAAAATGGTCCTTACCGTAAAGCTTCTTCCGGACGGCGGATATAATTACGCAAGCTATCTTCCCGAATAACCAAAGGAGGCAGTTGAAAAAAATGAAAAAAATAATCGTCTTTGCCCTTGTTCTGGTTCTTTTGTTTTCCGGCTGCGGCTGGAACGTTAAAATCGTTGACCCGACCGAAAAACAGGATTTTGAGGAAAAAACTTCCCTTCCGGAAGAAGTTCCCGAAAAAATATCCGGCGAAAGAGCGACCTTCCGCCTCGGTCCCGAAGGCGAAAGCCGGGAACTTTATCCCGGCGATAAACTCGGCGGTTGGGTTCTTGAAAAATTTGAAAAGGATTCCGAAGGAATCGATTCTGTTTTCTGCGGAAAAATAACCCTTGAATGTTCCGTCGCTTTAAGTCCGATGGCTTCCGATGAACCGGTTTATGTTTTCACCGTTGCCGAAGAATATCTTCCGGAAATGCCCTTTTATTTCGGCGACGAAAGAACCGATTTCCGCTTCCGCCAGGATTCCGGAAGCAATGGCATTGAAGTTCTCGAAAATCTTGAACCGGGCGAAGAGATTAACTGCATGGTAAAAATAAGCAGGCTCAACTATTTATGCCTTCCGATGTCGGTATATTCTTCCGCGGTTATCGAAGAAATAACAGTAAATCCATAAACCGCAAATTTCTCCTCCATATTCAAAAAAGCAAAAAAGACGCTTCAAAGAAGCGTCTTTTTTGCTTTTACAGGAAGTATTATTTATCTTCCTTTGTACGCTCTGTTAAGGGCTTTTTTGCAGACCGGAGCAAGAAGCACCGAAATTACAACGGCAAAAACCGCGTTTATTCCGGAAGTTATAAGCTTCGTGCTGCAAGCGGCAAGGGCGGCGGAAGCATCGCTTCCTTCAAGAACAAGGGCAATGAAGGATTTTCCGAGATGGAGAAAAAGATATGTAACCGCGCCGGAAATTGCGCCGATTAAATTCTGCTTTGTTTTTGTTCCGTCGTTTCCGCCAAGGCCTGAAACCAATCCGCAGACCCATGCCATTGCAAAGAAAAACGCAAAGGTAAAAGGCGCCCCGGCAACAAAAGCCGGATCGGTAAGGTCATAAATCATGGAGCCTATTCCGGCGGCAAGTCCGCCCTTCGTTTTTCCGAAAAGCATTGCCCCGAGAAGGCAGACTGCGTTTCCGGTTTTAAGCATGGTCGGTCCCGCAAGGGTCGGTATCGGACCGAATTTTATAAAATATGTCGCAACGAAAACAAGGGCGGCAAGAACCCCGATTTCCGCAAGATCCTTTACGGTGAATTTTTTGCTTTCTGTCATAAAATCCGCCTCCTTTTTACTGAAATCATTATATTCCGTTTTCCGCGGTTTCTCAAATTTTTCCGAAGGCGAAAAATATTTTTTGCTTTTGTTAAAAAACAACAAACCCGCTCCGCAGAAAAAGCCCTTATTCATCATCTTTGACGGATATTTTTTCCTCCGTTTTCCGCCGGAAAAAGGCTTTTCGGCAAAACGAACAAAGCGCCGGTCAAAACTCTCCTTCCACTATGTTGAAAAGGTAAAAATATTTTTATATAACGGCAATTTGCACAATGTGCCGCTTTTGCAAAAAGCCCTTTTCTTATAAAATTTCAACATTAATATATGTATATAAACTCCGCCTTGAACAAATCGCCGAATAGTTCTTTTTTTCTTGAAAAATCTATAATTTTATTATATATTTAATGTGAAGTAATTTGCGCTTCATATTTTTTATTGTTTAATTTATTTTTCCATAGAAAGGACGCATTTTAATGAACACCGCAAACAAAATGTCCGTAAAAGACATCGACGTAGCAGGCAAAAAAGTTCTTGTCCGCTGCGATTTCAACGTACCGCTTAAAGAAGGCGTTATCACCAACGACAAAAGAATCGTTGCCGCTCTTCCCACTATCAAATATCTTAAAGAAAACGGCGCAAAAGTAATCCTCTGCTCCCATCTCGGACGCCCGAAAGGCGAATGGCTTCCGGAATTTTCCCTTGCTCCCGTTGCAAAAAGACTTTCCGAACTTCTTGAATGCGAAGTCCGAATGAGCAAAGACGTTATCGGCGAAGACGCAAAAGATATTTCCGCAACCCTTAAAGAAGGCGAAGTTGCCCTTCTCGAAAACGTCCGTTATTACAAAGAAGAAACCAAAAACGCTCCGGAATTTGCAAAAGAACTCGCTTCCCTTGCAGAAATTTTCGTAAACGACGCATTCGGCACCGCTCACAGAGCACACGCTTCCACCACCGGCGTTGCAGATTACATCCCCGCAGTATGCGGTTTCCTTATCCAGAAAGAAATCGACGTTATGGGCAAAGCTCTTGATAACCCCGTCCGTCCTTTCGTTGCTGTTCTTGGCGGCGCAAAAGTTTCCGACAAAATCGGCGTTATCACCAACCTTCTCGAAAAAGTCGATACCCTTATCGTAGGCGGCGCAATGGCTTACACCTTCCTTAAAGCAGAAGGCCACAATGTCGGAATTTCCCTTTGCGAAGAAGACAAACTCGAACTTGCTTCCGAACTTCTTGCAAAAGCAAAAGAAAAAGGCGTTTCTCTCCTTCTTCCCGTTGACCACATTGCCGCAGACAAATTCGACGAAAACGCAGAACCCGTTGCTGTTGACGGAAAAGACATTCCCGAAGGTCTTATGGGCATGGATATCGGCGCAAAATCCGTCGAACTCTTTAAAGAAGCAGTCAAAAACGCAAAAACCGTTATCTGGAACGGACCTATGGGCGTTTTTGAATTCAAAAACTTCGCAGGCGGCACCTTTGCCGTTGCGGAAGCAATCGCGGAAACCGACTGCATCTCCATTATCGGCGGCGGCGATTCCGTTGCTGCGGTAACAAAACTCGGTTTTGCAGACAAAATGACCCATATCTCCACCGGCGGCGGCGCTTCCCTTGAATTCCTTGAAGGACTTGAACTTCCCGGAATCGCAGCTCTCAACGAGAAATAATTTTAAAAATAAAACCGTAGGGCGGGGGCTTGCTCCCGCCGAAAAACGGAACGGTCAAGACCGTTCCCTACAGTTCTTTTGAGAAAGGACGATATCCATGAATAAATCCAAACGCGCCGCAATTATTGCCGGCAACTGGAAAATGAACAAAAACCGTGCGGAAGCAAAAGCTCTTGTTGAAGAACTTCTTCCGCTTGTAAAAGATGCGGACTGCGGCGTAATCGTCTGCACCCCTTTCCTTGACCTTGAAACCGCAGTTAACGCGGCTTTGGGTTCCAACGTAAAAGTCGGCGCGCAGAACTGCCATTGGGCAGCTTCCGGCGCATTCACCGGCGAAATTCCCGCTTCCATGATTAAAGAAATCGGCGCCGAATACGTAATCATCGGTCACAGCGAAAGAAGACAGTATTTCGGCGAAACCGACGAAACAGTAAACAAACGCACCCGCGCTGTTCTTGACGCAGGTCTTACCGTAATCCTCTGCTGCGGCGAACTTCTTGATGAACGCAACCAGGGAATCATGGAAGAAGTTGTAGGAAAACAGCTTAAAGTTGCTCTTGGCGGCGTTTCCGAAGAGGAACTCAAAAACGTAATAATCGCTTACGAACCCGTTTGGGCAATCGGAACCGGCGTTACCGCAACCGCGGATCAGGCGGAGGAAGCTTGCGCATTCATCCGCAGACTTATTGCAAAACTTTATTCCGAAGAAGCCGCCGAAGCAATCACCATTCAGTACGGCGGAAGCATGAACGCAAAGAACGCCGCGGAACTTCTTTCAAAAGAAAACGTTGACGGCGGACTTATCGGCGGCGCTTCCCTTAAAGCACCGGATTTTGCGGCAATCGTTGCGGCAGCTTCCGTTTAAGGAGAATTTTTTATGAAACCTCTTGTTTTAATGATCCTCGATGGTTTCGGCTATAACGAAAGCGATTACGGAAACGCAATCCGCGCCGCAAAAATGCCGAACCTCGACAAAATCCGCGAAACCTGCCCTAAAACCATAATCGGTGCTTCCGGCCTTGACGTCGGTCTTCCGGAAGGACAGATGGGCAACTCCGAAGTCGGACATACCAACATCGGCGCAGGAAGAATCGTTTACCAGCCCCTTATGAGAATCACCAACGCGGTCCGCGACGGAAGCTTCTTCAAAAACGAAGCGCTCTGCGCCGCAATGGAAAACTGCAAAGAAAACGGTTCCGCGCTCCATATCCTCGGACTTCTTTCCGACGGCGGAGTTCACAGCCACCTTGAACATATCTTCGGTCTTATCGACATGGCGAAGAAAAACGGTCTTTCAAAAGTTTATCTCCATTGCTTCATGGACGGAAGGGACGTTCCCCCCTCCTCCGGAAAAGGCTATGTTGAAAAACTTCAGGCAAAACTTTCCGAAGCCGGAATCGGCAAAATCGCTTCCGTCGGCGGAAGATATTACGGAATGGACCGCGACAAACGCTGGGACCGTGTTGAAAAACATTACAAAGCTCTCGTTCTCGGCGACGCTCCTTATGAGGAAAACGCCGCAGAGGCCGTTCAGAAAAGTTATGACGAAGGAATCACCGATGAATTCATCGTTCCCTTCATCTGCGAAAAAAACGCGGGAATCAAGGACTGCGATTCCGTAATCTTCGCAAACTTCCGCCCCGACCGCGCAAGAGAAATGACCCGCGCAATCGTTGACGAGGAATTTGCGGGATTTGAAAGAACCGCAAAAAAAGTCTGCTACGTCTGCATGGCGCAGTATGACGAAACCCTTGAAAACGTAAAAGTCGCTTTCCCGCCCCTTGTTCTTGAAGATACCTTCGGCGAATACGTCGCAAAAAAAGGTCTTAAACAGCTCCGCATTGCGGAAACGGAAAAATATGCCCACGTAACCTTCTTCTTCAACGGCGGCGTCGAAGCCTGCTATGGAAACGAAGACCGTGACCTTATCGCTTCCCCGAACGTTGCAACCTATGACCTCCAGCCGGAAATGAGCGCATATCTCGTCACCGAAAAGCTTCTTGAGGAACTCGACAGAAACGAGCACGACGTTATCATCCTCAACTACGCAAACACCGATATGGTCGGTCACACAGGCGTTTTCTCCGCCGCTGTTGCCGCCTGCGAAGCGGTTGACGAATGCCTCGGCAAAGTTTGCGAAAAGGTAAAGGAACTGGGCGGAACGGTTCTTATAACCGCCGACCACGGCAACGCGGACGTAATGCTTGCTTCCGACGGAACTCCTTTCACCGCCCACAGCACAAACCCCGTTCCTTTCATAGTTTATAACCATGAATGTGAACTTCGCGAAGGCGGCGTTCTTGCGGATATTGCCCCCACCATGCTCAAACTTCTCGGACTTCCCCAGCCCGAAAGCATGACCGGAAAAAGCATTATTCTTTGATTCATAAAAAAACAGCACCCGCCTTCCGGCGGGTGCGTTTTTGTTTTTACCGAAACCGCAAAAAATCTCCCGTGCTCATTTGAGCACGGGAGATTTTTTCTGTCTTTTAAATTAAGGTTCTTTATAGCCTATATAGCAGTTGGAATAATATTTGAGAAGAATTTCGTCCCAGGTATATCCTTTTTTTGCATAGGCAATGGAACCGACAGCGCTCATTCCGACTCCGTGGCCGTAACCGCGCATTGTGAAAACGAACTGATCCTTTGCGGAATCGTATTCAACGTCAAAAGCCGTTGAACGGAGATTTGAAGAACCGAGAACGTTTTCCCTAAGCTTTCTTGCGCTGTAGGAAGTTCCGCCGAGATTTACCTTATCGACGTAGTTCGTACCGCCGAAATAGCTTCTTATCGAAATCCAGTTTTCGGGGTTTCCGGAAAGGGTTATGTTTGTTTTGCTTTCGATTTTATCCTTGAAGCTTGCGGAGGTTATGCGGTAAGTTTTTTCGGTTTTTCCGTCAACGGAAGATCTTACGGAAAGGAGGTTGCGGTTGTAATAACCCCATACCCATTCCGCATCCGCGGTTTCGCCGCAGCTTTCGGAAAAATAGGTTGCAAGGATGAAGTTGTTGCTTCTGTCGTCAAGAACGGCATATCCGATTACTTCGGCAACGCATCTTCTGATCTGGTTATCGAGCTTCGCCGTACTTGTTCCGGCGCTTATGTTTCCCTTATTATTCATAAGGTATGTATAGGAAGCAACCGCCTGGGCCTTGACGTGTTCGTCCGGCTGTCCCTGTCCCGCTTCAAAAGCAACGATCTGGCAAACCGCATCGTAAACGCTCATTTTTGTTCCGTTTACCTTTACGGTGTCAATTTTCGACTGCCTGTAATAAGGGCTTTCCGAACCGGAAGTTCCGGAAAAAGTTTCGGTTTTCGAAGAACTGTTTCCGGAAGAACCGCTGTTTCCGGAAGAACTTCCGGAAGAGCTTCCGGAAGGAGGCGCTTCGGAAGAAGTTTCCGAAGAAGTTTCGGAAGATGTTTCGGAGGAAGTCTGGGCGGGATTTACCGTAACGGTAAAGGTTGCCGTTTTTTCCTCATAAGTTACCGCAATTGTAACGGTGCCTTCAATTTTAAGCGCGCCGGAGGGCGAAACGGTGAATCCGGTCGTAATATCCTCCGTGCTTCCGTCCTCTTTAATAACTCTTACAACAAGACCGGTTGTATCAAGTTTTTCGCCGACGGTATAAACAAGTTTTTCCGGAGTCTTGAGGATTTCGATGGATTTTACCTTCGGACCGAGGACGTTGACTTCAAATTTTGCGCTGAAATCCTTATAAGTTACTTTTACGGAATATTTGCCTTCCGCCGGGAAAACTGTTTTAAGGTTCGGTTCAAAAGAAAAACCTTTTCCTTCGGCATATTCAATATCCTCAAAAGTGCTCATATCCTCGCTTGTGAAAGCTCTTATAACAAGACCTTTCGGTTCAAGTTTTTCGCCGACTTTATATTCAAGCTTATCCGGTTTTTTAAGAACCGAAATGGAAGTTATTGTTTTTTCCGCTTCGGAACTTGTTTCGGAAGAAGTTTCGTTTCCTTCGCCGCTTTGGCTTTCGTTCGGATGAACCGTTATAACGAAGCTTACGATGAATTCATCGTAATAGATAAAAATCTCTTCTTCGCCCTCTTTTTCAAAAGGTCCTTCCGGGAAAATCGTAAGTCCTTCCTTGATCTCTGTAAAAGTTTCGTCCTCATGGTAACCGACAACGGAAAGACCTTTTATATCGAGCTTGTCGCCGATTTTATAATCGAGCCTGTAAGGAAGATTTGCAATTTCGATTGCGATGATTTCCTTTTCTTCGCCGACATTTTCCGCTTCGCCGAAGCTTGCGTCGGATTCGGACTGCTGCGCTTCGGAAACAGCCTGGTACCATTTATCGGGCATAAGCGGGTTGGAGTTGTAATAAGCGCCGCTTGTATCAAGATTGCTTATATCCTCCCCTTCCCTTACCTGTCTTGCGACAACAACAACGCGGGCATCGGTGAAATCATAGCTGCAGGTTGAAAGGGTGAGATAATGGTCGCTTGTGTTGTAATCAACGCCGGTTACGATCATGGTTCGCTTTGCAACCTGGGAGATAAATTCCTTCGTTTCCTCTTCGCTTCCGTCGATGAAGTTGTTGTAATCCCAGACGGGACCGTCTTTTTCATAGGCGTTTGTAAGGATTACGCCGACAACAAGCCAATCCGCATCCCCGTAAAGGGTATCAAAATGTATAACGGGATGGGATTTATAGAATTTAAGCTGTCTGTATTTTATAAGGTCGCTGAACATCTGGCCGTCATTATATACGTTATGTCCGTAAACAATGAAGTTTCTGCTCTGGATCTCGACCTGCGCTTCGCATCTGTAATCAAGGAAGGGCGTTCCGTACATGGAATATGCGCCGTAAAAATCCTTCCGGAGATAGAACTGGCCTTTGTCGCCCTTGTCGTTTGCTTTTTCGGTCTGAACAACCGGGAAGGCAACGTTTGTATCATCGATTTTGATATATCCGATGGTGTCGCTGTTTTCCTTCCAAAGGTCATAAAGCTTCGGGTTATAATCCCATTCGCTCGGAACAAATTCCGGTTCGGTTTTTCCGACCATCTGTTCAAGGGTTGCAGCAAGGTTTCTGTGGTTTACGCTGTCAAAAACCTTTGTGCTGAGATATCCCATTGAACCGAGGAAAACAATTACGCAGAGAATGAAGATGGATTTTCTGATAAGTTCGCTTTTGCTGTCGCCCTTCATCGGAACAAATCTTGAATACCATTTTTGTTTTCCCTTTGTTTCGGAAGTTTTGAATTTTGATTTTCCGGAAGCCGCCGCCATAAGCGAAACGGAATTTTCATAAAGCTTCGGATATGCGGAAACAACGCATCTTGCAAGGTGAACCGCTCTTGCGCCTGCGGCGGCAATAAGCTTTTCCCTTGTTTCCGCGGTAACGTGTTCGGTCCAGACATGGTCGCCCATGCAAACCGCAATGTTTGCGCCGTCGTTGTTCTTAGAAGGATCGGTTGTAATTGAAATACCGATATTGGAACCGTAGGTTTTGCAAACTTCGCCGGCAAGAACCGCGGCGGTCCAGGCGCTGTTTGCGCCGTGGCGTTTAAGAAGTTTTTCCGGAATTTCGTATCTTGAAACTCCAAGGGAGGTTCCGAGATAGTTGCCCACATATTCTTCCGCATAAATTGCGGCGGCAACTTCGTTTCTCTGGATTCCTTCAACGGCAACCGCGGCGGTAAGGTCTTTCTTGGAAAGTTCCTGGGCAAATGCCTGACCGACGTTTTCCGCGCCCACAGCATAAACCGCGCTGCCCATTTTTTCGATTACGTTTTTGAGAGCGGAATTAACCTTTGCGGAAGCTTCTTTTCTGTTAACGTCCCTTCCGTAAATCTGGACGGCAATTTCGTTTCCGTCCTCAAAAACTCTTACTGCGGTATCAAAAGTTTCGGAAGAAGCCACGCAGTCTTCCGTTTCGGCTTTTGAAATTCCGCAGGCGCGGAGAGTTTTGAGCGAATATGCTCCGCCGACAAAATCCGCAAGATATTGCGAAACCCTGTAGCAAAGCATGAACTGAAGGGTTTCCGCTTCTCCGGGAATCATTATTATGCACTGATTGCCCTGGGAAATTGCGCATCCGCTTGGTTTTCCGTCCTTGTTGCGGAAAATTTCCGCCCCTTCGGGGAAAATTTCGCCTTCTTTTTCAACTGTCGGAAAACCGATTGAAGCAGAAACCGCGGAAACGGTCATATTTCCGTTTTCTTCGCCCATTCCGCCGATTATCATAATTACGTTGTAATCCGCAAGAGCTTCCGCAACGGTTTTATGGATTGCGGATTTTTCCGCATCAATGCGTTTTCCTTTGATGCCCGTGATCCCAAGCATTTCAAATTCTTTTTGAACAAGCTGCGCCACATTATCCTGTTTCACGTTGCTCAGAAGAATTATCTGCGATTGCAAGAAACCACTCCTTTCAAAAAATTCTGGTAAAAAGTTTCAATTATCATTTTTTCGGGAAAAGTCTTAAACGCTGGTGTTTTATCTCGCATCTGTTTACAAGTTCTTCAATATCAAGAGCTTTTTCCGCTTCCTCAATCATTTCAAGAGTGGGACGGGTTTTAGGATGTTTGGGGGTGAAAACAGTGCAGCAGTCTTCATAAGGAAGAATCGAAGTTTCAAAAGTTCCGATTTTTTCGGAAATTTCGACAATTTCCTGTTTATCCATTCCGATGAGGGGGCGGAAAACCGGAAGGGTTGAAACGGCGTCGGTGCATCCGATTGCAGGCATTGTCTGGCTTGCAACCTGGGCAAGGCTTTCGCCGGTGATGATCGCTCCGCATTCTTCTTTTTCCGCAAGTTTAAGCGCAACTCTCATCATAAAGCGGCGCATTATTACGGTAAAAAGTTCTTCGGGGCATTTATTCTTGATTTCCTCCTGGATTTCGGTGAATCCGGCGGAGAAAAGATCGATTATTCCGCAATAATCGCAAAGTTTCTGGGCAAGGCTCTGGACTTTAAGCCAGGCTCTTTCGCCGGTATAGGGCGGGGACTGGAAATGGAGAGCACAGATTTCAACGCCGCGCTTTGCCATCATATATCCGGCAACGGGGCTGTCGATTCCGCCGGAAAGAAGAAGAAGTCCTCTTCCGCTGGTTCCGATGGGCATTCCGCCTGCGCCCGGAAGCTGCTGTCCGTGAATATAAGCATATTTTTCGCGGATTTCGACCATTACGACGATATCCGGATTCTGTACGTTTACACGGAGGTGATGGAATTTTGAAAGAAGAACAGCGCCCATCTCCCTTGCGATTTCCGGGGATTTCATCGGGAAGCTTTTGTCGCTGCGCTTTGCCTCAACCTTGAATGTTTTAAGATAAGGAAGGGTATCCGCAAGATAAACTTTTGCTTTTTCAACAATATCTTCCCAGTTTTTTTCCGCAACGCAGGCTCTTGTAAGAGCGACTATTCCGAAAACTTTCTGAAGCTTTTCAACCGCCTCATCAAGATCGATATCCTCGTCCTGGGGTTCGATATAGATTGTGGATTGGGCCTTCCAGCATTTGAATTTTCCGAGAGTTTCAAGACGGCGCTTGCAGTTTTTAACAAGTCTGTCTTCAAAACCGGAGCGGTTAAGACCTTTAAGGGCAATTTCGCCGCATTTTATAAGTATAATTTCTTTCATTACTGACCTCTTTATCTGCAAAGTGTGCTTATTGCGTCGTTGAAAGCCGCAACAAGTTCGTCAATATCTTCTTTTTCTGTGTCGCGCCCGAAGCTGATGCGGATCGCGCTGTCGATTCTTGCGCTGTCATATCCCATTGCCGCAAGAACGTGGCTTTTTGCGCCGAGGGCGCAGGCAGAACCGCTTGAAACGTAAATTCCCCTGTTTTCAAGGAAATGGAGCATGATTTCGCTCCGAATTCCGGGAACGGAAACGTTCACTATGTTCGGGAGCGCCCCTTCCTTTGAGTTGAGCACGATTCCTTCGTTTCCGGAAATACATTCCTTGAAATATTTTTCGAGCATGCTCATTTTTTCTTTCCTGGTGCTCATGGAAGCGGTTTCGAGCTGAACGGCTTTTCCAAAGGCGGCAATAAGAGGCATTGCCTGGGTCCCGGGGCGGAGCTGTTTTTCCTGTTCCCCGCCGAAATGGTTTGGAAGAACCCTTGCGCCTTTTTTGATCCAAAGGGCGCCGGTTCCTTTCGGTCCGCCGATTTTATGGGCGGTAACAGTTACAAGGTCAACTCCGGATTTTTCCGCCTTGAACGGAACCTTGCAAAAACCCTGAACCGCGTCCGTATGGAAAAGAACTTCCGGATTTTTGCGTTTTGCCGCGGCGCAAATCTCTTTAATCGGATTAATTGCGCCGATTTCGTTGTTGACAAGCATCACCGAAACAAGAACGGTTTTTTCGTCAACCGCTTCAAAAACCGAAAGCGGAGTTATGATTCCG
Organism: Oscillospiraceae bacterium; assembly: GCA_015067315.1. GTDB lineage: Bacteria > Bacillota > Clostridia > Oscillospirales > Ruminococcaceae > UMGS1668. Next base: position 10,023 of record SVMR01000022.1, on the reverse strand, counting down.
TTTTCATCCGGAGCAAGATAGGTTACGGAAAAACCCATTGCTTCAAGCTGCTTTGCGCTTTTAATGACGGAATCGTGTTCATACGCGGAAACAATCACCTTGTTGCCCCTGCGTTTTTTTGCAAGCGCGCCGCCGATTACCGCAAGGTTGTTCGCTTCGGTTCCGCCGGAAGTGAAATAAACCCCCTCCGGATTTCCGCCGATTGCGTTTGCAACCTCGGTTCTTGCTTCTTCGAGAATTTTTTCCGCCTCAACGCCTTTCATATGAAGGGATGAGGGGTTTCCGTAAATTTCGGTCATAACCTCGAAAGCGGCTTTTGCGGCCTCGGTATAAACTTTTGTGGTCGCGCTGTTATCAAGATAAATCTCTTTCAAAATTCCGCCTCCGATGAACATAATTCTCCATTATTCAGAGTTATTATACAATAAAATATATTAATTTTCAATATTTCATATTATATTTAATATATATTTTACATATAAATAATGGTTTTTTTACCGGAAAATTCCTCCGAAAACAAAAAAACGGCGGAATTCTTTCCGCCGTATATTTATTCTTTGTTTGTCAAAAGAACCTTAAAGGTTTTTCCGATGCTTTCGTGGGTGATGCTTCTCGGTTCAAAACGCACCATCTTAAAGGTCCAGTCCATCACCATTCCAAGACCGAAAACGGAAATAACCGTTCCGATTCCGATCGTTGCGCCCATTGCCCAGGAAATTGTGAGAACGATCGCGCTTATAATATTGTTAACCGTTCCGATTGAAATTTTTCTGCAGCGTTTTCCGACCGCAACGGTAAAAGCATCCCTCGGTCCGCAGCTGAGCCCGGTTATCATATACATATACTGCCCGATGCTGAGGATAAAAAGGCTTATCATGAAAATAATAAGTTTTGCAAAAAGCGAATTCATCTCCGGAAGCGGATCTATCATCGAGAAAAAATCCGTTCCGAGCCCGACGCATACCGCATCAATAAGGGTTCCCGCGCCGATAGGCTCTTTCATCAGAAGGTCGATTGCAACTATCGAAAGACCGATCGTTATGCTTGCGGTTCCGTAAGTTATGGGAAAAACGATTGAAAATCCCTGGTTCAGCGCGTTCCAGGAAGGAAAACCGATATCCGCCTCAATCTGAAGATATATTCCGAAACCGATAAAGAACATTGTGAATGCCGACCAAAGCATTTTTACAATTCTGCTGTTCCTCGGCGAAAGGTTTTCCCAAAGTTTTTCAATCATCTGCCGTACCTCTTTTTTAAATAAAGAATAAAAAGATAATAGCACTTTTTGCAGACTATGTAAAGCGGGCGAGCAATCCGTTTTCTTACCCCCCTTGATGGGAGGGGGCGCCGCAGGTAACGGAAGGGTGGTTTCTGCAAAAAATACCGAGGTTTTAAGAAGGAATCCCCTCGCCACTTCGTGGCCCTCTCCCCTTTAACAAAGGGCGCTATTGCCCTCCGGGTTGCTTGGTAATCCCTCTTTCGTCACCTTCGGTGACACCTTCCCCTCTGGGAAGGCTGAACGGAACGGTCAAGACCGTTCCCTACCGTAAAGCGGCGGGGTTTATTAAAATGTCGTAGGGGCGCACCTATGTGTGCGCCCGTTTTTTATTGGACAGAGTTTGCCCCTCCGGGAATACTTGTTTCAGAACATCTGCTGCACAAAATCAAAAAAGCTCCCTTGCGGGAGCTTTTTTAGGGTTTTATGAAAAGCCTTTTGGCGATTCAATTATTTTCTTTTGCCGGTTGCGTATGCGGCTGCCGCAAGAACGGCAATCGCGGAAACCGCGCCTATGGAAGAAACGGGAGCGCCGGTTCCGGGGTTGACTTCGTCTTCTTTGTCAACAAGTCTGGAAACGGTTCTGTACTGATGTTCTCCGCAAAGTTCGCAGGTGCGGCGTTTAAGACCGGAATAGAAGCGGGTCGGGTTTACAAGAATTTCCCAATCGCCCCATTTATGGTCGCAGTCGGTCTTTTCCGCTTCTGTGCAGACAATATCCTCTCTGTCGCGGACGCGGATTCTCGGGAACGGACCTTCGGGAGCATTGAAGGTATCGTCATAGGAAGCAAGACCGGTTACGGTGATTTCGCATCCGACTTCGATATTTTCAACGTCCTTATCGGTGGTGATGTAACCGTCGATGAAAACTCTTGCAACGTTGCCTTCGGAATCTTTTACCATAATGGTCTGGATAAGTCCGTTTGCGTATTCGAAGCTTTCAACAATGCCTTTAACGGTTACGAGTTTGCCTTCCGCGCTGCGGTTGTTAAGCTGTTCTGCGGTGATTTCTTCCGGAACAACTTCTTCGCCTTCGCCGAGGATTTCGATGGAGGTTACCTGGAGTTCGGGTTCGCCCTGATAGAATTCGGTGGTACCGGTGATTCTTACAAGGTCGCCAATCTTATAGTTTCCTGCAACGGGGAAGCAGCAGATACCGCCGGTTGCGTCCTGAACGTAGATGCAGTCGAAGAATGCGGTGTCTTTGTCATAACCGGAAGCGTTGGAGGTTACAACACCTTCGATGGTGTATTTATAACCTGCTTCGGTCTGTGCTCTAACTTCGGCAATGGAAGTTACGGAAACGGGGTTTACGTATGCAAGAAGGTTTTCGCATACTTTGTAGTTGGAATAGTTCTTTTCGGAACCGCTGTCCTCAATGGTTGCCTGAACTTCGAAGTTGGACATGAATGCCGCGCCGGAAACAATGATAAGTCCCTGGCCTTCAAGCTGTTCGGTTGCCATGATTATAAGTCTGCTGTCGCCTTCCGCGCATTCATATTTATACATGGAATCGCCGCCGAGACCGTCGTTATCGACGTCAACGGAATAAGTTCCGCTGTGACCGAATACTACGGGAGAAACGGTTTCGGGAAGAGTTCCGTCAACAGTATATACAGAAGCGCCGCCGTAATGGCTGAATACTTCGGTATAAAGTCTGTCATGGGGATTTTCCGGATCGACTTCAACGCCTTCAACAAGGAAGTTGTCGTAGTTATAGGTGTTGAAATAGAGTCTGTATGCCTGGCCGCCGTTATAATCGTCATCATAAGTTGCGTCGTCGCCGATTCTGAGGGAAGAACCGAGAGCTTCAAGAACCGCGTTCTGGGTTGCTGCCATATGTTCTTCGGGTTTCATATTGACGATGCTGTCAACGGAAGGATAGTTTTCATAATGGTCGGACCAGCCGGCAAGAATTACAATTCCGCCGTTTGCGTTGAATGCTTTGATTGCCGCAAGCTCTTCTTCGGTATAAACTTTAAGAGGATTGGAAGCCTGCGCTTCTGCGGATCTTCTGGAAGGAGCGGTAAGAATGAGCGCTTTGTATTTCGGGTTGGAGCATGCTGCAATAAGATCTTCGCTGGAATAAAGGGTTACGGTACGGACGTTGTATTCGGAAGCAAGAAGGCTGAAGTTGCCCATGCTGTCTTTATAGTTTCCGTTTACGTATTCGTTGTAATGGGAAGCATCAATACCGATGTAAACAAGTTTGTCAGCATCCTGAACGTCAAGTTCAATATCCATTGTGAAGGTGTATTCAACTCCTTCGAGTTCAACAACAGCGGTTACGGTAATTTTGGTAACTTTTGCTACTTCGGGAGTGAATGCAAAGCTTACGGACTGGCTTGAGGAAGCGGGAATTACATAGGTATTAAGGTCGGTTCCGATTACTTTTCCGCCTTCGGTGGTATAAACAAGGGATTTGATTGTTGCGTCTGCTTCTTCGCTGTTGAAAAGGGTGGTTGTAATGGTGAGTTCTTCGCCGGTTACAGGGGTTGCGGTGGTGGTTTCAACTGCGGAGATACCGAGTTTAAGGCTTTCGCCGACCCAAACGGGAGCGGTTACGGCAAGGTCGCCGTCGCCTTCGGTTACTCTGATGTAATAATAGCTGTATTCGGGAGCAAGTTCAACGCTGAGAGTTCCGGTTGCAAGCTCTGCGGGATCGTCCCAGACATGAGCAACTTTACCGGAGTTTACGATTACTTCAACTTTGCTGATGGAATCAGATTTATCCGGATCGTAAACGGTTACTTCAACGTTGAGTTTTTCCGGAACTTCCTCAATGGAAGAACCGAGGAGCATTCCGTTAACGGTATATCCGATTTCAAGGTTTTTATCCTCGGTGGAATACATTCTCATGGCGCGCATTGCGTCATAAAGTCCTTCTTCGGTGAAGTTATCGGTAAGGATTACGTCACGGGCTTCGTTTGCGTTGCCCCATTTGCCTTTGTGGTTATCCTGGTTGTTGGTGGGAGCAACGTGCCAGCCTTTATCAAGAGCCATGGTGTAATATTCATAGCTGGGATAATAGCCGCCTGCGCCTACCTGACCTTCGCCGTTGCCGACCTCAACAAGCTGGATGCGGCTGTCGATAAGAGCATCCCAATATGCAAAGTCGGAGAAGGTGCCGAAGGTGGAACCCGGATGGTTGAACTGGCTGATGGAATCCGCGCCTTCGCTCTGGCTGAGAAGAGCATAATATGCTTTCATGCCTGCGTCCGCGGTTTTGTTGTTAAGAGTGGTGTTGTTTCTGGAAACAATACCTGCGGTGTTGAAGGTGTTCATATGACCGGGGCCGCCGGACCAGGTCATTTCAAAACCGCCGATTGCGATAACTTCGCCCTGGCTTGCGTTGAATTCCGCAATGGTGTTTTTATAAGTGTTCCAAAGACCCTGGCTTACGGTGGAAGCAAGGCTCATATCATAAAGAGCGCCTTCGGGGTTTGCGGTGGTTCCTGCGCTGGAACCGTCAAAATAGTTGGAATGGTCGGTGAACGCGACGAAATCAACGTTTGCGGATTCCGGAAGTCCGGCAATGTAATCAAGAGCGGATTCGAGGGAACCGGAACCGTCGGAATAGGTGGTGTGGCTATGAAGCTGTCCGAAATAGAGTTCGTACTGTGCTTTGCCGACAATGAAGCTCCAGGTTTTGGATGTTTCTTTTCCGTCTGCGCGGACAACGGTTACGTTAACGGTGGTTCTGCCTTCTTCCATATCTTCGGAAGGAGTATAGGTGATTTTTCCGTCCGCATAAACAGCGTCAACGGTTTCGCCTTTAACGGTCATTGTAACTGCTGCGCCCTCGCCGGCATTGATGATCTCTGCGGAGATAACGGGGCGTTTGTCTGCGCCGGTCTGTGCGCCTGCTGCGGGAGAAACGTTTCCGATGGAAGGTTCGTCGATGATTTCAAACGCATGCTGTATTCCGAACATATTGTCTTTGTTGTCAACAGCGGTGATATCAAGAACGATTCCTTTGCCGCACTGTGCGATAATATCTTTGGAAACGGTTACGGTATAATTGCCTTCGCCGTCGGGTCCGAAAAGAACCGCACCGTTTTCAATTCTTTCGGATTCGCTGCCATCGCCGGTGGGATCGGAAATGACTTCAACAACAATTTCGCCTTTAATTCCGAAAACAGAATCGACGGTGAAGTTTACTACCCAATCCTGTCCGAAATAGGGGATGCTTTCCTCAAGAACGATTTCCGGGCTGTTGACGATTCCGCCGTCAACGTTCACGCCCTCATAAACGGGATAGAAGAAGAATTCATATATATCGTAATTGGTTACGTTATACATACTGTAAGTTTTATAGCTGTCGCTGTAATACTCAAGGTACTGGCTGTAAGTGCCGTTATATTTTGCGGTTCTGCTTTCAAGGAAGAATCCGCCGGATTTACCTTCAAGTATGAGCCAATCGGCATCTTCGGAAGCTTCCTGGGTATAGAAAGCGTTGTTGCCGGTGCCGTTGGAGCAAAGATAGCCGTAAGTTTCGTTATAGAAACGGAAATATTCGCCGTTTTTGGAAACGGTGAAAATAACGCCGCCGTTTTCGGGAATTGCAACGCCTTCATCGATTGCGGCAGGAACATTGTTGATGCTCTTGTTGTCGCTTTCTGCGCCGAGAACGCCTTCTGCATCAAGGTTATAAAGAACAACTTCGTCACCTTCGGAAGGAAGTCCGGTTTCTTCGGATTCGCTTCCTTCAACAACAAGATAGAACATCTGTGCAAAGAGTTCTTCGTTGCTGTTGTTGTAATAGGAACTCCAGTTGTTTTTGTCTGCGTACCATTCGATATAGTTTCCGCGGACGGTGTTTTTAATATAGAAGCAATCTTCGGTTTTTGCGGGTTCAATGATCCAATCGGTGTTGATATCATCAAGAGGCATGCTGGAATAGCTTGCGCCGAGAGAAAGTTTTCTGCCGTCTGCGGTGGAGAAGGTGTAGCTTCCGTCATCGTTTACGCCGACGGTCCAGATTTCAGCTTCGGTATAGCCGGAAAGTTTGCCGTTGTTTTCGGTAACCACAACGCCTGCGTTGTAATATCCGCTGTAATTGCTGGAAAGAGCCATCATATGAGCGGGGTTGAAGATTACAACGGTGTCGCCGTCATTGAGTTCGGTTACAACGCCTTCGGTTTTGCCGCTTTCAACAAGGAAGAGCTGCATCTGATAGATTTCGGTTTCCTTAATTCCGTAAGTGGTGAAACCGGAATAATATTCAAGAGCCTGGTTGTAGTTGCCGTTGTAGTTTGCGCCTGCGTTTTTGATGTACCAGGTGCCTTCGGGACCTTCTTCAAAAATCCATTTTCCGCAGTCGGTGAGTTCGTCCTCGAATCCGAGTCCGTTGCCGGTGGGTGCGGAAGTGAGATATTTTCCGTCAAGGGTGAAGATATAGTTTCCCGCGTCGTCGATATCGACAACGAGTTTTGCCATTTCTTCGGAAAGAGGAAGCTTGCCGTCGGCAATTTCTGCGGGAACGCCGGCAAGTTTATTGCCCTTGCTTCCGGTAACTGCGGAACCCATTGCGTTTCCGGAGTTATAGATTACGATAACATCGCCTTTTTCGGGAAGTTCGGTCATTTTTTCTGCGGAAGGTACTTCGGGTTCTTCCGGAGCTTCGGGTCTTTCAACAAGGAAGAGCTGCATCTGATAAATTTCGGTTTCCTTAATTCCGTAAGTGGTGAAACCGGAATAATATTCAAGAGCCTGGTTGTAGTTGCCGTTGTAGTTTGCGCCTGCGTTTTTGATGTACCATGCGCCTTCAACGGCATCTTCCATAATCCATTTTCCGCAGTCGGTAAGTTCGTCCTCGAATCCGAGTCCGTTGCCGGTGGGTGCGGAAGTGAGATATTTTCCGTCAAGGCTGAATATATAGTTTCCTGCGTCGTCGATGTCAACAACGAGTTTTGCCATTTCTTCGGAAAGAGGAAGTCCCTCTGCGGTAACTTCTGCGGGAACGCCGGCAAGTTTATTGCCTTTGCTTCCGGTAACTGCGGAACCCATTGCGTTTCCGGAGTTATAGATTACGATAACGTCGCCTTTTTCGGGAAGCCCGGTCATTTTTTCCGCATATTCTGCATCCGGAACTTCGGGTTCAACGGGTTCTTCCGGTTCGGTTTCGCCGCCGATTACATAAATTTTCTGTGCGAAAAGCGCTTCGTCGTTGATATTGTAATATCCGCTCCAGGTTCCATAGCTGGGCTGATATTCAATATATGCGCCGCGGGCAGGGTTTTCGATGTAATAGCATCCTTCGGTTGCGGCATCGGAAATTTTCCATGCGGTGTTGATATCATCAAGAGGCATGCTTGTATAGCTTGCGCCCATGGAAAGTTTTTTGCCTTCGGAAGTGGAGAAAGTGAAGGTTCCGTCGCCGTTTGCGCCGACGGTCCAGATTTCCGCTTCGGTATAACCGGAAAGTTTTCCGCCTTCTTCGGTTACGTCAACGCCTGCGTTGTAATAGCCGCTGTAAGAAGTGGAAAGAGCCTTCATGTTTGCGGGGTTATAAATTACAACTTTGTCGCCGTCTTTTACCGGCGCTTCGGTAACTTCGGGAGCGGGTTCTTCGGGCTCAACAATTTCCCCTTCGAGTTTATAAAGGGTGAATTCATGGGGATAGCTGTCGGGATAGTTTCCTACGGTAGAAGTTTTGTAACCGCGGAATTTAAGATACTGCGCGTCGCTGTTGAAAGCGAAGATAACGGTATCTTCTCCCTGACCCGCAAAGACGAATTTTCCGTCGTTGCAGGAAACGGACCAGTTGTAATCTCCGCCTTTGATTCCGTTGTTGTTTCCGCCTTTGGGGGCAACGGAAGTTCCGTTGGAATCGGTGAGTTTTACGTTGGTTCCGTCAACAGTAAGATCCCAGACAAGGTTGGATGCCGGGTTTGCAATGCTGCCGGAAGCAGATACGGATTCTGCAAGAACCCAGCTTCCGTCAAGAACTGTCGGGGCATATCCGGAACTTGTTACCATCACGTACTTACCGGTTGTAAGTTCGTCAACGGAAGAAATTTCGGTATAAACCTCATCAGCTGCGAAAACGGTTACGGGGAACATGGTGATAACCATAAGCACCGCCAAAACAGCAGAGAAGAATCTGCGCGTTTTAGTTGTTTTCATTCTTTTTTCCTTCCTTTCGTTTAAACTATTTTTCGGAAAATCTTTCTCCAAAATTTTCCGCATTATAGTAATTATAATATAACATATAAGGGACATATTTTTCCAGTTAAAATATTGTAATTTTTTATATTCGGCAAAATGCACTATTGCGATTAAAATTTTTATGATACTTGACAGCGTTAAAAAGAATTGATATCTTTTTAATAGACAGAATTTTCTTTTTTCAGCAAAAGGGGCGGATAAAAACCTTGAAAAAAACATCTTCTTTTTCCGATTTTGTTTCCAAAAACAAAAACACGATTCTCCTGCTTCTCGTATGCGCCTTGATTTTTATCGGCGGATACTGCCTTGCAAAACCGAATGCGGAAGAAAGCATTCCCCCTTCGGAATATTCCGAATATGAAAGGGCAAAAATCACGGCGGTTCTTGCGGACAGCACCGAGCGGGACGAAACTTCCGACGGCGGCTGGCGCGGGGAACAGCTTCTTCTTGCGGAGATTCTTTCCGGTCAGTATAAAGGCGAAACAATGCAGGTTTCAAATTTTGTCGGGCCCCTTTACGGAGTTCCGCTTTATGAAGGCGACGGCGCAGTTCTTATAATTTCAACTTATGAAAACGGCGACCACACCGCAACTGTTTTTGAATTCGACCGAATGATTCCCCTTGCGGTTATTGTAATTCTTTTCCTTGCCGCCGCTGTTATTGTTGGCGGAAAAACCGGCGCAAAATCCCTTGCGGGGCTTCTTGTAACCCTCGCGTCCCTTTTCTTCATTCTTCTTCCCTCTTTGATGAAAGGCGCGCCGACCCTTCCGACAGTTTTTGCGGTCTGCGCATATATCGCGGTTGTAAGCCTTGCGATTCTCGGCGGAGTTCAGAAAAAAACAGTCTGCGCAATGCTCGGAACCGTTTCCGGAACCGCCCTTGCGATGATTTTCGGAATCCTCGCGCAAAATCTTGCAAGAATCGACGGACTCCGTGTTCCGGACGTTGAGCCCCTTCTCCAGCTTCGCCAGACCGGAACCCCAATCGGTCTTACCGGACTTTTGGTCGGCGGAATTGTAATAAGCGCCCTCGGCGCGGTTATGGACGTCACCATGGGAATTTCCTCTTCCCTTTTTGAAGTAAGCGCCGCAAACCCGGAACTCGGTCAGAAGGAACTTTTCCGTTCCGGAATGAACGTCGGACGGGATATGGTCGGAACCATGACGAACACCCTTATTCTTGCCTTCCTCGGAAGCAGCTTTGTTCTTATTCTCTATCTTTATTCAATCGGTCTTTCGACCCACCAGCTTCTGAGTTCCTCCTATCTTTCAATCGAAGTCATAAGCGGAATTTCAAGCAGCATCGGCGTTATTCTTTCGATTCCGATTACCGCATTTATCACCGCAAAAGCGCTTGCAAAAAAATAAAAAAACAAAACCGGAGCGATTTATTCGCCCCGGTTTTTTTCATAAATTTTTTTAACTTCTTTTCTGTTTCTGAAAATCGTAAGCCAGCAGAAAATCATTGTTGAAGTTCCACAAAGAGTTATGCAGATTCTGTAATCCAAAATTTCCCCAAGAGCGCCTATTATAAGACCCAGCAAAGCGGAAACAGCAAAATAGAGCATATCTTCGAAA
>SVMR01000021.1 GCA_015067315.1 Oscillospiraceae bacterium | reverse complement strand
GGCAGCTCATCACGATTGGGGTATTGATGAAATTGGACAAAAATCAGCGAAAACCCCGTGTTTTCAAGGCTTCTGACCTTTGCCCCTATTATAACAGAAGAGTCGATGCGCCGTACGATTCCGGTTGCTTTCATATATGAATCTCTCCTTGTTTTTACAAATTATGATAGTAGTATCTGTAAAAGAAGGGGAAATATACTTTTTGAAAAATTTCTTTTTAAAATAATGGAAAGCGCCCGTGCTCAAAATGAGCACGGGCACTTTTTTGCTCTTTGTTTTTTACGATGCTCATGCGAAAGAGCGGTTTTCCGGGAACCGGAAAACCGCTCTTTTTTAAAGTCGGATTATTATAAAACAAGGGAAGGCGGGGAATAAATTCTTGCGCCGAGTTCCTGGTCGAGCATATAAAGTCCGCGGGGGTCGCTGCCGAAGAGTTCCATTTTTGAAATAAGTCCGTTTGCGTTGGTTTCCTCTTCGCCCTGTTCCCTGATGAACCAATCAAGAAACTGCATTGTGCGGTAATCTTTAACTTCCCCGGCGGCAAAATAGATGTCGTTTATAAGCGATGTGACATATTCTTCATGTTCAAGTCCCGCTTTGAGAACGTCCATTCCGGTTTCAAAAACCTTGTCGGGTTTTGAGATTGCTTCAAGAGTCACAGGCTGGCTTTCGTTCTGGAGGTACTGACAGAACAGCATTGCGTGGTCTCTTTCCTCCTGCGCCTGGATAAGATACCAGTTTGCAAAACCGTCAAGACCCTTTGCCTTAAAAAAATTTGAAAAATCAAGATAGAGATATGCGGAATAGAATTCCTTGTTGATCTGCCTGTTGAGCAGTTCGTGGACTTTTTTATTCATCATATCCGTCACCTCCGTCCGCTTTTATTCAAACTTCGGCTTTCCAAAGGCCGTGGAGGTTGCAGTAGGCATATACTTCAACCGGTTTTTCGTCATGAAGAGCGAAAACGGCCTTGGGTGCTTCGCCGGGAGCAAGGTTCTTTCTGTAACCGCCTTTATCGGTTTCGAGATAGATCCAGAGGATGCTGTGTTCTTCCGCCATGGGGTGTTCCACGGAACCAACGGTTACTTTTACGAGGTTTCCCTCAACTTCCACAACGGGGATATGTTTTTCGTGGCTTGCTTCAACAACACCGGGTTCAAGGGCTTTCATTTTCTGGCCGCAGCACATTACCGGGACTCCGGAATCGTTTACCATTTCAACAACGTTACCGCAATGTTCGCAGATATAAAATTTATTTTTATTCATAATAATTTCCTCCAAAGTTTTAATTTTTTATTTGAAAAGTTGGGTAATTTCTTTCTGTGATTCGTATTTTAGCAGGTTTTTATCTGTTTTTCTGTGATTTTGTCACACAAAACCGGAAAAATTTAAAAAAATTGATGAAAACAAAAAGAAAAAATGCTAAAATATAAAGCAGAAAAAAGGAGGCGGCTTTTGTTTATGAAAAATGAATGGAAAAGCGAAATTCCGGCGGCGGTTTTCGGCGGAATAATCTGCGGAGCAATTTCTCTTCTGGGTTTTGTTTTCATCGCGCCGGAAAGATGGTATCTTTCCTTTGCCGTTGCGGCTTTTATGGGCGCCGTTGTGTTCTTCAAATCCCTTTCCGATAAAAAGAAAAATTCCGGAAAATATGAAAGGGACGAACATCTTATTGATTTTCCCTATATTTTTTCTGCCGAAGGATATCTTCGGGCGGATTCCGACAGAAACGCAAAATTCTATTTCGGCGAAGACAGAATCGGCGTTCTTTGTTATAAAAACGTAAAGCCGATTTTTGAGGAATTCGGAAAAGAAAGAATAAAGGTCGGCTATTTCGACCGCTGCGGCTGGTTTTCCGTCGCAATCGAAGGGGAAAAAAGAAGAATCGTTATTCCGAAAGGAAAAGCGGAGGAAGCTTCGGAAGTTCTTGAAGTAATTCTCGGAAAAAGGAAATAAAAAAGAATTTCCGGTCCGGTAATTCCCTTGACACATATATTATATTGTGTTATTATATAAAAAATAAATCTTTAAAGACGATACAGAGAGATCGGCAAGATTGTATAAAATTTTTTAATTGGCGCTTTGCATTTAAATTTTGCGGTGCCGTAATTTTTGTATGCATTCCGCCGGTGAATTCTGTTCTTCGGCGGATTTTTTGTTTTGAAAGGATCTTCAATAATGAGTGCTTACGAAAACAAAAAAATTGAATTCAAATCCGAATTTTCCGAAAACGCTTTCTTCGCGGAAGTTTCTTCCGCGGAAGAGGGTATTGTTCGTGATTTTTCAAAATATGCCGTATTCCCCGGTTTTTGCGATGTGCATGTGCATTTTCGTGAACCGGGGTTTTCTTATAAGGAAACCATTAAAACCGGTTCAATGGCTTCCGCAAGGGGAGGATATACTTCCGTCTGCACGATGCCGAACCTGAATCCGGTTCCGGATTCCCCCGAACATCTTAAAGAACAGACCGATATAATCGAACGGGACGCGGTTATTGAAGTTCTGCCCTATGCCGCGATAACAATCGGCGAAAAAGGCGAGGAACTTGTAGATATGGAATCCCTTGCGGAAAAGGTGGTTGCTTTTTCCGACGACGGAAGGGGAGTTCAAAGCGAAGAGATGATGCGAGAAGCAATGCTCCGTGCAAAGGCTCTCGGAAAGATGATAGTCGCCCATTGCGAAGTGAACGAACTTCTCCGGGGCGGATATATCCATGACGGCGAATATGCAAAGGAACACGGTCACAGAGGAATCTGCAGCGAAAGCGAATGGAAACAGATCGAACGGGATCTTCGCCTTGCGAAGGAAACCGGCTGCGCCTACCATGTCTGCCATATTTCCACAAAGGAAAGCGTTGACATCATAAGAAAAGCAAAGGCGGAAGGGGTAAATGTGACCTGCGAAACCGGACCCCATTATCTTGTAATGGACGATTCCGACCTTCAGGAAGAGGGAAGATTCAAAATGAATCCTCCTCTTCGCGGGAAAGAGGACAGGGAAGCCCTTATCAAAGGAATCCAGGACGGAACCATCGATATGATCGCAACCGACCATGCGCCACATTCCGCCGAAGAAAAATCGAGGGGACTTGAAAAATCGCCTTTCGGAATAACCGGAATCGAAACCTGCTTCCCGGTTGTTTATACAAAACTTGTAAAAACAGGGATCATAACCCTTGAAAAAGCAATAGAGCTTCTTGCAATCAATCCGAGAAAGAGATTCGGAATAAAAACCGGAAACGATTTTACCGTATGGAATCTTGAAGCCCTTGAAAAAGTTGAACCGGAAAAATTCCTTTCCATGGGAAAAGCAACGCCTTTTGAAGGTTGGGAACTTTTCGGAAAATGTATGTTGACCGTCCGGGACGGACAGATTGTTTATAAATAATTTTTCAGATATAAAACGAAGGAGAGCGAAAAAAGAATGGCAAAAAGAACGGACATCAAAAAAATCCTCATCATCGGCTCCGGCCCTATCGTAATCGGCCAGGCGGCGGAATTTGACTATGCGGGAACCCAGGCATGCCTTGCGCTTAAAGAAGAAGGCTACCAGGTTGTTCTTTGCAACAGCAACCCCGCAACCATTATGACCGATACCCTCATCGCTGATAAGGTCTATATGGAGCCCCTTACTCTCGAATATATCGCAAAGGTAATCCGCCACGAAAGACCCGATGCAATCGTTCCCGGAATCGGCGGCCAGACCGGCCTTAACCTTGCAATGCAGCTTGAGAAAAAAGGCATCCTCAAAGAATGCCGCGTAAAACTCCTCGGAACAAGCAGCGAAAGTATTGAAAGAGCGGAAGACCGCGAAATGTTCAAGGAACTCTGCCAGTCCATCGGCGAACCCACCATCCCTTCCGAAATCACCTATAACCTTGATGAAGCAAAAGGCGCGGCGGAAAGAATCGGCTATCCGGTAGTTCTTCGCCCCGCATTCACCCTTGGCGGAACCGGCGGCGGTTTTGCAAACAACGAAGAGGAACTTATCGAAATCGGAAGAAATGCATTTAAACTTTCTCCCGTTCACCAGGTTCTTATCGAAAAGAGCGTTAAAGGCTATAAAGAAATCGAATTTGAGGTAATGCGCGATTCCGAAGACAACGCAATCACAATCTGCGGAATGGAAAACGTCGATCCCGTCGGCGTCCATACCGGCGACTCAATCGTTGTTGCTCCCATCATGACCCTTTCCGACCATGATATGAAAATGCTCAACGATTCCGCAATCAAACTTATCCGCGAACTTAAAATCGAAGGCGGCTGCAACGTACAGTTTGCGCTCAATCCCGATTCTTCCGAATATTATCTCATCGAAGTTAACCCCCGCGTTTCCCGTTCTTCCGCTCTTGCATCCAAAGCAAGCGGATTCCCCATTGCGAAAGTCACCGCAAAAATCGCTGTCGGCATGACTCTTGATGAAATCGAACTTGCGGGAACCACCGCAAAAACCGAACCTTCCCTCGATTACGTAATCGCAAAACTTCCGCGCTTCCCCTTTGATAAATTTGCTTCCGCGCCCAACACCCTCGGAACCCAGATGAAAGCAACCGGCGAAATCATGGGAATCGGTTCCAACCTCGAAGAATGCCTCCTCAAAGGCGTCCGTTCCCTTGAAACCGGCGTCTGCCACCTCTATCTCAAAAAATTCGACGGAATGAGCACCGAAGAAATTTATAAATATATCGAACAGTTCCGCGACGACAACATCTTCGGAATTGCCGAACTTCTTCGCCGCGGCGAAACAACCGCAAAACTCCACGAAGTTACAAAAATCACCGAATTCTTCCTCAAAGCTGTTGAAAACATCGTAAAGATGGAAAACAAAGTCAAAGAGAACGTTAAAGACGAAGCTGTTCTTCTTGAAGCAAAGAAAATGGGCTTCGGCGATGAATATATCGCAAAACTTTGGAACTGCGGCGAAATCGAAGTTTTCAACTTCCGAAAGGAAAAGAATATGTTCCCGGTTTACAGAATGGTCGATACCTTCCATTGCGGCGCATATATCCCCTATTTCTATTCTTCCTATACCGGTGAAAACGCTTCCGTCGTAACCGATAAAAAGAAAATCATCGTTCTCGGCGCAGGTCCTATCCGAATCGGTCAGGGCGTTGAATTCGACTATTCCACCGTTCATGCGGTAACCACCATTAAAAAATCCGGTTACGAGGCAATTATCATCAACAACAACCCCGAAACCGTTTCCACCGACTATACCACCAGCGATAAGCTTTATTTTGAACCGCTCACTCCCGAAGACGTTATGAACATCATCGAGCTTGAAAAACCGGAGGGTGTAATCGCTTCCCTCGGCGGCCAGACCGCTATCAACCTTGCGGAGCCGCTCCGCGACAGAGGAGTTAAAATTATCGGCACCGACTGCGACGCCATTGAAAGAGCGGAAAACCGCGACAGCTTTGA
The DNA here is from genome assembly GCA_015067315.1 of Oscillospiraceae bacterium. Taxonomy (GTDB): domain Bacteria; phylum Bacillota; class Clostridia; order Oscillospirales; family Ruminococcaceae; genus UMGS1668. The sequence goes on along the minus strand of SVMR01000021.1, from coordinate 28,156 downwards.
AAAAATTCTTGAGGAACTCAATATTCCCCAGCCGAAGGGCAAAGCAGTCACCAACATCGAAGACGGTTGCAAAGCCGCTGCGGAAGTCGGATATCCCGTTCTCGTCCGTCCTTCCTTCGTTCTCGGCGGAAGAGCAATGCAGATAGTTGCAACCGAAGCGCAGCTTCGCCAGTATCTTAAAACCGCTGTTGAACTCGGCGAGGATAAACCGGTTCTTGTCGATAAATACATCTTCGGAAAAGAAGTTGAGGTTGACGCAATCTGCGACGGAATCGACGTTTTCGTACCCGGAATCATGGAACTTGTTGAAAGAACCGGTATCCATTCCGGCGACTCCATAAGCGTATATCCCACCTTCAGCATTTCCGACAAAGTTAAAGGCACAATTCTCCAGTATGCGAAAAAACTCGGTCTCGGAATCGGAATCATCGGTCTTTACAACATCCAGTTCATTGTTGACGAACACGATGACGTTTATATAATCGAAGTCAACCCCCGTTCTTCAAGAACCGTTCCCTTCCTTTCCAAATCCACCGGTTACAGCCTTGCGGATATCGCAACGGAAGTAATCCTCGGAAAGAGCCTTAAAGAACAGGGAATCTTCGGAATCTATCCGGACGAAAAGAAGAGATGGTACGTAAAAGTTCCGGTATTCTCCTTCAACAAGATCCACGGACTTGACGCATATCTTTCTCCCGAAATGAAATCCACCGGCGAAGCAATCGGCTATGACGACAAACTTAACCGCGCTCTTTATAAAGCGCTCCAGGCTTCCGGAATGCACCTTCAGAATTACGGAACCGTTTTCGCAACCATCGCCGATAAAGATAAAGAGGAAGCCCTTCCCCTTATCCGCCGCTTCTATAACCTCGGCTTCAACATTGAAGCAACCGCAGGCACCGCAAAATTCCTTAAAGAAAACGGAATCAGAACCCACGTTCTCAAGAAGATAAGCGAAGGCAACGAAGAAATCCGCGATTCTCTCCGCCAGGGACATATCGCTTACGTTATCAACACCCGCGACGTTGCGGCGGTAGGTTCCGAATATGACGGTCAGCTTATCCGCAACTACGCCATTGAAAACAACGTTTCCGTTTTCACCGCGCTCGATACCGTAAAAGTTCTTCTTGACGTTCTTGAAGAAACAACTCTTTGCATCTCCACCATAGATTCTTAAGGAGGAAATATGAGACAGCTGCTTTTTGAAATAAAAGAAAACAAGCCCCTTACAAAGGACATTATGGAAATGGTCCTTGCGGGCGATACTTCCGATATCACCCGCCCCGGTCAGTTCGTAAATATCAAACTCGACGGACTTTATCTCCGCCGCCCCATTTCCGTTTGCGATTCGGAAGAGGGAAAACTCACCCTTATCTATAAAGTTGTCGGAAAAGGCACCGAACAGATGAGAGATATGACCGAAGGAACTCTTGATATCCTTTCCTCCCTCGGAAACGGATACGACACTTCAATCTCCGGCGAAAAACCGCTTTTAATCGGCGGCGGAGTCGGCGTTCCTCCTCTCTATATGCTTGCGAAGGAACTTCGCAAAGAGGGAAAGGAAGTTTCCGTAATCCTCGGTTTCAACACAAAGGACGAAATTTTCTATGAAGAAGAATTCAAGGCTCTCGGCTGCAAGGTTTACGTAACAACCGTTGACGGTTCCTATGGAATCAAAGGTTTTGTAACCGAAGCCATGAAGGGAATCGATTACACCCATTTCTTCACCTGCGGTCCGGAACCCATGCTTAAAGCTGTATGGAACGCTTCAAAAACTTCCGGTCAGCTCAGCTTTGAGGAAAGAATGGGCTGCGGCTTCGGCGCCTGCATGGGCTGTTCCTGCAAAACCCTCACCGGTTTCAAACGAATCTGCAAGGACGGTCCGATTATGATGAAGGAGGAGATTTTATGGAAAGATTAAAAGTAAATCTTTGCGGAATCGAAATGGATAACCCCATTATCCCCGCTTCCGGAACTTTTGGCTACGGATATGAATTTGCCGAACTTTATGATATCAATATGCTCGGAACTTTCTCCTTCAAAGGAACCACCAAAGAACCGAGATTCGGAAACCCCACCCCGAGGATTGCCGAATGCACCGCCGGAATGATAAACGCCGTCGGTCTTCAGAACCCGGGCGTTGAAAAAGTAATCGGCGAGGAACTCCCGAAACTCGCAAAATGCTTCAATAAAAAAGTTATGGCAAACGTTTCCGGTTTTTCCGTCGAGGATTATGCCTATACCTGCGAAAAACTTGATAAATGCGACCAGGTCGGCTGGCTTGAAGTCAACATCAGCTGCCCGAACGTACACGGCGGCGGAATGAGCTTCGGAACTTCGCCCGAAGCCGCCGCAACAATCGTAAAAGCGGTAAAAGCAGTTACAACAAAACCGGTTATCGTAAAGCTTTCCCCGAACGTAACCGATATCGTTTCAATCGCAAAAGCCTGCGAGGAAGCCGGCGCGGACGGTCTTTCCCTCATCAACACCCTTATGGGAATGAGAATCGACCTCAAGACCAAAAAGCCCGTTATTGCAAACAAAATGGGCGGTTTTTCCGGTCCGGCAATTTTCCCGGTTGCTGTAAAAATGGTTTACCAGGTTGCCCGGGCTGTTAAAATCCCGATCGTAGGAATGGGCGGCGTTTCCTCGGCCGAAGACGTAATCGAACTTATGCTTGCGGGCGCAACCGCCGTTCAGGTCGGCGCCGCAAACCTTGTGGATCCTTACATCTGCCGCGACATCATCAACGATCTGCCGCGCGTTATGGATAAATACGGAATCAATAATCTCAGCGAAATTATAGGAGGAGTTAAATAAAATGGGAAAAGACGTTATTATTGCCTGCGATTTTTCTTCCGCAGAAAAAACTTTCGAGTTCCTCGATAAATTCAAGGGCAAAAAACCTTTCGTAAAAATCGGTATGGAGCTTTTCTATGCAGAAGGTCCTTCCATCGTCCGTGAAATCAAAGCAAGAGGTCACAAAATCTTCCTCGACCTCAAACTCCACGATATCCCCAACACCGTTAAAAAAGCAATGTCCGTTCTTTCTGGACTTGACGTTGATATGACCAACCTTCATGCTGCGGGAACCTGCAGAATGATGGAAGCAGCAATCGAAGGCCTTACCAGACCCGACGGCACCCGCCCCCTTCTCATCGCAGTAACCCAGCTTACTTCCACCGACCAGGAAGCAATGGAAAACGACCTTCTTATTAAAGAACCCCTTCCGGAAGTTGTAATGCATTACGCACAGAACGCTAAAAAAGCGGGTCTCGACGGCGTAGTCTGCTCTCCGCTTGAATCCAAAAAAGTTCACGATTCCTGCGGCGCTGATTTTGTTACCGTAACCCCCGGCGTTCGTTTTGCAGACGGCGACAAAGGCGACCAGAAACGCGTTATGACCCCCGCTGACGCAAAAGCAATCGGTTCCGATTATATCGTAGTCGGAAGACCCATCACCGCCGCGGAAGATCCGGTTGCGGCTTATGAACGCTGCGTAGCAGAATTTGTAGATTAATTTATACATAAAAGGAGAAAAAACCATGGAAGCTTATAAAAGAGAATTTATCGAATTCCTCCAGAGCGCAGGAGTTCTCAAATTCGGTGATTTCACCGCAAAATCCGGACGTAAAATCCCTTATTTCGTAAACGCGGGTATGATCAAAACCGGCGACCAGATTTCTAAACTCGGCGAATTCTATGCAAAGGCATATTTTGACAAACTCGGCAAAAAAGACGCCGTTCTCTATGGTCCCGCATATAAAGGCATTCCGCTTTCCATTTCCGCCGCGGTTGCTCTTTCCAAAAACGGACTTGACGTTCCCTTCTTCTTCAACAGAAAAGAAGTTAAAGACCACGGCGAAGGCGGCACTTTTGTCGGTTATATTCCCCAGCCCGGTCAGGAAATTGTTATCATCGAGGACGTAATCACCGCCGGCACAGCAATCCGCGAATCCATGGAAATTCTCAGCCAGCTTGAGGGAACCAAGGTTATTGCGGCTTTCATCATGGTAAACCGCAAGGAAAAAGGCCAGACCGAAAAAGGCGCAATGGAGGAAATTGCGGAACAGTTCGGTTTCCCGGTATATTCCGTTGTTGACGTTTACGATATCATCGAATTCCTTGAAGAAGACCCGGCAAACGAAGAAAACGTAACCAGAATCAAAAACTATCTTGCAGTAAACGGAGCAAAATAAATGAGCAATCTTATTGATATTCTCGATCTTTCCGTTGAAGAAATCGACGGTCTTATTTCCACCGCGAACGATATAATCGAAAACCCCGGAAAATACGCAAAAGCCTGCGAAGGAAAAATTCTTGCGACCCTTTTCTTCGAACCTTCCACCAGAACCCGCCTCAGTTTTGAAGCGGCAATGCTGAGCCTCGGCGGCGGCGTTCTCGGATTTTCCGAAGCGGGAAGCTCCTCCACAGCAAAAGGCGAAAGCTGTGCCGACACCATCCGCACAGTCAACTGCTATGCGGATATAATTGCAATGCGCCACCCGAAGGAAGGCGCGCCGGTTGTTGCGGCAAAAGCTTCCCGGATTCCGATTATCAACGCTGGCGACGGCGGACATTTCCACCCCACCCAGACCCTTACCGATCTTCTCACCATAAGCCGCCACAAAGGCAGACTCAATGACCTTACAATCGGCATCTGCGGCGACCTTAAATTCGGAAGAACGGTACATTCCCTTATTGCCGCTTTCGCAAGATATTCCGGAATCAGATTCGTTCTTATCTCTCCGGAAGAACTTTCCGTTCCGGAATACGTAAAAACCGAAACCCTTGACAAAAAAGGAATCCCCTATAAAGAAGTCCGCACTATCGAAGAAGCAATGCCGGAACTGGATATTCTTTATATGACAAGAATCCAGAGGGAACGCTTTGCGGATAAGGAAGAATATGAGCGCCTTAAAAATTCCTTCGTGCTCGACCTTCCGAAGCTCGAAACCGCAAAACCCGATCTTTGCATCATGCATCCGCTTCCCAGAGTCAACGAAATTTCCACAAAGGTCGATTCCGACCCCAGAGCCTGCTATTTTGACCAGGCTCTTTGCGGGAAATATATCAGAATGGCGCTTATTCTCAAGCTTCTTGCCGAAACTCCGATGCTTCTTTCCGAAGAACAGGAAAATGAGCATGAAGAATTGCTTGTTAACGAAGTTTTCTGCGAAAATCCCCGCTGCATAACTTCAGTCGAGCAGGAAATCGACCATATTTTCCATTACACCGACAAGGAAAACGGAATCTGCCGCTGCGCATACTGCGAAGCGCAGAAGAAAATTTAAAACCCCGTGCTCAAAACAAAACCCCCGTGCTCATTTGAGCACGGGGGTTTTGTTTGCCGCATTTTACAGTAGGGCGGGGGCTTGCTCCCGCCGCAAAGCGAAGTTATTTATTCTTTTTCGTATAAATATATCTTATAGTCAAAGCCACCGCCGCAACAAAAAATCCGGTGTAAATCCAAACGTAAAGGGAATGGCAAAGGGTATAGACCCAGACTTCCGCGGATGCAAGAAGATTGTGCATGATTTCCCGGTAAAGATGGCTTGCGGAAAAAACCGCCAGAAGAATTTTCATCGCCCCGTAAATTCCCCAGAAAATCAAAGGAGTTTTTTTGCTTTCAAGCGGAATTTTCCGGAAGCGGAAAATTGTTGCAAGAATAAGCGAAAGAATTGCCGCAAGCTGGGCAGCGGCAAGCAGAATCCTTAAAAATTCGCCGCTTTTGATAATAAACGAAAGAGTCTGGAAATTAAGGATAACCGCGGAACTTGTTCCGGTTGCAACCCGAAGATATATATCAACGCAGAAGAAAACCGCCCAGGCGCACCAAAGCCCGACGTTCTTTTTAAAAGCGAAGCAGACTATTGCGCAAAGAATAAGCGGAGAGGAAAGAATAATTCCGGCAAGCGCTCCTTCAAGACCGCCTATGGCAAAGCACATAAACGCAATTACAGCTGAAAGAGAAAGCAAAACCGTTCCGACGATTTTCCGGGGCGGAAAACCGCTTTCTTTTTTTATTACGATGACTTTGTCTTTCGGTTCTTCCGGGGCGGAAGGGGAAACTTCTTCGCTTTTAACAAGTTCGTCAATAGTGATTCCGAAAATTTCGGAAAGTTTAATGATTTTATCAAGGTCGGGGGTTGCCGCGCCGTTTTCCCATTTTGAAACGCTTTGGCGCGAAACTTCAAGAAGTTCGGAAAGATCTCCCTGGGAAAGATTTTTTTCGGTGCGGAGCTTATAGATTTTTTCGCCGAGAGTCATTTTTGAAAATCGCCTCCTTCAACGATAAAATCATATCATTTTTTAATGTAAATGTCTATCAACATGGGTTTAAAAACTTAGCAACCGGCGGTTGCACCTTTGTTTTTCGGCAAAATCTGTCACAATGATTAAGATATTCTTAAACAAAAAGAAATAAAAAATTCATAATTTGCTGATATCATACCTTTTGAAAAATTTTCCGGAAAGGCGGCGAAATTTTTGGAAGAATTAAGGGTCTGCCTTATAAACGACAGCTTTCCTCCCCTTATTGACGGAGTTGCGAACACCGTTATGAATTATGCGAAGACAATAAACGAAAAAGGCGGAAAAGCCATTGTTGCCGCGCCTTTTTATCCGAAGGCGGATGACGAAAAATTCCCCTATAAAATTGTGCGTTTTCCGAGTATTGATACGGAGCGGATTATTGATTACCGGGCAGGATATCCTTTTTCGTACGAAACCCTTGAACAGATTAAACCGGAAAACATAAATATTATCCATACCCATTGTCCTTTTGCATCAACGGTTCTTGCCCGGACTTTGCGGGAACCTCTTGATGCGCCGATTATCTTTACTTACCACACAAAATTCGACGTTGATATCGAAAGAAGAGTCGGAAACGGATATTTAAAGGAAAAAATAATAAAAGGTATTGTAAAAAATATAGAAGCCTGCGACGAAGTATGGGTCGTAAGCGAAGGCGCGGGAGAAAATCTAAAAAGCCTCGGCTATAAAGGCGATTACGTCGTTATGCAAAACGGAGTTGATATCCCGAAGGGAAAGGTTCCGGAAGAGGAAATGGAAAAAGTGACCGGAAAATACGGTTTTCCGGAAGGAATTCCGGTTTTCCTTTTCGTCGGAAGAATGGCGTGGTATAAAGGTCTTGATACGATTCTTGAAGCCCTTGAAAAATTAAAGGAATCCGGCGAGGATTTCAGGATGGTTTTTGTCGGCGGCGGACTTGATTTTGATGAAGTGAAAAAATATTCCGAAGAACTGGGTCTTTCGGAAAAATGTATTTTTACTGGTCCCGTCCATGACAGAAACGCGATCCGCGCTTTTTACAGCAGGGCGGATCTTTTCCTTTTCCCTTCGGTTTACGATACGAACGGACTTGTTGTGCGCGAAGCGGCCGCCTGCTCCCTGCCGAGCATTCTTATTGAAGGAAGCTGCGCCGCGGAAGGAATTTTTGACTGCGAAACGGGTTTTCTTTCCGAAAACAGCGCCGAAAGTTTTTTCGAAAAGCTTCTTTTCCTTTGCAAAAACCCGGAGCTTTTGAAAAAAGTCGGTGAAAACGCCGCGGAAAAAATCTATATTTCATGGGAAGATTCCGTCCTCAATGCGGCGGAAAGATATAAAACCGTTCTTGAAAATTACCGGGCGGGAAAATATAAAAGGGAACAGACCTTTGCGGACGAATGGTTCATGGCGGAAGGGGAGTTCCTCGATTATATCTCAAAAGCCAAAAACAGAGGCAAAAACATTAAAAATGAAATAAAGGAAAGTTCCTTCCGTGCCGCAAAAAGCTTCAACCGCCGGAGAATAAAATTAAAAAAGACGATAATCGAAAAAATCGACAGATATCTCTGATTTTTTTGCGATATTCCAAAAGGGCTCTTTTTTACTGTTGAAATTAAAAGAAAAAGGCGGTATAATTTTTATATCTTTTCGGCGTAAAAATTATTTTTTTAAAACGGAGGACGTTATGAAAAAAATTGCCATTATAACCGCATTGATTCTTGCAGTCTGCGCTTTTGCCGGATGTTCCCATGAACACGTTCCGGGACCTTCCGCAACCTGCACCGAACCCCAGATCTGCACCGAATGCGAAGAAATCCTTGTTGAAGCAACCGGACACCGCCCCGGCGACCCCGCAACCTGCGCCGCCGCCCAGACCTGCGTTTTCTGCGGAATCGAAATGGCTCCGAAGCTTGAACATACCCCCGGCGACCCGGCAACCTGCACCGAAGGACAGCTTTGCACTTCCTGCGGAACGGAACTTTCCGCAAAAACCGGCCACAGCCTCAACAAACAGAACGCCTGCGATAACTGCGGAGAACAGATTTTCCCCGAAGGACAGAAATATATCAAAGCGGGCAGAAACGGCGCCCTTTCCGACGATATTTCAAATATTATCCCGGAAACCGAAGGCGGACATTATAACAACAACATCGACGCATATTATGCCGGCGCGGTTCTTATCTGCGGCGACTATGCTGTTGAATATTTCCTTCCTTCCGAAAACGGAAATGTCGGCTGGGCAGAAACAATCAACAGATTTGCTGAAAAATATCCGGAAATAAGCGTTAACGCTCTTCTTGTTCCGAAGAACTGCGCCTTCAATCCTCCGGCAGGATACACCGATCCCTATGACAGAACGAAAGCGCATATTGAAGCGACCTACGCAATGCTTAACGACGGAATAAAAGCCGCGGATGCCTTCGGCGTTATGAGCGAACACCGGGATGAATACATGTTCTACCGCACCGATCACCATTGGACAAGCCTCGGCGCATACTATGCTTCCGTTGCTTTCTGCAACGCGAACGATATCGAAGCCTATGCTCTCGATACTTACGAAACGGTAATAAAAACCGATTTCCTCGGAACTCTTTATAATTTTGCCGGCGGTCCCGCCTGCCTTAAAGAAAATCTCGACTATACCGTCGGACATTATCCCCATATCGGTTATACAATGGTTGCCGGAAACACCGGAAACTGGTACAACACTTCCGCAATCAACTATAATTACAAAACCTATGCGGGAATGTTCATAAACGGCGACAACCCCCTTACCGTTATCACAACCGAAAACAAAAACGGAAAAACCCTTATGATTTTCAAGGAATCCTACGGAAACGCTTTCGTTCCGTTCATGATCGATTATTTTGAGCAGATAGTCGTCGTTGATATCCGTGAAAACACCAAAGGAACCGGCGCTCTTATTGAACAGTACGGCGTAACCGACGTTCTTTTCATCAATAACTGCCAGGCGGCAATTACTTTTGAAAGCGAACTCAGGGCAAAAGCTCTTTCCTGATTAAAACAAAAAAGGCGGAAGTTTTTCTTCCGCCTTGATTTTTGGGAGATTTTAAAAATGGATTTCAGAGAACAGATTTTTGATTATATCCCTTTCAACGAACAGGAGGAAAAGGATAAAAAGCTTATAACCGAATGGCTTTCGGAACCGGAAGTTTTTAAAAGGGAAAACGAAAGGGCACATTTCACCGCTTCCGCCTGGGTTGTAAATCCGGAAAGAACGAAAGTCCTTATGATTTACCATAACATCTATGATTCCTGGGCATGGATGGGCGGTCATGCGGACGGCGAAACGGATCTTTTTAAAGTCGCGGAGCGGGAAGCGAGGGAAGAAAGCGGAATAACCGATATCCGCCCGGTTTCGGAAGATATTCTTTCAATCGAAATCGTTACCGTAAGCGGTCACGAAAAACGGGGAAAATATGTTCCGTCCCATCTCCATCTTAACGCGACCTATCTTTTTGAAGCGCCGGAGGACCAGGAACTTTTTATAAAACCGGATGAAAACAGCGGAGTTATGTGGATAGAAATCGGCGATATAAAAAACAAAAGCACCGAAAAATGGTTCATTGAAAGAATTTATTCAAAACTCATTGCAAAAATGAAGCAATAAAAAACCGGCAGGCTTTAAAAAGCCTGCCGGTTTTTTGCTTAAATTTCATGAGAAAGAGGATTCCATTTTTCCCTAATGAAACACCGCAGGAACATCAGGAAAAGGAACATATTGTGGGCAATCATGCATCCCCAGGCGGCAACAAGATTGAGCCCGAGAATCTGGGTGCAGACAAAAGTTCCGATAATCCGTATTCCCCACATTCCCATGATGTTGTATGCAAAAGGTTCCTTCGTTTTTCCGACACCCTGCATAAGTCCTTCGATTATGATTGAAAAACCGTAGAAAGGTTCCGAAACCGCCACCATCCTAAGAACCGCCGAACCGAGGGAAATTACCTCCGGACTGTCGGAGAAAATATCCATCAGAGCGGGCGCAAATGCAAAAAGGCTTGCGCCGGAAATTGTCATAAGAACAAGTTCAATCGGGATGAACATATTCGCAAGGTCGTGCATCCGCTGTTTATCCCTTGCGCCGTAGGCGTTTCCGTTAAGGGTCGCGGCGGCGGTCTGCATTCCGAATCCGGGAATATAAAAAGCGGATTCAACGGTGTTCGCAATGGTATGGGCCGCCGTTGAAACTTCGCCGAGGGAATTTATCATTGAAGCAAAGGCAACGAAACCCAGGGAAGTTCCGAAGCGCTGGAGCATATTGGGGAACGCAACTTTAAGGCAGGGGCGGAGAATTTCCGGATCCGGGGCGATTTTCTGCCCCTTAGGGGAAAGGGAGGGGTGGTTCCAGAGAACCGCGGTTATAAGAATTCCGCCAATGGTGAAGGCGGCGGCGCTTGCGATTCCGGCGCCGATTACTCCAAGCCCCGCCCCGAACATTGTGAATTCAGCTCCGAAAATTTTGAGCACGCGGGTTTCGTAAATGAGCAGGAAGTTGAGCACGACGTTCACCGCGTTCATAACAACGCCGATTTTCATGGGCGTTTTTGTGTCGCCGGAAGCCCGGAGAACCGTTCCGAAGATTATGCTTGCGGTTCTCGGAAGCATCGGCATATATACGATGAAGAAATATTTTGCGGCGGTTTCGCGGATTCCTTCGTCAACCTGCATCCATACCGGCACCATTTTGCTTAAAGAAAGGGTCAAAGCGGTGAAAAAAGTTCCGAAAACAAGAACCGCGAGCACGGATTGACCAACCGCGCTTTTTGCTTTTTCGTCTTCGCCGGCGCCCCTTGCTTTTGCAATAAAAGCAAGAAAACCGATGCTCATGGCGGAAATGCTGCTGCTGATAAGCCAGTTGACGGTGCTCGTCGAACCGACTGCGGCGGTTGCGGCGGTTCCGAGGGAACCCACCATTGCGGTATCAATATACTGAACGGCGGTCTGCATTGCCTGTTCGAGCATTGTCGGCCATGCAAGCGCCCAGATTACGGCAATCATTGCCGGGTTTAATTTTTTGAAATAATTTTTGAGCATAATCATTTGAATTTTTTATAATCGGTTGCTTTTAATTCAATGTAGCCGCATTCGGCGCAAACGTAACATTCAACATTGCTTGTTTCGGGAGTTTCAAAAACGGATTTTGTTTCGCTTTGAATCTGCATTCCGCCGAAAGCAAAAAATTTTGCCTTCGTCATTTTGCTTTTGCATTTTATACATTCCATTAAAATACCTCTTTTTCCGTGGAAATCTGTTCCAATTATAGTTTTGAAAAAATTTGCTGTCAATGCTTAGTTGAAAAAGGAAACTGTTGCCGAATAAACAAAATTTTTGTTGACACATTAAATTTGCGGTGGTACTATCAATATATAATTATAATAAGGAAAGCAGGTGCGGGTTCTTGGCAGATTTCACCGATTATTTCGGCAGTATGGTCTTTAATAAAGACGTAATGCGGCAGCGACTTTCCCCGGAAATTTATGCAAAAATAGAAGATATTATCGACAACGGCGGCGAAATGGATTCCGAAGTTGCAAACGCGGTTGCGGAAGCAATGATGAATTGGGCGATTGAAAAAGGCGCAACCCACTATACCCATTGGTTCCAGCCCATGACGGGTCTTTCCGCGGAAAAGCACGACAGCTTTATCCAGCCGGACGGGGTCGGCGGAGTCGGACTTGATTTCCGCGGAAAACATCTTATAAAAGGCGAACCGGACGCATCGAGCTTTCCGTCCGGCGGACTTCGGGCAACTTTTGAAGCAAGGGGATATACCGCCTGGGATCCGACTTCCTTTGCCTTCGTAAAGGACGGTTCCCTTTGCATCCCGACGGTTTTCTGTTCCTACAGCGGCGAGGTTCTCGATAAAAAAACCCCTCTTCTCCGTTCAACGGAAGCAGTCTGCAAGGAAGCCCTCCGCGTTGTTCATCTTTTCGGCGATACCGAAGCAAAAAGAGTTTTTGCAACCGCCGGCGCGGAGCAGGAATATTTCCTTGTTGACAGAAAACAGTATAAAAAACGCAAGGACCTTGTTATAACCGGAAGAACCCTTTTCGGCGCTCCTCCGCCAAAAGGTCAGGAGATGGAGGACCATTATTTCGGAACTCTCCGCCCGAGGGTTGCGGCATTTATGAAGGATCTTGATGAGGAACTCTGGAAGCTCGGGGTTTATGCAAAAACAAAACATAACGAAGCGGCGCCCAGCCAGCATGAACTTGCTCCCGGATACTGCAGGGTTAACCTTGCCACCGACCATAACCAGCTCACCATGGAAATTATGAAGAAGATCGCGGAGCGCCATGATCTTGCCTGCCTTCTTCACGAAAAACCTTTCCGGGGAGTTAACGGTTCCGGCAAGCACAACAACTGGTCCCTTACGACCGACACCGGTCACAACCTTTTCAGCCCCGGAAAAGAACCGGAAACCAACAAGCAGTTCCAGCTCTTTATGTGCGCGGTTATTCGCGCGGTTGACGAAAACCAGGATCTTCTCCGAATTTCCGTCGCAACCGCCGGAAACGACCGCCGCCTTGGCGGTTCCGAAGCGCCGCCCGCAATTATTTCCATGTTCCTGGGCGATTATATCACCAACATCCTGACTTCCGTTGAGGAAGGACACGGAGCAAAAGAATGGAACGTGGAAAAAATGGAAACCGGCGTTGCTTCCGTTCCGGAATTCCTGAAAGATAAATCCGACCGCAACAGAACTTCGCCTTTTGCCTTCACCGGAAACAAGTTCGAGTTCCGTATGCCCGGTTCCAGCATCTCGATCGCCTGCCCGAACGTAATGCTCAACACGGGCGTTGCGGACGTTCTCCGGGATTTTGCGGACAGACTTGAAAAAGCGGAGGATTTTGATTCCGAAGTAAACGCGCTTATTGCCGAAACCATGCGCGACCATAAACGCATTATTTTCAACGGAAACAACTACAGCGAAGAATGGATATCCGAAGCGGAAAAACGCGGACTTTGCAACTTCAGAAACGCCGTTGACGCTCTTGAACATTATCCGGACAAAAAGAATATTGAACTTTTTGCCCGCCATAAAATCTATACCGAAAGCGAAATCCGTTCCCGCCAGGAAATTCTGCTTGAAAATTACAGCAAAATCGAAATAATCGAAGCCCTTACCATGATCGATATGGTAAGAAAGGATATTATGCCCGCCTGCATGGAATTTGAAAAAGTTCTTGCGGAAACCGCCGTTGCAAAGAAAACGATCGGAATTGACATTTCCGAAAGCACCGAAGTTGCCTTTGTAAAGAAAATGGACGGACTTATAAAGGAACTTGAACGCAGGGTTGAAATTGTTGAGGAACGCAGCGCAAAGGCAAAGACGATAAAAGAAATCCACGCCCAGTCCAGATACGTCTGCGACGAACTTTATCCCACTCTTCACGAACTTCGCGAAGTTGCGGACGAACTTGAAATCATGGTCGGCGACGAATACTGGCCCTTCCCGGCATACCGCGACCTTCTTTTCAGCGTATAATTTAAAAAAGCAAAAAACGGCGGAATTTCCGCCGTTTTTTTGTTGTGCTTTCTTTAATAAAAATGTTATTATAATTTACAGATTAAAAGACGATTTAAAAAAAGGGGGCGTTTTTCGTGATTGCTCATAATTCTTTCTTTTTTCTTTCTTCCGACGGAAAAACAAAAATTCACTGCGAAGAATGGATTCCGGAAGGGGAGCCGAAGGCGGTTTTGCAGATTGTTCACGGAATTGCGGAATATATAGGACGCTATAACGATTTCGCTTATTTTCTTGCGGAAAACGGAATTGCCGTTGTGGGCGAAGACCATCTCGGTCACGGAAAATCCGTTGCCGAAGGGGCGCCGCGCATTTATTTTGCGGACAGCGACGGTTGGAACAAAGTTGTTTCCGATGTGCATATTCTTCGGGAAAAAACCGGGGGAAAATTCCCGGATGTTCCGTATTTTCTTATGGGACACAGCATGGGTTCCTTCCTTGCAAGAACCTATCTTATAAAATATCCCGGCGACGTTAACGGAGCGGTTATTATGGGAACGGGTCATCTGGGCGCTCCGGTTCTTTCCGCTGGAAAAGCAATCGGAAAAATTCTTGAAAAAACCGTCGGACGCAAAAAAACAAGCGGAATTGTAATGGAACTTACCCTTGGGGGATACGCAAGAAAAATCAAAAACGCAAGAACCTTTTTCGATTGGCTTTCGGTAAACGAAGAAAACGTTGACCGCTATATCGCGGACCCTATGTGCGGGGAAGATATAACAGTCGGGCTTTTCCTCGATATGCTTTCCGGAATGGATTTTATCGGAAAGCAGAAAAACGTTGATAAAATGGACGTTTCAAAACCCGTTCTTTTCATCGCCGGAGAAAAAGACCCGGTGGGCGATTTCGGAAAAGGAGTGAAGACCGCTTATAACGCATTCAAAAAAGCGGGAGCGGAAAATCTTACCTGCAAGTTCTATCCGAACGTCCGCCATGAGATACTGAACGAAGATTGCAGGCAGGAAGTTTATGAATATATACTCAACTGGCTGAACCTGCAGAATCTTAAATGCCGCCTTAAAAATAAAGCGGAAAGTTAACCGAAACGTCGTAGGGGCGACCCTGTGTGGTCGCCCGCAAAAAAGGGAACCCGGAGGGCATTAGCCTTCCTTGCCTAAATGGAAGGGGACCATCGAAGATGGTGGAGGGATTCCCTTCTTAAAACCTCGGTATTTATTGCAGAACCACCCTTCCGTCACCTTCGGTGACACCTCCCCTGATAGGGGAGGCTGAACAGAATCCCCCAGTCTTTTTTAACCGCAGGCGGTTAAAAAATCCAGCCCCCTTTAGGCAAGGGGACCTTTTTTGGAAGCACCGAAACCCAGCCGGTTTTATTTTCCGCAAAATCTTACAAAAAACTTTAAAATACCTATTGACTTTATCGTGGTAAAGTGTTACTATGATAACACAGTAAAACAAACGGAGGCAACGAAGATGACCGCAATAAAGAAAATTCCTTCGGGTTTCAGGCGACACCGACATTGATGCTTTATTTAAAACTTTAATAAAATTATCAATCATCAAAAAAACTGATTTTCGGAGGAACTTGAAATGAAAAAACTTATCGCTGTTATACTCGCTTTTGTATTTGTACTTTCTCTTACCGCCTGCGGCGCAAACGAACCCGCATCCGACCTTGAATATATTGCAGACAACGGAAAAATCGTAGTCGGAATCACCGATTTTGTACCGATGGATTATGAAGACGAAAATGGCGAATGGATCGGTTTCGATGCAGATATGGCAAAAAAATTTGCCGAATATCTCGGCGTTGAAGTTGAATTCATCGTAATCGATTGGGACAACAAAATCTTCGAACTTGAAAACAAGAGCATCGACGTTGTCTGGAACGGCATGACCCTTACCGATAAAGTAAAAAATGCAATGGGCTGCAGCGATCCTTACTGCAAAAACGCACAGGTTGTTGTAGTAAAATCCGACGTTGCCGCACAGTATCAGGACGAAGCTTCCCTTGCAGACCTTGCTTTCGCAGTTGAAGCAGGTTCTGCAGGCAAAGAAATCGTCGAATCCCTCGGTCTTGATTTCACCGAAGTTGCTTACCAGAGCGACGCCCTTATGGAAGTGGCAGCAGGAACTTCCGATGCATGCGTAATCGACCTTCTTATGGCGGGCGCAATGATCGGCGAAGGCACAGGATATCCCGATCTTACCTATACTGTTTCCCTTACAAGCGAAGATTACGTTGTCGGTTTCAGAAAAGGCAGCGACCTTGTTGCAAAATTCAATGAATTCTGGGCAGAAGTTTGCGCAGACGGAACCGTTCTTGAAATTGCAAAACTTTACGGAGTACAGGAATCCGTAATCATCAAATAATCAGATAACCCCTTTCAGACATAGTAATAACGCCAATGGCAGGGAACGTCGGAATCCGGCGTTCCCTGCCTTGGTGAAAAGGCGAGGTTAAAATGTTCGAAAACGTAAATATTTTAATGAGTATTTCGCTTGATTGGGCGCAGATTGAGGAGGTACTCAATTCTTTAAACGTCGGATTTGTAAAATCCCTTGAAATATTTGTTCTCACCCTCCTGGGCGCAATTCCTCTCGGATTGGTAATTGCGTTCGGTTCGATGAGCGGAATCGGAATAATCCGCTGGTTCAACAAGTTCCTTGTATGGGTGATCCGCGGAACTCCCCTTATGCTCCAGCTTCTTATAATCTATTACGGACCCGGAATAATCCTTGGCAACAACTGGTGGGGAAGCGGCGCCGCCGGAAGATTTATTGCGGCGATGATTGCGTTTATCCTGAACTATGCCTGCTATTTTTCGGAAATTTACCGCGGCGGAATCGAAGGAATCCCGAAAGGTCAGTATGAAGCCGGCGAAGTTCTCGGAATGACGAAAAATCAGATTTTTTTTAAAGTCGTTCTTTTGCAGGTTGTAAAACGCATTATCCCGCCCATGGGAAACGAAGTTATAACCCTTGTAAAAGATACTTCCCTTGTCCGCGTAATCGCAGTTTATGAGCTTATGTGGAACGGACAGGATTTTATCAAATCCGAAGGAATAATCTGGCCGATGTTCTTCACGGGAATTTATTACCTTCTGTTCAGCGGAATCCTTACGGTTTTCCTCGGCTGGCTTGAAAAGAAAATGGATTATTTTAAGGTGTAAAAAATGGCAGTTCTTGAAGTTAAAAATTTAAAAAAGAACTTCGGCGAACTCGAAGTTCTTAAAGGGATAGATTTTTCCCTTGAAAAAGGGGACGTTATGGCGGTGATCGGTTCTTCCGGAAACGGAAAAACAACCCTTCTCCGCTGCATAAATTTTCTTGAAACCCCGGACGAAGGCGAAATTTTTGTAAACGGCGAAATGCTTTTTGATGCTTCGCAAAAAAACAGCGCAAGCGAAAGCGAAATCCGAAAAAAACGCCTTCATTTCGGACTTGTTTTCCAGAACTTCAACCTTTTTCCTCAATATACCGTTCTCGGGAACGTAATGCTTGCAAAGGAACTTCTTGAAAAGGAAAATCCGGAATATAAGCGTAACAGAAAACAGATAAAAGCGGAAATTGAAGCGGAAGCAAGGGAACTTCTCGCGAAAGTCGGTCTTTCCGATAAGCTTGATTATTATCCGCATCAGCTTTCCGGCGGACAGCAGCAGAGGGTCGCCATCGCAAGAGCCCTTGCCCTTAAACCGGATATTCTTTGCTTCGACGAACCAACTTCCGCCCTTGACCCGGAACTCACCGGCGAGGTTTTGAAGGTTATAAAATCCCTTGCGGACAGCAGCATGACTATGATTGTCGTAACCCACGAAATGAGCTTTGCAAGGGACGTTGCGAACAAAATTATCTTCATGGATGAAGGCGGAATTCTTGAAGAAGGTTCTCCGGAAGACATCTTCGAAAACCCGAAGCACGAAAGAGTCCGGGAATTCATCGGCGGAATCGGCGCAATTTAACAAAACAAAAAAGGAGGCTTTTTCGGCCTCCTTGATTTTTTATATTTTCTCAACAAAAGGTTCGATATATTCCCGGATGAAATCGACCCGGTCGAAAACCGTGGGTTTAAAATAAGAGGAAACGGCGATTGTGATCTCCTTTTCCGGATTAACGTAAATCACGTTTCCGCTGTTGCCGATGGCTGAATAAATCTTCTTTTCCCTGTCGGTTATCCACCAGAGATATCCGTAATCCATTCCCCGGAAATATTTGCTTTCAACGGCTTTTGGCCTTGTCATCTCCTCTATCCATTCGGCAGAAACTATCTGCTTTCCGCCGAAACTTCCTTTGTTAAGGCAGAGCAGACCGATTTTTGCCATATCTTCGGCGGAAAGGCAAAGACCGTATCCGGGAGTGCCGAGTCCTTCCCGGTCAGCGAACCAGATGTTTTCTTTCGGCGTTTTTTCAACGGTGAACCGAACGTGTTCCTCCGCGCTTTTGGCATAGTAGTTTTTGTGTTCCGCTATACCTAACGGCTTGAAAAGAAATTCGTTTGCGAAATCGACCGTTTTCATTTTCGCCGCACGGAACAGAATTCCCGAAAGAATATGAAGGCAGACGGTGCGGTAATCAAATTCATCGGTGATGCCTTTTCTTCCGCCGAGAAAATCAAGGGATGAAAAAGTCCAGTTTTCGCTTGAACAGACCTTTGACCAGGGGTCGCCCTTGCCTTTATAAGGCGCGCGCATGGTAAGCAGATGTTTTATTGTAACATCATAAATCGTTTTTTCGCCACGTTTTACCTTATAATCCGGGAAATAATCAAGAACTTTTTCGTCGATGCTTTTGATAAAGCCCTTATCCAAAGCGATTCCCGTAAGAATTGCCATTACGCTTTTCGTTGCGGACATTATATGGGTGCAGTCGTTTTTTTCATAGCCGTTCCAGCAGTCGGAATATACCGCTTTTCCGTTTTTGTATGCAAAAACCTGGCAGATGTTCGGCTGGTTTTCCTCTATAAATTCATGAAGTTCTTCTTTGTTCATAAAAATTTTTCCTGCTTTCGGATGAATTTCGGATATCCTGAAATAAGCTTAATTGAATTTAAAATTTATTTCAACTGTTTTTTTGAAAAAACTTAAAGGTATTTTTAAGGCTTAAAAAACGGCTTTCCATGATTGAAAATTCAAAAGAAAAGTGGTAATATTAAAAGCGGATAAATTCGCCGATTTTTCCGGCAAAAGGAGTGATTGTAATGAAACGTGATGAACGAAATCTCAGCATGCTCACGGATTTTTATGAGCTCACAATGATGAACGGATATCTTGAAAAAGGAATGGGCGATACCGTTGCGGTTTTTGACGTGTTCTTCAGAACAATTCCCGATAACGGCGGTTTTGCAATTTTTGCGGGACTTGAACAGCTTATCGATTACCTCAAAAACCTTTCCTTCACCGAAGAAGATATTGAATATCTACGTTCGAAAAATTGTTTTTCCGAAACTTTCCTCGATTATCTCCGGAATTTTAAGTTTGCCTGCGACGTCTGGTGCGTTCCGGAAGGAACCCCGATTTTTCCCCGTGAACCCATTATGGTAATTAAAGGACCGGCGATTCAGGCACAGTTTATCGAAACAGTTGTGCTTCTTATTGCAAACCATCAGAGCCTTATTGCCACCAAGGCCAACAGAATCGTCCGCGCGGCCCAGGGCAGACCGGTTATGGAATTCGGTTCAAGAAGAGCGCAGAACGCCGATGCGGCGGTTCTCGGCGCAAGAGCGGCATATATCGGCGGCGTTGCCGCAACCGCCTGCGCAATGACAGACCGGGATTACGGTGTTCCCGCTGTCGGAACCATGGCGCACAGCTGGGTCCAGCTTATGGGTTCCGAATACGAAGCATTCAAGGCCTATGCGGAAACCTATCCCAACAACTGCACCCTTCTTGTTGATACCTATAACGTCCTTAAATCCGGCGTTCCCAACGCAATCAAAGTTTTTGACGAAGTCCTTAAACCTCTCGGAATCCGCCCGAAAGGCATCCGAATCGACTCCGGCGATATCGCCTATCTTTCCGTTAAGGCAAGAAAAATGCTTGACGATGCGGGTTATCCCGATTGCGGAATCGTTGCATCCAACTCCCTTGATGAATACATTATCCGCGATCTTATTATCCAGGGCGCTTCAATCAACAGCTTCGGCGTCGGCGAAAACCTTATAACCGCGAAGAGCGACCCTGTTTTCGGCTGCGTTTATAAACTTGCGGCTGTCGAGCGGGGCGGCGAACTTAAACCGGTTATCAAGATAAGCGAATCCGTCGGAAAGATCACCATTCCGGATTTCAAGACCTTCTACCGCTTCTATTCAAAAGAAAACGGAAAAGCCGTTGCGGACTATATCGCTCTTTATGATGAGGAAGCTCCGGATACCGAAAACGATATCGAGATTTTTGACCCCCAGGCAACCTGGAAGAAAAAAGTTCTCACCAATGTTGAGGCAAAACAGATGCTTGTTCCGATTTTCGAAGGCGGAAAATGCGTCTATGAATCCCCCTCCATCAAGGAAATCAGAAAATACTGCGCGGAGCAGGTCGATACCCTTTGGGAAGAGATGAAGCGTTTTGAATATCCCCATAAATATTACGTTGACCTTTCCCCGAAACTTTGGAAAATCCAGAACGACCTTCTCACCGAAATGAACGGAAAATGGTAAAAAACAAAAGCCGGAAGCAAAATTGCTTCCGGTTTTTTTGAAATTTTACAATATTCGGGTTTAAATTCTCTTCTATAAATGGTAAAATATAGTTGTTATTTTTCCATGCTGTCTTCGCAGTTTTTGATAAGGCTGAAAAGGCTTTTTGCAAAAAGCGGATAGGTTCTTGAAAGGCTTTCGGAAGAAACGGAAATGTTTTCTTCTTTGATTGAAGAATCCCCTTCAAGCTTTCTTACTTTTGCTTCGCAGGATTTCATATATGAATCCGCGCTTTCAAGGGCGCAGGAATTCGGAACGCTGAAAGTGTTCATATTGTTTTTCGGACTGAAAGAGTATATAATTCTGAACATACGGTAAACCGCCGCCATAAGATATCCGGAAACCTGTTTTGTAAGTTCCTTGCTCTGACTTTTTGAAAGAAGATCAAAAAGAATGTTGAGGGAGTTTGCGATAAGTTTTTTGTTGATTACCGGAAGAACCCCAGCGCCGGAAAAAGTGTTTTCCTTTCCTGCGGCGTCCGGTTCCGGAATATCTTCAACGGTAAGGGTCATGCCTTCCGGATCCGCGCTTCTTCCAAGAAGATAGTCCGCGGAAACTCCGTAAAAATCCGCCGCACGAACAAGGAAATCAAGTCCGCATTCACGGATTCCTTTTTCGTAATGGGAAAGAAGCGCCTGGGAAACTCCAAGCTGGCTTGCGGCTTCTTTCTGGCTTATTCCTTTTTCTTTTCTTAAAAGCGACAAAACGCGCGGAAAATCTGTTTTCATATATAAAATCCACCTTTTTTCGATAACTGTTTGTATATTATAATCTTTTTCATACAACTTGTAAAGTGTTTTTCAGGAGGAAATATGGTAACTTACAGAATTCATCTTATCCGCCACGGAATGGCGGAGGATCCCGAAAAGAAAATCTGCCTCGGAAAAAATTCCGACCCGGCGCTTACTCCGGAAGGTGCGGAGGAACTCCGGGAACTTATGGATACCTATCAGTATCCCTATGCGGAAAAGGTTTATTGCAGCCCTTCTCTCCGCTGCCGCCAGACCGCGGATATTCTTTTTCCGGAAACGGAATTTGAAATCATGGACGAGCTTGCCGAATGCGACCTCGGGGATTTTGACGGAAAACCCATTGCGGAGCTTCTTGAAAACCCGGCTTTCATCGGCTGGGTCGAAGGAAAATGCCCCCCGCCCAACGGCGAAAAATCCGACGAATTCGGGAGCAGAATCGCCTGCGCCTTTGACGATATAATCCACGACATGTCCAAGGACCATCTTATCGAAACCGCAGTTGTGACCCACGGAACGGTGATTATGGGTCTTTGCGCAATGTGCGGATATCCCCGCCAGGAAATGCGCTATTGGGCATCGAACAGCGGATGCGGATATACCCTCAGCACCTCCGTTTCCATGTGGATGCACGACCAATGCTTTGAGGTGATTTCGACCCTTCCTTTTGAAAACCGCGAAGACGAAGAAGAAATCCAGCTTTCCGAGGAGGAACGTGAATGGAACTTTTTCGAATGATTAAAAGCGACGCAAGGCGCGCAATGCGTTTTTGCGGCGGAAGAACCGTTGCGGCGATGATGGCGGTTCTTCTTGCGTATTTTGCCGTTAACCTTACGGAATCGGTTCTGCTTGTTGTTTTTTGCGGGGAAGATGCTTTTTACAGCGATCTTCTCTCCCTTGCAAAATCCTTTCGGGAAGTTGTTCCGATTCTTGCGGGAACAACCGCGCTTTGGTTTGTTCTGATTCCGGCGTTGATTATCGGATATAAAAAACTCCATCTTTCCTTTGCGGAAGGAAACGACGAAAGCATCTTCCGGATTTTTGATATGTTTTCGTCTTTCAAAAAATATATCGGTTCCTTCTTCTTCGGAATCGGATACGGAGCAAGGATTCTTCTTTCCTTTGTCGTTTCGGTTCTTCCGGGCGGAGCATTCCTTTGGTTTGCGGAAAATTATATTCCCGAAGGCAACAGAACCCTTTCGATCCTTAAAATTTCCGCCTGTGGAATTGCGGTTACGATAATGATTCTCTGCATTGCCCTTTGCTTTATTTTTATCCAGCGCTGGAGCCTTGCGGTTTATTATTACGCCGGGGGAGCGGGAATCCAAAAATCTTTTTCCCTTTCCGCAAAAGCGGCAAAAGGAATCCACACAAAAATTTTGAGCTTCAAATTTTCTTTCATCGGCTGGGGAATCCTTTCCCTTCTGATTCTTCCGATTATCTGGGCGGTTCCTTATTACGAACTTTCAAACGCGATTTTTGCGAAATATCTTATGGAAAGATATGAACGTTCCCTTGCGGAAGTTCCGGAAATTATCGGAACGGAAGAACTCAGCGAAGAAAAAGATTGACGGCAAGAACACTTAAAACGGCGGCGGCGAAATCCGCCGAAAGAGCGGCAGGAACTGTGTTCCTGCCTTTTTTTATTCCGATTGCCCCGTAATAAACCGCAACGGTGTAAAAAGTTGTTTCGCTTCCGCCCATTAAAACGGAGGCAACTTTTTCCGCAAAAGAGCCGGGTTCGATGCTTTTGCAGAGTTCCTCATAAAAACCGAGGGCGGCGGAACCGGAAAAAGGCCGCAAAAGCGCAAGGGGAAAAACCTCCGGCGGAAAGCCCATAAGTTCCGCAAAAGGGGAGAGAAAGGCGGTTGCGGCTTCGATTGCACCGCTTTGGCGGAGCATTCCTATTGCGGTCATAAGAAAACAAAGGGCGGGGAAAATTGATGCTGCGGAGGAAAGACCTTCCTTTGCGCCGGAAACAAAAGCGGAAAAAACATCGGTTTTTTTATAAAGCGCAAAACCGGCGATGAATGCGATTACCGCCGGAACAATTATATCGGTGCTTAAAAATCCGTTCATTTTTCCGCCTCTTTCGGGAAGAAAATTTTTGCCGAAAGAATCCCGACAAAAAGTGAAACCGCGCTTACAAACCAGACGGCGGGAAGAATATCGAAAGGCTGCAAAACCCCCGCTTCAAGCCGGAGAGCCGCAACGGTTGTGGGCAAAAGCTGGAGCGAAGCCGTGTTCATAACGACGAAGCAGACCATTTCCTTTGTTGCGGCGGAGGAACAGCCGGAAATTTTATGAAGTTCCTTCATTGCGGAAATTCCGAACGGGGTTGCCGCGTTTCCGAGTCCCAGGAGATTTGCCGCGGCGTTCATGGAAATTGCGCCGAGGGCGTTTTTTTTGTTTTTAAGCTTCGGAAAAATAAGAAGCAGGGCGGGTTTTAAAACCCGGCAGAGCAAATCAACCGCGCCGCTTTTCCGGGCAACTTCGGTTATTCCGCTCCAAAAACAAAGGGAGCCGAGAAGCTTTATCGAAAGTTCCGCAGCATGAAGGGGTTCTTCCATTGCGGCGGCGGAAACTTCCGGGAGCTTTCCGCCGAAAACCGCAAAAATAATTGAAACAACCGCCGAAAAAAAGAAGAATTTTCCCATTTTTTCAAAAACCTTTCGATTATTAACAATTTATTAAGTTTTTTGCCGGGGCGGAAATCGCCTTGACAAAAAAAGGAAATTAAAGTATATTAATGGTACAAATTGTAAATAAATGGGAGGGACGTTTTAATGAAATCAACCGGTATTGTAAGAAAAGTCGATGAACTCGGAAGAATCGTTCTGCCGATCGAACTCCGCCGCACCCTTAATATTGAAGAAAAAGATGCCCTTGAAATATACGTTGACGAAAACGCCATTATGCTCAAAAAATACGAACCGGCCTGCATTTTCTGCGGAAGCGCGGACGGAATTATTGAATATAAAGGAAAAAATATCTGCGAGCATTGCCTCCGGGAACTTACAAAATAATAATTTGAGATAAAAATCAGTCCGTGCTCATTTTGAGCACGGACTGATTTTTTGCGGCGAGCGAATAGGCCCCCTTGTCAAAGGGGGCTGTCACGCATTTAAGAACAGATGCGTGACCGGGGGATTCTGTCGAGATTACCGCCCGGTTTTTATTGGAATCGGTTATTTAATGTAGGGCGGGGGTACCCCAAGGGTATTTCTTCGCTTCGCTCAGGGCACCTGCTCCCGCCGTTTTTTTATTGGACGGGGTTACAATCCCTCAGTCAAAAATCAAAGATTTTCGACAGCTCCCTTTGCATAAGGGAGCCTGCCCGACCGGTTCTTGGTAATCCCTCTTTCGTCTTTTCTGCAACAAGTTGCAGAAAATCCACCTTCCCCTCTGGGAAGGCTTGCCCTCCGGGAATCCTTTTAAGGAGTACGGATTCTTCGCTTTGTTCAGAATGACATTGGTCTGTCATTGCGAGCCTTCGCAGAAGGCGTGGCAATCCGTTCCCCTTTTTTAGGGCGGGAGCAAGCCCCCGCCCTACACTTTCAACTTTAAATTCTGCATTATGCACTTTGCATTATGCATTAAAAAAGCACCCCGGGGGGTGCTTTTTGTTTATTCATCTTCGTCGTCCCATTCCTCATATTCCTGGGTTCCGTCGAAAGCAAGGCGCATTAAAAGCGCGTTTTCCTTCGGGTCGGTGTAATAATCCTTCCTTAAACCGCAGAAAACGAATCCCGCCTTCTCATAAAGGGCGATTGCGGGAAGATTGCTTGCCCGGACTTCAAGAAAAATTACATCGGTTTTCTTTTCTTTAACCGCTTCGATGAATTTTTCGATAAGAGCTTTTGCGATTCCGTTGCGGCGGAATTTAGGTGAAACGGCAACGTTGAAAATTTCGGTTTCACCGCAAACCGTTCTTCCGCCGATATATCCAGCAAGTTCGCCTTCGGAAAAAGCACCGAAAAAATCGGAAAAACCGCTTTTTATTTCGGAAGAAACCGTTCCTTCGCTCCAGGGTTTTGAAAAACAGAGTTTTTCGATTTCCGCAACGGCGGCGGAATTTTCTTCCGAAAGTCTTTTTATTTCAAAATTCATTTTTCCTTCCACCTTGCGTAATCGAAGTTATGGATGTTTTCGCCATGGAGATAGTAGCATCTCGGAACGCGGCGGGAAACTGCGCAGACAATTTCGTAATTGATCGTTCCCGCAAGGGCGGCGACTTCGTCAACGGAAACGGAAGCTTCGCCGTCTTTTCCGAAAACGGTTACAATGTCGCCTTCCTCCGCTTCGGGAATGTTTGAAACGTCAAGCATGGTCTGATCCATGCAGACGCTTCCGATAACTCCGGCGTATTTTCCCCGGACTATCATTCTTCCTTTGTTGGTAAGAAGGCGGTGGTATCCGTCGGCATAGCCTATTGCGGTGGATGCAACGCGCATATCTTCCGGGGCGGTGAATCTTCTTCCGTAGCTTATGCAGGAACCTTTTTCATAATCTTTCGTCATGGTGACGACTGTTCTCAGTTCCATTGCCGGACGGAGTTTTATTCTGCAGGTGACTTCCTCATGGGAAGCGGGATAGAGTCCGTAAAGAATAATTCCCGGACGGACCATATCAAGATGCATTTCCGGATAGCAGAGAACCGCGGCGCTGTTGCAGCAATGGCGGATTCCGACGTCGGTACCCCTTGCTTTAAGGGCTTCGCAAACCCGGCAGAAACGGTCGAACTGGAGTTTTGTATAGGCGGCTCCGTCCGGATCCGGTTCATCCGCGGACGCAAAATGGGTGAAGGCGCCGGTGACTTTTATGTTCGGGAGCTTTGCGGCTTCTTCCGCTTCGGAAACCGCAAGGTCAAAATTATCTTCGGAACAGACGAAGCCGATTCTTCCCATTCCGGTATCGAATTTGAGATGGACGTCAATCGTTACGCCAAGGCGTTTTGCTTCTTCGGAAAGTTCCTTTGCGTAATGAAGGGAATAGGCGGTCTGGGTGATGTTCCATTTTGCAAGGTCGGAAACGCATTCTGCCGGGGTGTTGCCGAAAATAAGGATTGGTTTTGTAACGCCGCTTTCGCGGATTCCGAGAGCTTCGCCGAGATTCGATACGCCGAACCAATCCGCGCCGGAATCTTCGAGGAAAGGGGCGGTCATTCTGTCGCCGTGACCGTAAGCGTCGGCTTTTACAACGGCCATCACCATCGAATTTCCCACATGGGCTTTTATTTTTCTGAAGTTGTAATCGATAGCATCAAGAGAGATATCGACCCAGGTTCTTCGGAGAACTTCACTTTTTGTCATCTTTTTTCCTCCTGTCCTTAATCCACATAAGGATATACAGGCCTATTATATTAAACCCGAGGGAAAAATATAGCAAAACCGTTGAAAAAATGCTTTCGGTAAAAATTAAAAGAATGAGGCAGCCCGCAAGGCAGACCATTCCCGCGGAAACAAAAAGAAGTCCGCGTTTTTTGCTGCTGAGGCTTTCCCAAAAACTGATGATTCTGTTCATGGCAGTCCTTTCAATTAAGGGAGATAGTAATCGATTGTTTCCTTGGCTTTTGCCTTGTCGTCTTCGGAAAGCATAAGCATTACAACAAGTTCGCCGGCTTCATAAATTTCCGCTTCCATTGCGATTTCATAGGAATCGTAAACGTCATAGCTGCGGAATTCGCCGATGCGGTCATCTTTGCGGTTCTCAAGGGATTCCATAACTTCGGAAGCTTTTCCTTCCTTGACCCGGATTATTGCAACGTCTGCCGCGCCGTAATTTCCGAGAGCGCTTCTGATATCGAATGAAATCACGTTATCGAGATCAAGATAGAACCTTTCGGAAAGAACGGTTTCGTCGGTTATTTTTGAAACGCTGTTAAGAGTGAATTCGCTTATTTCAAGATTTGAATATATCTCATCCGCAACGAAGGAAAGATCGAGCATATCATAGCTGAATTCCTGGGGATTTATTTCATCTTCCTCTTCCGCGTTTGAATTGCAGGCGGAAAAAAGAACAATAAGCAGTGCGGCAAAAATTGCAAAAAGGATTTTTTTGTTTTTCAAATGAAAATTCTCCTTTCTGAAGAACTTTTTTTAAAATTATAACCTTTTCTTCTTTCGGTTTGGTTAACTGAATATGAATAAAAGGACATAAAATGACTATTATATATTAGGATTATATAACTTTTTTTAATTTAAAACAATATCAAATAAAAATTTTTTGGAAAAATATTAAAATAATCCGGTTTTAACGGTTGACAAAACGGTTTTCCTTTGATATAATAATTCGTGCATTATGCGGATGTAATTCATTGGTAGAATGCCAGCCTTCCAAGCTGGATAGGGGGGTTCGATTCCCCTCATCCGCTCCAATTTTGCGCCGTTAGCTCAGCTGGATAGAGCATCTGCCTTCTAAGCAGAGGGCCGGGGGTTCGAGTCCCTCACGGCGCGCCAGGCAGTTTAAGCTAACTGCCGATTATGGTGGATGTAGCGTAGCTGGCCTAACGCGTCAGATTGTGGCTCTGAAGACCGTGGGTTCGAATCCCACCCTCCACCCCATATAAAAAGACGTACGCCCATAGTGTAAAAACTGTGGGCGTTTTTACTACAATCAAATATTGGGGCGTCGCCAAGCGGTAAGGCACAGGACTTTGACTCCTGCATCTCGTGGGTCCGAATCCCGCCGCCCCAACCAAAAACAGGTCTGCGCTTTCGGCGCAGACCTGTTTTTAGTTACGGTGATGATGAAAAATATATATAAATAAAAGGTGCGCTCCTTTCCTGCACAGCCCCAAATTGTGCGGACAGCACAAAAAAGGCCCCCTGTGGTAGTGAATATTGAGAATTAAGCAATGAACTGACTTCTCTTTTCGAGGGGAGTCAGTTTTGTTTTAAGCTGAATTCGCTG
>SVMR01000020.1 GCA_015067315.1 Oscillospiraceae bacterium | reverse complement strand
AAGCAAGAAAAAATACAAGACGTTCCAATGTTTGGAAGCTCTCTGCCCCGGCATTCTGCAAATGCCCCCAGTGCGGCGAACTCAAAACTCCCCACGTAGTATGCCAGAATTGCGGATACTACAAAGGCAGAGAAGTCGTCAAAGTCGAAGAAGCATAATCTTTGCAAAACAGGAGAGGGTCGAAAGATCCTCTCTTTTTTGTTGCCAACTTGCCTCCATTGTTTAAAGGGCGGTGGATTTTTCGGCTTTGCCGAAAAAACGAAATGGCGGAAAAATCAAACCGAGGTGAAAAATATGTCCGATATTCTTTTCAGAAAAGAAGGCTGGGTCTTTTCCTATCGAGTTGCGGGAATTGCCGTTCAAAGCGGAAAAGTCCTTCTCCAAAAACCGACAAACGAGGATTTTTATGCTTTTCCCGGCGGCCATGTTGAATTCGGCGAAACAAATGAGGAAACCCTTATCCGCGAATTCAAAGAGGAAATCGGCGCGGACATAAAAGTCGGCGAACTCCAATGGGTTGCGGAAGCGTTTTTTCCCTGGGGAGAAAGCCCCTGCCACCAGATATGCCTTTATTATTCGATTGAGATAACCGATGAAAAAATCCCGAAAGACGGAATGTTCGTGGCAAAAGAACATATTGAGGGAAGAAATTTTGACCTTGAATTTCATTGGGTTCCGGTGGAAAAAACCGCGGAACTGGAAATTTATCCTGCCGATTCCCGAAAACTCCTTACGGAACTTGGAAAAGGCGTAAAACACTTTGTTTATAAAGAATAATTATAGATAAAACTATGGAAAAAACAAATTAAATTTGTTATAATATAATGTAAACTTTTAATTCCGAAAGGAGGGCGGCGCTTGGCGGTTCTTATTTCATCTGTTGAAAAAAATTCCCCGGCGGAAAAAGCCGGAATATCCGTTGGCGAAAGCCTTGTTTCAATCAACGGAAACGTAATAAAAGACGTTCTTGATTACCGTTTTTATATGACGGATAAAAAGCTTGAAATCGAACTTTTGAAAAACGGCGAAAAACGTTTTGTAACGGTTGAAAAACAGGAATACGATGACCTCGGTCTTGATTTTGAAAACTACCTTATGGATAAGGAACATTCCTGCAAAAACAAATGCGTTTTCTGCTTCATCGACCAGATGCCTCCGGGAATGAGGAAAACCCTTTATTTCAAGGATGACGATTCCCGTCTTGGCTTCCTTTTCGGAAACTACGTAACCCTTACAAACCTTGAGGAAGAGGATATCGACCGCATTATAAAAATGCGTCTTTCCCCGATAAACGTTTCCGTTCATACGATGAACCCGAAACTGAGGGTCGAAATGATGAAGAATCCCCATGCGGCGGATTCCCTCGGTTATCTTAAAAAGATGGCGGAAGCGGGAATAACCCTCCATCTCCAGTTTGTTCTCTGTCCGGGAATAAACGACGGGGAAGAGCTCCGGTACAGCTTCAGCGAAGTTGAAAAACTCGGACCTTCGGTCGAAAGCGCTGTCTGCGTTCCGGTCGGTCTTACAAAATGCAGAGCGGGACTTCCGAAGCTGACTCCCTTCGATAAGGAAAGCTCCCTCGAAGTCATTAAAATTGTTGACGAATTCCGCGGGGAATGTATGAAAAAATACGGCGAACCGGTTTTCTATGCCGCCGATGAATTTTTCATCAAAGCGGAACTTCCGTTCCCGGAATATGAATATTACGGAGAATTCACCCAGCTTGAGGACGGGGTTGGTCTTTGCGCCCTTCTCAAACACGATTTTTACGAAGCCTTCGATTATTTCCCGGAAGGGGAATATAACCGCCACGTAACGATCCCCACCGGCAAAGCGGCGTTTTCAACCATAAGAGAACTTGCGGATGCGGCGGAAAAACGTTACAGCGGACTTAAAATCGACGTTCTCGCAATGGAAAACGAATTTTTCGGCGAACTTATAACAGTAACCGGTCTTCTTACCGGCGGAGATATTGCAAAACAGCTTAAAAATAGAGAAAACGGCGACGCCGTGCTCATCTGCGAAAGCACTCTCCGTTATGAGCATGATAAATTTATCGACGATACAACTCCAGAATGGGTTGAGCATGAACTCGGCGTTCCGGTGCTCATGGTGCCGAACGACGGATATAAACTTCTTTGCGCAATGCTTGGCGAAGAAGCGGAAGACGAATGTGATGTAATTTACGGATAATTCCGTTTGGAGGAATATAAAAATGGCTAAACCAATTATTGCAATAGTGGGACGCCCCAACGTGGGCAAATCCACCCTTTTCAATAAGCTTACCGGAAAACGCCTTGCAATTGTTGAAGATACTCCCGGCGTAACAAGGGACAGACTTTACTGCGAATGCGAATGGCTCAACAGAACGGTAATGCTTGTGGATACCGGCGGTATTGAACCCAAAACCGATGACGGCATCCTTTCAAAAATGAGAACCCAGGCGAATATCGCAATCGAAAGCGCGGACGTTATTATTCTTGTAACCGATCTTAATTCCGGCGTTACCGCAAACGATGCGGATATTGCTTCCATGCTTCTTAAAAGCGGAAAACCGGTTGTTCTCTGCGTAAACAAATGCGACAGAATCGGCGCTCCGCCGCCCGAATTCTATGAATTCTACAACCTCGGTCTCGGCGATCCGTTCCCGGTTTCTTCCGTTCACGGCAACGGAACCGGCGACCTTCTTGACGAATGTTTCAGACATATCGATTTCGACAAAGAAGACGACGTTGAAGATGATAAAATCAAAGTTGCCGTTATCGGTAAACCGAACGTAGGCAAAAGCAGCCTTGTCAACAAAATTGCCGGCGAGGAAAGGGTTATTGTTGCGGATATGGCGGGAACGACCCGCGACGCAACCGATACCGAAGTTGAAAACGAATACGGAAAATTCGTTCTCATCGATACCGCAGGTATCCGCCGCAAAAGCAGGGTTGACAACGAAATCGAAAAATACAGCGTTCTCCGTTCCTATATGGCGGTTGACCGCAGCGACGTTTGCGTAATTATGATTGACGCAACCGAAGGCTTTACCGAACAGGACAGCAAAGTTGCCGGTTATGCCCATGAACAGGGAAAAGCCTGCGTAATCGCAATCAACAAATGGGACGCGGTTGAAAAAGAAACCAACACCATGAACGAGTTCACAAAGAAACTCCAGACGGATTTCAGCTTCATGTCCTATGCTCCTTTTGTTTTTATTTCCGCAAAAACCGGTCAGAGAATCAACAAGCTTTTCGAGCTTATTGTTTCCACCCATGAACAGAACTGCAGAAGAATTTCAACAGGTATGCTCAACGATATGCTTGCTTACGCAACCGCAAAAGTTCAGCCCCCTTCCGATAAAGGCAAACGCCTGAAGATTTATTACATGACCCAGGCTTCGACCAATCCTCCCACCTTTGTAACTTTCTGCAACCGCGCGGATCTTTTCCATTTCTCTTACCGCCGTTATCTTGAAAACCAGATAAGAGAAACTTTCGGACTTACCGGAACCCCGATTAAAATGGTTGTTCGCGAACGCGGAAACGATAAAGGCTGATTTTTTTCCTTCGGAGGATAAAAAATGAATGATTTCTGGAATACGGTTACCGCGTGTATAACCGTTGCGGTAATTGCCTATCTTGTGGGAAGCATCAACATGGCAATACTCATTTCAAAATACCGTAAATCAAGCGACATCCGCGACTTCGGAAGCGGAAACGCCGGAATGACGAACATGCTCCGCACTTACGGAAGAAGAGCGGCAACATGGACCTTTGTCGGCGATTTTGCAAAAGGCGCAATAGTTGTATTTATTGCAAGGGAAATCGGAAAAGCTTCCGCGCTCCAGTTCGATATTGCCTATATCGCGGCGCTTTTTGTAATGATCGGGCATATCTATCCGCTTTATTTCAAGTTCCGGGGCGGAAAAGGAATTTCAACCGCCCTCGGCGCAATGTTCGTCCTCAACTGGGTCGCTTTTGTAACAATCGCAATCGGAATAGCGCCGATGGTTTTCATAATTAAAATCGTTTCCGCGGTCTGTCTTTGCGGCGCTTCGCTCTATCCTGTGCTGAACTTTGTGGTTCTCTGGCTTGGGGGAAGGGATATGCTTACGGAAGTTCTTCCCTATACTTTCCTTTCCGGGCTTATGGCGCTTCTTGTTTTCTATGCGCACAGGGAAAACATTAAAAGGCTCCGAAACGGAACCGAACATTCTTTCGGGAGAAAACAACAATGATTACTGAAAAATTTCCGAAATTTGAAAAACCGGTTTTATCAAAAAACACAAAGAAGATTATTACAACTTCCGTTATAACTTTTTTTGTTTTTCTGTTTTTCGTCTGGCTTGGAGTGGGAATGTATTTTTCCGTTCCGGAAGAAAGCAGGGGAGAACTCTGGCCCGTTTTCGGAATGTACGCGGTTTTTCCTTTGCTGATTTTCTTTTTCGGCGCAAAAAGAATCCATGACGTTCTGAATAACGCCGAGGATGATTCGGAGGATACTGAATAATGATAACAAAAAAACGGCGGTCAAAGACCGCCGTTTTTTACTTTATTTATGTTCCTGTATGCCAGCAATGACAGACCGGATTAAAGTATTCCCGGAGGGCAGCGGCGGTTTCCTTTTAAAGGGGAAGGCTTAACAGACAAAAAAAGAGCAGTCGTTTCCGACTGCTCTTTTTTTGTTAACATGTTAAAATATGGTGTTCGAACACTGAAAATACCCCGGAAGAAGCCTCCCGGGGAAAAGAAGCTACTTAGATTTAAAATCAGATAGCGCGGGTAACTTTACCGGAACGCAGGCAGCGAGTGCATGCATATACGTGGCAAGGTTTGCCATCAACAAGAGCTTTTACGCGACGAACGTTAGCTTTCCAGGTTCTGTTGGAACGTCTGTGGGAGTGGGATACTTTGATACCAAAGCTAACACCTTTTCCGCAGAAATCACATTTTGCCATAGTGGCACCTCCTTTGTTCTTTCAGAAAGTCAACGTTCGTATTATATCAAACTTAAACGAAAAAAGCAAGTATTTATCGGCATTTTTTCCAAATTATTTTTATTTTTTTATAATAAATTTAATTTTATATCGGGTTAACAAAAAATTTACCGCTCTTTAATAAAAACCGACCCTTTTCGCCCTTGTAATAAGAAGGATTTTCCTATATAATATATATTTAAGTAATTATGTAAAATTTTAAGGAGATATTGATTCCGGAAATGAATTTTGATATTTATACTTTTTTGCTTCGTTTTATTGTTGCGATAATTTCGCTTCCGATACATGAATGCGCCCATGGCTACGCCGCATACAGAATGGGCGATTATACCGCAAAAAGGGAAGGAAGGCTGACCCTCAACCCGCTTATGCATTTTGATGTTTTCGGAACGATTGCAATGGTTCTTTTCGGCTTCGGCTGGGCAAAACCCGTTCCGATAAACGTGCTTAATTTTGAAAATCCGAAAAAGGGAATGATGATTTCCTCCCTTGCGGGTCCCATGTCCAATATCGGACTTGCGTTCATATCAATGGTTCTTTATAAACTCAGCTATATTCCCCAGTATATGGGAATTTCCGGCGCTTTTCTTTCAACGGTCCAGATGTTTTTGCTTTATATGATTACGATAAACATCACTCTCGGCGTTTTCAACCTTATTCCGATTCCGCCTCTTGACGGTTCAAGAATCGCAACCTATTTTCTTCCGCAAAGAATCTATTTCAAGATAATGCAGTACGAAAATCTTATTTTCATCGGACTTATCGTTGCCCTTTGGTTCGGCGTTCTTGACGGTCCGATAAATTTTGTAAGCAGCACCGTGACCGGAGTTCTTGATTTTATAACAAGACCTATCGATTGGCTCGGCGCCTTTGTATTCCGTATTTATTAATTTGTTTTGGGGATGTAATTTTGAGCGAAAAACTTAACTATAAGCTTGATGCCTTTGAAGGGCCTCTTGATCTTTTGCTTTTTCTGATACAAAAACACAAGCTTAATATATGCGATATCAATATTTCGGAACTTCTTGAACAATATACCGAATCCATTAAAGATATCGAAAATTTTGAGGATATGGACGGCGCGGCGGAATTTCTCGAAATGGCCGCAAGGCTTGTTTATATCAAAACAGCAATGCTTCTTCCGCGGTACGATGACGAAGGCGAAAAACTCCGTCAGGAACTCCAGGGAGAACTTATCGAATATCAGGCATGCAAAATGGTTGCGGCGGAACTTAAAGAAAAATTCTGCGGAAACAGCATTTTTTCAAGAAAACCGACCCCCATTGAAGCGGACAACACCTATACAAGGATACATCCTTCGGAGGATATTCTTAAAGCATATCTTTCCGCTCTCGGAAGAAAACAACGCAAGCTTCCGCCGCCCGTAGAGGCCTTCAGCGGCGTTGTTCATAAAAAACTGATATCCGTACCGTCGAGGGCGATAATCCTTTTAAAACGCCTTTACAGGCGCACAAAGCTTAAATGGAACGAACTTTTTTCCGGTTCAACAAGAAGCGAAAGCGTCGCAATGTTCCTCGCCGTTCTCGAACTTGTGAAAAAAGGAAGAATAAGCGTTGATGAGGACAACATTGTTGAACTCAACAAGGAAATCAAAAGAAAAAAACTGAAAGAGGGTGACGAAACTGCAGCTGGAACAATATGAAAAAATTGCCGAAGCGATTCTTTTTGCCGGCGGCGAACCCGTTGACCAAAAAATCGTTGCGCAGGCAATGGAACTTGATGAAGATGCCGCGGTTGCGGTTCTTGAAAGCTTAAAAACAAAATACGAAAAATTCGAAGGTTCAATAGAAGTAAGACGCCTTGAAAACCAATGGCAGTTTTGCACCAAAGCGGAATATGAACCCTATATCCGCGGCGCTTTTGAAATAAAAAGGAATGCGCCTCTTTCCCAGGCGGCTCTCGAAGTTCTTGCAATAATTGCCTATAACCAGCCGGTTACAAGGGCTTTTGCGGAACAGGTCCGCGGGGTAGATTCTTCCGGCGTTATTTCAACGCTTGTTGAAAAAGGGCTTATCGAGGAAGCCGGAAGGCTCGATCTTCCCGGAAAACCGATTTCTTACCGCACAACTCCGCTTTTCCTCCGTTCTTTCGGCCTGGAATCAATCGAAGATATGCCGCCTATCGCGGACGAAGCGGAAACCGAAATCAAAATGCCTTCTTCGGAAATTGAAGATCAGCAGTCCCTTTTCGATAATGAAAACTGATTATCCGATTATTTGAAAAAAAGGGGGGTGGCGGTATTGACGGGTTTGCTGATTTTTCTCGGAACAATAATTCTGATTCTCGGAATCCTGATGATTCCCGTACATGCGGCCGCTTATTATAAGGAAGAATTTTCTTTAATAATAAAATTCCTCTTTTTCTTTAAATATACCGTTTTCCCGATGAAGAAAAAGGAAAAAGAAAAAACGGAAAAACCGGAACCGAAAAAAGAAGCCGCTCCGGAAAAAGCAAAAAAAGAAAAACGGAAAATGACCGTTGAGGAAACGGTTGATTTTATAATCGAATCAATTAAAAAATACGGTCCCGGCGCAAAAATGATTCTTCGGAACATAAGATTCCATGAAGCGGAACTTTATTGGAAGGTCGGCGCGGAAGATGCCGCCGCCTGCGGAATAAAATACGGAAGAATCTGCGGATGGCTTTCCGGCGTTCTTGGATTTTTCCGCAATTTAACAAAAATTGAAAAAACAAAAATCCGTGTTTTTCCGGATTTTATTTCGGAAAAGGACGAAATTTACGGCGGAGCGGATATTGAATTCAATCCGTTGATTGTGCTTATCGGCGCTTTGAGAATAGCTTTTGTGCTTCTCAAAGATATTATAAAAAACAATAATAAACAAAAGTCCGCAAAACCGCGGCAGAAGATAAATGCAAAGGAGAGTGCTTCCGCATGAGCGAAAAAAATCTTGAAGGTATGATCAATATCTCCCTTGAAAAAGTTAAGGGAATGGTGGATTCCAACTCCATAATCGGTGCGCCGATTTCGATCCAGGACGGAACTACCGTTATCCCCGTTTCAAAAGTAAGCGTAGGTTTCGCCTGCGGCGGTTCCGATTTTCCTTCCGCAAGCCCGAAGGAGATGTTCGGCGGCGGAACTGGCGGCGGCGTTACGATCCAGCCCGTTGCTTTCCTTATTCTTAAAGGCGAAAGCGTCCGCATGATCCAGATTGCGGACAAAAACAGCGTTGCGGAGCGCGTTGCAAATATGGTTCCGGATGCAATCGATACCATTTCCGGATTAATCGGCAAGAAAAAGAGCGACAGCGTAACCGTTGAAACTGCTGAACCCGCAATTATCGAAACCGTTCCGGAAGTTCCCGCAGAATAATAAAAGAATAAAAGGGAAAAACTTCGCATAAATTCTTGCGGGGTGATTCCTTTTGCATAAAATTTTTTCGGTTATAACCGCCGTGCTCATGGCTTTTTCTTTGAGCACCGAATCCTTCGCGGCGGCAAAAAGCGCCGTGCTCATAGATTCGGAAAACGGAAGGATTCTTTTTGAATATAACAAGGACGAAAAGCTCCCGATGGCAAGCACCACAAAGATTATGACGGCGCTTATTGTTCTTGAAGAGGAAAATATCGACGAATATTTTTCCGTCGGAAAAAGCGACATAGCGGTCGAAGGTTCGTCAATGGGTCTTCTTCCCGGGGATATGGTAAATCTCCGTATTCTTGCCTGCGGAATGCTTCTTGCTTCCGGAAACGATGCGGCAAATGCCGCGGCAATAAGAATTTCCGGTTCTGTTGAAAATTTTGTCCGGCTTATGAACAAAAGGGCGGAGGAAATGGGACTTTTTAACACTTCCTTCGAAACCCCTTCCGGTCTTGACGGAAAAAACCATTTTTCAACAGCTTACGATATGGCGGTTCTTGCAAAAAATGCAATGGAAAATCCGCTTTTTGCGGAAATCTGCGGTTCGGAAAGCCTCCGGCTTGAATACGGAAATCCGCCATATAAAAGAATCCTTTCGAACCACAACCGGCTTTTAAAAACTCTTGAAGGCGCGACCGGAATAAAAACCGGTTTTACAAAAAAATCCGGAAGATGCCTTGTTTCCTCGGCGGAAAGGGAAGGGGTTTCGCTCATCTGCGTAACTCTTTGCTGTCCGGATGACTGGAATTACCATACCGCTCTATATAACGAATATTTCGGAAAGCTTGAATCCGTTCCGCTTGAAAATCTTGCAAAAGAAAAGCTTGTTCCTGTTTGCGGAGGGGCGGAAAAAACGGTAAAAGCTGTTCCGAAAAAAGTTTCCGCTTCGCTTTTTGAAGGGGAAGCGGAAAGAATAGAGGTTGTTATAAGCGCAGAACCTTTTGTTTTTGCGCCGGTTGAAAAAGGAAAAATCCTTGGAAAAGCGCTTTTTTATCTTGACGGCGAACTTGTTGCCGAAACTCCGCTTCTTGCGGAAAAAACAGTTGAAAAAGTTCCCGAATCCGAAGGTTTTTGGGATAACATAAAAGACAATTTTCAGTTTTGAGGAGAATAAAATGAAGGATACAAGAATTCAGAAGGCAATTGCCGATTCCGGATACACTTCCAGAAGAAAAGCGGAAGAGCTTATTGCCGCAGGAAAAGTAAAAGTCAACGGTCATCCGGCGGAAATCGGAATGAAAGTTGACGTAAGAAAAGATATTATCACAATAAACGGCGAAGAAATAAGCTCCGGAATCGGAGAAAAACTCTGGTACGTCGCCCTCAACAAACCCCGCGGTTTTGTAACAACAACCTCCGACGAAATGGGAAGAAAAACCGTTATGGATCTTGTCACCGATATTCCGGCAAGAGTCTATCCCATCGGACGTCTTGACCGCAACAGCGAAGGGCTTATTCTTCTTACAAACGACGGCGCGTTTGCAAATATGATAATGCACCCAAGCGGCAATATCCAGAAAACCTACCGCGTAACGGTTCGCGAAACGGGAATTGAGGAAAAACTCATAAAACTTTCTGAAGGAGTTAAAATCGATTCCGGATTCGTCCGCCCGATTTCCGTAACCGTTCTTGAAGAAAACGAAGAAAGAACCGTTCTTCAGTTCGTAATTGCGGAAGGAAAAAACCGCGAAATCCGTAAAATGTGCGAAGCGGTTGAACTCACCGTTATCCGCCTTAAACGCACCTCCATCGGAATCGTAAGGCTCGGAATGCTCCAGCAGGGAAAATGGCGCGAACTCACAAAAGAGGAACTTACCGGCCTTCATAACCTTTCGAAAAAAGGCATTCCCGGAGAGCAGACCCCGAAGAAAAACGCCGCTAAAAAGCCGCAGAACGGCTCTAAACCCGCAGCAAAACCCGCGGAAAACAAACCCGCAAAACCGAAGATGAAATTTGCAAGAAGACCCTGATTTTATAAAGAAAAGCACGGAGATTTTAAGTCCCCGTGCTTTTTTTGATGATAAAAAAGTCCCGGACAGTTTGTCCGGGACTTTTTCGTGAATTTTCAGAAATTAAAGATAAATAGTAAGTGCATAAACTGCGAGGGTGATTACAAAGAAAACAACAGCAAGAACTTTGGTGATTCTTACGAGTTTTGCGTTGTTGCTCTTTGCTTCTGCTGCGGAAGCGGAAGCGCTTTTGCCGCCGAGAGCAGAAATGCCGTCCTGTTTGCTGCTGCTCTGAAAAAGAACAGTTACAGTTACAAGAACGCAGGTTATGATAAGAAGAATACTTCCGATAATTTCATATACAGTCATGATAAACCTCCAAAAATAACACGATAGCTATACTATAATACCACAGCTAACGAGCTTTTGCAAGGCTTTTTTTAGCATTTTATCAAAAAATTGACTGTTTTATGGGGTATTATAATCGCTTTTAATGGTAAAAATAATGTCAAGCCCGTTTTATTTCGATTTAAGAAAGAAAAAAGCGTTTGCCTTAATAAAATAATCAAAATAAAACGGCTTTTTTGTTAGGGGACGCGGTTTTTGAAAAGCGTCCCCGTTTTTTTAAAAATCAGATAAAATCGGGGATGTCTTCGGTTCCCTCAAATTCAACAAATCTGTCTTCATAGGTTCCGTCAAGCATTTTTGCGATTTTTTCGCGGCGGGGATAAAGAACCTCGAAAGCGGCAAAAGCGGCAAAAATCGCAATAATGGGGGAAAGATATTTAAGTGCCTTGTTTGCGGAAACTCCGAAAAGCACACCAAGGAGAAGAACAAGAAGATAGCACCAGAAATAATCTTTGTACTCAAAATCCTCGGCAATATCTCTCGCTCTGTCAAACCATTTTCTGCAGCATGCGTACATAATTCAAATCTCCTTTCGGTATTAAAAAAATTTTTACAAACTGATTTGTTCAAAAAGGTCGCCGTCTTTCGGAATGGCGCCCGCGGCGGGAAGGTTTCTTGTTCTGAAGCGGTGGGCGTTTTCAAGCATTCCCGGTTCAAAAGGTTTTGCGCCGGAAACAACAGCGTTCTTTTTAAGAGTCATAACGGCAACGCCCTGGGTATCCCTTGCGGATTTTGAAGGAACGGCGCCGGTATGAACAAGAAGAATTCTTCCGCCGGAAGAGGAAACAAGGAATTCCCGGTCTTCCTCAATATTATAGCAGGCAACAAGGGGCGATTTATCGGAATATGCGCCGATAAGTTTTTTGCGCCTTGTTTTTGTTTCGTAAGAGGAAAGAGGAACTTTTGCTGCCTTTCCGTTCTCAAAAAAGAATACCATAAATCCGGTGTATTTTTCAACCACTGCCATGAAAATTGCGCTTTCGCCTTCGTCAAAACCGAGTTTTGAAGGAATATAATCGCCCATAACGCTTGTTTTTGTGTCGTCAAAATCACAGGCGCGAGATTTATAAACCTGGCATTTGTTGCTGAAGAACAGAAGTTCAACCGCATTATGGCTTTCGGTGGAAAATACGATTTCGTCGCCTTCCTTGAGTTTATGCTCGCCGGACATTCGGAGCGACTGGGGAGTGATTTTTTTGAAGTAACCTTCTCTTGTAAAGAAAAGATTTACAGGATAATCCGGGATTTCTTCCTCAACTTCAACGGAAGCCGCTTCGCTTACATAGATAATTTCGCTTCTTCTGGGCTGGTCATATTTCTTGATGACTTCTTTAAGGTCGTCAATAATAAGATTGTTGATCTTTTTCGGGTCATTAAGAATAATTTCCATTTCGGCAATCTCTTTTTTGAGGTCGCTGATATCCGCGGTGCGTTTAAGGATATATTCGCGGTTGAGGTGGCGGAGTTTTATTTCCGCAACGTATTCCGCCTGAATCTGGTCGATTCCGAAGCCGATCATAAGGTTCGGAACAACTTCGCTTTCGCTTTCGGTTTCGCGGATGATTTTAATTGCCTTGTCGATATCAAGAAGGATTTTCTGAAGACCTTTGAGGAGATGAAGCTTGTCTTTTTTGCCTTTAAGGTCAAAATAAATTCTTCTGCGGACACATTCGTGTCTGAATGCGACCCATTCGTTGATTATCTGGCGAACGCCGAGAACCATCGGGGAACCGCCGATAAGAACGTTGAAGTTCGCGGAGAAGGAATCTTCAAGAGGGGTGCTTTTATATAGTTTCTGCATCAGAGCATCCGGATCGATTCCGCGTTTGAGGTCGATTGTAATTTTAAGACCGGAAAGGTCGGTTTCGTCGCGGATATCCGAAATTTCGGTGATTTTTCTTGCTTTTACAAGTTCAAGAATTTTATCGATAATTGCCTCAACGCAGGTTGTTGCGGGAATTTCGGTTATCTCGATGCATTTGTTCTTTTCGTCATAGTTATATTTGGAACGGACCTTGATGCTTCCGCGGCCGGTTTCATAAATTTTGTTAAGCTCGTCCTTATCGTAAACAATAAGTCCGCCGCCTGCAAAATCCGGTGCGGGAAGAGTGGAAAGAATATCGTGTTCCGGGTCTTTTATGAGTTTGATTGTGGTTTCGCAGATTTCGGAAAGTCTGAAAGGACAGATCTGGGAAGCCATACCAACGGCGATACCGACGTTGAAGTTGACTAAAATTGAAGGGAAGGTTACCGGGAAAAGCGAAGGTTCCTTCATGGTGTTGTCATAGTTGTCAACAAAATCAACGGTATCCTTATCAATATCGCGGAAAAGTTCCGCGGAAATTTTATCGAGTTTCGCCTCCGTATAACGGGAAGCGGCGCAGACCATATTTCTTGAATAAGCCTTGCCGAAGTTGCCCTTGCTGTCGATCCATGGATGGAGCAAAGCGGCGTGACCTCTTGACATACGGACCATTGTGTCGTAAATTGCCTGGTCGCCGTGGGGGTTGAGCTTCATGGTCTGGCCGACGATGTTTGCGGATTTTGTTTTTCCGCCCGAAAGAAGACCCATTTTATACATTGTATAAAGGAGTTTTCTGTGGCTGGGTTTAAAACCGTCAATTTCCGGAATCGCGCGGCTTACGATAACGCTCATGGCGTAGGGCATATAGTTCTTTTCAAGAACGTCAACAATGGGTTGGTCAACAATTATTCCGGCGTTTTCAAAATTAGCTTTTGCCTGGGGTTTTGTTTCTTGTTTTTCAATCTTTTTCTTTGCCATTTTTTCCCTTTCCGGTAATCATTTATGATATTTTCCTCCGGTGGAAATCTGGAACGCTCGGTAAATTTGTTCCAGAATGAGCACGCGGGAAATCTGGTGTGTAAAAGTCATTCGCGAAAGCGAAAGTTTTAATTTTGCCCTTTTTTTGATTTCGTCCGAAAGACCGTAGGAACCGCCGATTATAAAACAAAGTTCGCTTGCGCTTTCGTCGGACATCAGGTTTTCAAGCTTTTGGGAAAAACTTTCGGAAGAAAGCATTTCGCCTTCAATGCACATTGCGGCAACAACCGCGTTCTGCGGAATTTTTGATGCAATGGCGGCGCCTTCCGTTTCGATGCATTTTGCAATTTCGGAAGGGGAGGGCTTATCCGGAAGTTTATATTCGTTAAGCTCGGTTATTTTTAATTTGCAGTAGGCGGAAAGGCGTTTTTCATATTCTGCGGCGGCTTCGCGCAGATATTTTTCCTTGAGATTTCCGACGCAGATTATATTTATTGTACGCATTTTTCCTCCTTAAAGCAAAATATTTTCAGAAAGCTCGCTTCTCGGCGCCGCAAAAATAACGTAGTCCCTGTCCTTTTTAA
Source organism: Oscillospiraceae bacterium (assembly GCA_015067315.1). Classification (GTDB taxonomy): domain Bacteria; phylum Bacillota; class Clostridia; order Oscillospirales; family Ruminococcaceae; genus UMGS1668. Next base: position 22,134 of record SVMR01000020.1, on the reverse strand, counting down.
GACCCGCAAGAGAGAGTTCGGAAACGCAGGTTTGCAAAGCAACGTCGGGGGTGTTGTTTTCCTTGCTTAAATGCCCGAGAACGATATGTGTTGTGCCGCTTTTTATAAGCTCCGGAAGAAAAGCGGCGCAGTCGGCGTTTGAAAGATGACCCTGGGATCCTTTTATACGCCTTTTAAGATGATACGGATACGGTCCGAAATCAAGCATTCCGTTATCATAGTTGGCTTCAATAAGAACAACCTCGCTTTTAAAAAGCTGTTCTTTCGCTTCTTCGGTTATGTAACCGGTGTCGGTGCAAACCGTTATCCTGTGCTCGTCGGGAGTGATTATGCTGTAACCCAAACTTCCGACGCTGTCATGGGAAGTTCTGAAAGGTTTCACAAGCATTTTTCCGATAAGCTGTCCCTGTTCGTCAATTTCGTTCAGCGATGCTTTTTCGGGAACAAGTCCGTTTGAAAGAAGAAACTTTAAAACAGCAGGCGAAGCGTAAAGCGGAATATCATATTTATTAAGAAAAACCGCAAGTCCGCGGACGTGGTCGATGTGTTCGTGGGTTATAAGGATTCCGGAAAGGGAACCCGGTTCGATTCCTCGGTTTTTAAGCGCCGTTGTGACCCCGCGGCAGCTTATTCCGAAATCAACAAGAATTCCTTCGCCGGAAGAACCGACAAAGCTGGAATTGCCGGAACTGCCGCTGGCTATGGTAAAAAATTTTGCCAAAAAATAAGCCTCCGTAAATTTAATAAAGCGGAGCGGAAACCGCTCCGCCTTTTGAAATTTTCTTAAACAACAGAATAAACGGAAGAACCTTCCGGAACGGAAACTCTGCTGATATTCGCGCCAAGACCGCGGAGTTTGTCAACAAGATTGGTATATCCGCGTTCGATATGGTGAATTTCTTCAATTTCGGTGGTGCCGCTTGCGGCAAGACCCGCAATTACCATTGCAGCTCCCGCACGGAGATCAGCCGCCCGGACACATGCACCGGAAAGACCTTCAACGCCCTGGACAACCGCAACTTTTCCGTCAACGGAAATGGAAGCGCCCATTCTGCAAAGTTCGGAAATATATTTGAAACGGTTATCCCAGACGCCTTCAGTAACAATGCTGGTTCCTTCCGCAAGGGCAAGAAGAGTTGTCATTTGGGGCTGCATATCGGTGGGGAAGCCGGGATAAGGCATGGTTTTTACGTTTACATGCTCGAAATGGTCAACTTCGCCGGAAACGCGGACAGCATCGTCATATTCGATTACGGATGCGCCGGTTTTGACAAGTTTTTCGGTAATTGCTTCAAGGTGCTTCGGAATAACGTTTCTGATAAGTACGTTTCCTTTGGTTGCGGCGGCGGCCACCATATATGTTCCGGCTTCGATCTGGTCGGGAATGATGGAATAGTTCGCGCCGTGGAGTTTTTCAACGCCGTGGATTTTGATAACGTCGGTGCCTGCGCCGCGGATATCCGCACCGAGGGAGTTGAGGAAGTTTGCAAGGTCAACGATATGGGGTTCTTTTGCAACGTTTTCAAGAACGGTAAGACCTTTTGCCTTAACTGCGGCAAGCATTACGTTGATGGTTGCGCCGACGGAAACAACGTCGAAATAAATATGGCTTCCGAGAAGTCCTTCGGTGCTTATGGAAACGGAACCGTGTCCGATATTTACGTTTGCGCCAAGAGCTTCAAAACCTTTGATATGCTGGTCAATGGGGCGTACGCCGAAATCGCATCCGCCGGGAAGCGGAACGTTTGCTTCGCTGCATCTTCCGAGAAGCGCGCCGAGGAAATAATATGAAGCGCGGAGCTGTCTTGCAAGATCCTCGGGAACTTTATGGGAAGTGATGTTGCTTGTATCGATGAAAACGGAAGTTCTGCTTACAACGCGGACTGTTGCTCCCATAAGAGAAAGCATATCATAAAGGGTATAAACATCGCTGATGTCAGGGATGTTTTCAAGAAGGCAGGGACCGCCTGCAAGGATTGTTGCGGGAATTATTGCAACAGCGGCATTCTTTGCGCCGCTTACCTGGACCTCTCCGCGAAGAGGGGTGCCGCCTTTTATTACAAATTTATCCAATGTTCTATCCCCTTAAAAATTATTATTTATCGTAACTTAAAAATTAAGATGGTTACAGTTATAATTATAATACCATGAAACGGGAAAATTTTCAATACTTAAGAATAATTATCTTTATGTAATAAGATATTTATATATAATATATGCAAACGCCGGTTTTTTTAGATGATTTTTTATAAAAAAGCACCCGTGCTCAAATCTGAGCACGGGTGTTTCTGTTACTGATGATTATCATTTTGAAATATATTTTGCCGGGTTAACATACTGGCCGTTGATTCGGATTTCAAAATGAAGGTGGGTTCCGGTGGAGTTGCCGGTGGAACCCATTGCGGCGATAACGTCGCCCTGGTTTACGTACTGACCCTGTTTTACATAAAGCTTGCTGCAATGAGCATAAAGGGTCTGGATTCCGTCGCCGTGGTTAATGATTATGTATTTTCCGTAACCTCTGGTGCTGTTGACAACTTTAACAACAGTACCTGCGGCGGAAGCATAGATATTGGAACCGTGTCCGGTACCGGTGATATCCATTCCGGTGTGACCCTTATATCCCATAAATCCGCAGCTTACATAGGCGCCGGCTTTGTTGGTGGGCCAGATGAATCCCTTGCTTGTTCCGGCGGCATTGCCTACGGAATAAACCGGGTTCTTTGTTCCGACAACCATTTCGCGGGCAACGGGTTCTTTTGTAACTTCCGTTGCAAGAACCTGGCGGGAAACGGCAACGCCGTCTTCATAGGTGACAAGCGCGGTGACAAGCTGTTCGCCCTTAACGCCGGCTTTTGTGACTTTTGAATAGGTTGTGTAATAGTTGTCGTTTTTGGTATAGTTGGTCGGGAAAGGGGTTTCCTCGGTATAAACTTCTCTTCGGGTGCTTGTTACGTTGAGGTAAGAAACGGATTTTGAAACAACAAGTTCGTCGCCGACCCTTACGGTTGCGTTTTCGGAAAGGGAAGGGTTCATCGCAACAAGTTCCTGATAATAAAGATCATACATCGAAGCGATAAGGGAAGGGGATTCGCCCGCGGCAACAACGTGATATTTTTCGCCTTCAATTTCGCTGTTGATAAGAAGTCTGAATTCGGAAGTTGCCTTGATCGAAGAAGTGGGATAAACGCCGTCAACAAGAGCAACGTTCTGTTTGAACTGGAGTTTTGATTCCGTATCGCCCTCTTCACGGAACTGTTCGCGGTATTCGTCAAGAATTGCAAGAAGGTTGTCGGATTCGTCGGTGGAACCGACAAATTCGCCGTCGATATAAAGTCCGTATCCTTCATAAACGCTCTGACCGGAGTTTTTAAGGATTATGTTTGCAAGATCTTCCGCTTCGGTAAGTTCAAGGCTGCTTACCGGAACAATTGAAAACTGCGGAGCAATGTTTCCGATATCGGTCATTTCCGCGGAAGTTCTGCTTCGGATAATCTGTTCCGCTTTGTTATAAACGCTTTCGTCGGTTATATAAGCAAGATTTTTTCCGTTGGATTCAAAGGAAAGTCCGTATTCAAGAGTGCTGAAATATTGGAAAGTTACAACAAGAAGAATTGCGGCGCAAACCGGCGCGGCATAGTTGAAAATTGTGCAGAAGATTTTCCAGACAAGGATTCCCCAGCACCAGAAAAGATTTTTAAGAGCCGAAATTTTTTCTTCGGAACTTTTTTCCCTGCTGCTGCGAAGAACCTCAAAGGCATCTGCCGCCTTGTTGCTGTAAGAAAGGAACGCATGATATTTTCCGCTTAAAACATTTCTTAAAGAACTGTAAAAACGCCTTCCGGTGCGGAAGAGCCAATCCTTAACGCTGTTTTTGATATATATAATCTGATTTACGGCAAAATGATAAACGCCGCGAATCTGGCGGAGAAAACGAATTCCCGTTAAATATAAAAGCTCATAAATACGGAGATACAGATACTCAAGAGTTGAATCAAAACTTGCCTTTTCGTTTTCGGCAGGTTTAACAGACAATAAGTATGCACCTCACTTTTTTATAAAAATACACAGCATATTATACAATAAAACAAAGGTAATTTCAAGCAAATTCACAAATTGTTATTATTTTAAAGCGGATTTCGGATAAAAATGCAAAAAAAGGAACGCTGAATCAAACACGAAAAAAAGAAAAGTGATGAAAAAATGTGCAAAAAAAGCGGATGCGCTTAAAAATAAAACGCATCCGAAAAAATTATCTGCGGAATTCTATTACGTTGTTTTCGGCGTCGAGTTTTTCGATGACCGCAAGGGATTCAAGCTGATATCCTTTTTTGCGGAGGGAATCCCCGCCGCCCTGGAAACCTTTTTCAATGGCAATTCCAAGTCCTTCAACGGTTGCTCCGGATTGGTTTACAATATCGATAAGTCCGTTAAGGGCGCTTCCTACCGCAAGAAAGTCGTCGATTATAAGGATATGGTCATCGGGACCGAGATATTTTTGGCTTACAAAAACGTCATAGGTGCGTTTTTTTGTAAACGAGGTGACTTTTGAATTGAAAACGGCGCCGTCAACGTTAAGGCTTTCGGTCTTTTTTGCAAAAACAACCGGGCAGTTATCAAAAGCGGTTGCGGCAATCGCCGCGATTGCAATTCCGGAGGCTTCGATTGTAAGAATTTTATTGATTTTTTTATCCGCAAAACGTTTTTTCCATTCGGCGGCCATCTCCTGGAAAAGGGAGATATCCATCTGATGGTTCAGAAAGCAATCAACTTTAAGAACGTTGCCTGCGCGGACGATTCCGTCTTTTATGATTCTGTCTTCAAGAATTTTCATAGGAAAATTACCCCCGTTTTTTTGGTTATCGGAAAAGATTGAATTTTATTTTAAACCCAGGATGAAAAAATATCAATAGCTTTGGGGATTTTTGTAAAAAATATGCGTTTTTTCTTGACTAAAAAGCTTAAAAAGAATATCTTTAAGTTGAGGAAATTAAAAGCGGGTGAAAATTTGGAACACGAGGTGCTTATCGGAACGGTAAAAAGCCAGAAGCAGTTTGAAGTCAATTATTCCGAAAAATTCTATCATATTCCGGCGGCGGTTGTTCCGAAGAACATGCTTCCGGTTGAATACATTGCGCTTTATCTTCCTGCGGGAACTTTCGGCGATGAGGACGGCTGCATCCGTTTTTACGGAAAAATCTGCGGCGCGGAAATAATCAAAAGGGAAGAGATTGAAAATATTCCTTCCGTAAACTACGGAATGGATTATTACCGCTTTGAGGTGGAGGAATGGAAGAGGCTTGAAATTCCGATAATCCGCGAATGCGGCGGAATTTATGCAAAAGCTTTCACAAGCCTTGAAAAACTTCTTTCCGCAAAAAAGCTTTCGGATATCGTCGATACGGAATATGCGGTTGCAAAAAAGATCAGAAGAAGCGGTTTTAAACCGGAGGAAACCGAAAGAATTGAAGTGACGAAAGACCCTGTCGGAGTGAAGCTTCTTGCAAAAAGAATAAACGATGCCGCGGGAAAAGAAAAAATAACCCCGGTCCAGATTACAAAATATCTTCTCGAAAACGAATATTTAAGGCTTTCCTATGACGAAAAAACAAAAAGCCTAAACCGTGTTCCGACCGAAAAAGGAATTAAAACCGGAATCGAAAATTTTTGGGAAATCAACAAATATTACCGGGAATACAGCAAGAATTATTACAGCGAAGAAGCACAGAAATTTGTGATATCAAAACTCAACGAAATAATAATGATATCCGTTGATGAAGCTTATAAAAACAACTGAAAAAAAGCGGCCGGAAGGCCGCTTTTTTACTGAGAAACCGTAAACAGAGAATAAAAATATTCCTTTTTTGCCATAAGTTCATCGAATGTTCCGTGCTCAAAAATTTTTCCGTTTTTCATAACGAGCACGGAATCGTATTTTCTGAGCAGATTTTCGTCAAGGTCATGGGTGACAACGATTCTTGTAAGATTTTCAAGGGACAGAATCGTACCGAAAATCCGGAAAGATGTTTCCTTATCAAGCGCCGCCGTTGCCTCATCAACAAGCAGAACCGGAGTTTTTCTAAGAAGGCTTCTTGCGATGGAAATTCTCTGGCGCTCTCCGCCGGAAAGTCCGCTTCCGTTTTCTCCGCAAAAAAAATCTTCGCCCCTTTCCGAAACAAGTTCGGAAAGACCGGAAAGAAAAACGGCTTTTTCAACTTCTTTGTCGTCAAAATCCCTGAACATTGTTATATTGTTCCGGATCGTGCTGTTGAATATAAAAACGTTCTGCTGAATAATTGAGATAATATCATAAAGCGAATCGCTGCTTATTTCCCGGAGTTCCGTATTGTCATAGAATATTTTTCCGGAATATCCGGTGCTTCCGGCGGATAAAAGGTTAAGAAGAGTGGATTTTCCGCTTCCGGAAGCGCCTACTATCGCATAGCTTTTTCCGGCTTCAAATCTGAAATTTATATTTTCAAGGGCGTTTTCCTCTCCGTTATAGGAAAAACAAAGGTCGGAAATTTCAATTCCGTCATTGAGCACCGCGGGAACGGAAGAACCTTCCTCTCTGGTGTTGGAATAAATCGCCTCCGCCATTTTTTCAATAAGAGCCCCGGCGGATTTTCTGTTTGCAAGCATTTCCGGAACGGTTCCGATAGGTTCGGTAACAAGCCCCATGAGCTGCATGAAAATCATTACAACTCCGGGAGTGATTCCGTCTTTTCCACTTGCCGCAAAATATGCGCAAAGAATAAAAATTCCGAACTGGGATATAAGTCCCGCTCCGCTTCCGAGCATCTGAAGAACCGTTCCGAGCTTTTTCCGGCGGCATTTGGTTTCCTCAACGTTTTTGTTGCTTTCCATAAAGAGTTTAATTGCGGAAGCTTCAGCCTTGAAACTTTTTATAACGGAAAAACCGGAAAGTCCGTCGCGCAAAGCCGACATAAAGCTTTCGTTCTTTTTCGAGATTTCTTTTTCCGCTTTCGCAATTCTGTTTCCTGTAATAAGGGAAGCCGCAACGGGAAGAAGCGCAAAAAGAATTGCCGCGGCAGTAAGAAGGGGACTGTACCAGAGCATCATGATTACCGCGCCGAGGCAGAGCAGGGAATCCATCACAAGATTAAAAATATTGAGAAGATAATTTTGCTCAATCGAAGCGGCGTCGTTGGAAAAAGCGGAAATATAGGTTGCGGTATTTTCTTTTGAAAAGGCGGAAATTCCTTTTTTGGTAAGCTCGGAAAAAGCAAAATCTTTATATTGCCGCATTGCTTTTGAAATAAATTTCGGCTTTGAAAAATAAATAAGCGCCGCACAGAATGTAAGAAGAGCGACCATTCCGACGGAAAGCAAAATCAGTTCGGAAAGAGTAAAGCCGGTATCTATTCCCGAGGAAGCGTCAATAAATTGCTGTAAAAGCCAGGATATCATAAGATTCACAAAAACCTGGAGAACATATCCGATCATTGCTATGGAAAAGCTGATTTTATTGCCTTTCCAAAACTGTAAAGTAAATTGCCTTTGCAAGCTGTTTCTATCCATTTTTCTTTATCTCCTGCCAGATTTCATAGGTTTTCGGATATCCTTCTTTCTCCCATTTTACAACGTTTTCAATGGTATCCATTGCCGTTTCGCCAAAATCGTCCGCGGCGGAAGCGGGAAGATCCTTTTCATAAAATTTTACGTTAGCCGCAGAATCGTCCGGATTTTTATCAAAGTTTTCAGCAACCTTTTTTGCTTCAAGAAGATATTTTCTGGTGCTTTTTTCGTTATTCATGCTTTCGCAAATCTGAGCGCAGGCAACAAGAAGAACGATGCTGCCTTTGTCAAGATAGGAAACCGTTCCTGGGATTCTGAACATTTCATTGACTTCAAAACAGGTTTTTACAGCATCAAAAGCCTTTTCAAATTCACCGCGGCTTGAATAAACGTTTGCAAAGCCGATTACGCATTTGAATAAATCCGTAAGATTTCTTACAAGGGAATCGGAAAGATAGGGAATCGCTTCTTTATGCCGTCCGAAGCTTGTTGCAAGTTCATAGCCTATTTCGGCGTTGAAAATTCCTCCTTCGTTGTGGTCACGGAGCATATCAAGACCCTTTTCATCTTCGCCGAGAAGAAAACAAATTCCGGAAAGGTCATCGTAGATATCGCTTTTTCCGATGTTGTGAGCATGGGGCTGGTCGATAAGAGTAAGAGCGTGCTCAAGGAGTTCTTTCGATTTGAGTATGGCCTTTTTGTCGTTTTTTTCAAGACCGAAGAAATAAAGAAGTCCGCCGCTTTGATAAACAACATCAAAATTGTTCGGGAACTTCTGAACCGCTTTTTCAACCTCGGAAAACGCGTTGGTATAATCTTTTTGCGAACGCATTATACGAAGTCTTTCCGCCGTTTCCGCCGCAGAATTATTTCTTACTTTATAACCGAGAAGGGAATCCACAGAGGTTCCGAAAAAATCCGCAAGCTCGAGCACAAGCGGAAGTTCCGGCGCGGAAGCTCCGCTTTCCCATTTTGAAACGGCGCCGACGGAAACGCCCATTGCTTCCGCAAGCTGTTCCTGGGTAAAATTTCTGCTTTTTCTGAAAAGTTTTATATTTTCGCTGATGTTTGATTTCATAAAAAATCATCTCCGTTCTTTTTCGGTACCGTGGTTATATGATAACACCGTTTTGTGCGGTTTTGAATACACTTTCGGTAAAGTTACTCAACAAATTTATTGACTGACGGTAAAATTACCGCAGTTGACAGGTGTGTTAAAATGGTACGGTAGGGCGGGGGCTTGCTCCCGCCGGAAAAAGGAGTGATTTTTTTGGCGAGTTTTCTTCTTGCAATAATATATATTTCATTCATAAGCCTCGGACTTCCGGATGCTCTGCTTGGCGGAGCATGGCCGGTTATGCAGATTGAATTCGGCGTTCCGGTTTCCTATGCCGGAATAATTTCAATGATAATATGCTTCGGAACCATTGTTTCAAGCCTTCTTTCGGAAAGAATGACAAAGCGCTTCGGAACCGGAAAAGTCACAGCAATGAGCGTTGCGTTAACCGCGGCGGCGCTTTTAGGTTTTTCGGTAAGCAATTCTTTCCCGATGCTTTGCATTCTTGCGGTTCCTTACGGTCTCGGCGCCGGCGGGGTTGATGCTTCAATAAACAACTATGCCGCAATACATTACGCAAGCCGCCATATGAGCTGGCTCCATTGCATGTGGGGAATAGGCGCTTCCGCGGGACCCTATATTCTTGCGGCGGCAATGACCGGCGGAACATGGAATCTCGGCTACCGCTGGGTTTCGTTTTTGCAGATTGTTCTGACGGCGGTGCTTTTTCTTACCCTTCCGCTTTGGAAGGAGGATAAACCTTCCGAAGAAACGAAAGAAAAGAAGAATCCCCTTTCTTTCAGGGAGATTTTTTCGATTCCCGGAACAAAGGAGATTTTCACCGCTTTTTTCTGCTATTGCGCGCTTGAAAGTACGGCGGGGCTTTGGGCAAGCAGCTATCTTGTTATGGAGCACGGAATTTCCGAAGAAACAGCCGCCGCCCTTGCAACTCTCTTTTATACGGGAATAACCGTCGGAAGAGCCGCAAGCGGTTTTATTACATATAAACTCAGCGATAAAAATATGATACGTCTCGGCGAAGGGATTATAGCAATCGGCGTTGTTGCAATGCTTCTTCCATTCGGCGAAAAAACCGCAATGGAGGGAATCGTCCTTGTTGGTCTTGGCTGTGCGCCGATTTATCCCTGCACGATACATTCAACACCGAAGCATTTTGGAAAGGATAAATCCCAGGCGATAATCGGGGTGCAAATGGCCTGCGCCTATATCGGAAGCCTTTTTATGCCGCCGCTTTTCGGAATTATTGCAAACCGGATTTCCGCAGGAATCCTTCCGTTTTATCTCGGCGCTTTAATGGCAATAATGTTCCTTGTTACGGAAAAACTCAATAAAATAAAAGCATAAAAAAACACCCGGCATTGCCGGGTGTTTTTTTACTGAAAAATTATTCTTCGTTTTCTTCTTCCATTCTTTTGCGGAGATAGAACATGATGTCGCCCAAAATTCCGTCTTCCGCCGCCCAGGCAACGTTGCCGGGTTTGACCTTTTCGCCGGAAATAATTACGGTAAGCATTGCTTCGAGAAGAACTTCGGAAGCGTCGCAGACTTCGCAAACCATATCCTGGTGGCTTCTGATGTTGTGTCTTGCAAGGATTTCCGCATAATCGCCGCGGAATCTTTCGGAAGCAAAGGCGTCGCGGATAAAGTTGAACATTGTTTCGCTGTATTCCGGAACAACGTAATCCTGGTTGGTGTCCGGATGATGGATTGTTTTGCGGACTGTGCGGGGGTTTTTAAGAAGATAATCCGCATAGAGCATAATATCGCGGTGCTCAAAAGGATTGGAAGAAACGGAAAGATCCTCGTCCCATTTTTTGAGCATGCTCAAAAGTTTTTTGTCAAGTTTCGCAAGAGCGCGTTCTTTGATTTCCGCGGGAACGGGATAAAATCCTTCCGCAACGGAGCAGGCGATTGCCGCAAGGGTGTCGCTGTCGCCGCCCATGGAAATTGCTTTCCGAAGGGTATCCTCAAAGCTTTCCGCCTCGAAGAAAACCTGGAGCGCAACCGGAACGGTTCCCTGGCAGGTTTCGTCAAATTCATAGGCGGGGCGGATCTCATCAAGGGCCTTGCTGAAATCGTATCTGTATTTAAGTTCAAGATAGCGCTTGATATAATCCTTTGTTCTGCCGTTTCTTGCAAGATAAATTGCGGCAGCAGTTGCTTTTGCGCCTTTGATTCCTTCTTCGTGGTCATGGGTTACTTTTGCGCTTATTTCCGCGAATTTTTCAACCTTTTCAAGGCTGTGGAAATACCAGGCAACGGGGGAAACGCGCATTGCGGAGCCGTTTCCGAAACTGTTATAAGGTTTCGGGTCGGAAGAAGCAAGCCATTCGCGGAAGCGAAGTCCGTATCCTGCGTCGGGATAGAGTTTTCCGTATTTTTTCATGGCTTTTACCATTTCTTTTTCGGTTTTCGCTTCATTTCTGCCGCCTTTGATAAGGGCTTCCGCAACCGCAACGGTCATTACTGTGTCGTCGGTAAAAAAGCAATCCTCGCTTATAATCGGGAAATCGGTTGTTTTTATATTGTTGAATTCATAAATGCTTCCGGCAATGTCGCCGATTATTGCACCAATCATTTTAAATCCTCCGGTCAAAATTAATCTATTTTATATAATACCATAAGAAAAGTCAATCTTCAAGCATAAAAAGCCTTCCCTTTGAGGGGAAGGTGCCGGTGAAGCTGACGGATGAGGCGTTACAAAATTTTTCGGACGAAAATATTGTCAATATCTCCGCCGTAATTTTCGAGTTCGTCGATTTTTTCAAAACCGCATTTTTCATAAAAACCGGTCATATCCGAAGGAATATAAACTTTATTAAAATTCCGGAGTTTTGCGTGTTCAGCGGCTTTTTCAATCATAGCAAAGCTGATTCTGTTTCCGCGGTGTTTTTCATCGACAAAAATCGAACTTATCCAGGGGGAATATCTGTTTTCCGGATAATAATCCGTTTCGAGAAAGGCGCAGAATCCGATTATTTCATCTTCCGAAACCGCGGCAAAAACCGCTTCCCATTCAAGAAAATTGTTTTCCCGAAGAATTTGGGCAAGGTGTTTCCCGGCGATCCATGAACAGTTTTCCGCGTAATCTATGAGTTTTTTATATAAATCTGTGCCATATTTTACTCTGATGATTTCCATTTTATTTATCCTCAAATTTTTCAAGTTCCGGATTTTTGATCCAGCCGTTTTCCCCGCGCAAAAAGGGAAGAACCGCCGTAACCGCGGAATTGTTTATCATTCCGTAAACGTGGGGATAGCTTCTTCCGCAGCCGTCGCCGTCTTCATATTTTACCGGCGCAGAAAGTAGCTTGTTTTCATCAATGCAAAGTATAACAAGTTCCTCGTCGGTTCCTTCAAAATTCGGCGCGATTCGCCAAAAATATTCGGGCTGTGAACAATGGATAAATCCTTCGGCGTCAACGTTCCGCCTGCCCCAGAATTCCCTGTTTTTACGCTCCTCCCAGGCGGATTTTTTCATAATGTGCAAAATCATCGAATAATCGGAAAAGGAATTTTTAACCGTTTCAAGAACGGCGGAATCTCTTGATTTGAGGAATTTCTGCTGTTCGGTTTTCGGAACAAATTCCGTGATGAGGCGGTAAAGTTCATCAAAGCCGAGCCATTGAACCTCGGTTTTTGTGCTTTTTTCGCCTTCGGTAAGGTTTATTTCCGCAATTTTTCCGTTGGTATTTACGAAATAGTAATAGGAAATCTGCGTGTAATCGCAATGGGCGCGGTTTTCTTCAACAATTCCGATTTCTTTGATAAAGTCGCAGGAACAGCCAGTTTCTTCAAGAACTTCCCGCTTCAGGGCGGAAATTTCGTCCTCTCCCGGGTCGATTCCTCCGCCGGGAAGAAGCTGAAAATCAACTTTTTTCATAAGCATAACGGCAAATTTTCCTTCGGAATTCCGAAGGACGGCTCTTGAGGTATATCGCGGCTTTGCGCCTGAAACACCTTCAAGACCGAGAACGGTTTTGTCCGTAAGTTTTGCAATAAGCTTCATTTTTTCACATCCTTCCCACAAACAAAAGGTGGTTGCTCCTTCCGAGCATCTCCGGCTTTTCACAGCAATAATAATTATAGCGGAGATAGGTTTCGTAATCTTCCTCATCGAGCTTGTTGATTCGTTCCGCCATAAGTTCCGAAACGCCGTCGGAAGCAACTTCATGCATGATTTTTATTCCGCCGTTCAAAAGAATTTTGCGGCAGCCGTCAACGGTATGGAAAACGAAAGGGAAGTCGTCCATTTTAAAAGTTTCCCTGTCATAATCGCCGTTTTTTATATAATTTGCGTCGTAATTCAGTTCAGTTATAAAAATCATATCGTTTCCGATGAAGGCGAAGAAGAAAACGGCGTCTTTTTTTGCAACGCGCTTTGCTTCCGCAATGGCTTTTTGCCTGTCTTCCTCGCTGTGAAGATGATAAAGCGGACCGAACATAAGAACAATATCAAAACTTTCGTTGGGATAAGCGGAAAGATCAACGGCGTTTCCCTGGATAAGTTCGATTTTATGTTCCGGTTTTATTCTTCTTCTGAAAGCGGCAATATTGCTGTCCGCAAGTTCAAGGGCGGAAACTTCATAGCCTTTTTCCGCAAAATAAAGGCTGTATTCTCCCGCGCCGGCGCCGATATCAAGAATCTTCATTCCGGGTCTGAGATATTTTTCGATATATCTGACCGTTGTCAGAAATTCAACCCTTGCGGCTTTTGAAGAAAGCCTGTGTTCCTCGTCAAAAATATCGTAAGTTCTGTTTATTTGTTCAATTTCGTCTTTTATTTTATAAAGTTCTTCAAAATTCATAAAAAATTGCCATCTCCTTTTTAACATTGCGTAACGAAAAAAAGTTTCTCCTTGCGGAAAAGCTATGCCGAAGGCGGTGATGAAGGGGTTCTTCCGGGGCGCCGTTTGCTTTCTCGGAAACACCTCATCCGTCTGCTTCGCAGACACCTTCCCCTCAAGGGGAAGGCTAAGAAAAAAGGCAGACGGTTTTTATCCGTCTGCCTATGTTATCATTTGAAAAATCAGTCTTCAAACTGGTCGAAGAATTTCGGGTTTTTGGGGCAGGAACTTTCTGCAACCTGTATTGTTGCGGAAGCAAGATAGGTTCCGGCCTTAACGGCTTTTTTAAGACTGTAGCCTTTTGTAAGTCCCATAACTGTTCCGGAAAGGAAAGCGTCTCCCGCGCCGGTTGTATCAACAAGATTGCAGGGGAGGCAGGGGCAATGTCCTTCTTCGCCGGTACGGCTGTCATAGAAAACTGCGCCGTTTTTTCCCATGGTGACAACCATTGAGGGAACTTTGAGTTCCGCGGATTTTTCTTTTACAACCTTAAGCATCTGTTCGGAATCATATTCTTCAAGATTCATGCTGAAGAATTTTCCGGCTTCGATTTCGTTGCAGATGTAGCAGTCAACTCTGCTGAGGAAGTCGGGGCGTTTTCCGATTACGCTAAGGTTGCCGACAATAACATAGACTTTTTTATTGTATTTTTCTGCAAGGCAAAGAACTTTTTCTGCGATTGCCTCGTTTGTATCGATTTCAAGAATGATGTTTTCGCATTTTTTTACAATTTCTTCGCCTTTTGCGCCGATGAAGGATTCGAGTGCTTCAAGGTCGGGCATCTGGGAGGTGGAACCGGCAAGGTCGCCTTTTTCGTCCATTACCGCAAGCCACATTCCGACTCCGCCGCTTGGAACCATTGTGATGTAATCGGTTCCGACTCCGATGTTCTGAAGATGGTCCACAACGTCAAGACCGATTGGGGTGTGGTCCGCAACGCTTACGAAATCAACAGGCATTCCCACATTTGCGAAATCTTCGCAAACGTTTCTTGAAACGCCGCCGTGAACGATTTTTACGTTACCGAGGTTGGTTCCGGTCGGAATATATTTTCTGAAAGGAAAACCTTTTACGTCAACAAAAGATACGCCGAAAACAGCTGTTGCAGCCAATTTAAACACTCTCCTAATGAATTTTTATAAATACTCCTTGACTATAACATATTTTTCGATAAAAAGCGACATTTTTTTGAAAAATAAAAATAATTTTTTAACATCTTAACTTTTTATCTGTAAAGTGGTATAATAATTAATACGCAAATTACCGAAAAGGAGATATATAAATATGAGCGAATGCAATCATGACTGCGAACATTGCGGCCAGAACTGCTCTTCAAGACAGGCTCCCGAAAGCTTTCTTGTTGATCAGAACGAATTTTCCGATGTAAAACACGTAATCGGTGTTGTAAGCGGAAAAGGCGGCGTCGGAAAATCTCTTGTAACTTCTCTTCTTGCCGCAAATATGCAAAAACAGGGTTATAAAACCGCTGTTCTCGATGCGGACGTAACCGGCCCTTCAATTCCGAAAGCTTTCGGAATTACAAACAAAGCAACCGGTTCCGCCGCGGGAATCATTCCGGAACTTTCAAAAACCGGAATTGAAGTAATGTCCGTAAACCTTCTTCTCCAGGACGAAACCGAACCCGTTGTATGGCGCGGACCGGTTATTGCCGGAACCGTCAAACAGTTCTGGCAGGACGTTGTATGGAACGACGTTGACTATATGTTCGTCGATATGCCTCCGGGCACCGGCGACGTTCCGCTCACCGTTTTCCAATCCCTTCCCGTTGACGGAATCGTTGTTGTAACTTCCCCCCAGGAACTTGTGGGAATGATCGTTGAAAAAGCGGTAAAAATGGCGGGAATGATGGATATTCCCGTTCTTGCGGTCGTTGAAAATATGTCCGGTTTCAGATGCCCGGACTGCGGAAAAGTTCATAACATCTTCGGCGAAAGCCATATTGACGAAATTGCCGAAAAATACGGAATTCCCGTAACCGCAAAAATTCCGATGGATCCTTCCGTTGCGGCAAAATGCGACGCGGGCGATATCGAATACTGCGACGAAGAATGGCTTAAGCCGGTTGTTGAAAAACTTGCAAATCTCGGCTGATTGCCGGATCACCCCAACGGAGGATATATAATGAACAGGGAAACTGCTGTCGAAACTCTTAAAAAATATAATAAAGTTGCTTTCCATATCCGCCATGCCTATACCGTCGAAGGTGTTATGCGCTGGTTCGCAAACGAACTCGGCTTTGGCGATGAAGCGGATTTTTGGGCAACGGTCGGTCTTCTCCATGATGTCGATTTTGAAAACTGGCCGGAGGAACATTGCGTAAAAGCGCCGGAACTTCTCCGTGAAGCAGGATTTGACGAAAGATTTATCCATGCCGTCTGCAGCCATGCTTACGGAATGACTTCCGACGTTGAACCGGAACACATGATGGAAAAAGTTCTTTTTGCCGCGGACGAACTCACAGGACTTGTCTGGGCGGCGGCAAAAATGCGTCCTTCAAAAAGCTGTCTTGATATGGACGTTTCCAGCCTTAAAAAGAAATTCAAGGATAAAAAATTTGCAGCAGGCTGCAGCCGCGACGTTATAAAACTCGGCGCGGAACGCCTTGGATGGGAACTTTCCGAACTCCTTGAAAAAACTCTTGAAGCAATGAAATCCTGCGAAGCTTCCGTTGAAAAAGAAATGGAAGGCATTGAAGAATAAGGAGAGTAAAATGAAATACGATTTTGAAACCCTTGTTAACAGAAGAAACACCGGTTCCCATAAATGGGAGGGAATGTATTCCCAGATTCCCGACGCAAAAGACGGAATTGTTCCGCTTTCCGTTGCGGATATGGAACTTAAAAACCCTCCCGCAATAATCGAAGGTCTTAAAGATTATCTCGATAATATAATCCTCGGTTATACCGGTGAAACGGAAAATTACTATAAAAGCGTAATTTCCTGGATGGAGCGCCGCCACGGATTTTCCCCGAAGAGTGAATGGTTCGTAATGACCGCCGGGGTTGTTCCGGCAATCAAGGAAATGGTCGGCGCATTTACAAAAGACGGGGATTCTGTCCTTATGCTGACCCCGGTTTATTATCCTTTCTATTCAAGCGTTGAGGCGAACGGAAGAACCGTTCTCGGAAGCGAACTTATCCTTGAGGGAACAGAATACAGAATCAATTTTGAGGATTTTGCGGAAAAAGCCGCAAGACCGGAAACAACCCTTTGCATTCTCAGCAGCCCTCATAATCCGATCGGCAGAATCTGGACAAAAGAGGAACTTCTGAAACTATGCGAAATCTGCTTTGAAAACAAGGTTTTCATCATTTCTGACGAGATACATTTTGACCTCATAATGCCCGGATTCGAACACGTTTCCATGGGTACTTTCGAGGAAAAATATCTCAATAACTGCGCAATCTGCACTGCACCGAGCAAAACATTCAACCTTGCGGGTCTCCAGACTTCCAATATCTTTATTCCCAACGAGGAATACAGAAACAGGATGACCTCCGCAAGGGGATATTTCTCCCTCAACATCTTCGGATATAAAGCCTGCGAACTTGCTTATGACGAATGTGAGGAATGGCTCGACGAGCTTCTTCTTTTCCTTGATGAAAACAGAAAATTCGTGGAGGAATTCGTTGCGGAAAATATGCCTGAAGTTAAAGTTCACCGCCTTCAGGGAACATATCTTATGTGGCTTGATTTCCGCGCATGGGGAATGAATGAAAAAGAGCTTGAA
Organism: Oscillospiraceae bacterium; assembly: GCA_015067315.1. Classification (GTDB taxonomy): domain Bacteria; phylum Bacillota; class Clostridia; order Oscillospirales; family Ruminococcaceae; genus UMGS1668. The sequence continues at coordinate 4,919 of SVMR01000020.1, read as the reverse complement.
GACTTTATGGTACATAAAGCCCAGGCGATTTTTGATGAAGGCTACGTTTTCGGCGAAGGCGGAATCGGTTTCGAACGAATCAATATCGCCTGCCCGAAACGCGTTCTTGAAGCAACCCTTGAAAGAATCTATAAAGCGAAGCAGGAAATCTAAATTTTCAAAAGTAGGGCGGGGGCTATGCTCCCGCCGTTTTTGAATTTCACCTTTTTATTGTAGGGAACGGTCTTGACCGTTCCGTTTTTTCTTTTTTTAGATTTTTGTTGATATTATAAGTGCAAAGTGATAAAATAAAACTGCGACGCAAACTTAATATAACTTTCCAAATGGCGAGGTATGTATTTTTATCTCTTGATAAAAATGCATGCTCTATTTTCGCATACCTACCAGTGGAAAGTGAAAGTTTGTGTCGCAGCAATCGGAGCTTGCGTTTTTAAGTGCGTGGCTTCGGCTGCGCACTTTTTTTATTTTCAGGAGGATGAAAAAATGAAAAAAATGTTGGCACTTATTTTGGCAGTTGTAATGATGCTCTCTGTTTGTGGATGTGGAAAAGCACAGACTGAGGAAAATGATGTTTCTAATGGCGATGATTTAGAAGAAACGGTAAATACATCTCAAGGTCCTTCAGGAAAATACTATTACGAATTGCTTGATAGCGTTTATTATGAGTTTGACGGTGAAGATAATTGCTATCTCGTTTCGGAAAGTAATAACGCTAAAACTTCTTATCTCTATGTTTTTGATAAGAATGCAACATATGAAGGAGCAGAAGGAATTTTTGTCATACACATATCGGATATAAATTCCGGTGGTTCACATAAATTAGTTTATGATAGTATCGAAGATACTATTTGGGATCCGGATTTCGGTATTTTTGAAAAGAAATAAATATGAAAAATTCGATTTGCATTATACTGTAGTAGAAGATACCGAAGAACCCAAAGGTTACAAAATTAATACTGATTTTGCTGAATAACAAACCACCCTCCGAAAAATCGGAGGGTGGTTTTTATCTATGAAAATCTCCCTTAATTTCAAATTGAAATTCTCCGGAGCGGGTTTTATAATTAAATCACAGCCTGCAGGATGAATTTTTGAAAAAAGGAGTTTTCACAATGGAAGAAAAACTTTATCTCATAAGCCACCTTGTGCTCATAACTGGTCTTTCCGACCGCACTATCCGAAATTACATCGCTTCCGGAATCCTTAACGGCGAAAAAATAAACGGAATCTGGCATTTCACTCCCGAAGAGGTTGACGCCTTCATAAATAATCCGGCGGTACGCCCGAGCATTATTGCAAAAAACAATTCCATTGTTTATGATTTTATAATTAATAATGGAAAAAAGGAAGAGGAAGCCTGCGTGATCCTCGATTTGCCGAAGGCGGATATCAAGGAAACCGCGGAATTCTTCTGTTACAGAATTAGTTCCGGAAATTTTGAAAACATAAACTTCAGTTTTGACGGATACGCAAAAACCCCAAGGGTTATTTTAAAAGGAAAACCCGTAGACGTTTTCGGACTTATCGATGAATATTACAAAAGCTCCCGCAATTAGGCGGGTATCCGTAAAACAGTTACGGAGCGCATCTGTACAGATACGCTCCGTTTCTTATGTCGATATACCATGTAACAGGCGCAGACACTTGGCTCTCCCTTTGGGAGAACTGTCACCGCAGGTGACTGAGAGGGCATTGCAGTCGGTTTTGAATGGTAAGGTCAATTTGTTCGCACACACCACGAAAATCCCTGTCAATATCTCGGTTGGAAAATCGTAAAACCTCCAAGCCCAGACCCGACAAAAATACGGAACGTTCTGCGTCATGTGCCATGCCCTGAGGCTCATAATGCTGAGAACCATCTATTTCGATAACCAGCTTTGCAGAAGCACAGTAAAAATCCACGATAAATCTGCCAATGATCCGCTGTTTGTAAATCTTCACCGGGTATTTGCGGAGAAAAAGATACCAGAGCTTGCGCTCATGGGGCGTCATTTCCCTGCGAAGCCGCCGGGCATTTTCCAATTGGCTGTTATCTTTTGGTATGGTCATTGTTTACCCTCTCTGTCCTCGCTATGCTCGGCCACCTCTCCCAACGGGAGAGGCAAGTCCCTCTCAGTCGGCTTCGCCGCCAGCTCTCCCAAAGGGAGAGCCAAGTACCGCACCCAACGTACTACACCGAACGGTGTATAGAAGTGCGCTCTTACTGTTCGTCAAATTGGGACTTGAATAAATCAATAATGTTATTATTCGATATCTTTTATAAATCGAATCTGCCCTTTTTCATTGCTGTAGCCCATTGCTCGATAAAATGAATGTGCTTCCTTTCGAGAGGCACCAGAATTCAATCTTATTTTATGTATACCTACCTCGTTTGCCCAACGTTCAGCACGTTTCAGTAGCATTCTTCCGATGCCACGCCTTCTAAACTCGGAGGAAACAGCTAAACCCAGAATATTTATCATCGGTTCAAAATATAGAGTTTGATATTTTTCTGCATGAATATACCCAGCAACTATTCCATTGACCTCTGCAACAAATACCTTTTCTCTCCCTTTATCAAGGTTGCTTATTCGCGTTGATACAAATTCACAACTACAATCATAACCTAAGTCAGCGCAACTGATATTACATATTGCAAAAGCATCTTCAATAGTGGCTTCACGAATAATCATATCTTATCACTCCAACAAATTATCGTTTAATCAATTGATTTTATAATATCATAATTTGTCTGGATATACAAGAACAGGCACAGCAGATTAAACTGTTGTGCCTGTCAACTGTCTTATGAGCACCGCCCCTTAGGCGGCTGCTTTTGGTTTGAATTTGATTACTTCAGGATCTTCAGAGCGCCGGTGGGACACACATTGGCGCACATCAGGCAGTCCTTACAGCCGGCGATCACCGCATCATCCTGGAACTCAGGCTTGATAACGGTTTCAAAGCCACGGCCTACCAGACCCAGAATACCCTTCTTGGCATTCTCTTCACAGGTACGGACACAGAGGTTACACAGAACACACTTGCCCTGATCCCGCTCAATGATCTGGAGCTTCCGCTCGGTGAAGCACTGATGCTTCTGACCTGCCAAACGCTCAGGATTGATGGGCTGATCATTGGCGCAGACGATCAGGCGGCACTCGTCAAAGTCATGGCAGCCGCATTCCAGGCAGCGCTTGGCTTCGGCACGGGCCTGCTCATCGGTAAAGCCGTTGATGACAGCGTCAAAGTTACCGCGGCGGTAAGCAGGATCCTCGCAGGACATCTCTGCACGGGCGATTTTCTCCCGATCGGCAAAGTTTTCTGCAGTGACCTTACGCTCGGAGTAGTAGGGAGTGGGGATGGTCATATCCTTGCCGTTCAGGTAAGCGTCGATGGCGATAGCGGCATCGTTAGCCTCGCCAATGGCGCGAACAGCAATGCTGGGACCACGGTTGGTGGCATCACCCACAGCAAAGACACCGGGAAGGTTGGTGCTGCCGTTGTTCTCGCTGGCTTCGATGGTGCCCTTCCGGGTCTGGGTCAGAGCCTCAAAGCCCTCCAGAGCGCAGCGCTGGCCGATGGCGGAAATAACGGTATCCACATCCAGGATCTCAAACTTGCCTTCTACAGGCACGGGGCTGCGGCGGCCGGAAGCATCGGGCTCGCCCAGCTCCATGACCTGCAGCTTGATCTTTGTGACCTTACCGTTTTCACCGATGATCTCGGCGGGATTGGTCAGCCACTTGAAGTCCACACCCTCTTCCAGAGCCTCTTCGATCTCCAGATCCTCAGCGGGAGCCTCGGCACGGGTACGACGGTAGATAACATAGACATTCTCTGCGCCCAAACGGACTGCGGTACGGCAGGCGTCCATAGCCACGTTACCGCCACCGACGACAGCAACGTTCTTGCCCAAATCAGGACGGCCGCCCAGGTTGACTTCCCGGAGCATATCGATGCCGCCCAGAACGCCTTCCAGCTTGTCGCCTTCGCAGCCGATGCCGGTAGACTTCCAAGCGCCAACGGCAACCAGCACAGCATCATACTCAGCCCGGAGGGACTCCAAAGTCACATCCTTGCCGACCTTGACATTGTTCTTCAGCTCTACGCCCAGCGCGGCAATGGCAGCGACTTCCGCAGCCAGAACAGCCTTGGGCAGACGGTACTCAGGAATACCGTAGCGGAGCATACCGCCCATCTCGGGCATCATGTCCAGCACGGTAACGGCATGACCCTTCACAGCCAGCTGATAAGCTGCGCTTAAGCCGGCAGGACCGCCACCAACGATGGCGACCTTCTTGCCGGTAGCCTTAGCCAAAACAGGCTTGAAAGGATCGGCAGATGCCATATCGTTGTCAGCCGCGAAAGCCTTCAGATAAGCGATGGACAGGGGCTGCTCCACCAACTGACGGCGGCACTTCTCCTCACAGGGGTGAGGGCAAACACGGCCGATGGATGCGGGCAGGGGGATCTTCTCCTTGATGATCCGAACAGCTTCCTTATCGTTACCCAACGCGATCTGCTTTACATAGCCCTGAATATCGGTACGGGCAGGGCAGTTCAAGTGGCAGGGGCCCTTGCAGTCGCCTTCGTGGTCGCTCATCAGCAGCTCCAAAGCGATCTTCCGGGCCTGAGCGATCCGGGGGCTGTTGGTACGGATGACCATACCGTCAGCAGCAGTGGTAGCGCAGGCACGCATCAGCTTGGGGCTCTTTTCAGCCTCTACCACGCACAGGCCACAGGCACCGTACTTGGCAACGCTTTCATGATGGCACAAGGTGGGGATATAGATGCCGGACTTTGCGGCAATCTGCAAAATGGTATCGCCGGCCTGACCGACACACTCGATACCGTCAATGATAATCTTAATTTCGCTCATATCTATTCTCCCCCTTATTCCGCGGAGATGGCACCGAACTTACAGGTAGCCACACAGC
>SVMR01000019.1 GCA_015067315.1 Oscillospiraceae bacterium | reverse complement strand
TAAGGGACCAGCGGAAAATATGTTTCATTCTTGAAATATAGGCGTAAAATCTGCTTTCCTGCAATTTTTCTTCCTCCCGATGCAACAAAATCGAAAAAATTCTGCACTTAATATATGGAACTCCTGTTCCGAAGAAAACGATAACCCGTAAAGTCCACCACCAAACGGATCATGTATTAATTTATTATAAGACTTTTTGCAACAAAAAAACAGTCTTTTTTTGCATGTTCCGCACTTTGCGGGTTATTTTTTATTTTTCCACTTTAAAAATTGTATAAAAAGTTATATACTGTAAATTGGATAGTTATATAAATACAAATTTTTCTTTAAAATATCATTATTTTGATTTGAGGACGGAATATGACGAACGAAATTCAGAAAAGAAATAAAAATTTACATTGGTGGGTGCTTCTTCTTTCGGCAATCTGCGGAATTATAACCATCGGGTTTGTTGTTTATCAGAACGGCGGAATCTTCACCTATTACGGCGATTATAACTGCCAGCAGATCGCTTTTTATATGCACGCCCACGAACTTGTTACAAACGGACAGATCGGTTGGGACTGGAACACGGACCTTGGAGTAAACTTCATCGGCGCCTATTCCTTCTATCTTATTTTCAGCCCCTTTTTCTGGATGACTCTTCCCTTTGAAACTTCGATGGTGCCCTATCTTATGGCGCCGCTTTTCGTGATAAAATTTATGGTCTGTGCCTTCACCGCATATTTTTATGCCGCAAGATTTGTTAAGGATAAGCGCTTTGCTGTCATTGCCGGACTTCTTTATGCGTTCAGCGGATACAGCATTTATAACGTTTTCTTCAACCATTTCCTCGACGTTGTGGCATTTTTTCCGCTTATTCTCATCGGACTTGAGATGCTCATCACCGAGGATAAACACGGACCTTTTGCCGCGGCAGTTGCGCTCAATGCGGTTGTGAACTACTGGTTCTTCATCGGCGAAGTCGTTTTCACCGTTCTTTATTTCTTCATCCGCATCACCGACAAAAACATTTCCCATAAATTCCGTAGTTTCCTTTTTGTTGCGCTGGAATCCGTAATCGGTCTTTGCGTTGCGGCGGTGGCTGTTCTTCCTTCGGTTCTTGCGATTCTTGATAACCCGAGGACCGGACCGGATAACTTTATCAACGGCTGGAACCTCTGGCTCTATTACAGCGAACAGCGGGTTCCCGCAATCATCGCAAGCTTCTTCTTCCCTCCGGATATGCCTTCGAAGCAGAACATGTTCACCGGACAGGGAGCACAATGGGCTTCCATGGCGGGATGGCTTCCGCTTTTCGGAATGAGCGGCGTTATTGCCTATGTCCGCTGCGTCAAAAACGACTGGCTTAAAAAGATGATAATCGCCTGCTGCATTTTTGCGCTTGTTCCGGTGCTCAATTCCCTTTTTATTCTTTTCAACCATTCGTTCTATGCCCGCTGGTACTATATGTTCATCCTCATGCTTGTTGTTGCAACGGCAAAGGCGCTTGAATCCTCCTCCGAAGGCGGAACGGATTCCGTTGACCTCCGGAAAGGCATCATTCCCTCCATCTGCATTATCGTCGGGCTTATCCTCATCCTTTTCCTCACTCCGGTGCATTATAACGACGGAAACTGGGAAATGGGGCTTCTCTATAACGATTCCTGGTTCTTCTTAAGCGCCGGTTTTGCGGCTGTCTGCGCAGTTATAACCGTCCTTCTCTGGTTCATGCAGAACAGAAAATATTACCGGAATCTCCTCGTTCTTCTCACCGCCGGAATCTGCGCGGTTTACGGTTTTGCCTATATCAACCTTGGCTATACCTTTGCCGGCGACCATGACGAAATAATCGAGGACGCTGTCGGGCTTTCGGAGGAAATGGAGATCCCCTATTCCGGAGATCAGTTCGCAAGGGCGGATTTTTATGAATGCTTCGAAAACATGGGGCTTTACTGGAACATTCCGTCCATCCGCTGTTTCCACAGCGTTGTCACCCCTTCCATCATGGAATTTTATCCGACCGTTGACGTTAAAAGGGACGTTTCCAGCAAGCCGGAATACGATCTTTATGAGCTTCGCGCACTTCTCTCAGTAAGATATCTTTATTCCGACGCAGCGGAAACCACCGAAGATTCCAATATCTGCGAGGGATTCAGATATCTCGAAACGGTGAACGGATACCATATTTTTGAAAACAAAAACTATATCCCCATGGGATTCACCTTCAACGAATATATCACCGAGGAACAGTATTATTCCCTCCACGAAACCCAGCGCAGCGAAGCGCTTATCTATTCCATCGTCCTCAACGAAAGTCAGGAAAGACTTTACGGACAGTATCTCCGCCATAATCTTTCCCCGGAAAAGCCCCTTAATTACGATGATTTCAGCGTTGAGGCCGCAAGAAGAAAAAGATCCTCCGCATATAAATTCGAATATGATGAGGACGGTTTTTCCGCAAAAATCTTCCTTTCCTCCGGAAACCTTGTTTTCTTCTCCGTTCCTTATGAGGAAGGCTGGACCGCTTATGTCAACGGAAAAGAAACCGCCATCGAAAAAGTTGACGTCGGCTTCATGGCCGTTTTTGCGGAACCGGGACTCAACGAAATCGTCTTCGTCTATAAAACTCCCGGTCTTGCTCTCGGTGCCGGAATCAGCATTGCCGCTGTCATCGCCCTTGCGGCATATACGGTTTTCTTCCATTTTGAACAGAAGCGCCGCACCGATGATTATAACCTTATGACGGAATATCTCGGCGGAAAGGAAAGCGATGGAGCCGAAACCGAACTTTCTCCGGAAGAGGACCTTACGATAGTCCGCAGTCCGAAGGACGTTCCGCCATATAAGGAATATACCGGACCGCAGGAAAAAATTTTTCCCGAACTTTAAAATCAATGCAACAAAAACGGAAATTTTTGTCACTATTATAATGTAAGGAGGTTTGATAAAATGAAAAAAATCAAAGTTTTAGCTCTTATTTTTGCCCTTGCGGTAATTTTAAGCGGCTGCAGCGGCAGAAACTATGCAAGCGATTCCAAAGCCGAATCCTTTGACGGCGGATACTGGGTCGAAAACGACATGGGCTTTATGCCGGAAGCTCCCATGGAGGAACCGGAAACGGAATACGTAACCGAGGATTCCGCCATCAGCGGCAACTCCTCTTCCATGAATTCTTCCGGAATCCAGATGCCCGCAAACCGCAAGCTTATCCGCACGTTCAATCTTGACGTTGAAACTCTTGAATTCGAAACCTTCCTTTCCGAACTCAAGGCGGAGGTAAGCTCCCTTGGCGGATACATCGAAAGTTCCAGCGTCAGCGGAAATTCCTATAACTATTCCTCCAGCAGAAACGCAAACTTTGTCTGCCGCATCCCTTCCTCAAAGGTCGATGAATTCATCGGAACAGTCGGCGGACTCGGAAACGTTACATTCAGCTATGAGGACACCACCGACGTCACCCTTAATTACGTTGACACCGAGGCAAGGATCAAATCCCTCCGGACTGAATATGACCAGCTTCTCGAACTTCTTGCGGAAGCGGAAAACATCGATTCCATAATCGTTCTCCAGTCCCGGATTTCCGAAGTCCGCTATCAGCTTGAAAGTTATGAAAGCCAGCTCCGCACCTATGATAATCTTGTTGATTACAGCACCGTCAACCTCAGCATTTATGAGGTAAAACGCGTTACCTCCGCAGAACCGGAAACCCTTTGGGAAAGAATTTCCTCCGATTTCGGCGATAACGTCTATGATATCTGGGTCGGCGCGCAGGATTTCTTTGTATGGTTTGTTGCCAACATCCCCTATTTCATCATCTGGGCGGTAATCATTGCGCTCATCGGTTTTGTAATCAGCCGCTGCCTCAGAAACAATAAAAAATGGCAGGAACGCAAAGCCGCAAGAAAAGCAAGAAAAGCTTATAAAAAAGCGCAGAAACTTGCAGAAAACAAACCCGCCGAAAACGAAAATCCCGAAGAAAAATAACTGATGCATAAAACAAAAAAAGCTCCGTGCTCATTTGAGCACGGAGCTTTTTTATTCTTTATCAGCCGTTGGTTATTATCAGTTTTGCGTTTTCGTCCGGAGCTTCGGATGTAAATTCGTTTGTTGAACAATAAATATAGACGAACTTTTTGGGTTCGATCACGATGCTTCCGTCACCGGTAAGAACAGGTTCGGCAGCCTGGGAAATATATCTGAAACCGTCTTCAAATTTTTCATCAAAAACATAAACGCTCCATTCGGTTTCTTCCGAATTTTCCGCCCTGAAAATATATTCCGTAGCTTCGCTTCCGCCGAAAACAAGTTCGGTGTAACCTGCGCCGAAAAAACAATCTTTTGCTTCGATGGTTTCAAAAACCTTTTCTTCCGCAGCGCAGGCGGAAAACAACGCAGTCATTATAAACGCCAGAACAAAAGCAATTGTTTTTTTCATTTCCGGTTCTCCTTTCATATTATTTTCGCTTTTCCAAGCAAATATATTTTATTAATGAAAATTTTTTCAATCAAGCACTATTTGTTAACAATTCGGTTTTATTCCGGAAAGGAATAAAATCACATTTCTTTTCCCATATAGATTATTCCGCGGCTTCTGCGGAAACCGCGCTTTTTATAAAATTCCTCGTCCTCAAGATTTGTCATGAGCACCGTTTCACGGATGCCCATTCCTTTGAGCATTCGTTCAAATTCCGCAAGGAGCTCTGTTCCGATTCCCCTTCCGCGAAGTTCGTTTTTCACGCAGAATTCCTTTATGTTGAAAATAACCCCGTCAAAATACTGCTCCTCTTCGCCGAGAATCATTCCGGTTATTCCGGCTTCATTATAGGAAACGATTCCGAAAAATCCGCCGTTGTTTATCATCTGGGAAAGGCGTTTTTCGGCGGTTTTCTGTGTCCATTTATCGTACCAGGGGTCGGAATTGAAAGTTTCCGCATAAATTTTTGCAAGCTCGGGTGCATCTTCGATGGTGATTTTTCTGTAATCCATTCTTTTCCTCATCTTCCGTTTTTGTTATATAAATATTTTATCCCATATTTCTGCCGCCGTCAACAGCTTTCTGCCAGCCTTCGGTGCGGGAAGAAATATCACCGGCGATTATCAGGTTTTCGTAAATATAGAGGGTGACAAAAGTTTCCATTTCGCCTTCGATTGGGTAAACGTATTTTTTCACCGTTTTTCCAAGATAGGGTGAAAGATCGAACCCGCCCTGCTTCTGGATTTCGTTATATTCCATAAGGATTTCGTCAAATTCCTCCGGAAGAAGAACTTCCTCCACCGATGAAGGCTCATCAGCCGTTTCAAAGCCTTTTGAAGCCATGTAGGCAATCCGCTCTTTGTTATCCGCAACCCGGCGCGAAATGGATTCTGCGGCGTTTCCGGAGCTTTCAGCGCCGAAGAAAAGGATAACGGCAATTATTGCGGCGATTATAACGCAAAGAGCGCCGAGGATTTTTGTTCTTGATGTTTTTACGGAAGCAGTAAGCAAAGAATCATCTCCGGGATAAAATAGTATGACACCTCATCCGCCGCGGCATACGCCATGCGGCACCTTCTCCTCAGGGAGAAGGCATACGAAAAAGCCCTGTCAATAATATGACAGGGCTTTTTTGATTATTCGGAAAAATTATTCTTTTTCTTCGGTCATCCACTGTTTTGCTTCTTCGATTACAGCCTGTTTGAGGGTTTCATCACGGAGCTCTTCATAGTGGTCGAATTCAAAGGTGAAGGAGCCTCTGCCCTGGGTGGAGGAACGGAGGGAGGTGGTGAAGTCGTGCATTTCGCTCATAGGAACTTCTGCTTCAACTTCGGAATAACCGTCTTCTCCTTCAACGGGGTTCATACCGAGAACACGGCCGCGGCGTTTGTTGACGTCGCCGATGATATCACCGGTGTTGGAATCCGGAACAACAACTTTGAGGTTGCCGATAGGTTCAAGGATTGCGGGACCTGCCTGGGGGATACCTGCTTTATATGCAAGTCTTGCAGCCATCTGGAAGGACATATCGTTGGAGTCAACGGGATGGTAGGAACCGTCAACAAGTCTGCCGAGAACGCCGACCATCGGATAACCTGCAAGCATACCGGTTTTGCAAGCTTCGCGGAGACCTTTTTCTACTGCGGGGAAGAAGTTTCTCGGAACGGAGCCGCCGAATACTGCTTCTTCGAATACCATTTCTTCGGAATCGGTGGGTTCGAATTCGATCCATACGTCGCCGTACTGGCCGTGACCGCCGGACTGTTTCTTATGTTTACCCTGAACTTTAACCTTTTTGCGGATGGTTTCACGATAAGGTACACGGGGTTTTTCAAGGCCGAGCTCTACGCCGAATTTGGATTTGAGTTTGCTGCAGATTACGTCAAGATGCTGTTCGCCAAGACCTGCAAGGATCTGCTGTTTGGTTTCTGCATTGTTTTCGTATGCAACGGTTGCATCCTCTTCCATGATTCTTGCGATTGCGCCTGCAATCTTGGAATCGTCGGTTTTGCCCTTGGGATACATTGCCATTCTGAGACATGCATAGGGGAAATCGGTTTTTTTGCAGGAAACAACGCGTTTCGGATCGCAAAGGGTGTCGCCGGTCTGTGCATCAGCAAGTTTGGTGATTGCGCAGATATCACCGGCGCCTACTGCTTCGACAGGTTCCTGGGTTTTGCCGTGCATGATAACGAGTTTACCAAGTCTTTCGGGGTTGCCGGTTCTGGAGTTGTTAACAGCGGAAGTTGCGGTGAGAACGCCGGAAACAACTTTTACGAAGGAAAGTTTGCCGACGAAGGGGTCTGCAACGGTTTTGAAAACGTATGCTGCAAGAGGTTCGTCATCGGTGCAGGTAAGTTTGACTTCTTTGCCGTCAGCATCGGTTGCAACTTCGGAAGCAACTTCTTCTGCGGAGGGGAAGATTTTTTTGAATTCGTGAAGGAGCATTTCAATGCCGCGAAGGGTTACGGAGTCGCCGCAATATACGGGAGCGATGATACCGGCTGCAACGCCTTCTTCGAATCCGCGGAAACGTTCTTCTTCGGTGAATTCTTCACCATCGAAGAATTTTTCCATGAGTTCGTCGTCTGCTTCTGCGATTGCTTCGTTGATTGCGTCTTCGAGTTCTTCGATCATGGGATCGTCGGGCATTTCAACTTTGGTGCTCTTGCCTTTTGCATCGAAGGAGAATGCTTTTTTGGTGATAAGGTCAACGTAAACGTTGCCGACAGGAATTACTGCGGGGCAGACTGCGGTTCCGAATTTTTCTTTGAGAGCTTCGAGAACTTTGTTGAAGTCTGCGTTCTCAAGATCCATTTTGGAAACATAGAAAGCTTTTGCTTTTTTCTGAGCGGTTGCAAGTTTCCATGCTTTCTCGGTACCAACGAGAACGCCGGATTTTGCAGAAAGAGTGATGATGACTGCGTCTGCTGCGCGAACGCCTTCATGGAAACCGCCGGCAAAGTCGAAAAGTCCGGGAGTGTCGATGATGTTTACTTTAACACCGTCATATTCGAAGGGTGCTACAGCGGAGCTTACGGAAATTTTACGTTTGGTTTCTTCGGGGTCGAAGTCGCAAACGGTGTTTCCTTCGGTTACGGAGCCAAGTCTGTCGGTAGCGCCGGCCATATAAAGAAGAGCCTCAGCAAGGCTGGTTTTGCCGTCGCCGCCGTGACCGGCAAGTGCGATATTTCTGATATCTTTTGCTTTGTACTGTTTCAAAGTTGTTAATCCCCTTTCACAATGTGTCGTACAACGCTATTATAACAAAAAATTATTATACATTGCAACAAAAATGGCAAAAAAAGTTACTATTATTATAGAACTTTATTAAAAAATCATAAAATACTGTTAAATTTTGCAAAAATCCCTGCAAAAACATACCTGTGTTTTTATCTTTTTGTTTAATATATAATAATTCTGAGGTGAAAAAGATGCTTACCATGCTTAAAACATTGAGAAAAAAGAACAAACTTACCCAGCGGGCAGTTGCCGAAGCTTTACATATTTCACAAACTTCCGTAAGCAAATATGAAAGAGGCGAATCCGAACCGGATCTTGAAATGATCATAAAAATGTCAGATTTCTTCGGCGTTACCATTGACGAATTTGTAAGAGGAAAAAAATAGGATTATAAATATCCGAACCCCTTTTCCGCAAGAAAATCAAAGGGCGGAATTTCCGGCATAAAATATGCCCCCGGTTTTTGAAGAAAAGCCGCCCGCATTGCCGAAACAAGAACGTTTCCGGTAAGGGTCGGATTATCTATTTCCATAAGGAAATTCATTTTTTGATTCCCGAAAATATTTTCGATAAAAACGCCGTGCTTTGTATCGAAAAAAGGTTCCGCCGAATCGACAAATTCGACCGAGCATTCGTCGTGCTCAAAATAGCTGTCGGACAAAATTGCGTGCTCAACGGCCTTTTTATCCGCGTTCTTTTCGAGCACCGCATAAATCTTCCGCAGATGTTTTCCTTTCCCGAGAGGCAGAGTTATCGAAACCGCATCGGCAATTCCGTCAATGGATTTTGCCACGGCGGAATGTCCCATGCTCATTCCCGGACCAAAATTCGTATAAATTTTGCTTTCCGGAAAGGCGGAAAACATAAGCGTTCTTATTGCCGAATCCAGACCCGGGTCCCATCCCGCCCCGACAACGCAGGAAATTTTTCCCTTTTCCGCGGATTTTTGCAGTCTTTTCCGCATTTTCGGAAGTTCTTCGTGGATATCGAAGCAATCCGCCGCATAAATTCCGTTTTCGAGAAGCTTTGATTCAATCGGTTCAACCAAACGCGACGGAACTGTTATTATCGCGCCTTCCGGTTTTTCCGGCAAGCCGAAAACATTTTCCGCAACCGGGATTTTTTCAAAGCCCGTAACCGGTTCTGACTTTTGGCGGACAAATCCGCAAAGTTCAAAATCCGGGGATTCCAAAAGGGCTTTTGCGGCGGCTTTCCCGATGTTTCCGGCGCCCACCACAATAATTTTTTTCATAACAAAAACCACCTCCGCAAAAATATACGGGGGCGGTTTTTGTTATATTACACAAAATAAAAAACGCAATTCGCCGGCGGTGAACTGCGCTTTTTTCATTGTTTTTGAAATTATCTTTCGACAACGTATTTGTGGATTCTTTCGGGAAGATCTTCTTTTTCGCAGGAAGCGGTGAAGGTCATGGTGATGTTGGATTCATCGCAAAGTCTTTTGAGTTTGTCGGTCATTTTTGCGAATGCATCGTAATCGCGGCCGCCGATTTTGAAGGTTGCATCAACGAAGATGTGGCTGATGTCATAGTTGCCTGCGATAAGTCCGGAAAGGAATCCGTAGAAGGAATTGAAATCGGTAATATCGTATTCATCGATATCGATAAGACGTACGTCATGGCTTACGTCGAAACGAAGAGTTGCGCCGCGTTCGATTGCTACTACGCAGCCTTCGCTGGTTTTAACAGCTTCTTCGATGTTGTCGATGAGGTATTTGGTTTTGCCGGAGCCTTTGAGGCCGAGAATAAGATTGATCATGGTGATTGTCTCCCTCTGTTCAAAATGTATTATCATTGCGCGAACGCAGTTTGACCGAAAATCAGTCGAGTTTTGCTTCGATTGCCGCTTTCATGTCCTCATATCCCGGTTTTCCGAGAAGGGCGAACATGTTCTTTTTATAGCTTTCGACGCCGGGCTGGTTGAAAGGATTTACCCCAAGCATATAGCCCGAAACCGCACAGGCGATTTCAAAGAAATAAATGAGTTTTCCGACTTCCGCCGGAGTTCTTTTTTCGCAGGTTATTACGATGTTCGGTACTCCGCCTTCGGTATGGGCAACCAAAGTTCCGAGTCTTGCTTTTTCGTTGATATCCTGCATGTCCATTCCCGCAAGAAAGTTGAGTCCGTCGCCGTTTTCTTCTTCGGCGCCGACGGCAAGCTTTCTTTGGGCTTTTTCAAAACGGACAACCGTTTCGAAAAGGTTTCTCGTTCCGTCCTGAACAAACTGTCCGAGAGAATGAAGATCCATCGAGAAAATTGCGGAGCAGGGGAAAATTCCTTTTCCGTCTTTTCCTTCGCTTTCGCCGAAAAGCTGTTTCCACCATTCGGCCATCTGTCCGAAGGAGGGTTCATAGCTTACGAGAAGTTCAAGCGCTTTGCCTTTTTCAAGAAGAATGTTTCTTGCGGCGGCATACTGCATTGCTTCGTTTTCGGAAAAATTCGGATTTTCATAAATCTTTTTTGCTTCCGCTGCGCCGGACATAAGTTCGTTTATGTCGATTCCGGCGGCGGCAATGGGAAGAAGTCCAACCGGGGTAAGAACGGAAAATCTTCCGCCTATATCGTCCGGAACGACGAAGGTTTCCCAACCTTCCTTATCCGCAACAGCTTTGAGGGTTCCTCTTGCTTTGTCGGTTGTGCAATAGATTCTTTCTTTTGCTTCTTCTTTTCCGTATTTATTTTCAAGAAGTCCGCGGAAGAAGCGGAAAGCAATTGCCGGTTCCGTTGTGGTTCCGGATTTGGAAATAACGTTTATTGAAAAATCCTTATCTTCACAGATTTCCGCAATTTCGGACATATAATCCGGGCTCAGGTTGCAGCCGGCGAAATAAATTTCGGGTCCTTCCTTACAGATTCTGTTGCGAAGAGGGGAAGTGCAAAGTTCGATAACCGCTCTTGCTCCGAGATAGGAACCGCCGATTCCGATTACGATCAAAACATCGCTTTGCTTTCTTATTTTTTCCGCGGCGGAAATAATCCGGGAAAATTCTTCCCTGTCATATTCCTCCGGAAGTTCAACAAAACCGGTAAAATCGCTTCCCGCGCCGGATTTTTCCAAAAGGGTGCGGTGAGCTTCTTCCGCCTGTTTTGTTTTTGCGGAAAATTCCTCTTCGGAGATAAAGTCTTTCAAATACCGAAAATCAAGCTTCGGCATTAGGACACCTCCTGAATAATGATATTATCCTATGTACTATAATAACGCAAAACTCCTGTTTTTGCAAGTGGCAAAGGGGCGGAATACCGCCCCTTTGCCAAAATTTTTTCATTTTGTTGAAATTGCTTCAAGAAAAAGGATTTTTAATGCGGCGGAAAAGCTCATTTTTTCAACCGTTTCTTTCGCGATTATGTCATATCCGCCGATTTCGCCGCCGTTCAGGGTAACTTTCACTCTTCCGATAACCGTTCCCGCTTCAACCGGCGCTTCAAGGCTTTCCGGCAGAATCACCGTCTGTTCAATAAGCCCCTCCTGCCCTTTCGGAAGAAGATAGGTTTCCGGAACGGCAAAAACCGCCTCCGCAAAATCCGAAGTTCCGTGGGAAACGGGAATCGGGCGCAGTTCCTCTTCCGGCGGCTTCGGAGTTGCAACGGCAAAATTCGCAAAGCCGTAATCAAGAAGTTTCCGCCCTGCGGCAAAGCGTTCGTCCGTATTCGGCGAACCGAGGGTCACGGAAATAAGCTCCATTCCGTCCCTTTCCGCCGAAGCCGCAAGACAGCAGCCCGCCTCGTCCGTTGAACCGGTTTTCAGTCCGGTGCAGCCTTTATAGAACCGGACAAGCTTGTTCGTATTCGTAAGTTCCGTTTCTCCGCCCCGAAGACTGTCCATCCAGACCGTTGAATATTCCTTTATTTCTTCGTGTTTCAAAAGTTCCGCGGACATTATGGCAATATCCTTTGCGGTTGAAAGATGACCTTCCGCATCAAGCCCGGTGCAGTTTTTGAAAACGGTGTTTTTCATCCCCAGTTCCGCGGCTTTTTGATTCATAAGGTTAACAAAGGCTTCCTCGCTTCCAGAAACCGCTTCCGCAAGGGCAACGCAGGCATCGTTTGCGGAGGCGATTGCCGCCGCCTTTAAAAGTTCGTGGACTGTGAAAACCTCGCCCGGTTCAAGCCAGATCTGGCTTCCGCCCATGGAGCAGGCATATTCGCTTGCGGTTATTTCCGTTTCGAAAGAAAGTTTTCCGCTTTCAATCGCTTCCATTACGAGAAGAAGCGTCATTATTTTTGTGATCGAAGCCGGAGGAACCTGCTTTTCCGCCTCGTATTCAAAAAGAACCCTTCCGGTCGAGCGTTCAACAAGAATTGCGGATTTTGCCGAAAAGCTTATTCCGTCCGCAAAGGCGGTTGTTCCGAAAGCAAAAACAAGGCAGAAAGCAAGCATTGCCGAAATAAATTTTTTCATTTTTTCACCTCAGACGCCGTACGGCTTTTTTGTTAACCTATGCAAAAGAAAAACAAAAAATTCTGTTTTTGTAACCCGAAAAGCGATTTTTGCATAGGATATCATACAAAACTTCAAAAAAGGGGCGGTTTTCGGTGAAAACAAGGAAAAAGGATTTTTTCAATCCGGCGGTATTTTTCGCGGCAGGATTTTTTGTCGGACTGTTTGTAAAATTCCTTCCTTTTTTCATCGCCGCAATGCTCCTTTTTCTTGCGGCAGGCGGAATTTACAGATGCTTTAACCGTTGACGGAGGTGTTTTTTTATGAAAATTGTTGTTATGAACAGTCCGAAATTCCTTGCGCCGTTTCTCCGGATGATTTTCAAAATCGGTCGAAACGATTAAAAAATCCCGTGCTCAAATCTGAGCACGGGATCTTTCTTTTATTCAACCGGGATTTTTGTTATGATTCCAAGAATGTATTTTCGTATTATGTTCGCGTCGATGGCGGTTATTTTTCCGTCGAGGTCAACGTCGCCGAGAAGAATCTGCTGTTCCGTCGGCGTTCTTAATTTTGCGGCGACGAGGCGGGCGGTGTAAACGTCTTTTACGTCAACTGTACCGTCGAGGTTGAGGTCGGCAAGGGAAAATTCCGATTTTCCGCATCCTGTGCAGACGCCGTTTTCATAGGTGTGACAGCATTCATAAACTTTCAAATATGAAAGCTTCATATTGTTGAGCAGAAAACTTCCGCTTCCGCCTATGTAATCAATATAAATATTTTTGCCGTCAATCCAGTTTTTCGGTTCCTCAATCAAAGAACCTGCGGAACCCGAAGCATTTGACGAAGTGCGGTAACCCGTATTCATCACGCCGATTTCCGCGCCGTCCACAATCAGATAAACATTGTTTGTGCCGTCATCTTCAATGCGGTTTTCAATTCTGTATATGTGTTCCTTACGGGTATCAATTCCAAAATTCTTCAGCTGGAATCCGTAATTCGCCGAATCACTTCCAACGCCCCATGCTACAAGACCTCTGGAATCCGCCGGAAGATAAAGATACTGCGCGCAGGAACTATTATTGGACGTACTCAAAAATTTACCGCCGCCATAGCTATTTCCGTTTCCCGCGGCTTTCCATTCTATAACCCAAGGGCGGTTGCAATGAAGTGCAATTGTTTTCTCCATGCTGTACTGAACACCGGTCAGAACGCCATCTTTAACCGAACCGCTTAACAAAGTCAGTTTGTTTTCTTCGGCGCTGTCTTCCGTAATGCTTATCAGTTCGTCATTCTGCATTTCCCAATGGTAACAGACATACTGTTTTTGCACTCCTGTTGAAATCTTATAACTGAAAGAAGCAAGCCAATTATAAAGCGGATATTTTTCTCCTATAAGCGAAGTTCCGTCCTTTTTAAGGGAACTGTGGCTTACTCCCTGGTTATTTCCCGTTCCGGTATCGCTGCTGTCATCAAGATACTCATAGAATCCTGTTTTTTCCGAATTATCGCGTATATTTCCTGTTCCCGATGCCTTCTGTCCACCATACTGAACACAAACGGATTCCGCTGAAAGAAGATCGTATTTTTCGTTTACTTTAAGAATAACCGCGTTTCCGGAAATTTCAATTTCCGCAGGTTTTACAAGAGTTTCATCAACATAAAGATTAAACCCGTAAAGGTTGTTTCCGTTTGTGGAATTTTCAACAGTCCAGGTATCAATTTCAAGTCCGTTTTCCGCTCCGGTTATTTCAATTTTGATTTCATTTTCGCCGGTTATCTCGATTTTTCCGGGCATAAGCGGATATGTTTTTTCTTTCTCGACAAAAGCATTATACATATATTCCGCAATATATTCGCCGAGCCAGCGATAGCCGTTTACCGTAAGGTGGTGGCTGTTTGTGTAATGGGATGTAAAATACGGAGTTTGGACGAGGATAACGTCGTCGTTTTCCTGTGCAAATTCCATCTGCGCCATATTGATTGTGCTGTAACGAGTACGCACATAAGTTCCGCTTACCTGATAGATAATAAAAACCGGTTTTGTATCCTGTCCGTAAGCTTCCATTACTTCCGCCTGCATATCTTCTTTAAGCCGGCACATATATTCCTTATATTTCTCTTTGTCGCCGCCGGCACCGTAACCCGCTCTTGCCGGATTTTCGGGATATCCGAGCTGCTGGTCGGTATTCTGGTCGGTTTCGCCCTGAAGATATACTATTGCGGGACAGGAAACCGTTTTGTTTTCCTCTTCTGCATATTTTGCTATTGCGGCAACAGAACCTTCAAAAACTTCGTATCTTCCGGAGGAAAGAATATCGTATTCATAACCTTCTTCCGTTTTAATTTCTTTCTGGCGTTCGGAAGACATGAGCTGAGCAATGGTTTTTCCTCCGCTTCCGTATGAACCGAGGATTATATCAGTATTTATTCCCGCTTCCGCAAGCATTTTTGCAAAAGAGTTTCCCGCAGAAATAATCGGGTGCTGATTTCCCGCTGTTTCTTTTGACAAAGGAACAGGCGCTGTTCCGTTTTTGCTGTTTGCTATGTTTCCGAAAACATAAACTCCCGGAACGGTCTGGTCCGGATAATAAGGTGCATCCGAACCGGTTGAAAAACTTTGGCCATAGCAGATTATATGGGTTAAATCGGCGTTTATTTCCGGATAACCAAATACATTTTCTTTTCCGCAATCGGTGCAGACGCCGTTTTCATAGCTGTGACCCGTTGCCTCAACGTAATCATCAACATAACTTTCCCCACAGATTGTGCAGGTATGGGTGGTGTAACCCTGCTCGGTACAGGTGGGAGGGGTGACCTCTTCGGAATATTCGTGCTCACATTCCACCGTTCTGTCATAATTTTTAACTCCCGTTATCGCAACGGTATATTTCGAATTGTATTTCACCTTATGCACCTTTACGATGCAGGCGGATTTTCCGTCGGCGTTTCCGGTATGGTTGCTGTCGATTACGTTGAAGCCTTCCTCGTCGCAGCTTATGAAAATCATCGAATGTCCGCCGTAATAGTTGGAACGGAGAACGTCACCGGGAAGCGCGTTTTTTATCGTTTCATAGGTCAGCGGACCCGTCGCTTCAAGGGTCGAAGTGACCTTATCGGTGTTTTTCTGCGCAAAAATATACCAATGGGCAAAGTTTGCGAAACCGAAGCACTGATATCCGTCCGAATACCCCTGGGTTCCCTTATAGCTGTATTGGGTCGGGCAAAGCGCCGCATTAAGCGTTCCCATTCCCACAAGATTTTCGACCCATTCCGACGCGATTACGTTGCTCATAAGGCAGTTTTCGCAGGACGTTGCGTGAACTCCGGAGGAAACGCAGTAATTTCCGTCGGCGGTGAAAAACTTTCCTTCAAATTTTTCGATGAAATCCTGAAGTCTTGCGCTCGCTTCTTCAACCGTTACCGTTTCCGGTTCGGTATATGCTGTGTTCGGCGCAAGAAAATCAATATCCGAAAATCCTTCCGGAATCAGATAAAGCGCCTGCTGGAGCATATCTTCTTTTATTTCCGTAATTTTTTCAAAATCCATTGCTTCCGCCGGAACAGCGCCGAAAGCAAGAACAAACGCAAGGATAAAGCAGATTATTTTTTTCAAAGGGTCTTTCCCCTTTCCGATATATTTATACAGCTTTATTTTAACATAATAAGGCAGGATGTCAATTAAAGGCAAGAAAAAATCCCGCCGGAAAAGGCGGGATTTGTTTAAGCTCTGTTAAGTATTAATTATTTGCAAAAGGAATCAACGTATTTATTGATGCAATATTCAACAATGCGTCTTGCTTCTGCTGCGTCGCAAACTTCGTCAACAACGGTCTGTTTGTGTTCAAGAGCTTTGTAAACTTCGAAGAAATGCATCATTTCGCTGTAAATATGGCTGGGGATTTCGGAGATATCGTTATATCCGTTATAGGTCGGGTCATCAAGCGGAACAGCGATTATTTTTTCGTCTGCTGCGCCGTTATCGGTCATTTTGATAACGCCGATGGGTTTTACATGAACAAGAGTCATGGGATAGATATCCTCGGAGCAAAGTACAAGAACGTCAAGGGGGTCACCGTCATCCGCAAAGGTTCTCGGAATAAAGCCGTAGCTTGCAGGATAGTGAGTGGAAGTATAAAGAACGCGGTCGAGTTTGAGAAGGCCGGTTTCTTTGTCGAGCTCATATTTGTTTTTGCTTCCCTTCGGAATTTCGATAAGAGCGACAAAATCTTCGGGTTTTACTCGTTTCGGGGAAAGGTCATGCCAGATGTTCATTTATAAAATCTCCTTTTCAAGAATATTTTTATTTTCTATTTCTTTAAAAACTTTAAGCTGAATCGGAATTGCGCAAAGAAGGGTCCCTATATCCGCAATGGGCTGGGCAAGCTGGATTCCGGTAACTCCGATGAGTTCCGAAAGAATCAGCACCGCCGGAATAAAAAAAAGTCCCTGTCTTGCGGTTGCAAGGAAAGTTGCCGGAACGGTTTTTCCGATAACCTGGGTCATCATATTGCTTAAAACGATCCAGCTGTGGGTTGCAAAAGTTATGCATTGAAGCCGCATTGCAAAGCTTCCGACTTTTATTACGTCCGGGTCGTCCCTGAAAAGAGAAATTATTTCCGGAGCAAAAGCAAAACCGACGGCAGCTATTGCAACAAGAAAAACCAGCGAGGTTTTTACACAGAAATAAAATCCCTCTTTAACTCTTTTATAAAGTCCCGCTCCGTAATTAAATCCGCAGAAAGGCTGGAATCCCTGGCCGAATCCAATCATCGTCGAAGCGCCGAACATTGCGATTCGCTGGACTATTCCCATTGCGGCGATTACCGCGTCGCCGTAAGGTCCCGCCGCATGGTTGAGGGAAATTGTTGCGACGGAGGCAAGTCCCTGTCTTGCAAGGGAGGGGACTCCGCCGCCGAAAATATTTTTAAAATAGAACCATTCAAAACGGAAATTCGAGATACGGAGTTTTATATGTCCCCTTTTTTGCATTCCGTAAAGAAGGATGAAAAAGCTTACGATCTGGCTTATAACCGTTGCATAACCCGCGCCGGAAATTCCCATATCAAAGCCGAAAATCAAAATAGGGTCAAGAATAATGTTCAGTACCGAACCGAAAGTTATTCCGACCATTGCGTAGGAAGCGTTTCCCTGGAAACGGAGCTGGTTGTTGAGCACGAAGGAAGTCATTATCCATGGCGCGCCGAGAAGGATTGCGCCGAGGTAATCCTTTGTATATGGAAGAATCGTTTCCGTTGAACCGAGAAGATACGCCAGTTCCTCAATAAAAATTTCGCCGATGAGCATTACCGCAATTCCCGCCGCGAAAGCGGAAAAGAAACCCGTTGCGGCCATTTTTTCTGCTTCGTGATAGTTCTTTTTTCCGAGTTCACGGGATATGTAGTTTCCGCTTCCGTGACCGAAAAAGAATCCTATTGCCTGGATAATCGCCATCATTGAAAAGGCAACGCCCACCGCTCCGGAAGCTGAATTGCTTTTAAGCTGTCCGACAAAAAAAGTATCCGCCATGTTGTAAAACGAAGTTACAAGCATGCTTATGATACACGGAACCGCAAGTTTTGAAATAAGCTTTCCAACCGGTTCTTCGGTCATTCTCCTGAATTTTTCTTCCTGTGTTTCAGCCATTTTCTTTATCAAGTTCCCATTCTTTTATCTGTTTTGCTTCCTCATACATCATGCAGTAGCTTTTATGGCGGCTTTCGGGAACGATATCTTCCCTTACTGCTTCAAGAACCGCACAGCCTTTTTCCGAAACATGGCTGCAGCCGGTGAATTTACATTTCAGCAAATAGGGTTCAAACTCCCGGAAGCAATATTGGAGTTCGGATTTTCTGATGATTCCCACTCTTTCCATTTCGATTGCGGAAAAGCCGGGGGTATCCGCAACCCAGCCGCCGGTTTCCAGTTCAAAAAGTTCCGTATGGCGGGTTGTATGGCGTCCGCGGCCGAGCTTTTTGCTTATTTCCGCGGTTGAAAGCGAAAGTTCCGGAAAAATATCGTTCAGAAGGCTTGATTTTCCCGCTCCGGAGTTTCCGCAAAAAGCGCTTATTTTTCCTTTGAGCATCGCAAAAACCTCTTTTGTTCCTTCGTGCTCAAGGGCGCAGACTTCGTAAACGCGGAAGCCCGCCTTGCGGTAAATTTCGGAATATTGCTTCGGATCCGCAAGATCGCATTTTGTGAAAACGATCACCGGTTCAACGTTCTGCTGTTCCGCAACCGCAATAAGCTTATCCAAAATAAGAATATTCGGCGCCGGTTCCGCAACGGAAACAACCATCACAAGCTGGTCAAGGTTCGCAAGGGGCGGACGGACAAGGGAATTTTTCCGTTCGTGTATCGCGTGGATATATCCTTTTTCGTTCGGCAAAACGGAAATTGTAACCTTGTCGCCGACGAGGGGGGATTTATCGTGCTTTCTGAAAATTCCCCTTGCTCTGCATTCAAAAGTTGTTTCGCCCGAGCGGACGTAATAAAATCCGCCGGTTGCCTTTATGATAAGACCTTCCGCTTTCGGAAGGTCCTTTTCTTCAATTTCGTTTAATTCTTCTTTGTTTTTACGTTCTTTCAAAATTTATCTCAGCCTCCGAAATTTTCGGAATAATCCGCTACCATTGTTGTTGTTTTTTCCGCAAAATCAACGGTATATGCGCGGTAAAGCTGTCCGTTATAATAGATGCTTACCGTTCCGAGTCCTTCGCCGCGGATTGTGATATGCCAGTATCCGTCGATTTCGGAAGGAACGATTTTTTCGGTGATAACCGTTTCCGTTCCGAGATTTACGCTCATTGTAACCTCATAGGAAACGTTCGGAAGAGGAATTATAAGTTCAATGCTCTGTTCAAGGTCTTCCTTTTCCTCAACGATTACAAGGCTTATGGTGCTTCCGTGGGAAACCATTGTTCCTTCCGGAATGCTCTGGCTGAGAACGGTTGTTCCCGGGCGGCTGTCCTCGACCCTTTCGATGCTTCCGATCCGGATTCCGGCGGAGGAAAGGATCATTTTTGCGTCCTCAAGCTTATATCCTTCAACGTTCGGAACGGTTGTATAGGTGTTTTCCGCGCCCATGCTTACATAGACGACCACCACCGTTCCGGTATCGACCTGGGTATCGGCGCCGGGTTCGGTTTTTATTACGTAACCTTCCGGAATTTCGTCGTTATATTCGGTAACGGTGTTGAATTCGATTTCGTTGTCCGTAAGGATTTTATAAACCTGGTTTTCCTCAAAATTGCGGTAATCCGCAAGGCTGAAATACTGGATTCCGCTTGAAATCTTTACTTTTATTGTTGCGCCTTCCTTTACGACCATTCCTTCTTTTACGGACTGGTCATAGATTATATCCTTGTCGTACTGTTCATGGAAAGCGGAAGATTCGATTACGATATCGAAGCCGGAATATTTTTTTATTGCTTCGTTAACGTCCATTCCGATAAGTTCCGGCGCAGTTGTATCGGGAACTTCCTCAAAAGGGCGGACCATCGCCATTATTCCGATTACAAAAATAATTGCAACAACAATAAAAGCGATTGTTATACCGGTTAAAACCGGAACAACGGGCGCGTTGCGGACCTGTTCATCCTTGATTTTCTTTGTTTTTTTCTTGGTACTTGCAACTTCCTTGCTGATATTTTCGGTTGCGGGTTCGCTGTATTTGTATTCAAAGCTTATCGAAGGATCGTGCTTGAATTCGTCGATATCCCGGAGCATTTCCGCAGCGGACTGGTAACGTCTTGCGGGGTCTTTCTGCATTGCGCGGATTGTGATATCCTCAAGACCTTCCGGAATATCGGGGTTGATCGCTCTCGGGCGTTTTGCCTGACTTTGAATCTGTTTAAGGGCAACGGAAACGGGGCTGTCCGCATCGAAGGGCAAAGTTCCGGTTGTCATTTCGTAAAGCATTACGCCGATTGAATAGATATCGCTTTTTTCGTCTGAAAGTTCGCCTTTTGCCTGTTCGGGGCTTATATAATGGACGGATCCGATTGCCTTATCGGTAACGGTATGCTGGCTTGCTCTTGCAAAACGGGCAATGCCGAAATCCGCAACCTTAATGGTTCCGTCTTCAAGAAGCATGATATTCTGGGGTTTTATATCCCTGTGAACAATGCCCTTGTCGTGCGCGTGCTGGAGGGCGCGCAGAATCTGAACAGTAAAATGCACCGCTTCTTTCCAGCGGAGAACTTTTTGCTGTTCGATATATTCTTTAAGAGTTATGCCGTCGATATGCTCCATTACGATATACTGGATATCTTCGTTGAAGCTTACATCATAAACTTTTACAATATTCGGATGGGAAAGAACGGCAATCGCTTTCGATTCGTTGCGGAAACGGCGGAGAAGTTCGTCATTCTGCATATGCTCGTCACGGAGAATTTTTACCGCAACAGCTCTGTCGTCAATGCTGTCATAAGCTTTATAGACGTTTGCCATTCCGCCGACGCCGATTATTTCTTTTATCTCATAGCGGCCGTCGAGTTTTTTTCCTATATATCTGTCCATCGGAAACCTCCCGGTTTATCTTGTGATGCAGACAACGGTTATGTTGTCCGCGCCGCCTTCTTTTTTCGCGGCAGAAATAAGTTTATCCACACATTTTGAATATCCGGCGGATTTTATCATTTCGAAAAGTTCGTCATTTGAAAAATAATTTGAAAGTCCGTCCGTACAGAAGATTATCGCTTCCCCTTCCTTTATCGGGAATTCGCAGTAATCAAGGTCGATTATGGACATAACTCCGAGAGCTCTTGTAATAAAATGCTTTTTCGGATGGAATCTTGCTTCGTCGGCGGTTATTTCGCCCCGGTCAACAAGAAGCTGGACAACGGAATGGTCCTTCGTAACCTGTTCGATTCCGCTTTCGGTAACGTGATATGCTCTGCTGTCGCCGGCATGTACTATATGAACCATATCGTCGCAGACAATCGAAGCGACGATTGTTGTTCCCATTCCCCGAAGAGAAGGATCTCTTTGGGAACGGTCGAAAACCGAAACGTTTGCGGCGGTTACCGCTGTCTGGAGAATTCTTTTTATTGAATTGTCGCCGAAACCGCTTCCGTAAGCAGCGGTTATGCTGTCCGTTACAATATCGCAGGCGGTGCGGCTTGCGATATTTCCGCCTTTTTCGCCGCCCATTCCGTCGCATACAACGGCAAAAACAGCTTCTTTTTCACCAAGAACGCCGCAGTTGAAATCGTCCTGGTTCATTTCGCGGACATTGCCCGCATCGGTTTTTCCGAATGCTTTCAGCATAATCACTTCTCACCTCTTTTTCCGATTCCTTTAAAATTCCGGAACCAATAGTTCCAGGCTCTTCCGATTCGCCAGTTATCAAAGCCTTTTACAACAAGCCGGGCAACTTCGTTGGGCGGTTCGGGGGTTTTGTATTTTTCTTTCCGGATGCTTCCGGCCGTTTTTATATATTCGACTACGTGATACAAAACTTTTCCGCCTCCTTTTCAATAAAAAAGCTGCCTATTTAGATTATTGTATATCTTATTGACTTATATGTCAAATTTTTATTCGGAAAGGGTTCCGCCCGCTTCGGTTTTGATGGTCGTTCTCCGAAGCTGGCCGCAGGCGGCGTTTATATCGCTTCCCAGTTCACGGCGGACAGTCGCGTTCTGTCCGTTGTCGTTCAGGAGCTTTGCAAAAGCTTCGACAGATTCGCGCTTGCCGCGCTTATATCCGGTTTCGTTGACTTTGTTGACCGGAATGAGGTTAACGTGGGCGCCCATTCCTTTAAGGAGTTTTATGAGTTCCATGGCGTGTTCCGGCTGGTCGTTAACTCCGTCAATAAGCGCATATTCGAAGGAAATTCTGCGTCCGGTGATATCGAAATAATCCCTGCAGGCTTTGATGAGTTCTTCGATTGGCCAGCGTTTTGCAACGGGCATTGTTCTTCTTCGGATTTCGTCGTTTGGTGCATGGAGCGAAACGGAAAGGGTAAGCTGAAGCTTTCTTTCCGCAAGTTTATATATTTTATCTACCAGTCCGCAGGTTGAAAGGGATATATGACGCATTCCGAGGTTGAAACCGCCTTCGGAGGAAAGAATCGTAAGGAAATCCATTACGTTGTCGAAGTTATCGAGGGGTTCGCCGATTCCCATAAGGACAAGGGAAGCGATTTTTTCGCCGTGTTCCTCCGCATCTTTCGCCGCAAGATAAACTTCGGAAAGCATTTCGGAAGGAGTAAGGTTGCGACAAAGTCCGGTAAGGGTCGAAGCGCAGAAGGTGCAGCCCATTCTGCATCCGCACTGGGTGGAAATGCAAAGGCTTCCGCCGCGTTTATAAGACATTCTTACGCCTTCAACGTGTTCCCCGTCTTCAAGGCGGAAAAGATATTTTACCGTTCCGTCAAGTTTTGAAACAAGGCGGCGTTCGATGGTTACTTTTGCAAGGGCATATTCGGAAGCAAGTTTTTCCCGGAGAGCCGCGGAAAGATTCGTCATTTCCGAATAATCGGTGACCCTTTTTTCATGGAGCCAGGAATAGATCTGTTTTGCGCGGAAAGCGGGCTGTCCCATTGTTTTGACTTCTTCGCAAAGCTGTTCGTATGTAAGGGAACGCAGATCCTTCATTATTTAACTTCCTTTCTGAGTTTTGCAAAATAGAAGCCGTCGGAATTGATTTCTCCCGGCATAAGGGTTACGGAAAAACCGTCTTTTGAATATTTTTTAAGTTCCTCCGGAAGTTCCGCGGGAACAAGTCCTTCCTCTTCCATAAGGCGTTTTACGACCTGCTCGTTTTCTTCTTTTGAAAGGGTACAGGTGGAATAAATCATCGTTCCGCCTTCTTTAAGATATTTTGCTGTGGTGGAAGCGATTTTGTACTGGATTTTTGGGAGAGTTGCAATTTCTGCGGGGTCTTTGAAGCGGATTTCCGGTTTGCGGCGGATTACACCAAGACCGGAACAGGGTACATCGCAGAGAACCCTGTCGAAAGTTCCGAGTTTTTCGTCAAAAACCGTCGCGTCATTTGCCTTTGCAGAAACAATTTTAAGTCCAAGGCGTTCGGCGCCGTTTTTAACAAGTCCCGCTCTTTTCGGATGAAGATCGCAGGCGACGATTTCGCCTGCGTTTTCCATAAGCTGGGCAACGGTGAAAGTTTTTCCGCCGGGAGCGGAACAAACGTCGAGCACGCGTTCCCCTTTTTGAGCACCGACTGCTTTTGCACAAAGCTGGCTTGAAATATCCTGGACATGGAAAAGGCCGTTTTTGTATGCTTTGGCTGCCTGGGGAGCGGCGGAATAGATTCTTATCGCATCGGGAATTTCTTCGACGAGCACCGCTTTTATGTTTTCTTCCTCAAGGATGCTCAAAAGTTTCCCCGGGGTTGTTTTTGTTGTGTTGACCCTTGCGAAAATCGGAACGGAACCGAGAGATTCCCGAAGGGCGGTTTCGGTTTTTTCGTCGCCGTATTCATTGCACCATTTTTTGCAGAGCCAAACAGGCGCGGAATATTCGGCGGAAAGGCGTCCGATTTTATCCATTCTTGAAAAATCGAATTTTTTGCCGTCGCGGATAAAGGAACGGAGGATTCCGTTAACAAATCCGGAAGCTTTTCCGCAGCCGAGCTGTTTTACCGCTTCAACGGTTTCGTTTGCGGCGGCCATATCCGGAACGGAATTCATATAGATAAGCTGATAAAAGCCGATTCTTAAACATTCAAGAACCGCGGGTTCAAGTTCCTCAAGGGGAGTTTTTGAATATTTTTTAAGGATTTTATCAAGGGTTATCCTGCGTTCAAGAACACCGTAAAAAAGCGCCGAAACAAACGCTTTGTCGCGGTGCTCAAGCTGAGCACCGGAAAGAAGCGCATCGAGCACGATATTTGAAAAACCGCCTTCGTTAACTCTTAAAAGAGCCTTTACGGCGAGTGTTCTTGTGTTTGCCATTTTTAAAAACTCCTTTTGTCAAAAATCAATCTCTTCTTCTGCCGCCGAAAATAAGGATAAGGCGCAGAAGCTGGGCAAGGGAGGAAACAAGGGCGGCAACATAGGTAAGAGCCGCCGCGCGAAGCACCTTTTTTGCTCCGTCGATTTCTTCGCCGTAAAGAATTCCGCTTCCGGAAAGGGTTTTTATTGCTCTGTCCGAAGCATCGAATTCAACCGGAAGAGTAACAAGCTGGAAAATCGCAAGGGTTGAAAAAAGCAATATTCCGGCGTTAACAAGTCCCTGGGAAGAAAAAATCACACCGATTAAAAGAATCGGAAGATAGAGCCAGGAACCTATCTGGGTCACCGGGATTATCATTTCGCGGATTCTGATCGGTTTATAGTTAACCGCATGCTGAACTGCGTGTCCCGCTTCATGGGCGGCAACCCCCACCGCCGCAATGGACGTGCTGTTATAAACGCTGTCGGAAAGATTGACCGTTTTGTTCTTCGGGTTGAAGTTGTCGGAAAGATGCCCGGAAATATGTTTTACCTGGACGTCATAAATTCCGTTCTGGCGGAGAATATATTCCGCCGCCTGGGCGCCGGTCATTCCGCGCATTGTTTCAATCCGGCTGTATCTGCTGAAATTGCTGTTGACCTGGCTTTGCGCCCAAAGACCGAACAGAAGGGCGGGAATTATAAGAATGAAATAATAAATATCAAACCCGTAAAACATTACCTTTCACCTCTCATTATTTTCCGAATTTAACTCCTTTTTCAAGGCGTCTTCCGCGGATGAAATCCGCGCCGGACATTTTATTTTTTCCCTCCGGCTGGACTGTTATGAGTTCGATTGCGCCGTTTTTTGTTCCGACGATGAACCGTTTTTCATCAAGAAGGGTTCCCTCTTCGCCGGAAAAACCTTCCGCTGCTTTTGCTTCGTGGATTTTGATTGATTTTCCGTCAAGAAAGGTATATGCCATGGGCCAGGGGTTGAGTCCCCGGACGAGATTATGGATTTCTTCGGCGGTTTTTCCGAAATCTATTTCGCCCATTTCTTTTTTGAGCATCGGGGCATAGGTTGCTTCTTCCTCTTTCTGAGGTTCGGCGGTCACTTCGCCTTTATCGAAAAGTTCAAGGGTTTTTTCGATGGATTCCGCGCCGAGATCCGCCATTCTGTCGAAAAGTTCGCCGGCGGTTTCGTCCTCGCCGATTGGAAGTTCAAATTTCATTATCATATCGCCGGTATCCATTCCTTCCGCCATATACATGGTGGTGATTCCGGTGACTTTATCGCCGTTTATTACCGACCATTGAATCGGCGCGGAACCGCGGTATTTCGGAAGAAGGCTTCCGTGAACGTTCACGTTTCCGAGAGGCGCAACGTCAAGAATATCCTTCGGAAGGATTTTTCCGTAAGCGGCAACGACGGTGAGGTCGGGTTTGAGTTCCTGCATGATTTTGAGAGCTTCGCCGTCCCGGAGTTTTGCGGGCTGGAAAACCGGGATATCATGCTCCATCGCAACGGCCTTTGTTGCGGTGGGGGTGATAATCTGTTTTCTGCCGACAGGTTTATCCGGCTGGGAAAAAACGCCCACCACGTTTCTTCCGGTATCAATAAGTCTTTTAAGGATCGCCGCGGCAAAATCCGGGGTTCCCATAAAGACGATTCGCATATCTTTCATTATTCTTCACCTTTTTCGATTCGGATATCTTTTGCAAGGTCAACGAAGCAAACTCCGTTGAGGTGGTCGATTTCGTGGCAGAAGGCTCTTGCTTTAAGCTCTCTTCCGGAAATTTCAAATTCCTCGCCGAAACGGTTCTGGGCGCGGACTGTTACCGCAAGGGGTCTTGTTACTGTTCCCCATTTTCCCGGGAAGGAAAGGCAGCCTTCGTTTCCGGTCTGTTCGCCTGCGGTTGCAACAATTTTCGGGTTAATGAGTTCGATTACCCCGTCTTCGTCATAGCAATCAACAAGGCATACCCTTCTCATGATTCCTACCTGGGGTCCGGCAATTCCGACGCCGTCCGCTTCATGCATGGTTTCCGCCATATCGTCAAGAAGAGTCCAGAGTTTTTCATCAAATTTTTCAACCGGGCGGCAGACTTTCCGAAGAATAGGGTCGCCGTCTTTAACTATATTTCTGAGTGCCATTTTATTTTTTCACCTTTCCTCTTAATTTATATCATAGGGGTCAGCCATGACCTCAATTTTAACAAAATCTTTATTTTTTGAAAATTCTTTCAACGTTTCGCCCATGGTTTCGAAAAAAGCCATATCCGGGCGGTATTTAACTATCAGCTTCCAGCGCCATTTATCGGCGATTTTTGCAACGTGGGAAGGGGTCGGACCGAGAATTCTTATGGGGATTCCGGTTTTTGCGACCTTTTCTTCAAGAAGCTTTGAAAAAGCGGCTGCCGCCTCCCTCGTCTGCTTTTCGTTCGTTCCGGAAAAAAGCACCGAACCCATTGAACAGAACGGCGGATAGAGCATGACTTTCCGGTTTATGATCTCATCCTCATAGAACATTCTGTAATCCTGGGCGCAGGAACGTTCAATTACGCTGTGCTCCGGGGAATGGGTCTGGATATATGCCCTTCCGGAAAGTTTTGAACGTCCGCATCTTCCGATAACCTGTGTAAGCAGGCTGAAAGTTCTTTCATAGCTTCGGTAATCTCCGCCGTAAAGGGACATATCCGCCGCAAGAACTCCGACAAGAGTCACGTTCGGGAAATCAAGTCCTTTTGCAACCATCTGGGTTCCGACCATGATATCATATTTGCCTTCGGCAAAATCGGCAAAATGTCTGTCGTGACTGAATTTTGCCATTGTGGTATCCAGATCCATTCGAAGTATTCTCGCTTTTGGGAACTGCGCTCGGATTTCGTCCTCGACTTTCTGTGTTCCGCATCCGGAATACATAACGTATTCGCTTCCGCAGGAATCGCATTTTACCGCCATCGGTTCGCTGTGGCCGCAATAATGGCACATAAGCCTTCCGTTCGCTCTGTGGTAAATAAGCGGAATGTTGCAGCGGGGACATTCCTTAACCGTTCCGCATTCGGCGCATCTTGCGATTGTGTTATAGCCGCGGCGGTTCATAAGAAGAATCGACTGCTGTCCGTGGTCAAGATTATATTGGATATCCTCCGCAAGAACTTCGCTTAAAATTCCCGTTCTTCCGGAAAGGATTTCTTCTTTCATATCAACTATGACCGATTCCGGAAGCTTTGCGCCGCCGTACCTTTCGGTCATTTCAAAAAGGTTTATCTTCCCTTTCTGCGCTTTGTAAAAAGTTTCTATCGAAGGGGTTGCGGAAGCAAGAAGAAGCGGAATTCCAAGCTTTTTGCAGCGGAAAGCCGCCGCATCCCTTGCGTGGAATCTGGGCGAGCGGTCGGATTTATAGCTCTGTTCCTGTTCCTCGTCCATAATAATCAAACCGAGTTCCTTTGCCGGAGCAAAAACCGCGGAACGGGTTCCGACGATTATTCTTGCTTTTCCGCTTGCAATACGTTTCCATTCGTCGATTCGTTCTCCGGCCGAAAGGGCGGAATGAACGACCGCAACGGAATCTCCGAAATATGAGAAAAATTTTGTCATCATCTGGGGGGTAAGGGAAATTTCGGGAACCATCAGAATTACCTGTTTTCCCTTTCCGATTTCCCTTTGGATAAGTTTAAGGAAAACCTGGGTTTTTCCGCTTCCGGTAACTCCGAAAAGAAGCGAGGTTGAAGCCTTTTCTTCGTCGCAAAGCCTTGCGATTCCGTCGAAGGCGTTTTTCTGTTCTTCGGAAAGGACTATGCTTTCCGGGTCGATTTTGCGGAAATTTTCTTTATATGGTCTTCGGAAAGTTTCCTGCTCAAAAAATTCGAGCACGCCTTTTTTCTCAAGCGTTTCCAAAACCGCTTTTCCGGCGGAAGTGAAATATCCGATTTCCTTTACGCAGGCGCATCCGGCTTCCGAAAGGAATTCGAGAACTTCTTTTTGCTTCGGAGTCGGTTTTTTAAGAAGGGATTTTCCTTCGGAACCGAGTTCCGCTTCCCGCTCCGAAATCCGGACCATTTTTTCCGTTTCGTCGCCGATTTTTCTTCGGGTCGCCTCTTCCCTTCTTAGTATTCCCCGCTCCGCCATGGAATCGATAAAAGCGGAATCGGAAAAACCGAAAGCCTTGTTTATATTTTCTCCCTCGGCGCCGTTTTTCTTTTTCCGGAGCCAGTTAATTATCCGCTGTTCCTCTTCGTTTTCGGATTCGCCCTTCGCGAAATATTTATAAACCGGTTTGAAATTGAGCCCCGGCGGAAGCATTGCTTTAACCGCTTCGAAAAGCGGACAAAAGGTTGTTGCCGCAAGATATTTTGCAAGTTCGGTAAGTTCTTCGGAAATAACCGGTTCCTCATCAAGAAGAAAAGCGATTTCTTTAACTTTTTTCGGGTCGCCTTCGGTTTTTTCCGAAAGGGACAAAACCATTCCCTGGCGTTTTTTTCCGCCGGCGCCGAAGGGAACCATAACCCGGCATCCGGGTTTTATTTTTCCGGAAAATTCTTCCGGAACGGAATAATCAAAAAGTTTGTCAAAGCCGAAAGCGGCTTTATCTATTGCTGTTTTTGCGAACATAATAAAGCCCCTTTCTTTTTTTACGGAACGGTCAAGACCGTTCCCTACGGTTTATTGCAAGGCCATCAGGAAAGATCCATATCGTCGAGATAGAGATAGCCGTTTGATGCGATGAAATCCTTTCTTCCCTGGAGGTTGTCGCCGAGGAGAAGATCGAACATTTCCGCGGTTGAGGCGGCTTCGCTTGGGGTTACTTTAATAAGTCTTCTTGTTTCCGGATTCATGGTGGTGAGCCACATCATATCCGGTTCGTTTTCACCAAGACCTTTTGAACGCTGGACGGTGTATTTTGCTTTTCCGAGTTTTTCGGTGATTCTTGTTTTTTCGTCCTCGGTATATGCAAAATAGGTGTCGTCCTTGCAGGTGATTTCATAAAGCGGAGATTCCGCAATATAGACGTAGCCTTCCTCGATAAGGGTCGGAGTAAGGCGATAGAGCATTGTGAGAATAAGGGTTCTTATCTGGTATCCGTCAACGTCCGCATCGGTGCAGATCACGACTTTGTTCCAGCGGAGGTTTTCGATATCGAAGGAGGAAAGTTCCTTGTTCGCCTTACTTTTTACCTCAACTCCGCAGCCGAGAACTTTTAAAAGGTCGGTGATGATGTCGCTTTTGAAAATTTTATCGTAATCCGCTTTTAAGCAGTTGAGGATTTTTCCGCGGACGGGCATTATTGCCTGGAATTCGGAATCTCTTCCCTGCTTGCAGGCGCCGAGAGCGGAATCTCCCTCCACGATATAGATTTCGCGGCGGCTTGTGTCTTTGGTTCGGCAGTCAACAAATTTCTGGACACGGTTTGTCATATCCATCGTTGCGGTAAGTTTCTTTTTAAGGTTCTGGCGGGTTTTTTCCGCGTTTTCGCGGCTGCGCTTGTTGATAAGAACCTGTTCCGCAACTCTTACCGCGTCGTCCGGATTTTCAATGAAGAAGACCTCAAGCTGGTGCTTTAAGAATTCGGTCATCGCTTCGGCGATGAATTTGTTGGTGATTGCCTTCTTCGTCTGGTTTTCGTAGGAAGTCTGGCTTGAGAACGAGGAAGAAACAAGGATGAGGCAGTCCTCAACGTCCTGGAAGTTTATTTTGCTCTCGTTTTTGAGATATTTGTTGTTTGCTTTAAGATAGGTGTCGATCTGGCTTACAAAGGCGGATTTGACCGCTTTTTCCGGGGAACCGCCGTGTTCAAGGTGGCTGGAGTTATGGTAATATTCGATCGCCTTTACTTTGTTGGAAAAACAGCAGGCAATCTGCATTTTCACCTTATATTCCGGTTTGTCTTCGCGGTCGCGTCCGGTTCGCTCGCCCTGCCAGAACTGGGTTCCGGTGAGAACCGCTTCCTCCCCGGCAATTTCTTTTACATAGTCGCTGATTCCGTTTTCGTAAGTATATTCATAAGTTTCGAATCCGCCGGTTATTTTCTGGTCACGGAGAACAAAGATTATTCCGGAGTTTACAACAGCCTGGCGTTTTATAACTTCCTGATACCATTCAATCGGAATTGAAATATCGGTAAAAACGTCGTGGTCGGGTTTCCAGCGGATTTTTGAACCGGTTTTGCGTTTTGTTGTGGCTTCTTTGTTAAGTCCGCCGACGTTTTCGCCCTTTTCAAAATGGAGCTTATAGATAAAACCGTCGCGGCAGATTTCCGCATCCATCCATTCAGAGGAATATTGGGTTGCGCAAAGGCCAAGTCCGTTTAAACCGAGGGAAAATTCATAATCGCTTGCGCTTTCATATTTTCCGCCGGCATAAAGTTCGCAGAAAAGAAGTTCCCAGTTATAGCGCTGTTCGTTGTTGTTCCAATCAACCGGGCATCCGCGTCCGAAGTCTTCGACCTCTGTGGAACCGTCGTTATAGCGGGTTACGATTATTTTTTCGCCGTAACCTGCTCTTGCTTCGTCGATGGAGTTTGAGATTATTTCAAAAGCGGCGTGTTCGCAGCCTTCGATTCCGTCGGAACCGAAGATAACCGCCGGGCGTTTTCGGACCCTTTCGGCGCCTTTTAAAGTCTGTATGCTTTCGTTTCCGTATTCTTCGCGTTTCTTTGCCATTTTTTCCTCCGGTACATAAAATTCCAAGATATATTATACTACATATATAGGGGAATTTTCAAGGGGCTTGTTCATGCGGTTTTTAAACCGTCAAAAGTGGATTTTTCTCATATTTACGCCACTTTTACGCCAATTAATGCCTAATTTAAATTTTCATACGCCAAGCCAAAACAAAAAATCTAACAAGGAGGTTTCTAACATGCCATATATTCAGGAATTAAAAAAAACAAACAAAAACGACCCCCGCTCTTTCAAAATCAAATTCAATCTTGGAAATGATTCTAACGGAAATCCAATAACCCGGACAAGCATCCGGGTTGCGCCGCCGGAACTTTGTGAAGAAGAAATTCTCCAAAATGTTCGGCAAACCGCAAAAGCTTATGAGAAAGTTTTGGAAGGATTTTGTTCCAAGTTCAAATTAGCTTTCGACCGATAAAAAAATTCCGTGCTCAAATTTGAGCACGGAATTTTTCTTTTGAGCATCAGGTTTCGACCGGTATTTCGATTATGATTTTTGCAACAAATTTTCGGATTATGTTCGCATCAATGGCTGTGATTCTTCCGTCAAGGTCAACGTCACCGATAAGAATCTGTTCATCGGTCGGCTTATAAATTTTTGCTGCGATAAGCCTTGCGGTATATGCGTCCATAACGTTTATTTCTCCGTCGAGGTTGAGATCACCCATAATGAATCCGCCGATACTTATCTTTCTGAATTCGGTATAATCACAATATACACATTTTCTTTGCTGTTCGCCCAATTCTGTTTCGGTCGGTTCAACCAAAGTTTCCCATTTACCCATCAGATGCTCGCCGAAACCGAAATATTCGCTTATATAGCTGTATCCGCAGATATAACAGACAACTTCGGTATATCCTTCTTGAACACAGGTGGCGTCATAAATGTACTCTTCTGTCAGAAAATGGCTGCAGGGTTCTGTTTTCCATGTTATAGTTCCGCCGTAATTCAGAAGTTTTCCGTTCCATGAAAAACTTCCCGCAGGATAATAAGCCGTTGCGGTGGCTCCGTTAAAAGTTTTTGCGTCGAACTCCGGAGAGTTTCCAAGGAAATGCACCTCTTTTACACTGCCTCCGAAAACATAGCCGTCAATGGTACGCAGATTCTCCGGGAATGTGATTTTTGTGATTCTTGCTCCGCTGAAAGCGCTTTCGCCGAGAACTTCGAGTTTTTTCGGAAGTGTTATGGAGGTGAGGGATTGGCAGTGTGAAAAAGCGCTCCGCTGGATTTCCGTAATATTATCGTGGAGGGTTACGGAGGTAAGGCTTGAACAGCTTGAAAAAATCGTTTCCCGAAGGACCGTTACATTTTTCGGGATTTTTACGGATTTAAGATTCGTGCAGTACCAGAAGGCATCCTCGCCCATATCGGTGATTTTGTCCGAAAGATTTATTGAGGTTATTGCAGTGTAATAGAAAGCTCCCTGTCCTATTGTGCGGATTGAATCCGGAAGGTTGATTGTATTAAGAGCGGTGCATGCCCAGAAGCAGTCCTCCGGAATTGAAGTGACACCATCCGGAATCGTAATTTCATCAAGCAGCTGGCTCCATGCAAAAGCACCGAGACCAATGCTTTTTACCGTATCCGGAATTTCAACGGATATCAGCGCCGGATGCTCATAAAAAGCATAGCTTCCGATGGACCTTGCTCCGGATTCGATTATTACTTTTGTAATACAATCTTTATAGCTTGCCCAGGGCTGGGAATCCCTTCCCATATTGTTCATTGAACCGGAACCGTATATTTTAAGGACGCCCTCTTCGGTATTCAGTTTCCAGTAAAGACCGGAGCCGCAGCTTCCGCCAACTTCATAAACCTTCTTTTCTCCGCCGCAGTTATTGCAGATATAGATGCTGTAATTTGATGCGGAATGGGAGAAAACCCAGTCGTGTCCGATGGGGTCGGTATAATCCGCCATATAATATTCGTCGCAGTCGATGCAGGAATATTTTGTGTATCCCCATTGTTCACACCGGGGTGCAACAACTTCCGAAGCGAACGGATGCCCGACAATGCTGAAGGTTTTCCATATTATCGTTCCGCCGTACTGCAGACGGATGGAAGGATGCCAGGCGCTGCTTCCCTCTCTGTAAAGGGCGTTTGTTTTTGTGTTAGCAAAAACGTTTTCCTGAAAAGCCGGAGGATTTCCGGTGAACTTTATATTTTTAAGGCTTGCGCAGTTTCCGAAAGCATATTCATCGATTCTCATCACTGAACCGGGAACTATAATCTCCTTAAGGGAAGTGCATCCCCAAAATGCGCCACTTTCAATTGTATGAACGGATTCCGGAATCGTTATTTCCGTAAGGGCACTGCAGCCGTCGAAAGCATCCTCGCCTATAATTTCGATTTCATCGTGCATATGAACCGTTTTAAGACCGGTGCAGCTTGTAAAACAGTCGGTGGGGATTCTTTTTATTCCTTTCGGAATATTGACTTCCTCAAGTCCCCGGCAATACCAGAACGCAAGTTCCGAAATGGAATCAACGCTGTCCGGAATATAAAGGGTTTTAAGGGCATCGCATTTATAGAAACAATCCTCGCCGATGGACTTAAGAGTTGATGGAAGAACAAGTTTTTCAAGGGACTGGCATCCCCAGAATGTGCTGTCATAAATGGCGGTAACTCCTTCCGGAACGATTATTTCCTTAAGGCTGCTGCACCAGACGAAAGCCTGCATTCCGATGCTTTTTACCGTATCCGGAATTTCGATGCTTTCGATTTTTTCAAATTCAAAAAAGGTTTCCGCACCTATGGAGGTTATTCCTGATGCTATGGTGACAAAGCGGATGCTGTCTTTATAATTTTTAAAACCGCTGTTGGAAGTGATTCCTCCCGTTCCGGTGATGCTGAGCGTTCCCTCTTCAGTATCAAGAACCCAGCGGGCGTTTGAACCGCAGCTTCCGGAAATGCTGTATTCATATCTCTGCAGGCCGCATCTTTTGCAGGTATAGGTTGTTTTGCTTCCGGAAACAACTCCTCCGTCCCAATCGTGACCGAGAGCGGAATGATAATCGCTCATATAATATTCGCCGCAGTCGGTGCAGGTATGAACGGTATATCCCCAGCGAAGGCAGGTTTCTTCAACAACGCTTTCGGAATAAACGTGGTCCGAAACGGAATAGGAACTCCAGCTTATGGTTCCGCCG
This sequence comes from Oscillospiraceae bacterium, assembly GCA_015067315.1. Classification (GTDB taxonomy): domain Bacteria; phylum Bacillota; class Clostridia; order Oscillospirales; family Ruminococcaceae; genus UMGS1668. The sequence goes on along the minus strand of SVMR01000019.1, from coordinate 2,432 downwards.
AAACCGTTTCCGTAAACCGTTTCCCATTCAGTGTTGCATTCCGGATATTTTCCTTCGGCATAAACTCCAATAAAAGCGGTTTCGGAAATTTCCGGAACTGAACCTGTGAATTTTATTGTTCCAAGGGATTCGCAAAGATAAAAAGCAGTATCGCCGACAGAATCTACCGAACCGGGAATAACAACATTCTGCAGTGCGTAACAATAAGCAAAAGCGCTTGTTTTGATATCTTCCAGTTCTTTTCCCAGCTCCACAGAAACAAGTTTTGTACACGCGGAAAAACAGCTTTCGCCAAGGTCCTTTACTCCGGGCATAGAAACATGGAGCAGATCGCTGCATCCTCCGAAAGTCCAATATCCGATTTTTTCAAGGCTTTCCGGAAAATCAACCCTTGTGAGAAGGCGGCAGGAGTTGAAGGCTTCTTTTTCAATTTCAACAAGCCCTTCGTGGAAGGTTACTTCGGTAAGGTCAAGACAGCACCAGAAAGCGTCTTCTCCGATTACTTTTACGCTTCCGGGGATATCAATTGTCTGAAGTCCTTCGCACCAGCAGAAAGCGGCATCGCCTATTTCGGTAAGGGTATCCGGAAGCGAGGCGGTTTTTACGTTCGCCATCTCATAGAAAGCTTCCGTTCCGATATAGGTTATCCCCTCTTCTATCACGATATTTGTGACGGAATTTTTGTATGCGCCCCAGGGCTGGGAATTGCGGCTCATATCTTTCATTCTTCCGCTTCCGGAAATGGTGAGGGTTCCGTTTTCATAACTCCAGTTTACTCCCGAACCGCAGCTTCCTCCTGCGGCGGCTTTTGCTTCCGTTTCAAAACCACAGATAATCAAAATCGCCGCAAAGGTGCATATAAATATTTTCCAAAACCCTTTCATTATTAAAAACCTCCGGAAAACAATAAAAATCTAATATACATTATATACCAAAAAAAGATTATATCAATCGGATATAAAAAAAATCCCGGACACAAAGTGTCCGGGATTTTTGTGGCGGAGATGAAGAGATTCGAACTCTTGAGAGGCTTCTGACCCCTACACGATTTCCAGTCGTGCGCCCTCGACCATCTAGGCGACATCTCCAAATGCTCAAGAAAACTTGCTGTTTATCACAGCGCTTGATTATTATACTAAAAACAAAAAGAAAAATCAAGTGTTTTTTTAAAATTTTTTAATATTTTTTCAAAGATGTTTGCTTTATAAGGTATATTTGTGCTATTATGAGATATAATCATCATTTTTCAGAGAGGGAGGCGCATGGAAATGACCGAAATTCTTGCCCCGGTTGGTGGAAAGGAACAGCTTTTTGCCGCAGTGCGTTCCGGAGCAGACGCAGTTTATCTTGGTGCAAAAAACTTCAACGCAAGGCGCAACGCTTCGAACTTCGAGGATTCCGAGCTTTCCGAAACCGTTTCCTATTGCCATGCAAGAGGAGTCAAGGTCCACGTGACCCTTAACACCCTTGTTATGGATTCCGAAATCCCCGCCCTCATTGAAGAAATAAAAAGCATTGCAGAAGCGGGAGTTGACGCGGTTATCGTTCAGGACCTTGCAGTTGCAAAGCTCGTCCGGGAAATCTGCCCGACCATCGAAATGCATGCTTCCACCCAGATGACCATTCATGATCTTGCTGGTGCTCTTGAAGCGCAGAAACTCGGTTTCTGCCGCGCAGTTCTTTCCCGCGAACTTTCCCTTGAAGAAATAAAATATATTGCCGGGCGCACCGATATCGAGCTGGAGGCTTTTGTCCATGGAGCCCTTTGCATGTGCATGTCCGGATGCTGCTATCTTTCCTCCGTTCTCGGCGGAAGAAGCGGAAACCGCGGACTTTGCGCTCAGCCCTGCCGCCTTGATTTCCGTTTCGGCGAAAAGGACCATGCCCTTTCTCTCAAGGATATGTCCCATATTGAGCACATCAGAGAACTTGCAGAAGCCGGCGTATGCTCTTTTAAAATCGAAGGCAGAATGAAACGTCCGGAATACGTTGCGGCGGCTGTGACCGCCTGCAAAGCCGCTCTTGCCGGTGAAAAGCCAGATATTGATTCTCTCCGGGCAGTTTTCTCCCGTCAGGGATTCACCGACGGTTATTTCACCGGAAAGCGTAATCCGGATATGTTCGGTTTCCGCAGCCACGACGACGTCACCGCCGCTGATAAAGTTCTCAAAAACCTTACACTTCTTTATAAGGATGAACCGAAACGCGTTCCTGTCCGCATGAGCCTTTCTATTTCCGAAAACGCCCCTTCCCTTCTAAGGATTTCCGACGGCGAAAACGAGGTTTCCGTAACCGGCGGAATCTGCGAAAAAGCAATGCGCGCCCCCACCGATAAAGCCCTTGCGGAGCGCTATCTTTCCAAAACCGGCGGAACGCCTTTTTATCTTAACAAACTTGATTTCTCAGCCGAGGGTGAACCCATTATTGCCGCC
>SVMR01000018.1 GCA_015067315.1 Oscillospiraceae bacterium | reverse complement strand
TCACAAACTCATCACATTCCAAGGGTATTATATAACCAGAGCAAAAAAGAGCAAAGATGTTAGTTTCCGAGCAATTCTAACAGCTTGAAATCACGGCGAGTCGAAAGACCCGCCGTTTTTTTGTCCGGATATAACAAAAAAAGCGAAGGCTGTATCGCCTTCGCTTCTTTGTTTTTATTACTGGAAAACAACTTCAAATTCCTCGCAGAGGATAAGTGTATCTTCGGAAAATTCAATTCCGTATTCTTCGCATTTCTGTTCAAATTCCTTTTGGTGGATTTTCCGCCAGCCTTCAAGGCTCTGGTCGCCTTCCCCTTCTTTTTCGGCAAATTCGGCGTCAACTTCGCTGAATTTTTTGATTTCGACTTTTTTATCCTTAAGGATAAAAAGCGGAACTTCGTCGCTGTCGAGGATTATGGAATAATCCCCCTCTTCCGGAACTTTCATATCGTCGATTTCAAAAGTTTCGTAAACGCTTGAGGTTGCGGTTTTTATTCCCGCAAGGCAAAGGGACGCAAGACGGTCGCATCCGCGTTTTCCGTCAAGGAACTGCCATACGTCATAATAAAGTTCTTCCTTGTTGAGGTCTGCGTTATGGTCGCAGAAAGCTTCCCAGAATTCTTCCGCTTCAAGAGTGATGTTCATAGCTGTACTTCCTTATGTAATCAGATAATGCTTTCCGCAGGTCCCTGCTCGGAAAGATAGGTTGCTTCAAGATCGGCCATATGAAGAAGAACCGCAATCGGATACTTTTCATAGGCGTGGCTTATGGTGAATCCGCCCGCTTTTGCGGTATCGTCAAAACCGCCCATATGCCAGCGGATCGCAATTGCTTCGTTTTCACGAAGGCGCATGAAGCGTTCGATAACAAAAACGGATTTTTCGCCGTGACCGAAGGGAAACTGGTCATCAACGGTGTAATAGGGAACTTTTTCCCATTGTCCCCGTTCGTTTTTTGCGTTGCGGTAGCTTATGGTGTAAAAATTTGCCTTGCAGATATCATGGAGAAGACCGCAGATTGCAATGCTTTCGCCGTCGGTTATTCCGTATTCGGCGCAGCGTTTTTTAAGAAGTTTATAAACGTTGAGGCTGTGCTGAACAAGACCGCCCTCAAAAGCGGAATGATATTTCGTTGAAGCCGGCGCAATGAAAAAATCGCTTTGGCAAAGCCATTCAAGAAGCTTTTCCGAACCCGGTCTTTTTATATTTTCTTTAAAAATCTCGATAAATTCCTGTTTTGCTGACATTTTTGTCCTCCAAAATCATTCTTCGTAAACGGCTGGCATTCTGCGTTTATGCTCGGAAACTCTGTGATAGCGGTCGATAATCGCCTTTGATTCCGGGTCGGTTTCACCGGTTGTGATATATTCATCGATTGCTTTATAAGTTACGCCCATTTCCTGCTCGTCGGTCTGTCCTTCAAAAAGTCCTGCGGAGGGAGCTTTTGTGATAATATTGAGCGGCGCTTTAAGATAACGCAGAAACTCAAAAATTTCGGTTGCGGTAAGATCGGCAATTGGGTTAAGATCAAAAGCGCCGTCGCCCCATTTTGTGAAATATCCCATATAGCGTTCGCTTCTGTTTCCGGTTCCCACAACAAGCGCGTTTCTTGTCTGACCGAGGGCATAAAGGGTCGTCATTCGAAGGCGGGGAGCAATATTCGAAAGAGCCGCGGGAGAAAGTTCCGCGCCGATTGCTTCCGTGAGCACGGTTCTTGTTTCGGTAAGGTCAACGGTGATCATCGGGATTTCAAAAGCCTTTGCAAGGGCAACCGCATCGTCCATATCCTCGCCGTAATTGCGTTTTGAATGGCAGGGCATTGCCACCGCGAGCACGTTATCCGTTGCCATTTTGCAAAGAATTCCCACAAGAGCGCTGTCTTTTCCGCCGCTGTTTCCGAAGATAAGTCCCTGAGCATGGGCTTCCGCCATTTTTTCTTTGATGAAAGCAACTCTTTTTTCGGTTTCGAGTTTATAATCGCGCATTTTGAGCACCTCAGTCATTGAAATTTTTTCTTATATAATTTGCGGCGGCGTTTGCTGCGGCCGCGCCGTCGGAAGCGGCTGTCACAAGCTGTCGGAGAACCTTTTTCCGGGTATCTCCGGCAACAAAAACGCCTTCGCATCCGGTAAGGCAATCCTCCCCGGAATCGAAATATCCCCGTTCGTCAAGTTTGAGCACGCCTTCATAAATTTTGTTGTCCGGAATAAGACCGATTGCAACAAAAACGGCGGAAAGAGGAATTTCCGCGCTGCTTCCGTTGCCTCTATTTTTAAGAACTATTGAAGAAACCGCGTTTGCGCCCTTGATTTCCTCTATTACGGAATTTTTGAGCACGGTTACGTTTTTCTTTTTGAGCACGGAATCAACAGCGGTTTTTGCGGCGGTAAAACTGTCCCGGCGATGGATAAGATATACTTTATCGCAGATCTCGGAAAGATATTCCGTTTCCTCAAAAGCGCTTTCGCCTCCGCCGACCACTGCGACAGTTTTTCCCCGGAAGAAGTTTCCGTCGCAGGTTGCGCAATATGAAACTCCCCTGCCCTCAAATTCTTCTTCGCCTTTGCATCCGATTTTTCTTCTTGCGGCGCCGTTTGCGACAATCACAGCTTTTGCCTCAAAATCCCCGGCGGTTGTAAAAACTTTTTTTGCCTTTCCGGAAAAATCGATTCCGGTGACTTCCGCAAACTGAACTTCCGCGCCGAGCTTTTGCGCCTGTTCAAAAAGCGCCATTGAATAATCGTAACCGGAAACGCCGTACATTCCCGGATAGTTTTCGATGGACGGCGAATTCACGATCTGGCCGCCCGGAGCATATTTTTCAAAAACAGTACAGGAAAGTCCCGCTCTCTGTCCGTATATTGCGGCGGTAAGACCTGCCGTTCCTGCGCCGATTATAATAATATCTTTCATATTATTTCTCCTTTTTGCGAAGATACACAAATATTATATCACAAATCTTTGCGGAATAATATATTTTATTTGAGCAAAAAGCTTTTTTGTGGTAAAATAATTATATAAAATCTTTTCCGGAGGAAATTTTATGAGAATCGGAATCATTGATTTTGGAACAAACACCCTTCGACTTGATATTTTTGAAACGGAGGACAGAGAATACCGCAGTATCTACGATTTTGCAATCTATTCAAAAATCGTTGAAAACACGGTCGGAACTTCCCTTTCCCAGGACGGAATCGAACATATAATCCAGGCGATTGAGGAACACCAGCAGGCATGCCGCCATTACCGCTGTGACAGAACCGAATGTTTTTCAACAGCTTCCTTGCGCTATATCGACAATTCCGCCGACGTTCTTGAACAGGTTGAATTCCGCACCGGAATGAAAATACGAATGATTTCCGGCGACGAGGAAGCGGAATACGATTATCTTGCCCTCAGAAGCGTTGTTGACGTTCCTTCCGGAATCGGATGCGATCTTGGCGGCGGTTCCCTTCAGGTTTTCACTTTTGACGAAAAAGGTCCGCAAAAAAGCGCAAGCTATCCTCTCGGAAGCAGCCGCACCGCAAAGCGCTTTGTAAAAGGCGATATCCCCACGGATGAAGAGATTGCAGAAGTTAAAAGATGCGTCGGTGAATCCCTTTCCGAAACCGGTTTTGAACCAGTTGGCGGAACTCTTTTCGCGATGGGCGGCACCGCAAAGGCCATTAAAACCCTCTATAACGCGGTCATTGAAAAAGGCGACGTACTTTCGCTTAAAAACGTAAATATCATGCTGAAACTGCTCACAGAGGCTCCGGAGGAAGCGAAGGAACTTATTGCGGAATATGCGCCGAAACGAATCCGCACCCTTGTTCCCGGACTTGCGGTTCTTGCGGGAGTTATGGAAAAAACCGGATGCGACGGAATGAAAATTTATTCCGTTGGGGTCCGCGAAGGATTTATGGAATCCATTCTTAACGATGATTCAAAACCGGAACCAAGTCTGCTGGATTTGATTTTGGGAAGCATTTGAAATAAAAAAAGACGCCCGCGGGCGTCTTTTTTTATTTCTTTCTGATTTTATTGAACAGCATTTTCACAAGATAAATTCCGCCCGCAAGAACGGCGATTTTTATAATCATAACAACAGCGTTTGTCGCAAGCATCGGGAGAAGATCTTCCGATGAAACGCCACTCCAAAGACCGAGAACGTCTTTTTTTATCCACATTATTGCGATTACGATTATCGACAAAACGCCTATCGCGATTCTTCTTGGTTTTCTTTCGATTTCTTTCATTTTTTCACCTTTAATATATCAATATTTTTTTCTGAGGATAAGATAACAAACCCAATAAAGAACGAGAACAATGCAGACCGTAAATGCGCAATACTTTGAAAGTGTTTCGTTTCCTGCAATTTTAAAAGCGATGGTTCCCAATGCGTTAAGTATTACAAAAGTATATCCGGACCATGCCCATGCTCTCAATCTTATAAACTGGTTGCGCTCGTCTTTATATTCAATATCCATTTTTTCGCGGTATTCGGGATTTTTGCGGAATTTTACAAACTGAAAAACACGGATAGCGCCGACGCCGATGAGTGCTCCACCCATTCCGCTCCAGAAACTGTCAACAATTTCAAAAACCCCGCAGGCAAGCAGAGCCGCACCGATAACTACATAGAAAATATTCAGATAAAATCTTTTTTCAGTTTTCATGGTTTTCTTCCTTTCACATTTCTTCATCGAAGATAAAAACTTCCTCGATTGTCATTTCAAAATATTTTGCGATTTTATAGGCAAGAAAAATCGAAGGATTATATTTTCCCGTTTCAAGGGAAGAAATTGTCTGGCGGGAAACGCCCATAAGCTTCGCAAAATCTTCCTGGCGGATTCCTTTTTCCTTGCGGATTTCCTCAATTTTGTTTTTCAAAGCAAAGATTCCTCCTTTGCGGATTTTTGTCAAGTTAACTTTACAAAAATAATATAGCACAGAGTTTTCTGAATGTCAAGCAAACTTTACAAAAAATTATAAAAAAACCGGCGGGAGCAAGCCCCCGCCCTACAGTAATGCAATGATGTTCATTGAAACAATGTAGGGGCGACCCTTGCGGTCGCCCGTTATTATAATCATCCACCCGATTTATAACTGGACAGGGTTTATCCCTCATCCGTCACGCTTTATCCTTGGGGCGTGCCACCTTCCCCCAAGGGAAGGCTAATGCCCGACCGGAATCCTTTTTTGCGGGCGACCGCAAGGGTCGCCCCTACGGAGTTCTAATTAACTTCCGGATTTACACTTAAAAAGAATCCCTCCGCCATCTTCGATGGTCCCCTCCCTTTAACAAGGGAGCCTTTTATCAAATCGCGTTGAAAAGCCGCGCGACGGAGTTCCAGGTTCTTCGGGTAAGGGCGCCGTCGCAGTTTTCGTCCGCTTCGCATCTGTGGATATATTTTATCGCGTTCCGGGTCGCCTCGTCGTTGATTCCGTTGAGAACAACCCCGTCGATTCCGGAATATCTTTCGGCTATGGCAATAAGCATTGCCTGCAAAAACCATATCGCCTTGCCTTCCTCATCCGGAAGAACGGAATCTTCCTCATCGCTCACATAGGGAAAAATCGGAAAAGGTTCGGCATTTTTTCGGATAAATTCATTCGCCCTTTCCATAAGAAGCACCCAGGTTTCGTAATCGACGGTTCCGTTTGCGGAAAGACCGTTTTGCGCCCGGAAGGCAATCACCGCCCGCTCCGTTTCCTCGCCGAAAATTCCGTCCTCATAAACTATCGGGATATCCTCCCCGTTTTTATGCAAAATCCGCAGAGCGCGCTGTATCTGCCTTATATTGAATTCATGTTCTTCGTTCAAAAACTCAGCTCCTTTGGTAATTGTATCCGGGATACTGCCCGACGTTCGGAACGTTTACGGTATCGTTGAAATATTTTTGCGGAACAGTCCGAAGAATTCCCACATAGGCATCATAGAGGGCGTCCCATGTTCCGATTCCGACAATTCCGTCGGCGGTAAGTCCGAAAGTCCTTTGGAAATTGATTACCTGCTCCCTTGTTTCTTCGCCGAAAACCCCGTCTTCCCGAATTTCGGAAATCTCCTCATAAAACGCCGCAAGGACGTTTATATAATATTGCAAAAGCCGTACCCTTTCTCCCCTGTCGCCGAGTTCAAGGGGTTCCACAAACTGGGTCGGAACTTCCGAAAGGCCGACGTTTTCGCCGTAAAGTTCCGAAAGCTTCCGGACGGAAGTATAGATGAATGAAATTTTGTACCATGTTCCCGGTCCGACTATTCCGTCCGGGGTCAGGTTGAAGACCCTTTGAAAAGCTTTTACCGCGTTTTCCGTCTGTTCCCCGAAGATTCCGTCAACGGGATTTATCTTCGGAATTGCGGGAAAATTCCGCGAAATCCGGTTAAGTCTTTGCTGGATCAGTCTTACCTCATAATCCCTGCTTCCAAGGCGCAAAGGTTCCCCGGGATAGGATTCCACATAGGGCAGAATCGGCGCGGTTTTTATATCGATATCGTTTCCGTAATAATACTGCAGGATTTCATAAGGGGTTTTCCCCTGATTCGCAAGGGTGACCGTTCCCCATTGGGAAAGACCGTTACAGGTAACCGTTGTTCCGTTGCAGTATTCGGTGAAATAAGGGTTCTGGCTTCCCTGTTTCACAACGTAGCGGTTGAAAATATCGTCAACGATTTCGCTTATATTTTCAAAAATATTGCGGTTTTTGATAAACTTCTGGTCATAGCTTGTTGAGGAAGTTATATCAAAAGGATATCCCCTGCTTCTGTACCATTCGGTATATATCCTGTTGAGTGCAAAAGTCACCTGGGCATAGACGTTTGCGCGGATCGCGTTTTCCGGCCAGGTCGGATAAATTTCGCTTGACGCGACGTTTTTTATATATTCCGGAAAGGAAACGGTGACGTTTTCCGCCGGGGAATCCGGCGCGCCGAGATGGACCGTTATAAATTCCGGAACGGCAACGTAGGTTTTAACCATTTGCGCCACCTCCGAAAAGTTTTTCCGGTTTTGGAATAAGGTCGATTTTAAGAATCGAAACCTCGTTTGCAAAAACGTCAACAGGGCGGTTTTTTGCCGGTTCAAAACCTTTTTCCGAAGCGGTCACATAGAAGGTTGAAAAAGGTTCCGCATTCCCCGGAACAAGGGAAAGTTCCCGGCTTACTGTTTTTACCGCAACGGGCTTTGTTCTTCCGCTTCGGTCCGTTTCAAGAACCGCAATAAGTTCCCGCCTTCCGGAAGGATCCTCCGGATCAAGGCGGTCGATAACAACGTCAATTTCCGGAAGGGGAACGGCGCCTCTTCCGGTTGTGACTTCGACTATTATATTGCCGATTCCGTCCGGAACGATTTTTTGCGGTTCCGGGGTTTTATTTTCCAGTTCCGGCTTTTGGATTTCCTTAACCGGAACAGCTTTTTCCTCCGGGGCAATTACTTCAAAAACCGGTTCTTCAAAAGCGGAATTCCTTTTCTTTTCCGCAAAAAGTTTTCGCATTTCCTGCTCATAGCGCTCTATCATGCTGCTGAAATCTGAATATCTTTCCGTAGAAATAAAAAACACCCTCTTTCTCATGGAATTTTATGAGAAAAAGGGCGGGGATATTACAAAAAAATCCCTTCCGGAAAACGGAAGGGATTTTTTATGTAATCAAAAATTATTTTTTACCGAAAAGGGAAAGAAGATCGTCATCAAGGAAGGTGTCGCTTGCCGCTGCGGGTTCTTCCTCGCCGAAGCCGGTCATAAATGCGGGCATTGCGGAAGAAGAAGATTTTTTAACGCCGTTGTCATCGAAACCGGTTGCAATTACGGTGATTGCCATTTCGTCGCTCATTGCTTCATCAAAAGCAACGCCGAAGATGAGGTTTACGTCATCCGCGCAGGCTTCTCTTACCATGGTTGCGGCTTTATCAACATCGTCCATGCTGATATCGGGAGAAGCGAGGATGTTGACGATTGCTCTGTGCGCGCCGTCGATGGAAGTTTCAAGAAGCGGGCTTGAGATTGCCGCTTTTGTTGCTTTTTCGGCTTTGTCTTCGCCGGAAGCTTTGCCGACACCCATATGAGCAACGCCGGCATCTCTCATGATGCTGCAAACGTCGGCGAAGTCGAGGTTGATGAAGCCTTCGATATTGATAAGGTCGCTGATGCTCTGTACTCCGTGGCGGAGAACGTCGTCGGCCTGTGCAAATGCGTTCATAAGGGTGATTTTTGTTTCAGAAACTTCTTTGAGTCTTTCGTTCGGAATGACAATAAGCGCATCAACATGGTCGCGGAGAGCAAGGATTCCGCTTTCAGCCTGTTCCATTCTGCGTTTGCCTTCAAATGCGAAGGGTTTTGTTACAACGCCGACGGTAAGTGCGCCCATTTCGCGGGAAACTTCCGCAACGATTGCCGCGGAGCCGGTTCCGGTGCCGCCGCCCATACCTGCGGTTACGAATACCATCTGCGCACCTTTAAGAGCTGCCATGATTTCGTCGCGGCTTTCTTCGCCTGCTCTCTGGCCAACGTCGGGGTTGCCGCCTGCGCCGCCGCCTTTGCAGGTTTTTTCGCCGATTACGGTTTTTACTGTTGCTTTGGATTTCATAAGCGCCTGTCTGTCGGTGTTGAGGGAAATGAACTCAACGCCCTGAACTTCGCTTACTACCATGTGGTTAACTGCATTACCGCCGCCGCCGCCGACACCGACAACTTTTATATTGATAACACGACCGGTTTCATTATCCATGTCAAAATTCATATGCATATCTAATTATCCTCCGTTTTTAACTTCCTCGAATGGATAGAATAATCCTATATACAATAGTATCAGTTTTTACATTATTTTTCAAGCTATATATTACTATTTTTTATACTAAATCGATAAAAATTTTCGACAAAAAGGCGGAGGAAATTTTTCCTCCGCCTTTTTGTTTTTATATAATCCTTTCCAAAGCCAATAATTGGCAGGCAATTATTCTTCGTCTTCGTCCGAATAACCCGTTCCGGAAACTCTTCCGAGGGAATCCCAGGGGGAAACGGTCATTTCCTTCGTCATAATTTCGCCCGGGGAAGAAGCATCCACAAGCTGATATCCGGTTTTTGAAAGTTTTTCGGAAATAACGTTGTTTGCAAACTGAAGCTTATATTCGAGTTCAAGTTCGTTTCCGAGAACAAGCTTTACCCTGTTGTCATAAATCATCGTGATTTCAAGGGTATCCGTCAGATCGAGAAAATTATATCCTTCCATTCCGAGATCCTGCATTGCGTTCACGATTTTTTTCATAAGTTCCATCCGCTTTGCGTTGTCTTCGGAATTGGTCACTGTGCTGAGCCCCCGGACGGAAAGCATATCATACGGAACTTCCTCAAGTCCCCTTTCAAGAACTTTTCCGCCGGCGCTTACAAGAGTGTAGCCGTCCGCTTCCTCAATTACCGAAAAAGGGGTTGCCTCAACGATTTTTATTGTTACCGCGTTCGGAAAACTGCGTTTTACCTCAACTTCCTCAACGTAGCTGTAAACTGAATAAAGCTTGTTTTCCGCATAGGCTGTATCAACCTCAAAAAGGTTTTCGCCTTTTTCGATTCCGGAAGTTTCGATAAGATCCCTTTCGTTATAAATCGTGTTTCCCTCAATTACGATGCGGTCAACGTTGAAAAGCATCGTAAGGCAAAGATAAACAGCGGCGGCAAAAATAAAAACGGACACAACAATTAAAAACGGCGTCACTGTGCGGCGTTTCCGGGCGCGGCGCTGTTTTCTTTTTGCATTTTCAACAAACCTTTCTTCGGTTTGCTTTTTCTCCGTTTTCTTAAATCTGAACTTCATTTTCTGCTTTTATCTTTCGTAAAGGGATATTATTTCTTTTCTGATGCGTTCGTTTGCATCGGTTATTGCAAGGGATTTTGCGTTTTCGGAAAGTTTTTTGAGTTTTTCCGGGTTTTCGGTAAGTTCCTTAACCGTTTTTGCAAGAAGATCTCCGGTAAGGTCCTTTTCTTCGATTACAACGCCCGCTTCGTGGTTTGCAAGCACCATTGCGTTGTGATACTGGTGATTTTCCGCAACGTTCGGGGAAGGAATGAGCACGGAGGCTCTTCCGGCGGCTTTCAGTTCCGCAAGGGTCATTGCTCCGCAGCGGCAGATTACGATATCCGCTGCGGCAAGACAGCGGGGCATATCGTTTATGTATTCTCTTATGATAAGGTTGCCGTGCTCATGAGCATCAATACCTTTTTCTTTGAGCATATCGTAATAATAGGAAGGTCCGTAATATGAACCGGAACCGTGGATATGGACAAAATCCTTTTCGGAAAGATGCCATGCCATAAGGTCGGAAACCGCTTCGTTAAGCCTTTGAGCACCAAGACTTCCGCCGAAGGAAAGGATGCAGATCCTGTCACCGATTCCGTAAAATTCTCTTGCGGCTTTTCTGTCTTCGGTAAAAATTTCCTGGCGGACGGGGTTTCCGGTTACGATATATTCTTTTCCTTCCGGAAGGAATTTTTTGCTTTCCTCAACGTCAAGAAGGATTTTGTCAACGTATTTTGCAAGAAGCTTTGTTGTCATTCCGGGGAAAGCGTTGCTTTCCATCGCAATGGTTTTATAGCCCATAAGCGCGGCTTTTCTTACAACCGGACCACTTACGTAACCGCCCGTTCCGATTACGATATCCGGCTTGAAACCGTTTATAATTTCCTTTGCCCTGCCGCTGCTTCCGGCAAGATACCAAAGGGCCTTGATGTTGTTTTTGATGTTGTGAAGGGTTATTCTGCGCTGGATTCCGAGAACCCTTATCGGCGCAAAATCATAACCGGCGTTCGGAACGATTCTTGATTCCATTCCGTTCGGATTTCCCGCAAAAAGGATTTCCGTTTCCGGGTCATTTTCTTTCATATAGTTCGCAACGGCAATTGCCGGATTTATATGTCCGGCGGTTCCGCCGCAGGCAAAGAGTATTTTCATATTTTCCCTCCGTTCAGTTTTTTTGGATGGAAGATTTTTTTGAAACCGCAAGCACGATTCCCATTTCACCGAGAGTCATCAGAAGCGCCGTTCCGCCGTATGAAAAGAACGGAAGCGAAATTCCCGTATTCGGAATTGTGTTTGTAACAACGGCGATGTTGAGGATTACCTGAAGACCTATATGGGTTACGCATCCGGCGGCAAGAAGCGCGCCGAATTTATCAGGACAGCGCATTGCAATCATATATCCCCTTGCAACAAGAAGGGCGAAAAGAATTACGATTATCGAAGCGCCGATGAATCCGAGTTCTTCGCAGACAACCGGGAAAATAAAGTCGTTCTGCGGTTCGGGAATATAAAGATATTTCTGGCGTGAGTTTCCGAGACCTGCTCCCCAGATTCCTCCGGAACCGATTGCGATAAGCGCCTGGATGGTCTGGAATCCGCCTTCGTGATAATAGGAATAAGGGTCAAGCCAAACCTGAACACGGTCGCCGGTATATGCCATGAACTGGGGGAAAATAATAATCAGCGCAACAAACGCAACGCCCATTCCAATCAAAACCGCAAAATAGCGGAATCTTGTTCCGCCGAACCACATCATCGCAATTCCGAGGGCGCCGATGATGATAGTACCGGAAAGATGGCGGCTTAAAATAACAAGAAGAGCGATCATTCCCAGGGCAATTCCGAAAGGAAGAACGCCGTATCTGAAACTTTGCATTTTTGCGGCGTTCGTTGCGGCAAGATGGGCAAAAAGAACGATTATCGCAAATTTTGCAACCTCGGAAGGCTGAAAGGAAAAGCTGCCGATATATATCCAGCGGGCAAATCCGTATTGGTCGCGCATGAAAATATCCGCAAAAAGAAGAAGCCCCAACGCAACAATATAAAGCAAAACCGCCCATTTCTGAATGAACTTATGGTTTATCTGCGCCGCAAAAATCATTGCAACCGTTCCCACAACCGCAAAGAAAAGCTGGCGTTCAATAAAATAAAAACTGTTTCCTTCGTTATAAAACGCATAGGCATGGCTTGCGGAAAAAAGCATTACAAGACCAACGGTCAGCAAAACAAGGACGAGAACCAGGAAGGTCGCGTCAATTTTGCCCCGCTTATGTTTCGGCTCGATAATAGGCTCGTTTGCCACCGCCGCCGGTATGAAGCTGTTGAAATCGATTGTAATAGCTTTCATTTTCTGCCTTTCTTAATGCTTGGATTTTTAAAAATCAGATCATTGTTACCGCAAGAACCGAAATTGCGGCGCCGATTGCGCCAACAAGACAGAATACGATAACGATTTTCCATTCGCTCCAGCCGCTCATTTCAAAATGGTGATGGATCGGCGCCATTTTGAAAACGCGCTTTTTGCGGATTTTATAGCTTCCGATCTGGATTATATCGGAAAGAGTTTCGATTACATAGATAATTCCCGCAAAAACGAGAATGAGAGGAATGTTGAGTCCGAATGCAAGGGCGCAAACCATTCCGCCGAGGAAAAGAGAACCGGTATCTCCCATGAAAACCCTTGCCGGATGGCAGTTCCAGATGAAATATCCGGCGCAGCCGCCCGCAAGAGCCGCCGCCATAAAGCCCATGGCGGTATTTTTGAGAATTGCAGCCATAACGATGAATCCGCAGGCGCAGACAAAGGTTACGGAAGAACAAAGTCCGTCAATTCCGTCGGTGAGGTTAACCGCGTTGGAAGCGCCGACAATGATGAAAACCGCAATGGGATAATAAAAGAATCCAACGTCAAGCTGTCCGATGAACGGGATTATAAGAGTTGTTGAAAGGGTTCCGGAAATTTGAAGACCGACAAGGAACATAACCGCAAGAAGAACCTGACCGATGAGTTTTTGTTTTGCGGTAAGACCTTCGTTCTGTTTGCGGACAATTTTTGTATAGTCGTCGATAAAACCGAGAAGTCCGTAGCCGAGAGCCATTGCAAGACCGCTTCCGTATCTTATTTTTTCGGTTGCGGGAGCATCCGCAAGGAAAAAGAACGCAAGGCAGCTTGCGGCAAGGATTCCGAAAATGAACATAATTCCGCCCATGGTCGGGGTTCCTTCCTTGTTTTTATGCCAGTTCGGTCCGATTTCAAGAATGCTTTGACCGAAATTCAGTTTTTTAAGAACGGGAATAAGCCAATGGCCCGAAAGGGCGGCTATTACAAAAGCTACAAACGCAATTATCGCAATCTGCATATTAAAATTCCTCCGTTTTTATGCTTCTTCAAAAAATGCTTCCGAGATGTCTTCAAATTTCATTCCGCGGCTTGCTTTAAGCCAGACCATATCCCCGGTTTTTGCGGTTTTTCTGAGTTCTTTCGCAAGTTCTTCCTTGCTTTCAAAATGGAAAGCTGTTTCTTTCATTCCGTTCACCCATGCTCCGGCGGCAATAAGTCTTGAAAGTTCTCCGAAGCATAAAAGCAAATCCGCCTTTTCCGCCGCAAGTTTTCCGATTTCGTAATGGGAACTTTCCGCAACTGTTCCGAGTTCGAGCATATCTCCGAGCACGGCAATTTTTCTTGCGCCTTCCGGAAGCTTTTGAGCACCGAGGGTGTTAAGGGCGGCTTTCATGGAATCCGGATTTGCGTTATAGCAATCCTCAACAACGGAAATTCCGCGGCAGATACACATTTTCTGGCGCATTCCGGTGTTTTTGAAGTTTGCAAGGGCAAGGGCGCATTCTTCCGGTTCAATTCCCGCGGCAACGCCTGCGCCGAAACCCGCGAGGGCATTGAGCACGTTATGAACGCCTATTGCGGGGATATGAGCACGGTATTCGCCGCTTTCGGAAACAATAACAAAATCCGTTTCGCCGTCGTGCTCAAAAATATCCTTCGCTGTGATATCTGCCGAAGAATCCTCAACGGCATAATATATCACGTTATAATCCGGAAGGGAAACGTCTTTCATCATATCGTTGTCTTTGTTGAGAAGAAGCGTTCCGCCTTTTTTAAGACCTTCGACAATTTCGAATTTTGCTTTTTTGATGTTTTCCCTTGAACCGAGATTTTCGATATGGCAGGTTCCGATTGAAGTTATAACCGCAATATCTGGTTTTGCCGGAACGGTGAGTTCGCGGATCTCGCCGAGATTCACCATTCCGAATTCAAGAACCATCGCTTCGATTGTTTCGTCGAGTTCAAGAACGGTTTTTGGAACGCCCACTTCGTTATTAAGATTATTTTCTGTTTTAAGGGTCTTATACCTGCTTTTTACAACGGCGGCAATCATTTCCCTTGTTGTGGTTTTTCCGACAGAACCGGTTACCGCAATAACTTTCGGGCTGAATTTGCTCCGGTAAAGACCGGCAATATCAAGAAAAGCCTGGCGGGTTGTATTTACAAAAAGAAGATTATCTGTTCCGTAATCCCCTTCCTTTTGAACAACCGCCCAAAGGGCGCCGTTTTCCATTGCCGTTTTTACAAAGGCATGACCGTCGAATTTTTCGCCGCAAAGGGCAACAAAAATACTTCCCGGACGCACGTCCCTTGAATCGGTGCAGATATTTGTTATTTCAATATCCGGAATTTCCGCATTTGTTTTTGCGCCGATTGCCTTCGCAATTTCTTTGAGTTTTAACGGAAGCAAAACATATTCCCCTTTCCGTTTTTATTTTTCAAGTTCTTCAATAAAGTTTTTTACAATCACTTTTTCGTCAAAATAAACCGTTCCGAAATCAAGCACCTGGTAATCCTCATGTCCTTTTCCCGCAAGAAGAAGGACATCGCCTTTTTCGCAATGTTCAAGCGCCCATTTAATCGCTTTATAGCGGTCCGGTTCGTAATAATAAGGAACTCCGCATTCCTCCATTGCCGGAAGAGTGTCCTTTGCAATTTCCTCAACAGCTTCCTTACGGGGGTTGTCGCTTGTAAGAATCATAAAATCGGATTTTGCGGCAACGGCATTAACCATTTTCGGGCGTTTTGTTTTGTCGCGGTTTCCCGCGCAGCCAAAGAGGGTTATTATTCTTCCCTCGGCGCATTCCTTAATTGAATCAAGCACTTTTTCAAGGGCGTCCGGACCATGGGCAAAATCGCGGATTACGGTAAAATCGCCTTTATGGATAACCTCGACCCTGCCTTTGACTCCCGGGCAGGTGTTGAGTCCTTCAACTGCTTCCTCAAAGGAAAGTCCGCAGTTCATTGCGGCGGCAGCCGCAAGCATTGCGTTTGATGCGGAAAATTTTCCGGGCATCGAAAAATTAACTCTTCCGATATTGCCCGTTCCGACCATTGCGAACTTGCATCCGTCGGAATAATTCTTCACGTCATGAGCGGTATAATCCGCGGAAATATCGCCGATTGAAACGGTTGAAACCGGTACGGAAAGTTCCTTAATAAGGCGTTTTCCGTATTCATCGTCGATGCAGACAACGGCCTTTTCGCAATTTTTGAAAAGTTCCTTTTTCGCGTTGAAATAGTTTTCCATCGTTCCGTGGTAATCAAGATGATCCTGGGTAAGATTTGTGAAAACCGCGGTTTCAAATTTACATCCTTCAACGCGCTTCTGGTCAAGAGCCTGGGAGGAAACTTCCATTACGACGTATTCGCATCCGGCGTTCGCCATTCTTGAAAAAATGACGTGGAGTTCCGCCGCATCGGGAGTTGTATATTTTGCCGGAAGGGAGATATCGCCGATAAGATTCTGGATAGTTCCGATAAGTCCGACTTTTTTCCCCGCGGATTCAAGGATATGTTTTATAAGATAGGTTATGGTTGTTTTTCCGTTTGTTCCGGTAACGCCGATAAGCTTCATTTTATCGGCGGGGTTTCCGTTCAGGTTCGCGCACATTCTTGAATATGCGGCGCGGCTGTTCGGAACAATAATTTGTTCGGAAATTCCGGTATCTCTTTCCGCAACGATCCATGAAGCGCCGTTTCGCTTTGCGGCGGCGGCATATTCGTGACCGTCGATGTTTCCGCCTTTTATGCAGACGAAAACAGAGCCGGCTTCAACTCTTCTGGAATCTCCGGTAACGTCTTTTATTTCAACATCTTCGATTTTTCCGGTATATTCAACGTCCTTTAAAAGTTCGGATAAAAGCAAGAGATCACCTCCGGTTTTGTAAGTAAATTCTGGAATCAGTCTTCCCCGCCCTCTTCCGAAGCGACGGTGAACGTAACTTCGATTATGGTTCCGGGCATAACTTTTTCTCCCGCCGCGGGAGTCTGGCTGTATGCAACCTGGTTGGAAGCGGATTCGGAAACGCCGATGAGTTTGAGTTTAAGTCCCGCTCCGATAATGGCGTTGTTGACTTCGGTAACGCTCATTCCGGCAACGTCCGGAACTTCGATTTCCTTCGGGATAAGGCTTTCGTCGGTATAAAGAGTAATCGTTCCGCCGGGGGCAAGAACGGATTTTGCTTCGGGGGATTGGGCAACAACGGTTGTTCCTTCGCCGACGATTGTTACGGAATAACCCTGGAGCCGGAGAACGGTCATTGCGTCATGAACAAGCTGGCCGGTTACGTCTTTAACTTTTCCGGTCATCTGTTCAAGTTCCGCTTCGGTATAGTTCGGTTCGATTCCCATATAAGGAAGGATATCGCCGAGCATTGCGCCGACAACCGGCGCCGCAACAACGGAACCGAAGGGGTTTTCCATCTGCGCTTCATCAAGAAGAAGAAGGATTACTATCTGGGGATCATCCGCCGGCGCAACCGCAAGGAAGGAAGAAACGTATGCTTCAACTTCGCCCTCGCTGCTGAGCTGGTCGAGTTTTTCGGAAGTACCGGTTTTGCCGCCGATTTTATATCCGGGAACGGCCGCGGTGCGTCCGGAACCGTCGCTTACAACGGTTTCAAGAATTTCGCGGACCGTTTCGGAAGTCTGTTCGGAAATGACCTGGCGCACAAGGGTCGGTTCATATTCTTCAACAATGCTTTCGTCCGCGGAAATAACCTTTTGAACGATATAGGGTTCATAAAGATATCCGCCGTTTACCGCCGCGCAAACCGCGGTTATAAGCTGGATAGGAGTTACTTTAAAAGTCTGGCCGAAGGAGCTTGAAGCAAGGTTCATTTCGGTCATATTGGTGTGGTAAATGCTTGCCGCTTCGCCGGGAAGGTCAATATTCGTCTTTTCGGTAAGACCGAAAGCTTCAAAATAATTCCGGAAATTGGAAATTCCCATATTAAGACCTATCTGGATAAAAGCGGGGTTGCAGGAGTTCTGAACAGCCTCCGCAAGGGTCTGGTCGCCGTGACCGTAGGTTTTCCAGCAGGAAATTTTTCTGTCCGCAACGTTTGCGTGACCGACGCAGGTGAAATGGTCGCCAAGAGTTGTTGTGTTGCTGTCAAGAGCGGCGGAAAGAGTTATGATTTTGAATACCGAACCCGGTTCATAGGGGTCGGAAATGGCTTTGTTTCGCCACATATCATACTGCGCCTGGAGAGTTGCATCGCCCTGTTCGTCCTCCGGAAGTTTTTGGATTTCTTCCTTTACGGAATCCGGAAGGGTTGTGTAGCTGTTGGGGTCAAAATCCCCTTTTGTTGCCATCGCAAGGATTTTTCCCGTGTTGGGGTCCATTGCAATGCATGCGGCGCGTTTTTGAACGTCATGTTCCTTGACCGCAAGTTCAAGGTGTTTTTCAACAAAATACTGAATGCCTTCGTCAATGGTTGTGACAATGCTGTTTCCGTCTTCGGAAGAATAAAGTTCGTCATATTCAAAAGGCATTTTCTGTCCCCAGGAATCCTGCGCGGAAATAAGTTTTCCGGGGGTTCCGCTGAGAACGTCGTCGTAATAGGATTCAAGTCCGTAGGAACCGACGTAGTCGGAGTTTACAAAACCAATTACGGAAGCGGCAAAGTTTTCGTAAGGATATTTTCTTGAAACGTCCTCTTCAACAAAAATACATCTTGAAACGCCGTTGTTGCTTGCAAAGGTTGTGACTTCCTCAACGGTCGCCTTATCGACCCTTGCCTTTACCGCCGCATAGAGGGTATCCCTTTCGCATTTTTCCCGGAGATAGCTTTCGCTTACGCCGAGGATTTCGGAAAGTTCGGAGATTATAAGTTCCTTCTGGGCGTCGTTTTTGATGTTGTTCGGAGCAACGCAGATTGTCCATGCGGTTGTACTCATCGCAAGCTTGTTGCCGTTCGCGTCATAAATTGCGCCGCGGTTTGCGGCAATTTCGGTGACTTCAAGCTGGGTTTCCGCCGCCTGGCGCTGGTATTCCTCCGCTTCGATAACCTGGATATAGAACAGCCTTCCGATAAGAACAGCAAAGCCCAAAAGGGCAATGGCGCAGGCCGCGATTATTCTTATTTTGATAATTGCGCTTGGTGATTTACTCATTTTTGCTCACATTTTTCTCCTTTCACCAAGTTTTTCCAATTTTCGGGCATATCCCCAATTATGAAGACAGCGCCGCCTGACAATAAAACGCAGCGGCGCTACATATTTATGATATTATTTCAAAACGGAATATATTCCGCAAGAAAATTCACAAAATTATCCCAATATTCTTTGAGAAGATATTTTCCTCCGGTTCTTGCAACGGAAATTTCGTCCGCGCCGGTAAGGTTTACGTATTCGACCTGGCTTGAATCGATTTTTGAAAGACCGAGTTTTGTTTCCGCGGCTTCCTCAAGGGTTTTGATGGAAGTGGTCGCTTCAAGTTCGCCCTGAAGTCTTACGTATTCGGTGTTGAGTTCGGTAAGCTGGTTTTCATAAAAGCTCACTTCGCTTGTAAGTTCGGTGAGAACAACCTGGCTGTAAATCATAATAACCGAAACGGCGATTGCAAGAGCGCTTGCGAGGATGACCTTAATCGGGGCAACAACTTTTGCCTTGCGGTGGTTTTTGATTATTCTGAGAGAACGGGTTTTAAGTTCGGTGTCATGCTGTTCAGCGGTTTTCGGTGCAAAAGTATCAAGGTTATATGCAACTTCCGTCAAGGACTTTTTCCCCTTTCATCAGATAATCAGAGTTTTTCAATTACCCGGAGCTTTGCGCTTCGGCTTCTGTGGTTATATTCAAGTTCCTCTTTCGAGGCTTCGATCGGTTTTCTTGTTGTAAGTTTGCCCCGGGGAGTTTTTCCGCAGACACAAACCGGAAATTCCGGAGGGCAGGTGCAGCCTTTTGTATATTCCGCAAAGGCTCTTTTGACCATTCTGTCTTCAAGCGAATGGAAAGTTATAATCGCGAATCTTCCGCCGGGAGCAAGTCTTTCGAAAACTCTGTCAAGGGCTTCCGCAAGCCTGTCGAGTTCGCCGTTTGTTGCGATCCTTATTGCCTGGAAAGTCTGGCGGGCGGGATGTCCGTTGCTTCCTCTTCTTGCGGCGGCGGGATATGCGTTTTTAACGATATCCGCAAGTTCGGTCGTTGTTTCGATGGGTTTTATCGCTCTTGCGTCAAGAATCGCGTTCACGATTCTCGGGGTGAATTTTTCTTCGCCGTAATCATAAAGTATCTTCGCAAGCTGGGCGCCGCTGAAGGTGTTAACGATATCATAAGCGGAAGTTCCTTCCTGGCTCATGCGCATATCAAGAGGAGCTTCGTTATGGTAGCTGAATCCTCTTTCCGCCGCGTCGAGCTGATGGGAGCTTACGCCGAGGTCCAGCAGGACTCCATCTGCTTTGTCAATTCCAAGTCTGTCGAGAACTGCGGGAATCTCGGCAAAATCGGAACGAATGACCTCGGCGCAAGGGTATTTTGCAAGTCGTTCGCTTGCGGTTTTTATTGCATCCGGATCCTTATCCAGCGCGATAAGTTTTCCGGTTGTAAGGCGTTTTGCAATTTCGGAAGAATGTCCGGCGCCACCGGCAGTTCCGTCGATATAAATTCCGTCCGGCTTAATGTTGAGCTGTTCAATGCATTCATTGAGCATTACGGAAATATGTTTAAATTCAAGTTCGCTCATATTTCCCACCTCAGAAGCCAAGTTCGTCCATCGCTTCGGCGATTTCGTCGGAATCCATCTGTGCGTTAAGCTGCGCCCAGGCTTCTCTGTCCCAGATTTCAACGTGGTCGGAAGCGCCGATCACCGCAACGTCCTTCGCTATGTTCGCATAGGCCCGAAGAGTCTGGGTTACAAGAACTCTTCCCTGTTTGTCGGGGTTCACAACCGTTGCGGAGGAGAACATGAAGCGTTTTAAATTGCGGGCTTTTGCCTGGGGAAGCTTATCAACGATCTCGCTCATGCGTTCCCATTTTTCCATGGAATATACGGAAAGACAGCCATCAAGACCTTTTGTCACGACGAACTGTTCGCCAAGTTCTTCCCGGAGTTTTGCCGGAAAATTAACTCGGCCTTTTTCGTCAAAGCTATGAAAAAATTCGCCGGTGAACATTGTCTTTCCTCCTTCCTTTTTTGAGCGAAATCAGGGAGAAAAAGCCACTTCTCCCCACACTTCACCACTCTGTTTATATTATACATCAAATTACAGAAAAATCAATAGTATTTTGAAAAATTAACAAATTAAATTTTTGGCTTAACTATGCGAAAAAACAGGCTTTTTGACCGGGAATGGAAAAATATGGCGATAAAAAAAGTCCGTTTTGAAAAAACGGACTTTTTTTCTGCAAAATTTTCATTTTTTCTTCCGTTTTCTGCTTTTCCGGCGAAAAACGGCGAAGCAAAAGCAAAAAAATAAGGCGGAAAAATCCGCCTTTTTTCTTATTTCTGCGCGGGCTGCATGGTTGCCTGGGCAACTTTCTGCTGCTGGTTGAAAGCGCTGCGGGTGCCTTTAACTTCGGTAAGGGAAGCGGCAAGGGTCTCCTCGGTGTTCTTGAGGATTCCGTCAACGAATTCCTTTGCGGACTGGCGCATTTCGCGGCTCTGCTGCTGTGCCTGCTGGGTGATTTCCGCGGCTTTGTTCTTGCTTTGGCGAACAATTTCCTGTTCCTCAACAAGCGCTGCGGCGCGTTTTTCCGCTCTTGCAATAATTGCTTCCGCTTCTTTTTTTGCTTCCTCAACAATAGCGGTGCGGTCCGCAACAATGGACTGCGCCTGTCTTATTTCGGTGGGAAGATTAAGGCGAACGTCATCAAGAAGTTCGCGGACTTTGTCTGCATCAACAACGCAGCGTCCGCCGGTAAGCGGAAGGGACCAGGAACGGTCGATAAGTTCATCAAGCTGATCAAGAATTTCTTCAATAGGCATATTTTTATGTCCTCCCCTTATTTAAGTCTTTTTTCAATTTCCTGCGCTATGTTCTTCGGAACAAAATCCGAAATATCTCCGCCGAATCCGGCAATCTGGCGGATAAGGCTTGAACTTACGTACATATTGCTTGGATCTGCGGTTATAAAAACCGTTTCCGCGTTCGGTGCAAGGCTCCTGTTCGCAAGAGCCATTTGGAATTCGTATTCAAAATCCGAAGAAGAACGGATTCCCTTTACTATTGCGCTTATTTCGTTCTTTTTTACGTAATCCGCAAGAAGTCCGCTAAAGGAACCGACCTTTATTCCTTCAATTCCCTCAACGGCTTTTTTGATAAGTTCGCAGCGTTCCTCCGGAGAAAAAACGCATTTTTTATCCGGATTTGTCACAACAAGAACGGTGACCTCATCAAAAAGCTCCGCGGCTCTTTTTATTATATCAACGTGACCGTTTGTGATCGGGTCAAAACTTCCGGGACAAACCGCTTTTTTCATAAAATCAGTCCTCACCGCGTTTATACATAATAACTTTTGTGCTTCCGTAGCGGTATTCCTTATTTTTAACAAGCTTGCCCGCTTCTTCCGGAAGATCGATGTTCTTTGCGGTTTCGCAAAGAACGATTCCGCCTTCTCTCATGACTTTTGAAAGCGCGGGAAGAACGACCGGAAGCTGTTCCGCCGCATAGGGCGGATCCAGAAACGCAATGTCGAATCTTTCAAAGGCGCTTGAAAGATACATCAGAGCGTCGCCGGTTTTTAATTTTGAAACGTCTTCAAAACCGCAGTTTCTGATATTTTCCGCAATGCATTTTTGAGCGGCTTTTGCGCTGTCAACAAAAACACAGGATTTTGCGCCGCGGGAAAGAGCTTCGATTCCAAGCTGTCCGCTTCCCGCAAAAAGATCAAGAACGTCCGCCTCTTCTATAAAAAACTGAATCGAGGAAAAAATCGCCTCTTTTACTTTTTCGCCGGTGGGACGGGTAATGTCCCTTCCCTCCGGAGTGACAAGGCGTTTTCCCTTTGCAGTTCCGGTAATAACTCTCATAAAAATACCTCCGTTTGAGATAGTTCTATTATCCTATTTTTTGATAAAAATGTCAATGTTATTCTTCGCTGTCAAGGAATTTCCGAAGAGATTCCGCCACAGAAATTGTCATTCCCGGAGCTTTTGCAAGTTCCTCCGCCGTTGCCGCCTTTATCGCCTTCATTGTTTTAAAATGCCTTAAAAGCGCCGCGGCGCGCTTTGGACCGACCCCTTCCGCTTTTGTGATAACCATTTCAAAATTCGTTTTTGCGTGCTTTCTGCGGCTGTAACCGATGGTAAAACGGTGGACTTCGTCCTGGACGGACGTTACAAAATTAAAAACGGATTTTACCGGAGAAATCGCAATCTCTCCGCCGTTTTTGGCGATAGCTCTTGTTCTGTGGCGGTCGTCCTTCACCATACCGAAAAGCGGAACGGTTATTCCCATTCTGTCAAAAAGTTCCTGCACCGCCGCAACGTGACCTTTGCCGCCGTCAAGAAGGATAAGATCCGGCATTCTTCCGAAGGAAGACCCGCTCCCCCGCTCCTCAAAATAATGGTTGAACCGGCGTTCAAGCATTTCGCACATGCAGGCATAGTCATCCGTTCCAATAACGGTTTTTATCGAAAATTTTTTATAATCGCTTTTCTTCGGACGGGCGTTTTCAAAAACAACCATTCCGCCGACAACGGTTTCGGAACCGAAGTTTGAAATATCGTAAGCCTCAATTATTTCCGGAGCTTTTTCCATTCCGAGGATTCTTCCAAGTTCATCAAGAACCGCAACTTCGCGGCTTGTTCTTGATTTTTCGTGGGAAAGGCGCTCCGCCGCGTTGTTATAGGCCATATCCGTGACCTGTTTGCGTTCGCCTTTCTGCGGAACGGTTATGTTTACTTTTCTTCCGGCTTTTTCCGAAAGCCAGCGTTCCAGAAGTTCCGCTTCCGCGCATTTTTCATGGAGGGCAATTTCCTTCGGAATATCGGTTCTTTCGGAATAAAAACTCTGGATAAATTCCGTAACGAATTCCGGTTCGGTTCCGAAATCCTTAAGAATATATTCATCCTTGTCAACAAGTCTTCCGCCCCGGAAGCTCAGAACTACCGCGCAGCAGCTTTCGCCGCTTTCCGCAATCGCAACAACGTCCTGTTCCTTTACTTTTGAGAAAACCACTTTCTGGCGGCTTGCAATGCCCTCTATGGCTTTTATTCTGTCCCGAAGAACGGCCGCTCTCTCGAAATCTTCCGCTTCCGCCGCTTCGAACATTCTTTCGGTAAGTTTTTCAACGGAAGCGCTGCTTCCGCCTTTTATAAAATCAATGGCCTCGTTAAGGGTTTCGTTATATTCCTCTTCGGAAACTTTTCCCCGGCAAACGCCCATGCAGTTTTTGATGTAATAATTGAGGCAGGGTCTTGCTTTTCCGAATTCCTGGGGGAACTTCCTGTTGCAGGTCGGAAGCAAAAAAGCCTTGTTTGCTTCCGCAACGGTCTGGCGGACAACGTAGGAACTGATATAGGGTCCGATATATTCCGCTCCGTCGTCATTTTTTTGAAGAACGCCGGAAAGGCGGCTGTAAGGTCCCGGAGAAATCCGGACGTAGCTGTAGCCTTTGTCGTCCTTGAGTAAAATATTATATTTCGGGGAATACTGCTTTATAAGGCTGCATTCGAGGATAAGCGCCTCAAATTCGCTGTCTGTGACGATATATTCAAAATCATGGACATGCTCCACCATTTTGTAAACTTTCGGAAGGTGCTTTTCAACGTTCCGGAAATAGCTTGTAACTCTGTTTTTCAGTTTTTTTGCCTTTCCGACGTAAATAACCTTTCCGGTTTTGTCGTGCATTATATAGACGCCGGGTTCCATCGGAAGACTCAGCGTTTTTTCGTGAAGATAGGGCAATCTCGGGTTATCCAATTTTTCCGGCCTCCTTTCAATAAGCTCATCAGAGGAGGAGCTGTCTGCGAAGCAAACTGAGGAGGGATTATACTTAAATTTATCTGTCTGCGCTCCGCGTTCTTAAAGAATCCCTCATCCGTCATTTCCTTCGGAAATGCCACCTTCCCCTCCGGGAAGGCTTTTCTCTATTGTAACAAAAAACGCCGCAAATATCACTATCTGCGGCGCAAAAAATTCAGCTTTTTTTAAAAAATCAATCTGCAAAACCGGATTCAACAAGTTTTACAAGAGAGTTTACTGCTTCTTCCTCGTCGATACCGTCGGCGATGATGGTGATTTCGGTTCCGCCTACGATTCCGAGGGAAAGAACGCCGAGAAGGCTTTTTGCGTTAACTCTTCTTTCGTCTTTTTCAACCCAGATAGAGGATTTGAATTCATTGGATTTCTGAATAAAGAAAGTTGCGGGGCGGGCATGAAGGCCAACCTGATTCTGAACTTTAACAGCGTTAGAATACATATTACAAATCTCCTCAATAACAACTTTTATTGTGTTTACATTATAACAGTTTAATTCTTCCAATTCAACAAATTAGGTAATTTTCTATAAAAATTCCAAACTGAGTTAAAATAATTCAGCCGTTTTGTATAAAATCACCATAAGTTTTCAACCATCTTGAACAGGTTGTACAGTACCGGAACCAGCATTGCCGGAAGAAGATTCGCGGTTTTGATTTTTGTTCCCGCAATAAAATTAATGCCTATGCACATAATTATCGCGTAACCGACCATCGAAAACTGAGCCAGCAGCTCCGGACAGCTTTCGATAAGCGGTTTTATCTGCGAAGCAAAAAGCGAAATTCCTCCCTGATAGATCAAAAGAGGAACGCAGGCAAAAACAACTCCGATCCCCATTGCCGAGGCAAGAACCACCGCCGTTATAAAATCAAGGGCGCTTTTCACCATAAGGATATCCGCATTTCCGGAAAGTCCGTCGTTGACGGAGCCTATTATGCTCATTGAACCGACGCAGAAAATTATGAAAGCGGAAACAAAACCTTTTGAAAAGCCTTCGGATTTAACCTTGCTTTCAACCGCTTTTCCGATTCCGTTTATCCGGTCGTCAAGCTTTATTATTTCGCCGAAAAACATTCCGACCGCAAGACTTATCAGCAAAAGAAGACCGCCGCTTTCGGCAATTTTTCCGTCTTCGCCGACCGAAAGCATATTGGTCAGAACGCCGTTCATTCCGATTATCAGAACGGCAATTCCCTCCGCCTTCATAACGTTTTCCATAATTTCGCCGCGGATCCCTTTTTTGAGGAAAATTCCGATAAGACCGCCGACAATCACAGCGGCGGCATTCACCAATGTTCCGACCATGATTATTCCTCTTTTTTAAGCATATCCGGACGCTTTTCCATGGTGCGTTTGACCGCCTGCTCATGGCGCCAATCCGCAATCATTTTGTGGTTTCCGGAAAGGAGCACGGACGGAACTTCCCTTCCGTGCCAGATTTGCGGGCGGGTATATTGGGGATATTCAAGCAAACCGGAATAATGGCTTTCGTCCTCGAAGCAAACGTCTTCGGAAAGAACTCCGTCGCAAAGTCTTCCGACTGCGTCGGTGAGCACCAATGCTCCCAGTTCGCCGCCGGTAAGAACATAATCGCCGATTGATACTTCCTTATCGACGATTTCTTCAATAATTCTTTCGTCGATTCCCTCATAGTGTCCGCAGATGAGAAGCAGATGCTCGTAATTTTCCGCAAAATCCACCGCAAGAGCCTGGTTGAGCACCGCCCCCTGGGGCGACATATAAATTACAAAAGGTTTTGAGCACGCTTCTTCGCAGATATGCTCATAGCATCTGTAAATGGGGTCTGCCTGCATCAGCATTCCGTTTCCGCCGCCATAGGGCGCCGCATCGACTCTCTGATGCTTATCTTCGGAAAAATCCCGGATATTATGGCAATAAACTTCAATAAAACCGGCTTTTCTTGCCCTTCCGATAATGCTCGTGCTGAGCACCGCTTCGCACATTTCCGGAAAAAGGGTTGCAATATCAATCCTCATCGTCAAAAAGTCCTTTCATCGGAGTTATTTCAAGAACCCCTCCGTCGATGTCAACCCTGCTGATAACCTGCGGAATTGCGGGGATCCAGGTTTCTTTATTGTCCGCGCCGGAAACACAGTAAATATCATTAGCGCCGGTGGGGGCAACATCGGAAACTTCGCCGTAAACGGTTTTGTTTTCCGCGTCAACAACTTTAAGACCGATGATATCCTGGATAAAATAATCGCCTTTTTTCATCGGAATATCGTTTCTGTTCATATAAAGAACCTTGCCGATGAATTTTCTTGCGTCTTCCGGATTATCGATTCCTCTGAGCTTTACAAGATATACGTTTTTATGGGGCTTTGCATAGGAAACTTTATATTCCTGCTCGCCGTTTTCATCAAGATACATTCTTGCGCTGCGTTCAATATCGCCCGGATCGCACCAGGGATAAAGGCGCAGATCGCCGCGAAGTCCGTGGATTGCAACAACTTCGCCAACTTCAAGAAACTGCTTTTTCATAAAATATAAAACCTCTTATAATTCCATAATTCCCCCGACGAATTTCTTCGGCGGGGGAACTTTGTTTCAGAAAAAATTATTCAATCGTGACAGCAACTTTCTTGCCGGCACGGTTAGCGGCTGTACGCATAAGGGTACGGATTGCGCGGGCAATTTTGCCTTGGCGTCCGATAACTCTTCCCATATCGGATGCGGCAACGTGAAGATGGTAAACAACGGTACCTTCTTCGTCCGGTTCATCAACGGTTACGGAAACAGCTTCCTTATCCTCAACAAGACCGCGTGCGATTACAGCAAGCAGTTCTTCCATGTTGAAAACCTCCGGCATTAGAGAACGCCTTCGATTTTGAGAAGTGCTTTAACAGTATCGGTGGGCTGTGCGCCGGAAGCGATCCATTTTTCAACTTTCTCTTTGTCAACTTTGATTACGGAAGGTTCTTTGGTAGGATCATAGTAGCCAACTTCTTCGATGAAACGGCCATCTCTGGGATAACGGGAATCTGCTACTACGATTCTGTAAAAGGGAGCTTTTTTAGCGCCCATACGGCGCAGTCTGATTTTAACGGACATTGTGTTTTCCTCCTATAAGTAAATAAATTTTAAAACTTGTTTTATCATTTGGCTTATCGCCTAAAGACCTTTAATTAAAAGGGCATTCCGCCGCCGAAGCCGCCCTGGTTTTCCATCCGGCTTAGCATCTGGCGCATTTTTTTGCCCTGTTTTCCGTTTCCGGAAAGCTGTTTCATCATCTTCTGCATCTGCTCGAACTGTTTAAGAAGGCGGTTTACGTCGGAAACATCGGTTCCGGAACCTGCCGCAATTCTTCTTTTGCGTTTTGCGTCGATGATGGAGGGTTTTGCCCTCTCCTTTTTCGTCATGGAATTGATAATTGCCTCGGTTCTGCGGAGCTGTTTTTCGCCTTCCGCTTCCTGCTCATCGGTAAGCTTTGTTTTTGCGCCGGGAAGCATGGAAACTATTGAACTGAGGGAACCCATTTTTTTGACCTGTTTCATCTGTTCAAGAAGATCGTTCAGGTCAAAATTGTTTTCGCCCATCTTTTTTGCCATTTCCTCGGCCTGTTTTGCGTCGAACTGTTCCTCCGCCCTTTCGATAAGGGTAAGAACGTCGCCCATTCCGAGGATTCTGGAAGCCATTCTGTCCGGATGGAAAGCTTCAAGATCCGTAAGCTTTTCGCCGGTACCGATGAACTTGATGGGCGCGCCGGTTACCGCTCTTACGGAAAGAGCCGCACCGCCGCGGGTATCGCCGTCCAGTTTGGTGAGGATGGTACCGGTGATGCCAAGCTTTTCGTTAAAAGCTGCGGCAACGTTTACCGCATCCTGACCGGTCATGGAGTCGATTACAAGCAAAATTTCTTCGGGTTTAAACTCGTCTTTAAGTCCCTGAAGCTCATCCATAAGCTCAGTATCGACATGAAGACGACCCGCCGTATCCAGAATTACGATATCATTGCCGTAATCCTTTGCATGGGCAACCGCTTTTTTTGCAATTGTAAGCGGTTCAATCTGTCCCATTTCAAAAACCGGAACGTCAATCTGTCCGCCAACAACTTTAAGCTGGTCAATTGCCGCCGGACGGTAAACGTCGCAGGCAACAAGAAGCGGTCTTCTTCCCATTTTTTTGAAATGGAGAGCAAGTTTTCCCGAATGGGTGGTTTTACCGGAACCTTGAAGACCGACCATCATAATGATTGTCGGAATTTTTGTGGAAAACTGAATCCTTGCGTTGGATTCTCCCATCAAAGCAGTGAGTTCCTCGTTAACAATTTTGATAACGTGCTGGGCAGGAGTTAAACTTTCAAGCACTTCCGCGCCAACAGCTCTTTCGCTTACCTTTGCGACAAAATCTTTTGCAACCTTATAGTTGACGTCCGCTTCGAGAAGAGCAAGACGGACTTCTCTCATTGCGGCTTTTACGTCGCTTTCGGTAAGCTTTCCTTTGTTTCTCAGTTTTTTGAAAACCGAAGAAAGCTTATCGGATAATCCTTCAAATGCCATATTTTCTCTCCGTTAATCGTTAAGATGTCCCGCAACTTCGATTATTTTCATCGTGTGCTGGGTAATGTCGCGGATGGTAGCTCCGCGGATGCTGTCATCCTCAATTGCGTGGGCTTCGGTAATAATTGTATCGAGTCCGCGCTGGATTTCGCGGAAGCGTTTTGCAAGACCAAGCTTATCTTCCATTTCAAGAAGAGTTGCCTCCGCCCTTTTAATGGAATCGCGAACACCCTGCCTTGTGATTCCGAGATGTTCGGAAATTTCCGCAAGGGAAAGGTCGTCGTTATAATAATAATCGATTACGTCCTGCTGTTTTTCAGTAAGGATTTCTCCGTAAAAATCGAAAAGAAGCGAAATATTCATATCCTTCGGCATTGTGTTCACCTCCTTGTTTTTGTAAAGTAAATTGCTTTACAATTACCATATTATTATAAAGGAAAAACGCCCAACTGTCAAGCATTTTTGGGCGTTTTTTATAAATTTTTCTATTAATTTTTAGCTAAAAAACAGATTTTTCAATCGTCAACAGCAACCGGAATTTCCGGAATTATTCCAAGGATATATTTGCGGAGAATGTTCGCATCGATTGCGGTGATTTTTCCGTCGCCGTCAAGATCCGCTGCGGTTTTCTGCTCTTCGGTAAGAGCACGAAGCTTTGCAACAGCAAGGCGGATCATATAAACGTCCTCAACGGTCTGCTCTGCGTCGCCGTTAATATCACCCAAAACTGTCCCTTCTTCAAAATCGCTTTCATTATAGACATAGTCGGTCGCTCCCATGGGATATGCGGCATGGAATTCGGCTGTTTCATATTCATAATCTCTGTAATGGTTTACGAATGTGTCCGGACATTTGAGGAACCACATATAGTTCGGACGAAGACCCGCATCCCAAGTGGAGTCGAGGTTATAATAATAATCGCCCATTTTTACGATGTTCCAGGCGTGTCCGCCGCCCGCATCGCCGGCAATAAGCCTTGCGTCAACTCCCCAATCAAGCGCCATTCTGTAAAAGAGGTTTGAATAGCCCTGGCAAACGGAAGTTCCGTTTATAAGCGCCGCATAGGCAGTATATTGCAGTTTGTAATTTTCGTTGTTGAGATTGGCGTAATCATAAACCACGTTGTCGCAGATATAATCATAAATCGCGCAGATTTTATAATAATCGTTTTTATCTTCGAGCTGAAGTTCCTCATAAACTTCCTCAAGCTTTTCGGTAACCGCCTCTTCCTGCGCCGCGGTTGTGTAATAATCAAAATAGAATGTAATTGCTATTGAGTAATATGAGCCATTATAAGAATAGGAACCGCCAGCCTCATAATGTTCCCAATGCCATTGGATATAGTCGCCTTCGTCGGAAACTCCCGTATGCATAAAAGCATAGGAAAGAATGTCGCCGCAAATCAGGCCGAACATTTCACTCGTTCCGTCGAAATCTTTTGTTTTGTATCCGACAGTAAAAGTTCCCGCTCTGTTTTTAAGATGTTCGCGCGCCGCCGCGCCCACATCCGCAATATCGGTATAATATGTGGTTCCGTATGCGTTTATACCGTTTTCGAATTTTTGTTCCGGCTTTTTGACAGAAACAACGCCTTCATAAAGCGGGTTAACGCAAAAAATCGGTTCAAGAGTTCCTGTTTCGGTCGGTTTTGCAAAAGCAAAAACCGAAGCAAAAACCGCAAGCATAAGAGCGATAATAACAGCAATTAATTTTTTCATTTTCTTACCTCCGTTCTATAAAAAACTAAACAGGTAAATGCATAACAAACCTGCTTTTTTGAAAAAAGCAGGTTTGTTACATTTAATATTGAGAAAATCAATGTTTTTTGCCGCAAAGAACAATTGCCGCGCCGATTACAGCAACAGCTGCGCTAAGGTTGATAACCGGTGCGCCGGTGTTCGGGTTGGATTCGCTGTCTTTTCCGGGAACGATATCAGTGATTCCTTCGTTGTTATCGGAAGAAGATGAACCGCCGCTGAATGCGTTCTGTTTGTATGCGATTGCAAAAGGAGAAAGGCTGTAAACTTTTACAACAATTCCGTCTGCGGTTTTTCTGCATCTGAGGATTTCGATTTCGCCGTTATCTTTAAGGTGAGCGATTTCATAGCTGTCATATCTGTCATAGCCTGCGGGATAAGGAATGAAAATTTCAATTCCTTCTTCGGGGAAGTCATCGTGATGAACTTCTACCCAGCCTGCGTCGGTCTTGACTTCAAGAGTAAGTTCAACAAAATTGATCTTGGTGTTCTCTTCGGTGAATTTTCTGTTTTCCTCAAAGATTGCTTCTTTAAGAGCGTCTATGATATCTTCGGGAGTTTCATAAACGTCTTTGTATTCTTCGGGGAGGTTTTCCGGAACTTTTACTTCATCCCTTACGGCAACCCTGTGTTCGGATTCGGAATCTTCTTCGGGAACAACAACGTCATATACGTCGTCGGGTTCGGTTCTGGGGATAATCCGGGCTTCTTTTGCGTCACAGCCTTCGTTTTCGCAATGGCGCTCCATAAGTCCGGTTTCGGAATCGGTTGCTTCTTTTACAACTTCCCAGGCGCTCCAATAATGTCCAAGCGCGGGAATTGCTTCGGTTTCTTCAAATCCGCATCCGTTTTCGCAGGTGATTCTGCGTTCGCCCTCTTCGGTGCAGTTGGGTTCTTTTACGGTTTCATAATGGAATTTATGAGCATCCGGATCAATTTCGCCGAATTCTTCGCCGCATCTTCCGCATTTTGCGGGGCTTACGCAGGTTGCTTCTTCATAAAGTTCGCCCTCTTCGGTATGTCCGAGAGCGTCTTCGGTTTCAATGGTGAAGGTGCTTCCGCATCCGTTTCCGCAGGTATAGGTTGCGGTTCCTTTTTCGGTACATGTGGGTTCGGTTTCTGCGGTGAGTTTATAATCGTGTGCGTCCGGATCAACGGGAAGGATTTCGGTTTCGGTTTCGCCGCATCCGCACTGTCTGATTACATAACCTTCTTCACAGCAGGTAGGATCCTTGCGTCCGATTTCGGTTGCGTAATTATGTTCGCCGGTTGCGGGAACAACAACGGTTTCTCTGCTGAGTTCTTCGCCGCAGCGTTCGCAATATACGACGGAATCATAATGTCCGTCTTCGGAACAGGTTTCCGGAACTTCGTTTTCAATAACAGCTTCCGCAGGAGAATGTCCGAGAGCAGGAACTGCAATGGTTTCTCTGCTGAGTTCTTCGCCGCAAACTTCGCAGTAAACAACTTCGTCATAGGAACCTGCGTTTACGCAGTCCGCGGGAACTTCGTTTTCAACAACAGTTTCGCCTTCGGTATGTCCGAGTGCCGGGATTACTTCCTGTGCAACAAGAACTTCGCCGCAGCGGTCGCAGTGTTTGCCTTCGGTAAGACCGGTTTCGGTGCAAGTGGGTGCTACTGCCTCGTCAACAACTTCGTTGTGTCCGAGAGCAGGAATTTCTTCGTAAGTGGTGTAATCGCATCTGGAACAGGTTACGTATGCTTCCCAACCGATTTCGGTGCAGGTTGCTGCTTTTGCTGCGTGTGCGATTTCGTCATGTCCAAGTGCGGGAATTACTTCCTGCTCAACAAGGATTTCTCCGCAGAGAGCGCATTTTTTGCCTTCGGTAAG
This sequence comes from Oscillospiraceae bacterium, assembly GCA_015067315.1. GTDB lineage: Bacteria > Bacillota > Clostridia > Oscillospirales > Ruminococcaceae > UMGS1668. The sequence goes on along the minus strand of SVMR01000018.1, from coordinate 6,282 downwards.
TCCCGCTTCGGTGCAGGTCGCTTCTTTTCCGGGGATAATTTCCTCAACATGCTCGGTGCAAAGTTTTTCGCCGCAGCGGTCGCAGACATAATCGCCGTTTTCGTCTTTATGTCCGAGTGCGGGAACTGCAATGGTTTCTCTGCTGAGTTCTTCGCCGCAAACTTCGCAGTAAACAACTTCGTCATAGGAACCTGCGTTTACGCAGTCCGCGGGAACTTCGTTTTCAACAACAGTTTCGCCTTCGGTATGTCCGAGTGCCGGGATTACTTCCTGTGCAACAAGAACTTCGCCGCAGCTGTCGCAATGTTTGCCTTCGGTAAGACCGGTTTCGGTGCAGGTGGGTTCTACTGCCTCGTCAACTACTTCGTTGTGTCCGAGAGCAGGAATTTCTTCGTAAGTGGTGTAATCGCATCTGGAGCAGGTTACGTATGCGTTCCAGCCGATTTCGGTGCAGGTTGCTTCTTTTGCCGCATGCTCGGTAAGATCATGTCCGAGAGCAGGGATTACTTCCTGTGCTACAAGAATTTCTCCGCAGAGAGCGCATTTTTTACCTTCGGTAAGTCCCGCTTCGGTGCAGGTTGCTTCTTTTCCGGGGATGATCTCTTCAACGTGCTCGGTGCAAAGGTCTTCGCCGCAGCGGTCGCAGATATAATCGCCGTTTTCATCTTTATGTCCGAGTGCGGGAACTGCAATGGTTTCTCTGCTGAGTTCTTCGCCGCAAACTTCGCAGTAAACAACTTCGTCATAGGAACCTGCGTTTACGCAGTCCGCGGGAACTTCGTTTTCAACAACAGTTTCGCCTTCGGTATGTCCGAGTGCCGGGATTACTTCCTGTGCAACAAGAACTTCGCCGCAGCGGTCGCAATGTTTGCCTTCGGTAAGACCGGTTTCGGTGCAAGTGGGTGCTACTGCTTCATCAACAACTTCGTTGTGTCCGAGTGCGGGAACTGCAACGGTTTCTCTGCTGAGTTCTTCGCCGCAAACTTCGCAGTAAACAACTTCGTCATAGGAACCTGCGTTTACGCAGTCTGCCGGAACTTCGTTTTCAATAACAGTTTCGCCTTCGGTATGTCCGAGTGCGGGGATATCGGACAGGGTTTTGGTAACGGTTTCTGCCCAGTCAACGTCAAAGGCTGCGGTATATTTGGTCTGGCCTTTTCCGATGCAGGTTGCGGGAACAACGATTTCGGAAGTTATTACTGCTTCCGCAGTTTCAACATGGGATTCATCGTTTTTGCAAACGCGTTTTGCGGTGCATGCTTTTCCGTCGTCGCTCCATTTATAGGAGGTTGCTTTCCAATCATGTCCGGTTGCGGGAATTTCTTCCTGGGGAACAAGGATTTCTCCGCAAACGGAGCATTTCTTTCCTTCGGTAAGACCGGTTTCGGTACAGGTCGGAGCTTTTCCGGGGATTGTTTCTTCGGTGTGTCCAAGTGCGGGAATTACTTCCTGCTTAACAAGGATTTCTCCGCAGAGAGCGCATTTTTTACCTTCGGTAAGTCCCGCTTCGGTACAGGTCGGGTCTTTTCCGGGGATGATTTCTTCAACGTGCTCGGTGCAAAGGTCTTCGCCGCAGCGGTCGCAGATATAATCGCCGTTTTCGTCTTTATGTCCGAGGGCGGGGATTTCTTCATAGGTGGTGTAATCGCATCTGGAACAGGTTACGTATGCGTTCCAGCCGATTTCGGTGCAGGTTGCTTCTTTTCCTTCGTGCTCAACAAGATCATGTCCGAGTGCGGGAATTTCGGAATAGGTGGTGTAGTCGCATCTGGAGCAGGTTACGTATGCTTCGTGGCCGGCTTCGGTGCAGGTTGCTTCTTTTCCTTCATGTTCAACAAGATCATGTCCGAGTGCGGGAATAACTTCGGTTCTGGATTTGTCAGCTGCCCAATCTTCGGCAAAAGTTGCGGTATATACCGCTTCACCGGCTTCGGTGCAGGTTGCTTCGGTAACGGTTTTAATTACGGAAACAGAATTTGCGGTCTGTTTGTGGCTGTTGTCATTAAGGCAAACACGGCTTGCAACGCAGGATTCGGTTCCGTTCCAGGTATAGGATACTGCGCCCCAGTTATGATTGGTTGCAGGGATTTCAACATAGGTGGTGTAATCGCATCTGGAACAGGTTACATATGCATTCCAGCCGATTTCGGTGCAGGTTGCTGCTTTTGCTGCGTGTGCGATTTCGTCATGTCCGAGTGCGGGAACAGTTTCCTGTGCTGTAAGAACTTCGCCGCAATCGGAACATCTGGTTCCGTCGGTAAGACCGGTTTCGGTGCAGGTCGGATCTTTTCCGGGGATTGTTTCGGTATTGCTATGTGCGCAACCAACAATTACCTCGCATTTTGCGGAATATCCGCTTACCTCTTCCGGAATTACAATAATTGTTGCATAGCCTTTGGAAACGCCGGTTACAAGACCGTTTTCATCAACGGTTGCAACTTCTTCGTTATCGGAAGACCAGATTACGTTTTTGTTGGTTGCGTTTTCGGGAAGAATAACAGCATTAAGCTGGATCTGTTCGCCTTCTTTAATTCCGAATTCGCCTTCGCCTTCAATATAAATTCCTTCAACAGGAACATATGCAGGAGCACCATGTGCATGAAGACCGGAAACTCCGGTTTCGTCGAAAGTTACCGGATGGTCAGAACCGTCAGCTTTTTTATAAGTGAAAAGCGGGAATTCTTTAATAATAGAAATTCCGCAATCGCCTTCCCCGATAACTTCAAAATTTGCAATAAAGATAAGACCGTTTTTAGTGGAGTTTTTATCTCTTGCAAAAGTTATAATACCTTTTTCATGGTTTACAACAGGGCTGTAACTCGGAATTACAACTTTGGACTCAAGAATATCTTCTTCAAGATCCTCATCATATTCGGTTGAAAATCCGTTGAATTTGACAACTTCTTCATTCCAGTCAATTTGAATGGTGAATGCCGCAACACCGGTGTTTCCGGAAAGATTTGCGGTTACAGAAAAGCTGTCGCCTACTGTAAGTTCTGTTTTATCCGCAGTAAGTTCGATTACCGCAGGTTCTTCTGCAAATGCAGTTACCGGGAACATTCCGATAACCATAATAACCGCAAGAAGCAGAGATAAAATCTTTTTCATGTTCTGTCACCTTCCTCTGTTAACCGTTGTTTCCAACTGGGAACTCCGTAATAATATTTGCTACATACTGAAGTATGTAAGAAGCATCCATTGAAGTTACAAAACCGTCGCCGTCAACATCTGCCGCTTCTTCGCTTATATCAACGTCCATGCCTGCAACTTTCTGGAGAACGAAAGACGCATCCATGGAAGTTGAAAATCCGTCGCCGTCAACGTCACCCACGATATAGGAAGCCGCTTCAACAACGTCAATTTCAATTCTTCTCGGAATTTTGTTTGCGTCGTCGCGGCATACGTAAGTGTCTTCGCCTTCATATTCCGCATCGGAAAGTTTGATTGTTCCGACGTTTTCAGAAAGAGCCTTGAATCTGAATTCCGCAAGAACCCCGCTTCCGGAAAAAGCTTCAGAATTTTCCCAAACGAAAATTACGATTCCCGGTACCGGGGAACTTACCGTTGCGCCGGTGAAAAGATCTCCGGCAGCCCCTTCAACAATTCCCTGGTTTTCTCCTTCTTCGATAACGTCAAGCAATTCGACCTTGGCGCTGTCGTAACTTACGACAACCTGGACAACACTTAAATTATCAAAGTTTTCGGCTTCGATTGCAATTGTTTTAACTTCGTCTTTTTCGGTAAATTTTGCGTTTCCGAGTACGATGGATTGGGAACCCGCCGCAACCGCATTTACCGCAAGAGAAAGTACCAAAACAAGAGCAATCAGAACAGCTAATGTTTTTTTCATTAAAACGCCTCCCGCAAAAGCTTTAATTTATATAATCAGTTTCCTTTCCAGAAACTATAGCTTACTGTTTTTTCGTCTGTAATCTTTTATTTTTTTCCCCGCGAATGCACTAAGCAACGCCGCAATCATTATCAATGCAATGTACAGATGAGATTCATTCTTTTTATAATTTTCGCTTTCAATAACCTCGACTGTTTCGATTTTTCCGTCCTCGGTTACGATAACCTCCATCGAAGCTTCTTTTTCCCCGTCTTCGGTTTTAACGGTTATTGTTGTCTGTCCGGGCGAAACCGGAACGATTTTTCCGTCCTCGACCACCACAACGTTTTCGTCGCCGCTTTCCCAGACGGTCTTGTCCTCTTCGGTTATTTCCGCTTTGGATTCAAGGCTTTCGGTTATATTTTCGGAGGGAATCTCCTCAAGATCGGCCTCTTCATCTTCCGGTTTTTCCGTTTCTCCGGGTTTAAGAACCGATTCCGGCGGAACTTCCGGTTCCGGATCCTCCGCAAGATCGATTTCCGCCGATCCTGTTACGTTTCCGATTTCGGTGAAGTTTGAATCCGCAACAATAAAGGTTTCCGTTTCGTCAATTCCGACGGAAGTATCCTTCTTTTCAATCGAAACGAACTCAATATGTATCATCGTTCCTCCGGAAGAAAGCGGAGTAAGCGAATCCCAAATAAAATATATTTTTCCTTCAACGTGGTTTATAACCGGCGCGTTGTTGCCGGAAAAAGCTCCGCCGACAGAAACGGAAACACATTCAAGCACCTTGCTGTCATAAGAAACGCAATACTGCATCATCGAAGGGGTTCCGCCGCCGGAAATTATTACGTCAACACAGATTTTTTCTCCGTCTTCCGAAGAATATGTATCGAACGAAATATCCGCTTTTTCTTCCGCAAAAATGCAGACCGAAGAAGAAATCAAAACAAAAAACGTCAGTAAAAATACAAATATCTTTTTCATTTTTTCCAATCTCCGGGCATAGTTTTCCCTATTATTATATATAATATATTATAGACCCATAATTTTGTTTTGTCAATTGAAATATGACTGAAACAAACCCGGATATCAACAAAAAAATCCGCGGAACTTTTTCGTTCCGCGGATTTTTATCAAAGTCCGTATGCCTTTGCAAAATTTTCGTAAAGTATTTTTCTGTTATCCTCTTCCGAAAGACCAAGGGAAAAGAAAAGTTCAAGTTCCTCTTTATGGTCCCACATCGGAAAATCCGTTCCCCAAAAGAAACTTTCGATTCCGTATCTTTCAAAAAACTTAAAAATAAGTTCCCTGCTCATAAAATGCATCGAACTTGAAATATCAAAATAAAGGGTTCCCGGTTTATAAACGTCAAGGGCGGATTCCCAACAGCGGTAACCGCCGAAATGGGCGCCGATAAGTTTAAGTCCCGGAACTTCCTCAAGAACCTTCGCCATTCTTTCCGGCTGGGAATACTCAAATCTGTCGTCGCCGAGATGAACAATAAGCCACATATTGCTGTCGCGTATCGCCCTGAACATAGGCAAAGCTTCCGGATCGTCAATATAGAATTTCTGGAAATCCGGATGGAGTTTTACTCCCGTAAGTCCCATTTCCTTCATTCTTGCAATTTCCGCTCCGCAATCCTCAAAACCCGGATGCAAAGTTCCGAATCCGATAAATTCCGGATGCTTTTCACATTCCGCGGCGATGAAATTATTGATTATCTGAACCTGCGCGGGAGTTGTTGCGGCGGAACATACAACAAATTTTTCAATTCCCGCCTTCTTCCCCGCTTCAACAAGTTCGTTTCCGGTTCCGAGATGCTGCATATCGATATCATAAAAATCTCCGATTGCGTCCGTTGCCTTTGCAACAATTTTTTCCGGATAAATATGGTTATGCACGTCGATAATTCTGTAATCGGGCATTTTTCCGCCTCGCTTCGTTAAAAATCTATTGTTATTTTAACATAAAACAAAATTTATAACAACCGAAAAGCCGATTTTTGCAACAAAAAAACACCGCCAAAGCGGTGTTTTTTAAATCAATAATAAATTACTGATTTGCCCAGTCTGCAGGGTAGGTTACGTAAATGAATCTTACGTAATCGGGGGTGGAGAAATGAATGCTGGTGCCTTTCGGGATATAGGTCATATCGCCTGCATGTGCAGTTACGTTGCCAGCTTCGGATTTGAGTACGATGGTACCGTCGATGATGTATTCAACTTCATCATAGTTAAGGGTCCAGGGGAACTCTGCTCCTGCTTTCATTTCCATAACGCCAGCGCCAAGACGAGGAGATTCTTCAAGAGAAAGAACATCGGTTGCAAAAGTTTTGTCCTGTGCATCGCCGATTTCGAAGGGGAAAGGCTCGCACTCAACAGTTGCAGTTTTGATGCTCATCATGCCGTTGGAGAGAACGTTTCTTTCAAAAGGAACGCTATCTG